>JAFGDQ010000067.1 GCA_016932015.1 Spirochaetota bacterium | reverse complement strand
ATCATTAAAGTGTAATTTCACTTTACAGTTTTAGGGGGTCACTCCAAACAGCATCATTAAGTTTCTCCAAAGCAAGGGTGACAGTTATTTCGTCAATATCATGCGAAATTGTTATAAAATGCGGAGCTCTATATTTAAGGAAAATAAATACGCCAAATAATATAATAATTATGATTATACATACCAGTAAAAGTACTTTTACGGGCCGTTTTAACATTGATAGTAGTTTCTCCCGGTAATTATTATGTGTTTATGAAACTATTCAGCTGTTATCAATCTATAAGTAAAAGCCATTTCTCAAAAAGGAATAATTAAATTTATATTTTAATTTTACGCAAACCTAATATTTAATATACAAAATCTGAAAGCTCACGGGAAACGATGAAAAGATTTATTTAGAATTTTTATTATTATAAAAAATATCTTCAATTTAACAAGAATAAGGAAAACAAAATGCCTGTTTGTCAATTGAATTATATTATCTTTTAAAAAAGCTAACTTTTTTTCATATCCGAATTAATATTATTTATTTGACTTTTCTGTAAAATCAGGTAATAATAAAACCAAGCGAAATAAAAGGTTGTTTGAAAGTGTGAAATATATAAGCATAATTTATAGGCAACAGAATAAATGATTATAAAATGTAAAAAGTTTAACAAGGTTTTTATAGGAAAGTAAATAACCAGGGCATTAATTATTAATGGAAGATATTGTTAAAATGATCATTGAGACCGAAAAAATTTACAGTAAAAAAGTCCACATTGTCTCTGAAAAATATAAAACAGAAATTAAGAGTATCCATAACCGACTCGAGGAAGAAAAGAATAAAACAATAAAAAAAATACTTTATGAAAATGAATTAAAAAAGGAGTCTAATCTTAAAGAAGCAAAAATACAGATAGATATGGAATTAAATTCAATACGCGAAAATAAGGATAAACTGCTCAGCAATAAAAATCTTTGTGATAAAATAAAAGAAAATATAATATTAACTGTGTTTTAGCACAGAAAAAAATTATAAAATGTATTTTTTTGCAAATATAATGTACGTGCATGGGAAAATCCATGCTCTTTTTAATAACTTATTCCGCAAGAAAGAATATATAGATTTAATTAATTCCCGCAATTTTAACTCCCTGTTTCCTGATCTTCAAAAAGATATCACTGGAGAAAAATTTACCATTATAAAAGAAGTCCTTTTTCGTCATCAGATTGAGAAACTAATAATATTAACTTCAGCGAGTAAGGATTATCATCAGCTTTTTAAGATGTTTCTGAGATTATATGAGTTAAATAATATTAAAATAATGCTGGCTAAATCGTTTAAAAGAAATAATTTAATTGAACAATGGCATGATATTCATCCGTATCATACATTTGACAGAAATTTAATTCATACCGATTTGAATCCTGAGAATTTTTACAAAATAATAAAAGATACATATATTCAGAATATTTTCAGTCCTGGTAAAAAAAGCAAATATGAAATAATTGAAAGTAAGCTGGATTATTATATTGCTGAATCAATTTTAGTAATTACGAAATCATTTTACGGATTAAACAGAAAAATCTACCGGGAATTTATTACCAGAAAATTGATAATAACCCGGCTGATCTGGCGTGAAAGGCTTTATCACAATTATAAATGGCCTGAAAAAAAAGTAAAAAAAATAGATAATAAATTTTTTAAACACCTTTTTAAAAGCATTTCTTCAAATAAAATCAAAGATATAATATTACTTGAGATTGATCAAAATCTTCATAAAACATATGAGAAAACACAAACCAATAGTGATGATCTTATAGAAGTTGAATATAAACTTGATCAGTATTTCCGGCGATATGTGTATAAAAATTTTCATTCAGATTTTCACCATATCTATTCCGTAATTTCATATCTTCTTCTGCTTCAATATCAAATTGAAAATATAAATAAAATAATTGAAGGATTCCGTTGTAATGCTGATCCGGAAATACTGATTAATAAAATAATTTGTGAGGAGTAATCCTCTTGAAAAGTGATATAAGAAAGGTATCTATTCTTATTAACAAAAATTATTACAAAAAAATATTTTGTGAGCTGGGTAAACTTGAAGTTCTTCATCTTACCAGGGATGATATAAATTTATACAGTGACCTTACCACGGATAATGAACTCCAGAGAGAGAATGAAGTAAAAACCCTGTTCAACTCTGTTAAGTCTTTATATACAAAATCTGAAATTGCCCTGCCTGAAGTTGATCCGGAAACCATGGAAAATATCATTATATACGAATCCCGGGATTTAAACATAAACAGGAAAAATCAATATTTGCATACTGTCATAAAAAAAATTGATCAGTATGAAAAACTTAAAGGAATAATCTTAATTAGAAAAAATGAAATCGAAAAAAAAATTACTGAGCTTAAAAGTTTAAAATATTTTTTTAAAGATAATGGGATTACTGCAGCTATGATTCTGTGTACTGAAGTATTCGGTACTGTTGCTTCAGATATAAATGATGAAAAATTATATATAACCGATAAATTTATAGTTAAGCAGTATGGTAATTTTATATATGGAATTTCAATGAATAAAAATACGAATGAAATGATTCGTTATCTTTATTCATTCGGATTTTCCAACAGAACTGAATTGTTACACTCACCGGGCTCTATTACAAGTGAAATTGAAAGATATATAAACAGATTAAATATTTACAATAAAAGGCTTAAAAAAATTAATAATGCTTTTACTTTTTTAAAAACTGTATGGGAAAAAAAATTAAAAGAAATATACATTCAATCCTTCACTCTTGCCAGCACTTATGACGCGCGAAAAAATTTTCTGTTTTCAAAGGAAACTGTATTAATTAGCGGCTGGATGAATATTGATAATATTAACGCACTTGAATCTGTTTTAAAAAAAATCACATCCGGTTCCTGTTATCTTTCTGTATCTTCAAAATCCGAGTCAAAAAAATTTATAAATAAAATACCGGTAATATTAAAAAATTTACGTTTTTTTAAACCTTTTGAATTACTGGTAAAGAATGCCGGAATGCCTGAAAACACTGAAATTGACCCTACTCCTTTTGCCGCAATAACTTATGTTGTTATGTTCGGTGTTATGTTCGGAGATTCAGGCCAGGGACTTATAATTGCACTAACAGGATTCATTTTCAGATTATTAGCAGGAAAAAATAAAGTCACAAATTTTTTCTCTGATGCAGGAAGTATACTTATATATTGCGGTTTATCAGCAGCATTTTTCGGCTTTTTGTATGGCAGTATTTTCAGCAATGAACATCTTATTCCCGCTTTATGGTTTCATCCTATGGAGAATATGATGGAGTTGTTTTTTGCTGTAATAATGATGGGAGCAGTATTTATTACATTAGGCATTCTCATTAATATGGTCAACGGCTTTTTATCAGGTCATGCTGATGAATCTCTGTTCGGAACAAAAGGATTGATGGGACTTATATCCTATACAGGTATAATCGTCATATTTTTCAGGCTCATTCAGTTTCAGAAACAGCCGGAGATGTGGATGCTTCTTGTTTTTGTAGCTGTTCCGGTCATTGTTTTCTCTATACGCAACCTTCTGGCTTTCTTCTTCCTGGGCGCAGATAGAATATTTCCTGAAGGAGTTTTTGAATACATAATTGAAACTATTGTTGAAATTATTGAAATGTTTTCAGGATTTCTCGGAAATACAATTTCATTCATAAGAGCCGGGGCCTTTGCCTTAAGTCATGCAGGATTGAGTATTGCTGTTTATACATTAGCCGACATAGTAAGCCCGGACAGTTTTTCCCCCGGTTCAATAACTGTTTTAGTAATCGGTAACATTTTTATTATTCTGCTTGAAGGGCTCGTTTGCGGTATTCAATCGATGAGGCTTGAATATTACGAGTTCTTCGGTAAATTTTTTAAAGGGAACGGAATTGAGTTTAAACCCTTTTCTCTTTATAAACAAATTTCCGGTAAAGGAGGAATGTAATGATAAGGAAAAAGTATAAAATCTGTTTCTGTTTCGGAATGTTTTTTATTACCAATTTATTTCTTTTTTTACCTGCAATTGCAGGCTCCGAAACTGAAAGTACAGTAAAAACAGCATCCAGTCAACTGACTGAAAGCAGTAATGTCGCGTTGCTTGCTATTGCAGCTGCGGGCGCTGTAGGAATCTCCTGTATAACAAGTGCTTTTGCACTTGCAAAAATCGGATCTGCAGCCATGGGGGCTATGAGTGAAAAGCCTGAAATAGGAGGAAGAGCAATTGTTTTTCTGGGAATGGCGGAAGGTATTGCAATTTACGGATTAATAATTGCAATAATGATTTTGAATAAAATTTAGCAGAATATTCAAACCCTTTAATGAAAACAATATATATACTTGGTGACATCCATACTGTTAATGTGTTTAAGCTTGCAGGTATTACGGGTATTGTTACTAACGATACTTCAGTAATTCAGGAAATAAAGCATCTTCTTGAAAAGGAAGATAGTGCCATAATAATAGTAACCCGTGAATTAATCGAAAAAATCAGCGAAGAAATTCATGAAATAAATCTTCATTCCGGTTCATCTGTAATTTTTGAAATTCCCGGTATAGATGACAAGAGAGGATTCGGTACATCCTCTCTTGAATATATTACTGAAGCTCTTGGTGTATCCATTTAAAGAACAGGAAACAGCAGGATGGAAAACAATACGAAAACAGAATCACAGGACCCTGCACCGCTTATTGATTCTATCAAATCAGAGTCAGAAAGGCAAATTAAGGAAATTACTGAAAAAGCTGAAAATGAAATGGCTGCACTTGAGATGAATTACAAGAATTATATTGATACTTTTGTAAATGAAAGCTCTGAAAAACTTAAGAAAGAAATTTTTTTAGAGGTTGGTAAATTAAAACATCGTGCTGAAATAGAAAAGAAAAAACTACATTTAAAAATTATTGAAGAAGTTATTCAAAAATTAATTACTGAAGCATTGGAAGAATTAAAATCTGATGAAAATAGATATAATGAATTTTTAAAAAAGAAAATATATCAAGTTCTTAAAGAAATCAAAGGAAGCAGAATATTTCTCAGGATATCCCCTGAGGGCATGTTTCTGCATTCGATGATTCAGGAAACTATAAAAGACAGCGGATATAAGGGAACTGCTGATATTATTAAGGATGAAAATATTAAAACAGGCGGATTTATAGTAGATGATTTTGAAAATAACCTGTCTTTTAATAACTGTTTTGAACGCATTCTATTCAGGAATTATGATATTATCAGAAAAAATGCCTTCGATTTAATTATTGAATCTGAAAAACAAAAGTATTGAAAAAATTAATATCATGAAAAAGCATATAGAAGGAAAAGTTATTAGTATAAACGGACCGATTATAAAGGCTGTAGGGCTTGAAGGTATAAGCATGCTAGATATTGCTGAAGTCGGTCCGCATGGAATTATAGGCGAAGTAATCCGCCTTGATGGGAATATTGCGATCATACAGGTTTACGAAGATAATACAGGCTTGAAACCGGGTGATAAAGTAATATCATCTAACAGGCCGTTATCTGTGCTGCTTGGTCCCGGGCTTATTTCGAATATTTATGACGGGATTCAAAGACCGCTTGTGGAAATAGAAAAAATCAGCGGAAGTTTTATTAAAAAAGGAATTAAAGTTGATCCTCTTGATAATAAAAGAAAATGGCAATTTAAGCCGTCAGTGAAAGCAGGAGATGCAGTCAGCGAAGGATCATTTTTAGGTGAAATTCAGGAGACCTTTAGTATCAAATGCAGAATAATGGTGCCTCCGGGAATAAACGGTACTGTAAAATCAATTGTACCTGATGGAGAATATACAACTGATGATATTATATATTCAATTGAATATGAGAAAGGAACTTATAACGGCAGACTGGCTGAATACTGGCCTGTAAGAAAACCCAGACCATACAAGCAAAAGTTAAAATCTGGAATGCCTCTTATAACAGGTCAGCGTATAATCGATATATTTTTTCCAATAGCCATTGGAGGTACAGCAGCTATACCGGGAGGATTTGGTACCGGAAAAACAATGACGCAGCATGCCCTTGCAAAATGGTGCAATGCGGATATAATTGTTTATATAGGCTGCGGAGAAAGGGGAAATGAAATGACTGATGTTCTGAATGACTTCCCCAGATTAACTGACCCAAGAACCAACAGACCTTTAATGGAACGCACCATTATGATTGCCAATACATCAAACATGCCAGTGCCTGCGCGAGAAGTAAGCATTTATACAGGTGTCACAATCGCGGAATTCTACAGGGACATGGGATACAATGTGGCAATTATGGCGGATTCAACTTCAAGATGGGCTGAAGCATTGCGTGAGCTTTCAAGCAGGCTCGGTGATATGCCAGCGGAAGAAGGATTCCCTTCTTATCTTGCCTCAAGACTGGCTGAATTCTATGAAAGAGCCGGATACGTGAAAACACTTTCCGGGCAATACGGAGGTATAACCACCATAGGTGCGGTTTCTCCTCCTGGAGGTGACTTTTCCGAACCCGTCACACAGCACACAACCAGATTTGTAAGATGTTTCTGGGCTCTTGATAAAATTCTGGCTGATGCCAGGCATTATCCTTCCATAAGCTGGATTGACAGTTATACGGAATATATTGATGAGGTTCAGGAATGGTGGGGAGAACGCAATATTGAATGGAGTACAATACGGCGCGATGCTATGAATATTCTTCTTGAGGATGAAAGGCTCCAGCAGATTGTCAAACTCATTGGTACTGATGCCCTTCCTCAGGAGGAGCGGTTTGTATTGTTCTGCGCTGAATTGATAAAGGACGGATTTCTTCAACAGAACAGTTTTGACAATGTTGATATGTATTGCTGTCCGGACAAACAGATCAGATTACTGGAAATTATTGTAGCATTCTATAGAAACGGTAAAGAGCTGATTTTAAAGGGTTCTGAAATGAATGACTTTATTTATCTGGATTTTGTATCCAGCATAGCGCGTTTAAAATCAGAAATAAATAATGATGATATTGAAAAACTTGATATAATAAAAAAAGAAATTTTGACCAGGATGCAGGAACTCAAAGGGATTGATAAATTCGAATTTGTATAAAATAAAACGGGATATAGCTTATGACATTTGAAGCTGAATACATGAATTTGTCAAAGATTATCGGGCCGCTTGTGTTTATTGAAGGAGTCAGGGGCGTCGGTTATGGCGACCTGGTAGAGTTAAGAACCGGTAATGGAGAAATTCGTATTGGACAAACCCTGGAAGTGGATGAAGATAAAGCTGTTGTACAGGTATTTGAAGGAACAACAGGGTTATCGCTTGAGTCTACAAAGAGTACGTTTTTAGGAAAATCACTTGAAATCCCTGTGTCCGTGGATATGCTGGGAAGAGTATTTGACGGACTTGGACGTCCAACAGACGGCGCTCCGCAGGTTGTTTCCGATATTGTACTGGATGTAAACGGACTTCCCATAAATCCATACAGCAGGGAGTATCCTAGAGATTTTATTCAAACAGGAATATCAGCAATAGACGGCATGAACACACTCATCAGGGGGCAAAAGCTTCCGATATTTTCCGGGAGCGGTATGCCGCATAATATTATTGCAGCACAGATTGCCAGACAGGCAAGAATACTTACTTCTGAAGAGGACTTTACTGTTATATTTGCTGCTATGGGCGTGAAGTTTGATGTAGCACAATTTTTTATCGAATCATTTGAAGAAAACGGAGTTCTCAGTACTTCAGCGATGTTTCTCAGTCTTGCAAACGCACCTTCAATAGAGAGATTAATAACCCCCAGAACAGCTTTGACACTCGCGGAATATCTGGCATTTGAATGTAATATGCATGTCCTGGTTATTTTAACTGATATGACAAATTACTGTGAATCATTGCGTGAGCTCTCAAGTTCAAGAGGTGAAATTCCTTCAAGAAAAGGCTATCCCGGTTATCTCTACAGCGATCTTGCTTCCATATACGAACGTGCCGGCAGGATTAAAGGCAAACAGGGATCCATTACACAAATTCCTATTCTTTCCATGCCCAGTGATGACATATCTCATCCAGTACCAGATCTGACAGGATATATTACGGAAGGGCAAATTGTACTGGAACGTGAACTTTTCAATAAAGGAATATATCCTCCAATTGCAGGTCTGCCTTCCCTCTCAAGATTAATGAAGGACGGTATTGGAGAAGGACGTACTCGTAAAGACCATGCCGGAGTCGCGGCTCAACTCTTTGCCTGTTACGCGAAAGTTAAAAGAATCCGTTCTCTGGCTGCTATTGTTGGCGAAGAGGAAATATCCGATATTGATAAGACATATCTGAAATTCGGTAATTATTTTGAAGAAAAATTTCTCAGCCAGGGAAATTATGAAAACAGGAGTATTGAAGATACGCTTGCCATAGGGTGGGACGCTCTTGCCATACTTCCTGAAGGAGAACTGTATAGAATCTCCAGAGATGATATTCAAAAATATCTTTTTTACTGACAAAGAGAGTTAATAAAAATGTCGGTTATTGATGTTCCTCCAACGAAATCAAATTTACGTAAAATTAAGGCGGAACTTGATTTTGCTTACGAAGGATTTGACCTTCTGGAACAAAAACGTGAAATTCTTGTGATTGAAATTGTTAAACATATTAATGCTATTAAAGATTTGGAAAAAAAATTCAAAACAGCTCTTGAGGAATTATACAGAACTTATAACAGCGCGGCAATTTCAATGGGATCAAATATTCTGTCTCTCAAAGGCTCATCTGAAAAAAAATCTTATTCAATCAGTATACAGACAGATAAATTAATGGGCATACTACTGCCGCAAATTTTAATAACATCTGCAGATATAAAGAAAACATCCGGTTTTTACGGCACAACATCTGAATATGATGAAGCAAAAATAAAATGTTCTGCCATACTTGGCCTGATTGCACTATACGCTTCAGAGACAAAATCAGTCTTTCTTCTTTCCAGGGAATTAAAAAAAGTTCAGAGAAAAGTAAATGCTTTGGAAAAAATTTTTATTCCACAGCATAAAAATACAAAGAAATTTATCTCTGAAAGGCTGGAGGAAATGGAACGCGATGAAATCTATATTAAAAAAATGATCAGGAAGAATATGGAATAAGCAGATGAATGTAAAGTCCGGATTTAAAAGAACCAAATTAACTTTAAAAAGCAAAAAAGGTATCTTTTATATTACAGCTTTTTTTATTATTCTTAATGTGATTATTTTTGTACTTACTCTTTATATCTTTTTTCAAATTCTCGAAAAAATTATGTAATGCTATAAAACAACATTTTTTATAGAAATATTAATTAAGTTCTCCCCGCAGAATAAGTGCGGGGAAGTAGACTCATTAGAGATCAGATACTGATGCAACAGATACCCAAAACAGATGTTTTTACTAACCCGGCAGCTTCGGTTCCATGAGCTTATTTCCTATTTGACCAAGAGCAATCTCACAACCTACACACGCAATACTTAAAACAAAAACAACTGCAAATGATGAAGTAGTTACAGGATTAATAAAAGTATAAATTCCCATAATTACCGAAAGTAGCAGCAATAACATGGCTATTCCTATTTTTTGTTTTAACGCAATAGTTATAAGCGACTTGAAACGTGTCTTGCCGTCAATCAAACCAGAGACTATTGCAGCAGCTACAGTAAACGGAAGCAGATATATAAGTACAGTTAAAGCAGATAAAAGCATATCACTGCATTGTCCTTTCAAAAGTATTCCTGCTATTATAAGAACCGGTAGAATACTTGCAAATGCCTGGGGAAAGTGAATGACAATGGGATGGATATGAAGATCAAGAATAAATCTTCTCTTTTCAGATAACGTATCCTTGTAAGGCTCAAATGCAGTCTTTGGCACGCCGCAGGCAGGACATACATCTTTCAGCCTTCCTTCACTCATTATATAACCGCATGCTTTACAGCGAACTTCATTTTTCATATTATCCCTCTTTTTATTTTTATTGTATGTTTTTAATCTTAATTAACAAATAAAATTAAAAAGTCAATTGAAATACAACCTCTGTTCTAAAGAAATATTAAATTTTGTTATTTATTTAAAATATTTACCTTTAATTATTGACTTCTTAAAAAATACTGTTAACATTAGTTTTCAGAAATGCAATAAATTTACAGGAGTACATTAATGGATGTAAAAGAATGCGCTAACTGCGGACATAAATCAGAAGAACCTTTTAAAGATGATATTTGTCCTGTATGCGGGCAGACATTCTGGAAATGCAGTAATTGCGGATATACTTTGACTGCCGCAAAACCGCCGGAAGTTTGTCCTTCGTGCAGCACGAAGTGTGTGTTTAAAAACGTAACCTGCTACACGCCTGAATGCGGCGGACCGGGTAATATCGACCATAGGCTATAAATTTGATTTAATATCATTTGCAGTTACATATAATTATGATATCAGCAAAGAAAAACCGATAATCATATTAAGTTAATAAATATTTAAAAGTTTCCTGTGCGTCTCATTAAAGTCCGGTATAAAAAAATGTGGAAGTATTCATTCATTAAAAATATTATTAATTCAAAAGGCTGTACTTATGAAAGCTGTAAAAAAAAATGCATGTATTCAAAATAACACATTAATTATTCATGACCTTGATTCTTTAAACTATAAGGAAGTCGATGTAATTATTATTCCAAAAAATAACAGTACCCCGACAAAATTTAAAAGCAGGCATACATTTCACAGAAAATAGCTGCATAAAACATGACTGCTCTTATATTTATTTCTTCAATGTTTTCTATCATTTCATTTCAATTGTAGAAAATTAAAATAATATTTTATATTTAACTATATCCTGAGTTTTCTTCTGATATTAATAATAATATAGATCTTCATAAGGCTTTTAATGAGTAATTTGCCAAAAATCTGGAAAACTCCTGAGATGCCTGCTATTTTGAAAGGTAATGAGGCTCACATCTGGCTTGTTGAAATAAATAAACAAGTCCGGGAACTCGACTATTATGCCTCTATATTAACTTCTGATGAGAAAAAAAGATCTTCCCGTTTTGTATTTGAGAAGGACAGAAACAGAGATATCATAAACCGTGCGGTTCTTCGTTTACTTCTTAGTAAGTATATAAAAATTGATCCGGGAAGAATAAATTATAATTATAATAAATTCAATAAACCGGAACTATCTCATCCCGTAAATAATGAATTAAAATTTAATCTTTCTCATTCAGGAAATTTAATTATTTATGCTTTTTCTTTAAGGCGGGAAATAGGAATTGATATCGAAAAAAAACGCGAATTGAATGATGCGGACGGTATTATTAGCCGCTTCTGTTCAGAGCAGGAAAAATCCGAGTATTTTTCGTATCCTGCCGAAGAAAGGGGGAATATATTTATCAGTTGCTGGACCAGAAAAGAGGCATACATTAAAGCCCGCGGAGAAGGCCTTGCTTTCCCGTTAAATAATTTTACCATGACACTGGCCCCAGACAAATCTCCTGCTCTGATGCATGTGAAGGACGAAAAAGCAGAGGAGAAGCGCTGGAGTTTTTATAATATAATTGTTCCTGATGATTATAACAGCACTCTCGCCATTGAAGGAAATAATATAAAACTTCTATATTATAAATGGATTCATTAAATACATAAGGCGTTTTTAACATGTATAAAAAGAAAGAATAAAGTATCTGAGAATATTATTCTTTCTTCTTAAGTAAATCTCCCAGATTCCCAAAAGGATTATATGTGCTGTCCTTTTTATCTGTAAATTTTTCAAAACTATCCTGTTCCGTTTCTTCAGTAGGCCTTAGAAGCTTAAGTGATATTCTTTTTTTCTCAGAATCAATTTTATCAACTATAACCTCTAATGAATCGCCTTCTTTTACAACTTCACGAGGATGTTTGATTCTTGTATTTCCGCCAAGCTCTGAAATATGAATGAGTCCGTCAAGCCCGGGTTCAAGTGTTACAAACGCACCGAAATTAGTTAGCCTGACAATTTTTCCGGTATAGATTGATCCTTCTTTATATTTTGTATTTACAGCTTCCCATGGATCAGCGATAAGCTCCTTCATGCTTAATGATATTTTTTCCTTATTCCAGTCAATATTCAGTATTACAGCTTCAACTTCCTGACCTTTCTTTAAATAGTCTTTAATATTTTCAACTCTGCCTCTGCTGATTTCGGAAATCGGAATAAGTGCCTGAAATCCTCCAATGTCAACAAACGCACCGAAATCCTGTACTGATTTAACTGTGCCTTTGATTTTCATTCCCTCTTTGAGTTCATTCTGCATAACTTCGATTTTTGCTCTTCGTTCCTTTTCAAGAATCACTCTATTGGATAAAATTATATTGCGTCCATTCTCTTCAAGATCAGTTACTTTGAATTGAAGAGTTTGTCCGATGTATATTTCCGGACTTTCGCGTTCTATTCCCATCTGTGAATATGGACAGAAAGCCCGCATGTTTCCGACAGTCACCTCAAAACCGCCTTTAATCTCTTTATTGACATATCCTTCCACAATTTCACCGCTATCGTATGCAGTCTGTAATATTTTTTTGGCAATTTTTCCTTCAGTAATCTTTGTGGTAAAATGAAGTTCTCCTTCCTGTGATTTTAAAAAATAAACTTTTATTGTATCGCCTTCTTTAACTGAAACATCTCCACCTTCATTTAAAAGCTCGGTTGCATCTACATACCCTTCGCTTTTAGCACCTATATTAATAAAAATCCATTCAGTTGTAATTTTCACAATTTGAGCACTCACAAGCTGTCCGGGCTCAAAAAAATCATTATTAATATCATTAAGACTTTCATTCATCATATCAGCAAAATTTTCTTCAGGCTTCACATTATTAGGATCATTTTGATTCATTTTATTTTATAATCTCCAAAAAAATATTATCTGTTTAGTTTTCACTATTTTGTGATTCAGATAAAATATTTCTATAAAATTGACAAGTGAATTTTAAAAAATCTTTTTTTTGAAAAATATGCCTGATTATAACGATTTTTATTTAAAATCACAAGTTAAAATATTTTTTTATTGCCGTATCTGATTCAGTACCAAATTATATCAAAATATTACATTTAAAATAATAAAATATAAATTATGAATATTAGAAAAACAGAAATTCTTAAGAAATACATCCGGCTTGAAAACAAAGTTTTTAAACTCATGTCATCAATTTGTTCAAAATTCTGTATCAGTTGTAAAGTAACCTGCTGCACACCGGTAATTTGCAAAGATATTTTGAAGAGCAAATGGCTTTTTAATGTTGTCCGATTTACAAAAAACATTGAAAACGGAAGAGATTTAATCAAAATTCTTGATCAGCATTTTAAATCCGGATGCGAAAGTGATAAACCATGCCCTTTTAAAAGCGGACGACCGGTTATTTGCGGAAGATACTTTTGCAAGGATATTACATCAAATCTGAAAAGTGACTTCGTACGATTTCTTCTGTTTCAGCTCGCAGACATTATACCAACTTTTTTAGATGTCAAAATCGATAAAAAAAAAATTATTAATTTAGACTTTTATAATGAATCGTTTAAAATATCTGATAAAGATTCTCAAACTATAAAAAATAATTTAAACCTCGCTTTAAGAAAATTTAATACTATTAAAAAATATATGATTTCACCTTCCGAAATAGTAAATAAAAATGAACTGATTAAAGATATATTATTTCTTGAAAAGCATTCCGGACTTAGTATTCTTGAGACTATATCAGACTGATTTTTTAAAACTGCTTCCGGTAATTCCGTTTTAATTACAGACTTTAAAATTTTATTATATTTCGTATAACTTAATAAAATAATCTTGACTTTACTAAAATCTATTTTGTATTTTAATTCTAAAAAATATATTATACGGCAAAAATTCAATTGTTGTATACTTACAAGTCAGCTTTCCTCAAATATCAGTTAAATATTTTCTAAATTTCACTATGTGGAATTTAGATTCTCTTAAAAACCATTGCTTATACAGGCTAAAGTACTAAAGGTTCAAAGGAGACTTTCAGTATGCATGATCAAAAAGAATGGACAGATTTATCCCCCAAGGAAAAACAGACAAAACGATTCGAAAGATGGCTTTCGCCTGAGCATATAAAATTCAATGACTCCGCTGCAGAGGATGCCTACAAAAAAAGGGTTAACAGATTTATCAGTGCAATAACTCTGAAAGAGGCAGACCGGGTCCCTTTAATTCTGCCTGCCGGAACTGTCCCAATATATGATTACGGTATAAATCTAAAAGAAGCCATGTATGATAATGAAAAACTCTGTGAAGCATATAGAGTCTTTCTGAAAAAATTTGAAGCTGATACTTACTGCAGTCCAATGATGGTTTCTCCTGGTAGAGCCCCGGAAATAATTGATACTCTTACAATAAAATGGCCCGGGAGGGGTCTGCCGGATGATGCTACAATGCATCAGTTTGTAGAAGGCGAATACATGAAAGCTGATGAATATGACATCTTTCTTAATGATGTTTCGGATTTTTGCTTCCGGTATTATTTTCCTCGTACAATGGGAGCTCTCCAACCTTTTGCAAATTTTGCGCCCATTTCCTATTCTTTAGGTATGCCGAGTGCTTTTCTTATGCCTGCTGTAATGCCTGAAGTTCAACAGGCTTTTCAGGCAATTATTGATTTCGGAAAAGAAACCGCAAAATGGAATATGCCATTAATGGAATTCGAACGAGAGGCATTTTCTGCCGGTTTTCCGTCGTTTTATGGCGGAATTTCACATGCTCCGTTTGATATACTTGCTGATACTCTCCGCGGTACACACGGTATTATGATGGATATGTACAGACAGCCTGAAAATATTCATAAAGCGATGAAGAAAATTATTCCGATTGTTGTTGATAACGCGGTACAGATGGCAAACAGATCCGGGAATCCTATGATACTTATGCCGTTACACAAAGGTGATGATGCATTTATGTCTGAAAAACAATATCTGGAATTTTACTGGCCGGATTTTAGAGAAGTCCTTATACAGCTAACTAGTGAAGGACTTGTTCCATTGTTATTTGCTGAAGGAAAATATACCAAACGTCTTAAAATAATAAAAGACCTGCCTGAAGCATCTGTTTTATGGTGGTTTGATCAGACAGATATGAAAAAAGCCAAGGAAGTTCTTGGAGGTGTTTCCTGCATAATGGGTAATGTACCGACTTCGCTGTTATGTACCGGTACTCCTCAGGACGTCAAGGAATACAGCCGGGAGCTAATTGAAGTTTGCGGCAAAGGCGGAGGTTTTATTCTTAACGGCGGAGCATCAATGGATAAAGGAAATCCTGAAAATCTAAGGGCAATGATTGATGCAGTAAATGAATATGGTGTTTATCAAACTGTAGCTTCAGCAGCCGGGAAATAAATAATCTTTATATTTATTATTCCTTTCTGAGAAAATATAACTGAATAGTTTCATTCTATATAAAGATAAAAAAATAAAAAATTTTAATTTTCTTCAATAATTTTCATTGACAGGACTTTGGAAATGTTCTGGAGTGGATGGTAAATTTATTTTATATGCAATAATATCGACTAATTGCTTCTGATTTTTACTTCAGCGCATTTGGTATTATTGTTACAAATACGGGCTTTTAAGACGATAATCAGAATATCTAAGTCATGATAAGCTGGACATCCTAAATGCCTGAAGGTCTGCCCCTCACCATAAGAAGGGGCCATGGAAAAGGGCTTCGGATAACCGGAGCCCTTTTCTTGTTTATAATCAAATAATGAAGATTCTTTAATTTTATATATGCTGAGGAAATCAGGATTTATATATTTCCGTACTATAAGTCCTGATCCAGTGTTTTTTTAAAATTTCTTTTGCTTCCTTAATTTTATCAACTTCCACAATTATAATCGCGTCATCCCCGCTTGGATTAATAAATGGATACAATGTCTCGATATTGATATTTTCCTGAGTAAGCGGCCTGAGAACAGCATTCAACCCGCCGGGATGGTGCGGTGACGCTATTGCAATTACCTCTTTGATGATCACTTCATATCCATTGCTCTTCAGTACATTCTCAGCCCTTTCAGGCTCATCTACAATAAAATGAACCTGCATTGGACTAAGTGAAGATGAAGCCATAATTCCTTTTATATTTATAACCTCATTTTCAAAAATGTCACATATATCATGCAAAGCACCGGGTTTATTTTCTACTGCAACAGATATTTGACTAATAGGCATTTTGTATCACCTCGTATTGTAATTTTCAAAGTTAATTAAGTAAACATTTAATATTAAACATTAACCTTTTTAAGTAACTAAATTTAAAAGACATTTCTAATACTTTTTTATAGTTTCTTCAGAATTTATCCCCGGCCTGTCGGACGGATTGAATTTTTAATATAATACAGTATTATTCTTTTATTTCAAAAGGAAAACGATCATATCCTTCCTGAAGAATTTTTTTACTTTCAGTTGCAAGTTTCTTTTTTTTTGCTCCCATAAGAATATCAATACTTTCGAATACTGTTTCAAGTTTTACAGTATTTGTTAATTTAATAAAAGCTCCGAATATAACCATATTCGCTGATCGTTCATTTCCAAGCTCTATTGCAACTTCATTTCCGGGAACCGGAAAAATTTCCAGATCACCTCTGATAGGTACAGTATCGATTATACTTGAATTGTAGATCATCTGGTCTCCCGGTTCCAGTCGGTTTATAAATTTCAGAACAGAAGGCTGATTAAAAGCTACGAGAATATCCGGTGAAGACGCTACCGGTGATGCAATTTCACTATCGGAAATACAAACTGTACAGTTGGCTGTTCCTCCTCTCATTGCTGCTCCATAAGCAGGAAGATAGGTTGAATAATTATTTTCAAGCATCGCAGCATTACCAAGTATATTCCCTACGGTTAATACCCCCTGCCCTCCTGATCCGGCCAATAATATTTTAGTAATCATACCGCTATTTTCTCTTCCTTATATTTTTTTCTTTTATCAGTAAGTACACCGACAGGAAATTCCTTTGTCATTTCTTCTTTTATCCACTTGAAAGAATCAACAGGAGATTTTTTCCAGTTAGTCGGGCATGGAGAGAGGATTTCAATAATTGAATATCCGAGTCCGTCGATCTGCGACTGAAAAGCATTTGTGATTGCTTTCTTTGTTTTAACGATGCCTGCGGGACCGTCAAGAGCTGTTCTTTCAGCATATACAACGCCCGGTAGAGTTGCAAGCAGATCAGTAATATGAAGAGGATACCCCTCAAAAGCAGGATTTCTTCCTGCTACTGATGTAGTTGTCTTCTGTCCAAGTAATGTTGTAGGTGCCATTTGCCCGCCTGTCATTCCGTAAACCGCATTATTTATAAATATGACAGTAATATTCTCGCCGCGGTTTGCCGAATGTATGGTTTCAGCCGTACCTATTGCCGCAAGGTCGCCGTCTCCCTGATATGATATTACAAACAGATCCGGATTAGCTCTCTTTATTCCTGTTGCCATGGCAGTGCCTCTTCCATGAGCGGATTCAAGTACATCAAAATCAAAATATAAATAGGCAAGAACTGCGCAGCCTGCAGGATTTACTAAAACTGCTTTTCCGCCAATGTCCAGATCCTCAAGAACCTCGGAAACCAGTCTGTGAGCAATTCCATGACCGCATCCTGGACAATAATGTGAAATAACATCTTTTTTATAATACTCAGGCCATTTATTTTTCAGATTCATATCAATACCTTTTATGCAGATTATTTTTGTGAAATTTCCCGATTTATGTACCTGGCAAATTCAGCAGGTGTTGGAACAACACCACCGGGTCTGCCGTGAAATGCAATATGTGCCTTATTTCCGATTGCAAGCTGCACATCTTCAACCATCTGGCCGGTGCTCATTTCAAAAACAATGAATTTTTTAATTCTGGAAGCCAGATCAACAAGTATGTCTTTTGGAAAAGGCCATAATGTTATCGGCCGCAATAGCCCTGCTTTTATACCTTCAGTCCTTACTCTTTTAATAGCACCTTTTGCTATTCGTGCCACTGTTCCGTATGCTACAACTACTATATCTGCATCGTCTGTCATGTATTCTTCATACATGACTTCATTCTTTTCAATTTCCTTGTATTTTCTTACAAGCTTCCAGTTATGCCTTTCCTCTTCAACTGGGTCAAGAATAAGAGATGCCATATATCTGCTTTTGCCTTTGCCTCTTCCTTTGAGTGCCCATTCTTTCTCCGGCATCTCCTTTAAGTTCAGGGGTTCGGGAAAGACAACTGGTTCTTTTGTCTGACCCATCATACCGTCACCAAGAAGCAGAACAGGAGTTCTGTATTTATCTGCTACTTCAAAAGCATGAAAAGTCAGGTCAGCTATTTCCTGTATGGTCCCGGGGGCAAAAACCGGAGTACGGTAATCGCCATGCCCGCCTCCTCTCGTAGACTGAAAATAATCTCCCTGTGACGGCGCAATGTTACCAAGTCCGGGACCGCCTCTCATAACATTTACTATAACAGCAGGAAGTTCAAGTGCTGCAAGAAAAGATATTCCCTCCTGTTTAAGACTTATTCCCGGGCTTGAAGAGGATGTCATAACACGCGATCCGGTACAAGAAGCACCAATAGTCATATTAATTGCTGCAAGTTCGCTTTCTGACTGGATAAAAACTCCGCCCGCGTTCCTCATGTGTGCAGCCATGTATTCACCAAGTTCATTCTGTGGAGTTATCGGGTATCCGAAATAACATCTGCAGCCTGCCCTTATGGCAGATTCACCAAAAGTATCATTTCCGCTAATAAAGACTTTATCCATCGTACACCTCAATAACAAGATCAGGACAAACCAGAGTACATGACATACATCCGGTACACTCTTTATCCTGTACCGGTTCAGCATAAAAATATCCCATTTTATTTAATTTTTTGGAAAATGCCAGTTTGCCGGATTTGCAGTATTCAATGCACAATCCGCAGCCTTTGCATGATTCGCTGCGGGTTGTAACAGTATAAGTATTTTTTGTTTTAGCCATTAATAAATCCTTTGCCGGATATTATAAAGAATAAAATATTCCGACCAGAATTGATAAAATTTTATTTTTTTTCAATAACATTTTTTTACAAAAAACCTGGATTACTATTTGAATTTATTTTAATAGAATAAAAGGCTCCGATATACAGAGCCTTTCTTTATAATGAAATATTTTCAGGAAAACTCTAAAATTAAAACTTAACTCTTGGGATCTGGTCTTCTTTCATACTGTCTGCCATTGTCCAGAAATAAGCTTCCCCGGTATATAGATGAAAAACAGCAAGAAGAGGATTGTCCGGTTCAGTAATCCCGAAATTTTTAACAAAAGGACGTTCTTCAATACATCTGGCCCTGATTTCAGTATCATCAATAAATTTGACTGTACCGGAAACTCTCATTACCTTACTGAAGTCTTTTGCATTGAAATATACTTCCACTTTAGGATTTTTTTCCAGCTGTTTGCACATTGCTTTTACAGACTGAGCCTGAAAATAAAAACCTGTCTCATCTGCATACCACATGCCAAGACATCTAACACGAGGCTGATCTTCGTCTACAGTCGCAAGATAACATGTGCGAACTTCATTTGCAAAATCAGCATATTCTTTTAAACTCATTTTTATCTCCTTTGAAAAATGATTTATTAAAACAGAAAGAATCTGAATATCAGAAAAATTTAAATTTTATTCATAAAACAGATTATATTTATACAACTGACATTCAAACCTAGGTCGATCATATTTTTTGTCAAGTTGTATAATAAATAATCAAATTTAATAATTATATTTTTTAAATAGTTGACAATTTTTATTTTTTTAAAATTATTGCGTTAAAATTTGACAAAAATATATATACAATTAAAACAAATGAAATTTTCAAGCGTAAACATCATGAACAGCTTAATGACAGAACCATTGGTTCTGCTTGTGGTCGTGGTGCAATTATACATAAAAACGAGGTTTACGCCGTAGGATAAATATTACATAAAAGCAAATCCTAAAGCCCTTTCCGGTGTAAACCGTGAAGGGCTTTTTTTATGCACTTTTTCAGAGGTTTTCTGAATGATAACTATTCAATGCCGGAAACTTACTTAGATAAACAATTTTTAATTTTTTAATTTTACAGGAGAATAACAATGAAATTCAACGGGGCTGAAATTATTATAAAACTTCTCGAAAGATACGGCGTTAGCATAATCACGGGAATTCCGGGCAGCGCAAATCTGCCAATGTATGATGCTCTTTACCAAAGCAATAAAATTAATCATGTTCTCGCCCGCCATGAACAGGGAGCCGGTTTTATAGCTCAAGGTATTGCAAGGTCAACCGGCAAACCCGCTGTATGCTTTGCTACATCCGGGCCCGGAGTTACCAATCTGCTTACAGCAATTGCAGATGCACGTATTGATTCCGTTCCGGTTATAGCTATTACAGGACAAGTACCGATTTCACTTGTAGGTACAGATGCTTTTCAGGAGATTGATACATACGGTTTAACAATACCAATAACCAAACACAATTTTTTCATTAGAGATGTATCTGAATTATTTTACGCAATACCCGAAGCTTTTAAAATTGCCATGTCACAACGTCCGGGGCCGGTTGTTATTGATATTCCGAAAAATATTCAGCAGCAACCATATGAATTTAATGAATGGCCCGACTTTAATATTCCGAATAATTCACCGATTGATAAACCGGCAATAATACATATTGCTGAAATGATTAATTCATCCGAACGTCCGTTAATATATACAGGCGGCGGTGTTATTACTTCCGATTCTTCCGCTTATATTAAAGAAATTTCAAAAATAAATTCCATTCCTGTAACTTCCACTTTAATGGGATTAGGTTCCTTCCCGGGTGATGATCCAATGTTCACAGGTATTCCCGGAATGCATGGAGCAAGGTATACTAACAATATTATGATGCAATCAGATCTAATAATTGCACTTGGAGTACGATTTAATGACAGGGCAACCGGTAAGGTAGATGAATTTTGTCCTGATGCCAAAATCATTCATATTGATATTGATCCGGTTGAAATTGACAAAATCAAACAGAGTACAGTATCAATAAATGGAGACATAAAAGAAATTTTAAAATTACTTATTCCGGATTTATCTGAGAATACAAGAGAAAACTGGATTTCATTTATTATGAAGCAAAAGGAACAACATTCCTGTTTTATTCATAATGATCCATGGCATCCCTCCAATCTGATAAAATATATAAGCAGAATTGTCAGTGCTGATACAATAATAACCACAGATGTCGGTCAGCATCAGATGTGGACAGCACAGTCTTACCCTTTCAGGCAACCGAGAACATTTCTGACATCAGGCGGTCTCGGCACAATGGGTTTCGGACTTCCGGCTGCTATCGGAGCTTCAATAGCCAATCCGGGAAAAACTGTAATATGCATTTCAGGCGATGGATCTTTTATGATGAATATTCAGGAGCTTGCAACACTGGCTGATCTGAAAATTCCGGTTAAAGTTATAATAATGAACAATCATCATCTTGGATTAGTACGTCAGCAGCAGGAAATGTTTTATAATTCTCATATCTTTGCATCAAAATTTATAACAAATCCTGACTTTGCCAAAATAGCAGACAACTTTTCAATTTCCGGATATTCTATTAAACAGAATGATGACCTTGCAGTTTTAAAAGACGCATTATTGTCATCCGGACCGTGTGTTATAGATTTACAAATAAACCATGAATATAATGTTTTACCGATAGTACCGTCAGGTGAAGCAAACTATAATATGATAGGAGGATAATCAAATGAATAATAAAATAATTAAGTTAAAAGTTAAAAATCATCCAGGTGCTATGCCACATGTTGTAAGTCTTTTTTTAAGAAATGCAATTAATCCTGATGTACTTCTTTACGAACAGGATAGAAATAAAAAATCATCGAATATATATTTTGTAATGAATAATAATTTGAATACAGAACAAATATTAAAGCAGCTCACTAAATTACAGGATATTATCAATATCAGTGTATGTGACGATTTTATTGACAATTCGTTTAGTGATTTTTTAAATCATAAACATTAGATCAACAATATTTTAGCTTTATAATGATAATCGGGAATCCGAAATATTATTGATTCCCGATTATAAAAAACTCAATTATTTCTTCCAGGCAGGTTTCGGGAATATGGGCTTTGCAGTTGCCTTATCCTTTGGTAATATAACTTCCCATTCACCATTCTGCCATTGACCATATTCTCCAGGATGACATTCTCTTGCCAGGCGCTGCTTTTCATCAAACCATGTTGGACCTAAAATTGTATCAAATTTTTCACTTGCAATTATATCACGTAGCTTCTTTTGATCAAGTGTTCCGGCTTCTTCAATAGCTTTTTCAAAAAACTGCCATGCTCCATAATAGTACAAATTTCCCCACATATCAAGAGCACCTTCTCCATGTTTAGAAAGCAATTTATCATAGAATTTCTTAATAGCCGGAGATTGTTTGGGACTCCATGCACCACCGCCTATCACTCCTTCAACCATCCTCCCGCTTCCAAACATTTTACCAAACATAGGCATGTAAACACCTACATTAGCTTGAAAGACTTTTGGATTATAACCAATTTCTATTGCCTGTTTGGTAACAAGGAAGGTCTCACCGGGATAAGAGAACGAACAAAAGGCGTCTGCTTTGGAAGACTTTGCTGCCTTTATAATCTGAGACATATCTTTTATTCCAATAGGATGGCTTTTAAGCATAACGATCCTGATTCCTTTTAATTCAAATTGCATACCCGCTTCATTGGCATACTCAATACCATGAAGATCTTCATTAAAAGTTATTGCTACTGATTTGACGCCCCATTCTGCAAAGAGGTCTGCTAATAACGGTATCTGGTAATGATTTGAATAATTTAATACAGGAAAAAAATATCGCAGCTCATCAGTCAGTTTTTCGAGGCTTGTAGCACCACCTTCATTACCAAGTAAAATATACTTATACTTATTGGCAATTGGAGCAGCTGCGAATAAATAGGAAGTGCCGCATGGTGGAAATAAAAAATCTACCTTATCTTCCAAGATTAATTTTTCAATTAATCTCGTCATAGTCCCATGATCACTCTTGTCATCATATAGTTTCAGCTCAATAGGTAATTTTTTATCATATTCCTTTACATATATTCCACCTTTAGCGTTGACTTCTTCAATCCATAACTGTTGAGTTTGTGCCGGACCTGAATTGTGAATTATAGCATTAAGACCTGAAAGAGAGGCGGCCTGTCCAATTACTATTTTGTCTTTGGCAGGTGGTTTTTCCCCGCAAGCAAAACCAGCAAAAAACATAAGCAATACTGATAAAACGAATACAACAGGAATCACTCCGTTTTTCATCTAATGCCTCCTATTTGAATTTTTTAAATTTATTTAACTGGTCTCATGCCAACTTCCTTATTTTTCGAAAATATTTTTATTAGAACTCTGTATTTTAATATTACTAACAATTCTGTCTCATATTATTCATTGGATGAGAACAGTTATTCATTAGCAAATAATAAAATATTATTATTCAATAATAAATTTGAGTCAAGGGAAATATGATATTATTATTTTTTAATAAAAAATATGCTTAACTAAATTATATGTTTTTTGATTATTGAAATAATCGCGAAGAATGGATACTTTCGCTGGAATAGAATAAATAATAGTTCTTTTAAATAAAGCTAATGTTATTTTTTATATTTTAATTAAATCTTGCTGAGTTCGCTATAAAGCATTCCGGCAAGCCCGAGATTGGATGTTTTAGATAGAGTTAAGGAATAATCATCGTACAGCATGTCTTCGAATATTTTTTCCGCATATCCGCCGTCAATAAGCTTTTCCTTTGGAAGCGTATTGCGCATTTCTTTCAGCATTCTGCTTACAAAAATGGATTCCATTTCCAGACAAACATCCATTAGTTTTTTATCGACCGGTTTATTATTATTTTGGGGAATAAATCTTGTAAATTCATTTGATTTTAAATTTCTGTCAAGCAGCTGCTTAAACTTGCTAACTTTATCGTTATTAACAGAAACGTCATTGGACTTACTTTCCGGTAATTGATTTCCTGAAGTTAATATACCTGAAATGTTCATTAAAATACCTATTTTACAATTAAATTTGCGTGTAGCGCACCAGCGTCATTTATTGCTTTTAAAATTGAAATTATATCTGTTGTTGAAGCACCTATATAGTTTAACGAATCAACTATATCCTTAACTGAAGAAGATTCCCTGAATTCAGCAGCACTTGCGTTTTCTCCTGTTTTCTCAACTCTGATTGTCATTCCTTCTTTACTTACAACAACTTCAGAAATTTTTACGTCACCACCCATTACTATTGTGCCGTCTTTTTCATTAATTACAACCCGGGCTTCATAGCTTGGGATAATTTCTATATTTTCAATTGAAGAAATATATTCAGCTAAATTTGTGTTATCAGGAATTCTGATTCCCACTTTGCCGTTTGGTACAATCTCCGGTTTTGAATCCGGATATTTTACTGATACAGCCTTAATAATGTTATTTGCAGTTGTGAAATCCCAGGAATTTAAAACAAGAGCTATTGAATTATTTCTGACAAAATCCGGTTCAAGAGCCTGTTCAATAATTCCGCCATTTATCATTGTTGCGACTGTTTTTATCTTTTTAGCAGACTGTTTTGATGTCGGGAACGTTAATGCTCCCTGTGCTACTACATAAGTTCTTCCATCAGCTCCCCGCAAAGGTGACTGAATAAGAATGCCGCCTTCAAGCGACTTTGCGTTACCGATTGAAGAAACAATAACATCTATTCTGTCTCCAATTCGTGAAAAAGCGGCAAGTTTAGCTGTAAGCAGAACAGCAGCAATATTATTTGATTTATGATCCCCTTCCTCAACAATACCGATATTTTTTAAAAGACTTTTAAGAGAAGATTCAACAAGCGATGATTTACTGTCTCCGGTTCCCTGAAGACCAATTACCAGTCCAAAACCGAAAACCTGATTTTCTTTCAATCCGTCTATATAAGCAATATCTCTGATTTTAACTGTTACTTCGGCATGTGATTCACTGTTGAAGTTTAAAAAAAATATCAGAAAAGATATTAAGACAATATAGAAAGAATGAATTCTGAATTTTATCATCTGTTTAACTCTCTCAGCATTTTATTTAAATAATCAACAATGATCTGTTGCTTTTCAGTTTCAGTAAGTGATCCGCTTGCAGTTCCATCTGTTCCCGGTTCTGCTCTCTGTATATTAACAGCTCCGGGTTCCTGAAGTCCCCTGATCTCAAGTCTGAAATTTGATATATCTCCTGATAACAATGTTCTGCCCTTAATCAGGTCAGGATCAGCAATTCCTGATAAAAAAAATCTGTTTATTTTACCGTTAATCGAATATTCTTTTGCACCGGTTATATTTAATTTACCATCCTGAGTTACAGATGTTATTCTTGATGCTATCGAAATTTGTAAATTTCCCTTTTCTGAATAATCTGTTTTTTCAGAAGCTGTTATTTTTTTATCTGATGATATTTTGGGAAGAAAATTTGTAATATTCTTATCCGGGTTTGATATAATGTTATAGGAATTATCATTATTAAATGTAATGTTAAATTTTAACTGGGAAATATCGTCAACATTTACCACAACAATATCTCCTACGTTCAAATCACCGCCGGAAGAATAAATATTTCTATCTCTCCAGATTGTTCTGGAGTAAACCGAATTCACTCCGGAAATAATGATAATGAGAATAATAAAACATTTTATTTTTTTCATAACGCAGCCTCAACAATATCTTTCGATTTAACAAGGCCTTTAACAATCTTCCGGAAATGTCCGGATTTATTCAATAGTTTAATATTAACTTCATCTTTATACCTACCGTCTTCCATGACAATACCATGCATCTCAATATTAATACCGTTCTTTTTAATATGGAGACTAATTCTATCACCGGCTTTTACAAGATAATCTGATTTATAAATATCATAGTTTACATTTGCAGGATCAAGAATTCTTACAGAATTACCGTAAATCAGATAAATTTCATCCGTATTTTTTTTAATAAGCGCAGATATTTCTTTTATGTCAATATAGCCGTCGGAAAAGGTTGCAGGCGGTATTTCAATATTCCTGAGTTTGTTCAGCTCTTCTGTATTGCCATTTATAGACAATATATCACCCATGCATAACTTCTCATCATTATAATTGACTGATTTATGAAGAAACAGCCTGTTATCACAATAAGCATAATTATAAAAACATGCCTGGATGAATAAAGTTAAAAGTATTATTGCAAATACATGTTTATACATTGTATAAATTATCTCTTCAATCCTATAGCTGTTGCGAGCATTGAGTCTGATGTCTGTATTGACTTGGAATTTATTTCATAAGCGCGCTGAGCTACGATCATATTAACCATTTCCTCAACGACCTTTACATTTGACATTTCAAGAAAACCCTGATGTGTCTTTGCCATGCCGTCCATACCGGGCTGACCGGGTATTTCCTCTCCGGATGCAGGTGTTGTTTTAAAGAGATTTCCGCCGATGCTTTGCAGTCCTGCAGGATTTACAAAGCGAGTTATTTCCAACTGGCCGACATCAATAGGATCCTCTTCGCCGACTATACCTACTGTTACTCTGCCGTCTTGACTGATTGATAGAGTATTCATTATAAAATTCTCAGGGAGTATTATCTGGGGTTCTAACAGATATCCATTGGAGGTTACGACCTGTCTGTTTGAGTCAAGCTTGAATGAACCGTCTCTTGTATAGGCTATACTGCCGTCATACAGCTGAACTTTGAAAAACCCTTCTCCTTCAAGCGCTAAATCAAGTTTATTCTCAGTTGACTGAAGGCTGCCCTGCTGAAACATCTTTTGAGTGGCAGCAGTTTTAACTCCGTGTCCTACCTGTATTCCTGTAGGTACTTCGGTAATCTCGGTTGCGGGGGTTCCTGCCATTAATACGGTTTGATAAATCAGATCTTCAAATTCAGCTCTGACTTTTTTATAACCTGTTGTATTCACATTAGATAGATTATTTGATATTGTATCAATATTGAACTGCTGGCCAATCATACCGGACGCACCCGTCCATAACGACCTTAACATTTAAACCTCCTGAGAAATAAAGCATGTAAAATTAAAAATAATATGTCATATAATATTATGTTCGGTAATTTTAATATATGTCTTGACAGTAAAATATTCATTTCAGTTTAATTTATTCTGGAATTAAGATTAAAGAGGTAGTGTTAATGAGAAGAATATCAGCATGTTTGACAATATTATTTACTTCACTTTTGATTTTATCGTGTTCATCTACTGATAAAAAAGACTCAAAATCTGACAAAATTAAAGACGGCTATGGAAAAATTTTCTGGAATGACGGCTCACTCAAAGGAAAAGGAAATTTCAAAAATTATCAAATGGATGGAAAATGGGTACTGTACCACAGAGGTTCCGGAGAAAAACTGGCTGAAGGCAATTATTTAAATGATAAGCAGGACGGACCCTGGATATTTCTTTATAAAAACGGAGCAAAAAGCACAGAAGGAAGTTTCCTTGAAAATCAAAAAACCGGTGAATGGACCGGATATTATGATAATAACGCGTTAATGTGGAAAGCCGTATATATTTTAATTAACAGCGATTTCGGTAAAGTTGGAGTTATAAACGGGAAAAAAACAACATTTTCCAAATCCGGAAAAGTTAAAATGATTGAAGAGTTTAAAAACGGAAT
The DNA here is from genome assembly GCA_016932015.1 of Spirochaetota bacterium. Lineage (GTDB taxonomy): Bacteria > Spirochaetota > UBA4802 > UBA4802 > JAFGDQ01 > JAFGDQ01. The sequence continues at coordinate 40,542 of JAFGDQ010000067.1, read as the reverse complement.
AAAAAAAGGCCGTTTTCAGGAATTTTACGAAGATGGAACACCAAAGGAAATTTCATGGTATAAAGACGATAAGCATAATGGAAAATGTAATACATACTGGGACAATGGAAATTCCAAAGAACAGGGATTTTATATTGATGACCTTAAGAACGGTGTCTGGAAATATTTTTATGATAATGGCCAGACACAGATGACCGGAAAATATTCAATGGGTAAACTGCAGGTAAAAACAGAAACAAAGAAAGTATCTCAAATGCAGGGCCAATGGCAGTTTTTCTCAAAAGAAGGACTTTTACAGAAAGAAGGCAAATATAAAAATAATAAAGAAGACGGTTTATGGAAATTTTACACATATCCCTCCAGAAGACAGCGCGTCCTACAAATGGAGCTTACCCTTCAGGGCGGAATGGCAACCGGATTCGGGAAGATATATGAAAACGGATATCTTACCGGCAGCGGTGATTTAATGGGCCCGGTTAAAGGAATATATGAAAAAATTATAAATAATAAATCAGCAGGCGAAGAAGCGGAACTGAACGTACCGCAGGACAATCCAAATGCAAACCTAAAATATAAATGGACAGGTAAATGGCAGCTGCCCAGAAAAAGCGGTAAATGGACCGGTTACTTTGCAGGCGGAAAACAAAAACAATTTGAAGGCACATATATGATGGACAAATTAAACGGAAAATATAAGGAATATTTTTCAAACGGCAAAGTAAAAGCATCAGGCGAATATATGAATGGAAAGAAAAGCGGCGTGTGGGAAGTTTACAATAAAAACGGTACAAAAAACGAAGAAGAATCAGGCAGATGGATGATGGGGAAAAAATCCAAATTTTAATTTAAACAATAACATATAAAGCAAAATAAAAAGGCCTTTAGCGTTTGAAATATTACTGATAATTATATATTTCAGATGTTAAAGGTCTTTATTGATTAATCAATGTTTATTTAAAATATTCTACTGCATTTCGAAAAATTAAAAATCCTTCTCCTTGTTCCGTAATTTTATAATTACTTCTTACAGCTTTCTCTTTCAAATAAGTCCAGTTATCCTGCTGAGTAAAAAATATATTTCTCTCCGGGTGAGGCATCATACCCATTACGCGGCCGGTTTTATTACAAATAGCTGCAATGTCGTTCATTGATCCATTCGGATTATAAGGGAATTCTCCGTTTGCAGGTCTTCCGCCGGGTTTAACATAACGCATTACAATATGATTATTTTTCTCCAGTTTGCTTAAAATAGTTTCAGGCGCGTAGAAGTTTCCTTCACCATGTGCAACCGGTATACGAAAATCATTTATTCCTTTTGTAAAAACACAATTTGTATTTTCAACTGCAAGATCAACCCATCTGCATTCATATCTGAATGTGCGGTTATACTCAAGTGAAACTTCCGCCTCCCCAAAAGAATTATTTACGGCAGGAACAATACCGAGATTAACAATCACCTGAAAACCATTACATATGCCGAGCATAAGAGTATCTCTTTCAAGAAATTCATGAAATTCCTGTACGAGATTATTCTTTATTTTATTAGCAAGGGCCTTTCCGCTTCCTGCATCATCACCATACGAAAAACCGCCGGGAAAAATGAATATCTGAAATTGTTTCAAGATACCCGAGCTATCGATGATATCATTGATATGAATTATTTTTGAAACAGCTCCGGCTTTTTCAAAAGCATAAGCAGTTTCATCGTCGCAGTTTATTCCATAACCTGTAAGAATCAGGGCTAGCGGTTTTGCCATATTATTTAAAATTTTCCTTATAAATTGATTATTAATATAATTTTAATTATTTAATTCAGTATTAGAAGTTTATTAAAAATCTTTAAATAAACCTTTATATGAATTGAGTAATAATCCGACTTCTGACTTAACAATCTTTTTATTCTTAAAATATATCTCAATATTACTGTTTTCCGCAACAGTTCCAATCTGAGCTACAGGAATACCATGAAAAATACTCTCGAACTTATCCGCATTTAAAGGGGCTACACTGACAAGCAAACGTCCCTGAGACTCAGAGTATAAAATAGTATCTTTTCTAAGCTCATTTGTCATCGGCACTCTGCTTATATCAGCTGAAAATCCGATGTTTCCGGCCATTGAGGATTTAGCTAATGCTAATCCAAGGCCGCCTCTTTCAATGCTTATGGATGAAGATATTATCCCGAGATTCATTGCCTTTTCAAATGTCCTGTAGATATTTATATTTTTTTCCGGATTGACCTTTGGTACTATGGTTCCGGTAAATTTATCACTTTCAAATACTTCACCCATATAAGCGTAAAATTCAGATCCTCCAAGCTCGTCATCTGTTTCGCCAATTATATATATTCTATCGCCCGGAAACTTAAAATCAATAGTCTGGCATTTTTTAATATTGTTAATAACACCAATTGAAGATATAAGCAAAGTAGGAGGAACAGAAATAAAAATTTCATTAAACTCCTCATCATACCCCTTGAAATCATTGAACATGCTGTCCTTTCCGGAAATGAACGGCGTACCGTAAGCAACTGCAAAATCATAACATGCACGGGCTGCATCTTTAAGTTCTGAAAGCCTTTCCGGATTGTATGAATCACACCAGCAGAAGTTATCCAGCAGTGCAAGATAATCAATAGTACCTCCAACTGAAACAGCATTTCTGATCGCAGTGTCAATTGAACACGCTGCCATCCAGTAAGTGTCAATATCACTGTAAGACGGATAAAGCCCCTGTGAAAGGACAACACCCTTCATTGAATCAAGCACCGGTCTGATTACCGATGCATTGCCGTTTACTTTTCCGGCTCCCTGAAGAGGCTTTATAACGGACCCAGCCTGAACTTCATGATCATACTGCGTTGATATAAACTCAAAACTTGCAGTATTAAGCCTGGAAGCCATATCATGAAATATTTTTGTTAATATTTCAGGCTCTTCAAATTCAGGTTCTTCCAGTTCAATATTCTTTTTTACTGTTGCAAGAGCTCTATCGGGCAGACCATCATGAAGAAAATCAAGATCAAGATCAAAAATTATTTTACCTTTGTGTTTAACCCTGCCGCGGCCGCTTGAATTAAACCGGCCGATTACAGTAGCTTCCACATCTCTCTTTTTCATTAAAGCAAGAAAATCATCAAGCTTATCCACAGGTACAGACAAAGTCATTCTTTCCTGTGACTCGCTTATCCATATCTGCCAGGGAGCAAGTCCTGGATATTTGACCGGTACTTTTTCAAGATCAACTTCGAAACCGCCGCACTCTCTTGCCATTTCTGCCACAGAACAGGAAAGTCCGCCTGCACCGTTGTCAGTAATTGAATGATAAAGAAGTCTGTCGCGTGCTTCCTTTATGATTGCATCTGAAAGTTTTTTCTGTGTTATCGGGTCGCCAATCTGTACTGCTCCTACAGGGCTTCCTGAAGTCAGTGCTTCAGATGAAAACGTGGCACCGTGAATGCCGTCCCTGCCTACTCTGCCGCCAGCCATTACAATAAAATCTCCGGGAACGGCTTTTTTGATTATTGACGGCTGATTATTTATTTTAGCAGGAATGAGACCTATTGTACCTACAAAAACAAGAGGCTTCCCTTTATATCTGTCATCAAAATATACAAAACCCTGAGGAGTCGGAATACCTGACTGATTTCCTCCGACATTTACTCCTTTAATAACTCCTTCCATTATTCTTTTGGGAGAAAGGAGTTTTGATGATTTGTTTTTTTCCCTGTAAAGCGGAGTTTCATCAAAAGGATCCGCAAAACAGAATCCGTATCTGTTGGCAATCGGTTTTGCAGCCATACCGAAACCTATAGCGTCCCTGTTTACTCCAACAATTCCTGTAATAGCACCGCCAAAGGGGTCAAGTGCACTCGGACTGTTGTGAGTTTCCACTTTATCCGAAACTATAAAATTATCATCAAATTTTATTCCGCCTGCATTGTCCTCAAAAACAGAGACACAAAAATCATTATCACCTTTATTTTTTCTGATCTGATTGGTCGCTTCTTTGATATATTCTTTATAAATTCCGCTGTTGATTTCGTCAATTTTCGATGAAAATATAGTATGCTTGCAATGCTCACTCCATGTCTGGGCAATTGATTCGAGTTCAATATCTGTAGGATTTCTTTTTTCAAATTTATTATAATAGGTTTTTATTGTAGATAAAGAAAGCAAATCAAGAGCAAGAGGGCCTCTTCTTGAATTATCTTTATCGGGAATTCCTTCTTTCCCGAGACGAAGAAGCTCTTCTTCCGGAATATCGATATTTACCTCATCTGCATCACTGCCTGATGTTATACTGACTACAGGAATTTCATATCCCATCCCGTTGTTTGAGGAATAATCCCGGTTGGATAATATTTTTATTCTCTCTATAAGCGGATTATAATATTCTGAGCCGATAAGTCTTGCGTCGTCTAAAGAAATATTTCCATCTATATAATAAGTAATAGAACTGAAAACAGCTTTTTCAGGATCAAGTTCCTTTTTAAGATAATCTTCAATCATTTCCCTGACTGTATGAGCAACATTATCTGTAACACCGGGGAGAAAACCAATTTCAATTGCATAGGAAAAGTTTTGAGGAAAAAAAGGTATGTTGATTAAATTATCCTGTGTAACACTCTGAGTGAGTGCCCCTGCAATACCTTTTGCTTCTGTATCAGTTAAATCAATATTAAGGAGATAATTGTTACTTATATAAATATTGTTTATATCATATCCCTGTCTATCAAGATTTTGTTTAATTACTTCACCGCGAAAATCCTTGACCTTATAAAAGACTTCGATTCTTGTTTTTGCTTTTTCCAATTAAATTGACCTGTATAAAAGCTGGTATTTTGTGATTTGATGAATAATAAGAGAAATATTATCAATTTTATGTCAATATTATTCCTTTGGTAAATTAAAAATTAGGTTAATTAATTTAAATAGATTGATTAATAATAACAACTTATTTTTAAATCATATCCTATAAAAAAATTACTTGCCATAAAAAGCATCATTATTAATAAAATTTAGCTCTAAAGTTGGCTTTATACGGGTATATTGATTTAAAGGCAATGATTTCCTGAATTCTCCGGGAATCAGTACTACAAAAACAATCAGGTATTTTCTGCAGCGGAACAGCTGCGATTCAGACTATACAAAATTATAAATTACTAAATAAAATAATTATATTAGGAGAAGAATAATGACTACCAGAAAATTTGAAACGGAAGTTAATCAGCTGCTTCATTTAATCATTCATTCTCTCTATTCTCATAAGGAAATATTCCTGAGAGAATTGATATCAAACGCTTCTGATGCTTTAGATAAGCTTAAATTTTTGAATCTGACAGAAGATGAATACAAAAATATTCCGTTTGATCCGAAAATTGACATCAGCTTTGATGCAGCAAACAACACTCTGACTATAAGTGATACCGGAATCGGCATGAACGAAGCTGATTTGGTAGAACATATCGGAACAATCGCGAAATCCGGGACAAGAAGTTTTGTTGAGCATCTTACAGGAGACAACAAAAAGGATTCCAACATGATAGGTCAGTTCGGTGTAGGTTTTTATTCTGCATTTATGGTTGCTGACAAAGTTGAAATCATAAGCAGAAAGGCCGGAGATGATAAAGCTTATAAGTGGGAATCAAACGGCCAGGGAGAATATGATATTTCGGAATCTGAAAGAGAAAAATCAGGAACCACTATTTTACTTCATTTAAATGATGAAGGAAAAGAATATGCTAACAGGTGGAAAATCGAAACAGTTGTAAAAAAATATTCCAATCATATCGCATTCCCTATTTTCCTTCATTATGAAGATGTTAAATATGAAGGAAAAGATGATAATAAAAAAGAAATAAAAGAACAGGTTGTTGATAAGCTTAATGAAGCATCCGCATTATGGAAAAGATCCAAATCAGATCTCAAGGCTGAAGATTACAATGAGTTCTACAAAACAATTTCACATGACAGTGATGATCCTATGTTCCATGTACATACTCAGGCGGAAGGAACAATGGATTACACTACTCTCTTTTATATTCCAAAGAAAGCTCCTATGGATTTGTATTATGCCGATTACACACCCGGCGTAAAGCTTTATGTAAAAAGAGTTTTTATTACTGATGACGATAAAGAACTGCTTCCTACTTATCTCAGATTTGTAAGAGGTGTAATTGATTCTGAAGACCTGCCGCTGAATGTCAGCCGTGAAATACTTCAGCAGAACAAGGTTATGGCAAAGATTAAATCTTCATCAGTTAAAAAACTCCTGAGTGAATTCAGTAATTACGCAAAAGATGAGAAAAAATATAAGGAATTCATTGATGAATTCGGTAACTGCATAAAAGAAGGACTTTACCAGGATTTCGAAAACAGGGAAGCACTTCTTGAACTTATACGTTTTAAATCTACTAAAGTAGACAATTACACAGGCCTGGCTGATTACCAGGCAAGAATGAAGCAGGATCAGAAAGCTATTTATTACATTACTGGTGAAAAAGAAACTGCCTTAAGGAAGTCCCCTTTACTTGAAATGTATAAGAACAAGGATATTGAAGTTCTTATTCTTGATCAGAAAATAGATGAAATCGTAATGCCTTCGATAGGCAGATACAAGGATCTTGAGTTGAAATCAATAAATAAGAGTGATGCTGCTGAAGATCTTAAGACAGAAGAAGATAAAAAAGAGGAAAAGAAATCCGATCCTATTATCAAGAAGATGAAAAAAATCCTTAAAGATGAAGTTAAGGATGTTAAAGCAAGTACACGTCTCAGCGACTCACCTTCATGTGTTGTTGTTGATGCCAGCGATCCGAGTGTTCAGATGCAGGAGATGATGAAAGCAATGGGGCAGTATAATTTTGAGGAAATTAAACCCATTCTGGAAATCAACCCTAAACATGAAATAGTTAAAAAACTGAATGATATTAAAGATGATGCACTGTTTGAAGATATCACCAGACTTCTGCTGGAACAGGCGCTTTTAATCGAAGGTGTGGAAGTCAAGGATACTCCGAACTTTGTTAAAAGATTAAATTCAGTACTTGAAAAAGCCCTAAAAGAATAAAAGACTTTAACAATTTTTAATAAACATTCATCAAAAAAAGTTGACATTTCATTCAGTTTGTAATGATTGACTTCTTATAAAGATTATTAAAAAATAATTGCTAATCAGATTATTTTTTAATAATCTAAATCACATGGTGGCTGTAGCTCAGTTGGTAGAGCCCAGGATTGTGGCTCCTGTTGTCGCGGGTTCAAGTCCCGTCAGCCACCCCTGACACGACATCCCCGGTCTTTAAGGCTACGGGATGTTTTTTTTAATATATATAGCTAATCAACTCTTATTTATGCGCAAAATGCAAATGTATAATTTTTAATTATTTAATCATATTATTGATTTTAAAACCCGCACAACATTTCGAATAAAGAGTTAAACCGTTTTAAGCTTCATATGTATTCTTACCAAAGCTTGCATTATCTAAATCAACCGGCAAATCCCAAAACACAAAAAAATAATGTTCCATATAACGAAATAATTTCATATTTCAAAATTTCCCACTGCTATAAAAATCTGAACGTTTGATCTTCAAATTACTTTTTCCGCCAGATGCATTAAAATAACTAAAATTCTATTGACTAAATTTATTTTAAAAATCACTATTTTAAAGCCTTATGTTTTTATAAAATACAAACCATTATTTGTTTTTTAAATTTGAAGTACACTTAGCATTACCTTCCCTTACCACCAGATTCAGGAGAATTAACATGAAAGATAATGAAACATTAGTTGAAGTACTTGATCCGAGAGGTCAGCCCTCAGGAATATTCGGCAGAAGAATTGAGGCTAATTCAAATCCCGGAGCGATTCTTGATCCTAAAAATCAGCCGACAAATAATCTCAATTCCATGGAAGGCCTGCAGATGGCTGAAAGGGTTAAGACACTGAATGATAAAAAAATATATCTTGTTGATACGGGATTCTTCGGAGCAAAAGAATTCCTTGAAGAAGTACAGACATGGTTCGTAAATAATATTCCGGGAGCCAAAACCGAGCTGCGTACGAAGCAGGGTACAATTTTTTCCGACGACCCGGCCTTGTGGGAAGAAATAAAGGAGAATGCCGATGCTGTAGTTATCGGTGTAGGCGGCTGAGACGGCTGTTCGGCGAGTATCGCCGAATTCGCGAGAATGATCGAGCATGACTTCGACATTCCGACAGCACCTGTTGTTACAGCAAGATTTGCAGATTACATTCTACGTGATTCGGATACACATGGAATGAAACTCAGATGGGTATTTCCTCCATATCCTGTAGGCTTTGTTTCAAGAGAAACCCTGCAGGGTTATATCAAAGGAAACGACCCGGTAACAGGCAAACAGTTAATGCAGGAAATGACAGACGCCCTGTTGCAGCCTTTAACAGAAGGAGAGAAACATCCCACGATAAGAAAAAAACCTAAATGGCCCAGACTGCTGAAAAAGGATACGGAGCAAAATTTGCATAGATTGTTTCTTGAAAACGCATGGACTGACGGACTGCCGATAATACTTCCAACTGAAAAGCGGGTTGCTGAAATGCTCACAGGAACAGATCACGATCCGGATGAAATTGTCGGACGAATGTCAGTTACTACACATGAAGAAAGACTTGAATACACAGTAGAAAAGATTGCAGTAAACGCGGTAATGGCCGGGGCGAGGCCCGAGCATTTCCCGGTAATTCTTGCTCTTGCTGAGAGTCAGGAACCATCAATGCCAAGCAGTACGACATCTTTCGGCAGAATGATAGTTGTTAACGGCCCTATACGGGACATGATAGGGATGAATTATGAAGCAGCAGCCCTAAGCCCTTTTAATTATGCCAATTCTGTAATCGGAAGGGCATACACACTGCTGACGATCAACCTTGGTGATGCGAAACTTGCCGATAATTTTACTGCAACATTCGGAAACATTTCAAATTATAACAACATGTGCTGTGCTGAAAATGAACGTAAAAGTGTTTATGAACCGTTTCATGTAGAGAAAGGTTTCAAACCTGAAGAAAGTACCGTAAGTTTATTCAGAGGATGGAATATACTTCATCTCGGTATGGGGCCTGCAGAGCGTATGGCGGAAATGATGAAAGGCGCGGTTTCAATGGCATTCAGCTGCACTTTTGTCATGGACCCGCTAACAGCAAAAAGCCTGAAAGAGGAACAGGGCTTCAAAACCAAGAATGACCTGAAAAAATTCCTGGCTGAAAAGTCCGGATTACCGTACTTTATGCCTGAAAACATAAATTTAATTGTAGTCGGCGGAGAGTGGAATCCAATGTATATAACTACTGACTTTATGCATACACAGACAATGTCCGTTGACAAATGGATTCCTGAAAAAGGAATTAAGCACGATGACAAGGCACTGAGAATGCCGGTTGCCAGAAACTGCTCTGACGGTTCCTGCGGTATTAATTAAGTATTAACTAACTCAAAATTATATTTGTAACCTGTTTTTGAAAGAATAAATCCCGGCTGTTAGTATTAGCTGATATTGTTTCATGCTGGTTTATGAGGAGAACTAAAATGCAAAATCTGGAAGGTAAAACCGCCTTTATAACCGGCGGTGCAAGCGGTATAGGACTTGGTATTGCCAAAGTCTTCGCATCTCACAATATGAATGTTGTAATTGCCGATCTGCGTCAAAATGCGCTTGATGAAGCTATGGAATATTTCAAGGACAAGGGACAAAAAGTGCATCCTGTTCAGCTTGATGTAACAGATAGGGAAGCATTTGCCCGTGCAGCTGATGAAACGGAATCAGTTTTCGGTAATCTGCATATTCTTATCAACAATGCAGGTGTCGGCGGAGGCGGCCCCATTCCTCAGTCAACTTTTCAGGACTGGGACTTTATACTTGGAATAAATGTTGGCGGTGTAATAAACGGTATTCTGACATTTCTTCCGCGTATGCTTAAACACGGCGAAGAAGGCCATGTAATCAGTACATCGTCTACCGGAGGTTTTTCGGCAGTTACCGGATCAGGAATTTACTGTACTTCAAAATTTGCCGTTGCAGGTATAATGGAAAATCTGGCTTCAGATCTTGAAGGAACAAACATAAATGCTTCCGTATACTTTCCGGGGCCTGTTTCAACAAATCTTCCTATGAGTTCAAATGAAATCCGGTCAAGCATCATTAAAGATGAAAATGCCGCGAATGCACCAAAACCGCCTTCAGGCCCTCCTCCATTTGATATGAGTGTTTTTATGGATCCAGAGGAAGTCGGCAAGCGTATAGTTCGGGCTATTAAAAGAAATGATTTGTTTATTATCAGTCATCCGGAATTCGAAAAAGGACTCAGAGCCCGCTGTGATGCTTTAATTCGTGCTATTCCTGATGAAAGCCCGGATGAGAAACGTCATGAAACACTGAAGCACTTTGGAACTCTTTTATATAATCCTATTTATGAAAAGCAGACAAAACCCGGGCCTCCGGACTGGGATTAATTTTTTTTAAAATAATAAAGTATCACCTTCTCTTAATTAATTCATATATAGAACAAACCATACATTTTTATAATGTTGCGTTAGTTCTATATTATATTCAAATCCGTCTTTGGTACTTTTATATAAATTTTATTTTAAAAATAAGGTAACTATTCAGCTGTTATCTATATTATGCGTGAAGACTGCTTTGCAAGAAGAAATAATTATCAATTTACCCTTCTCGTAAGATACATCATGTATCACTCGACGGTCGAAATATCCTCTTCCCTTAAAATTGATAATTATTTCTTCTTGCAAAGCAGTAGCTGAATAGCAACAAAAAAAAATTCTCAATAATTAATTTACACAAATTATTGTTAAAAAACAAAACGCATTTTATAAAACAGCTTGACAAGCTGCCATTCTATCTTAATTTGTATATTGGTATGGATATAAAAGTAAAAATCAGCTTAACAAATGAAGAAGGCGATCCCTTTATGGGGATTGGACTGGTCTGGCTGCTGCAGGGCATCAAAGAACATAAATCTATTAATAGTGCCGCGAAAAGCATGAATTTATCCTATGCAAAAGCCATGAAGATGCTTAACTGGCTTGAAGAAAATCTGGGAGAAAAAGTTATAGAAAGAAGGCATGGTGGAAATGACCGGGCCGGAGCTGAATTGACTTCTTTTGGAGAAAAATACATAAGAAAATATGATTCTTTTCAAAAGAAAATCAAGAATTACGCTGAAAAAGAATTTATAAAATTCAAGAATCAGAAGTTTCTTTAACTAAAAAGTCAGCTCTTTCTCTATTTTCCTGTAATTTAGAACCGCACTTATTTTTGAGTTTAGTTTAAAAAAAAATATTTTTCTCATTATACAGATGTGTGCCAGTCATTTTCCCTATACCTGTATTTAACAAAAAAATCGCGTACCCTGAGTATATGTTAATTTAGCCAGATATGAAAGATAAAATATTTCTTATTGTTTTTTATTCAATTCTTATAATTATATCGCTATTCTTCATCGTACTTATTTTTTCAATCATTACACAGCTTAACACAAAATCCACTGTAAGTGATGTAAATACAAACGAACTCCTTTTTGCCGTCAGACTTACAATTATGACAGCAACTGCATCCTCCCTGCTTGCAATTCTTTTTTCTATTCCAATTGCCTATATACTTGCAAGATATGACTTTATGTTTAAAAATTTCATTGATGCTATTCTGTATCTTCCAATTGTTATTTCTCCTATTGCTCTTGGGGCAATGCTTTTAATATTCTTTAATACTGCGGCAGGAAGATTTTTTGAAGATCATATATTCAGGGTTGTTTTTGAAGTCCCAGGTATAATTCTTTCTCAGTTTATAGTCATAATCGGTCTTTCCATCAGCCTTGTAAGGGCTGTTTTTGAATATATTGACCCGGTATATGAAGATATTGCGAGAACACTCGGTTCAACAAGATTCCAGGCATTCAGAAATGTCATCATTCCTCTTAGTAAAAAAGGACTTGTATCAACTTTTCTATTAATATGGGCAAGAGCTGTTGGAGAATTCGGTGCAACAGTTACACTCGCCGGAGCAACAACCTTGAAAACAGAAACTCTTCCGATTGCAATATTTTTAAGTTTCGCTTCTGCCGATATATATTCAGCATGCATTTTTATACTGATTTCACTTGTAATTTCATTAAGTATATTATTTTTTATCAGGAAGCTTTATGCTAGAAGTAAAAAATCTTTCATATAAAATTGGAAACTTTTTTCTGAATGACATCAATCTTTCAATCAGTAAAAATGAATATTCCGTTTTGTTAGGCCGTTCAGGAAGCGGAAAAACTACACTCATTAAATGCATAAGCGGGTTGTACAAAGTTCATACCGGAAAAATATTCCTGCACGGCAATGATATTACAAATATGCTTCCTGAAGACAGAAAAATCGGTTATGTTCCTCAGGATTATGCTTTATTCCCGCATCTCAATGTTCATGATAACATACTTTTCGGAATTAAATCCGTAAAGCGCAAAACCGGTGAAATAACCGACAGGTTCGACGGCCTTGTAAAACTTCTCTCTGTCAGAAATTTATTAAAAAGAAAGGTACAAAATCTTTCAGGCGGCGAAAAACAAAAAATAGCACTTGCAAGAGCCCTGATTGTTCATCCTCAGGTACTGCTTCTTGATGAACCTTTTTCCGCTATTGATCACGGAATGAAAGTCGAATTATGGTTTGAAGTCAAAGAAATACTTAACCAGCTGAATATTACTGTAATTCATATAACACATAATCTTGATGAAGCACACGCAATAGCTGACGGAATTTCAGTGCTTATAAACGGAAAGATTGAACAGACTGGAAGCAAAGATGAAATATTCTTAAGACCTAAAACTGAGCAGGTAGCATTATATCAGGGAATTAAGAATCTTTATGAAGGAACAGTCACGGACGTTTCCGTTGAAAAAATTAAAATTAAAGGCAATGGATTTGAAATTGTTGCATTAAAGGATGCAGACTTTACGACAGGTCAGAAAGTGAAATTCTCAATAAGGCCTCAGGATATTAAAATTATTAAGGAAGGTCTGCCGGTAAGGCATGAACTGACAGATAATATTCTTGAGGGAGAAATAGTATCCTCATTATTTTACAATGATTTCTGTACTATAAAATTAAAGTCAACAATTGATATTGAATTAAGATTCCCGATTTATATTTATCAGAGATATCATTTCTTTAACGGAAAAAAAATCAGAATAGGAATCTGGCAGCCGGGAATAAATATATTTTCTGAATAGAAATTTCTGCCGTATCTATTATATTAAAAAAGGGAGCTTTTTCAAGCTCCCTTTTTATATTGCAATGGTAATGGAAATTGTTTACTTTGGTAAATCGTCCGGAGTTTCCCAGTACTTCATCTTCTTCAGCCATGGTGAACGCTCAATCAGTACATCATGAGCAAGAGGTACAGGCGGATGAGACATCCACTTGGGATCGAATTCATCTTTAACCTTGAGAAAATATTCATGATAATTCGGTCCATACTGCGGGCCTGTCAGGTACATCGGCTGATGAGGTCCCAACAGAGATGTATAGAATCTATGATTGATATTCATTATTGAAGTATCAAGATAGAACTGATCAACAGGATCTGTATCGTCATCATGGTCCCAGTAAATGAGGAATTCGGAATATCCCTGGTGTCCAAGTTCAAAACTCTGGAACCAGCCCGGATCACCGTAATCAGGCATTAACGGCGGTGTATATTTTTTCTTAAGTTCGGCATAAGTAGGCCCATGTTCAGTTGCCTGGCTCAGCGTTTCAATAACATAGTCAACGGATACATAATCACCGCACATCAGCCACATACCTGCGGAGTCCGCATTCTTGATCCATGATTCATCTGAAGGTTTGGTAGGTCTTGCCTCGCCTCCTACTTCAGACATAATGTCGGCAAGAACCGCTTCATCATACTCCAGCTGTTCTTCGGAAGTATAACCAATCAGCAGCACTCTTACGATAAAGAAATTAGCCACTGTTTTTTCATTTTCTTTACCCCACATTTCCCAGAAATGTTCTTTATCTTCAGCTTTAGCAATTGAACGCCAGAATAGCGGAACTTTTGTTACAGCTCCGCCTATTTCCGCCTTTCCGATTTCATACATGGCTTTTACCTGCGCTTCCTTGGAAGGAACAACATAATTGATCCATTTAACTCTCTTTTCAGGAAAAGCAAGCACTGTGTTAGGAGAAATACCTGTCGGTTGAAGACGTTCAGGCTGGAACGGCAGTGTTTTTATAGCCATTCTTGTAACAATACCCAGACATCCGCGAACACCGGTATATCCTCTTAAAATACCTCTCAGATCCGGACCCGGGCATTCTCCCCAGAAAGGATCATCCGAATTAGCGAGAGAACCGAGTTTCAGCAGTTCTCCATCCGGAAGAACTAATTCTGTTCCGAGAATTCTTCTGTGAGGAAGGCCTATTCTATGGCTTAAAGGAGACCAGCCGTCACCTATAAGGTTTGCTATTGCAGAAGCCTGCGCACCACCTCCGCCGATAACAACATAAGCTCCGTGCCTCATGGCTTCTTCCTGTATCGGCGAATAAATCATTCCAGGGCCTACTTCTACATAATAATGTTTTTCATCGAGATAGAAATCATTCATCCTTTTCAGGTCTATCAGCAGAGCATCTTCAACATGAGGATGTGATTTCGGTCCGTAAAAACCAGTACTGTAAGGTACATAAGGTATATCATTCTTGTAACAGACTTTTACTATTTTCTGTACTTCTTCAGTTGTTCTCGGCATTATTACACAACCCGGGATCGTGGTCATAACGCGCTCATAGCCGGTTCCGTTTTCATAACCGCCAGGACCGCTTCTGTATGATTCGCAGATTACCGGATCATTCGAAACATAATAGTCGCCGACAATTGATTCAAATACTTTATATACTTCTTTTGAAATTGCCATTTAGTTCCTCCTGTTCCTATGATTCAATAGCTGAGCAGATAACTTCTGATATATCCATTACCTGCATGTCATTGCCGTTTTCTTTTACATTCTGAGCGAAATTATTCTTACACATTGGACATGCTGTTACAAGTGTTTCTGCACCTGCATCTCTTATTTCTTCAAGCCTGTGATTGGCATTCCATTTTGCGAATTCAGGAAAAGCTTCTTTTGTTCCGCGGCCTGCTCCGCAGCAGTATGCGTTTTCACGTTCTCTCGGCAGTGATACAAGGTCAACACCCGGTATCGCTTTCAGGATATCTCTCGGCTGCTCGTAAACACCGTTTGTACCGCGGCGTCTTTTCAGTCTCGGTTCAACACAGCCCATCCAGCCTCTTTTTCCTTCCCATGGAGTCCATGGTTCGCTCAAACGGCTCAGACTGCATGCGTCATGATAAACCATGCGTGTGTTGAATTCCTTCTTCATTTTCAGGCTTCCGTTTTTAACCAGTTCATCAACAAATTCTACAAGGTGAAGCACTTCAAAACCAAGATCAGCTGTAGCTATGTTCAGTAGTTTCGGATAATCAACTTTCCACATACGGTATCCTTCCGCACATGCTGTTACAAGTTTCTTTGCGCCGCTTTTTTTCATTGCTTCAACATTTTTCTTTGCTATTTCACGTGCTTCGTCAACCATACCTGATGAGAATATAGCATTTCCGCAGCAGCTTTCATCTTTAAGAAGCATATAATTTACTTTTGCTGCTTTGAAAATTTTAGCTGTTGACTGTGCGATCTCATGGTTCGTGTAAGAAGCTGTACATCCTACAAAATAAAGAACATCTGCTTTGTCTGCAGGTTTTGCATCAGCAGGAATCCACTCGGTTCTTTTCTTGGATGAACCGAACATGTTGCCTGTTTTCTTTACATTCTCGGCAATCTTCTTATGTGCCGGTAATGGTCCCACACCGTCTTTTACAGCTTTTACTCTGATTGATTCAAGTGTAAGTTCAACTTCAAGGTCAAGGTTTCTTTTACATCCTACATCACATGCACCGCAAAGAGTACACGCATACATGATCTCAAGTGCCTTATCATTCCATTCAACTTTGCCTTCAGCCATTCCATGAGCAATTCTCATTTTCCCATAAGCGCCGTATGCATCATATTCATACATTGTTGCACTAGGGCATCTTGTCATGAATTTCGCACCCGGCATATATGTGTGATCAACCCATGTACAGCCTTTGCATTTAATGCAGCGGCTCATGTCATAGACAAAATTCTCCATGTCCTCGATATCAAGTGCAACTTCGGCTCTCGGTTTATAATATCTTTGTTTTCCTTCGTTTTTGCTGTCCATTCATCATCCTCCTTAGAAACACAGGTTGCCCGGATTCATAATATTATTCGGGTCAAATGTCTTTTTCAGCCTTTTCAAAGCAGCAGCATAACTGGCAGCTTTATCATAAACAATCGGTGCAAGATCCCCGTAAGGTCTTGTAAAGATTGCTCCCTCGGATAACAGTATCTTTGCAGCATCATTATACAATGCTCTGACAACTGATTTTTCCGCTTCATTTTCAGGATCATAGAAGAAAGTTATTTCTATTCTGCATGCTCTGTTGTGCTCTAAAGGCTGTATGTATACCCCTATATCATGTATCTGTATTCCATACTGAGCTGCTATGTTCTCAACTACTGAAATATACTGTTCAGCATTCATTGGTCTTGCGTGAAACAGTAAACTCTGGCTAGCACCCTTTATTCCGTTTTTCCAGTATGTCTTGTTTGCAGGCCATGGTTTGCGCAGAATTGGAAGCATTTTTTTCCTAACTCCCGGAAATCCCGGCAGATTTTCACCAAGACGCAGGCTTGGAAATTCATGTTTAATGACATGATCAAGGAATTTCATTTCATAAGCTATTTTTTCTTCAGGACGTCTCAGCAGACCGCTGACTACCAGCACCAGTGTCCATGGAGGAAGAGTCGCGCAGAGCTTTTCATAATCTTCATCCCAGTTCTCTGTTAAAAGTGCGGCAAGGTCAACATTATTCAGCAGAAGAACTTCCTGACCGATTCTTCTCGGCATAATCCTGTACAGAAAATCTATTCCGTAATTTAAATCATCAAGAGGAGCAAAAAGGACTTTATCTATTTTCGGGATTGATTCGATTTTCAGGTTTGTCCATGTAACAACGCCCATTGTTCCCTGAGCACACTGGAAAAATCTGTAAAAGTCAAGTCCCGGACCGGAAGGGTTGCCGCCTTTTGACATTGAATCAGGATAACCGTTAACGCTGGCTGATCCCATCCTGAAAATCTCGCCTGTCGGCCAGACAACTTCCATTGCTTCAAGTGGTTCGCCGTAATCATAAACCTGGTTGGTAGGCTCTTCACGTTCCATAAAATCAGTCAACACTGAGCGTTCTGCCATAGCAGCCAGAGGCATAATAACTCTGAATCCCTCTTTTTCTAATTCTGTTGTAAGTTTTTCCCAGGTTACACCTGTTTCAAAACGTACTCTTCTGTTATCCGCATCGATTTCAAAAATTTTATCCATTCTTGTAAGATCCATTAAAACTCCGCCTTCCTTTGGAATTGTGGCGCCAAAAAAATGAATCTTTGAACTGCACGGAACAACCGGTATGCTGTTTTCACTGCAGAACTTTATTACCTCAGATACTTCTTCGGAATTTGCCGGTTTTACAATGTAATTAGGCATACCCGCAGGATAATAACTCTGATCGATGGAATAAGCTTCTAACTGTGCTGGATCGTCAGAAAAATTTGCTTTACCGACGATTCCCGATAATTTAGCTTTTACATCCACATCCATTGAATAACCCTCCTTAAACTAATAATAATTATTTACTAAACTCGTCCTGTTAAGTTCTAAAAGTAAAAATTACAGATCTTTATTAATAAATAAGCCGGTTGTAGAAATTTTATCTGTTTTTGTCTATGGAATAAATTTTTATATAATATATGCTGATCAGAGATGAAAGATTCAGCATTTGACATCAGAATGTGCTAAAATACCTCTGGATAACACTTTGATTGCCGTATCCCGTGTTATATCCAGATGACTTTTCTTTGAAAGAACATATTTACTGCGCTCAAGATCTATAATACCGAGAAATGTTGACCAGATTACCTCAGAAAGAGTTCTGGGATTACATCTGATAAAAATACCTTCATCAATTCCGTATCCTACAATTTTATGCTGTAGCCCTACAACTCTTGAACCGGATTTGTAAAGAACATTACGCAAAGCATCCGGCAGGTTCCGTATCATTTCACTTTGATGAAAATATTGAGTAGCATTGAATGCCACCGGATTCTTTTCATAGAACTTCTTAAAGCAATTCCATATCTCAAATATAAGTTTTTCTTTTACAGTTTCTCTTCTTTCATAAAGGGATTCAAGTAATCCGGCAAAATAATCCGTATGTTCGGCAATAGCAGTAATGAGTATTTCATCTTTGTTTTTAAAATATAAATACAGTGCAGCTCTGCTTATTTCAGAACGTTCCGCGATCTTTTCCATCGTAATAGAATGATACCCTTCTTCATTGAATATTTCCATGGCAGCCTCAACCGCCAGTTCCATTCTCATTTCTTTTTCGCGTTTTCTTCGTTCAATAACACCCATATAAGCCTTCTATAATAATGATACGCAATGTCTATACCTTAGACATTGTGTTAATACTGTCAAGATTTTTTCTGGAATACTCTTTTTTATAACAGAATCAAAATTATAATTATATTGCTATTAGTATTATATTTTAAATTTCAATGAAATAAGGGAGGTAAATATCAAACAAAAATCAAAATAAGTAGTAATACCATTTACTTTATTTAAAATTTTCAAAAAATTTAGTAAATATACCGTTAATTTAACAGATATTTTATATTTTTACTTAAAAAAGATAGTTGAATATTATTCATTATTATTTTGTGTAAATTCGTAATTATCAGCATATTAAATAAGAATTGAAACATTTATTCTATCAAACATAAATATTCTTAAAAATTTTTTTCGAAAAATTTATTCAGGTAGCACTTTTATTGATAACCGGTGTTAAATAATCAGTGTAAAGGAAATCATTCGATGCAAATTGATGTAGCGGAGTATTATAAAAAATACGGCCCAATGGTACTGAGAAGATGCCGCTCAATGCTTGTAGATGAGGACAAGGCATTGGATGCGATGCAGGATGTTTTTGTGAAACTTATTGAAAACAAAAACAAACTGAAAGGAACTTATCCATCCAGTCTTCTTTACCGTATAGCGACAAATATATGTCTGAACATGATCAGATATGAAAAAGCACGCCCCAGTCTTGAGAATGCCGACCTGCTTATGAATATAGCAGGTTCAGAAGAAATGGAAAAGAAAATAGCTGCCAGAGATTTCCTTGAAAGAATATTCAGCAGTGAGAAGCCATCAACCCGGGAAATTGCAGTTCTGCATTATGTTGACGGTATGACACTCCAGGAAGTTGCAGATACTGTCGGAATGTCTATGTCCGGAATCCGTAAGCGACTCAGGAATTTAAAGGCAAAAGTTAATTGTTTGGGGGAATCAATATGAAGAAAGAATATATATCAGATTTAATGCTTGAAAGATATTTGCTTAAAGAGCTTCCTGAAAAACAGATTGTATATATAGATACCCTTTGTAAACAGATGCCGGAACTTCAGGACAGAATAAACGCTCTTAACAGCTCAAGCAGTGATATTTTAGAGGAATATCCTGCCGATTTTATTGTTCCCCAGATTAGTAGGAAATATGAATCGGCATATGCAGAATCAGACAGAAAATCTTCATTATTTAAAAATAAATTCCGTAAACTAATAATCATCCCTTCTTTTGCACTTGCAACCGCAATTATATCCCTTTTATTTATAATCCCTGTAGTCAGGACTTCACTTAATTATGTTCCTGTTGATGATTCACAGTATGGGGCCAGGATCAAGGGTACAGAATCTAAAATTTATATTTACAGAAAAATAAATGATGAAGTCGAAATTTTAAACAATAATTCAAAAGCAAAACATGGCGATCTGCTTCAGATAGCCTATGTTTCAATGAAGGATGAATACGGAATAATACTTTCAATTGACAGCCGGGGAACAACTACTCTGCATTTTCCTTCAGATATGGTAAGCTCAACAAAGCTGGAAAGCGGCGAAAAAACATTACTTTCGAATTCCTATGAACTTGATGACGCACCGGAATTTGAAAAATTTTACTTCATAACCTCTGATCATGAACTGGATGTAATATCAGTACTCCAGGCCGCGCAGCTTATGGCAAATGACAGGCAAAATGTTTTGACCGGAAACGGGCTGATTATTAAAGAAGATAAAACGATTAATCAAACATCTGTATTGATAAAAAAGGTAAAATAAATATGGCCGCTAATAAATATATCTTATTATTTAAATCTCTTTTTCTAATTCTGATAATTTCATTTCCCGTCTCCGCTGCATCAAAGGAGGAAATACGCAGATTTGCTTTTATTGCAGGTGTCAATAATGGCGGGGCAAAAAGAGAAAAACTGCTTTATGCAGTTTCAGACGCGGTTTCATTTCAAAAGCTGCTTCATGAAATGGGGGGAGTTCTCCCGGGTGACAGTATACTGATGTTAAATCCTGACAGGGAAAAATTCCTTTCAGGAATCAGGGCGCTTCAGCGGAAAATTAAAGTTAATAAACATAATGCCAGCCGTATTGAAGCTATTTTCTATTATTCCGGCCATTCGGATGAGCAGGCAATACTGCTTGGAAATGAGAAAATCAAATACGAAGACATCAAAAAATCGATAAACAGTTTTAATGCTGATGTTAAAATCGCTATTTTCGATTCATGTTCTTCAGGCGCGTTTACCAGACTGAAAGGCGGTAAAATGCGGACACCTTTCATGATAGACAATTCATATAATATGAAAGGCTACGCGTTCATGACATCAAGCTCCATAGACGAAGCATCTCAGGAATCGGACAGTATAAAAGGCTCATTCTTTACACATTATCTGCTTTCAGGACTCAGGGGTGCTGCTGACATGACTCAGGACGGCAGAATTACTCTGAATGAAGCGTATCAGTTTGCCTATAATGAAACACTTGCAAGAACTGAAAAGACTTTAAGCGGGCCACAGCATCCCAACTATAACATTCAGATGTCAGGCACCGGTGATGTTGTAATGACTGATATCAGAAAAAGCAGAGTTGTCATGACACTTGACAAAGACCTGTCAGGCAAATTCTTTATACGCGATATGGAAAATAATCTTGTATGTGAACTTCGTAAACCAGCTTCACGTCAAATACAGTTCGGCCTTGAAGATGGTACATACACCATAACAAATATTGAAGAGAACGGACTTTATGAAGCCAGAATCGTCCTTGCTACTGGAAGCGTATTTACACTGGCCCGGAATCACTTCACACTTACAGATAAAGAGTATGCAGTAGTGCGCGGTGATACTAAAGACGCACAGAATACGGAAGAACAATATATAACTAAAATTTGGGAACTGTCTCTTTATCCGGATATGAGAAACGATAAAAATACAATTCACAAGTACCTGTTTAATCTTGCCGGAAGCTATAGTGCAAAACTTGACGGTATCTCACTTGGATTTGGACCGGGTATTGTGAGAAAGGATGTTCGTGGATTTCAGATTGATCTCGCAGGGAACTACGCGAAAGGCGGAGTTGAAGGTGCACAACTTCTTTCATTAGGTAATTATTCCGGTGGTAACGTTTCAGGAGGACAATTATACAGTCTTTTCTGTATTTCACGCGGTGAATTAAAAGGAGTACAGCTTTCAGCTCTTTTTAATTACACCAGTCTTGATACAATGGGATTTCAATATGCAGCTTTATTCAATATAGGGCAGAAGAATATGACCGGTTATCAGTTTACCGGAATATTCAATTTTTCCGGTAATGAAATGACAGGATGCCAGACAAGCGGTGTATTTAATTATACCGGAAAAGATATGAAAGGCTTACAGCTTTCAGGTATAGCAAACATAGCAGGAAATTCCACAGGTTCACAAATCAGTCTTGTAAATATTGCGGATAATTTTAAAGGTATACAAATAGGACTTGTTAACATAGCTGATGAACAGAACGGCATTCCCATTGGATTAATCAATATTTCAGATAACGGGGGTGTGGAATTAGCAGTCTGGGCAAGCAATCTGATGGCATGCAATACAGGACTGGTATTCAGATCCAATTATATCTATACCATTTTTTCTGCAGGCTGGATGAATCTGGATAATGAAGTAAATGATTCATATTCAGGTGCGTTCTATTTAGGCGGACATATTCCGCTTGGGCATGTAAGTGCTGATATCGATGTTGGTTACGCATATATTGACAATAAAAAACTATTCTCTAATGATCATACAAATGATCAAACGGCATTGCAGGTAAGATTATCAATTGAATACAGTATATTTAAAAGGTTATCAGTTTTTGCCGGCGTTGGATCAAGCTATATATATCCTATTGAAAACGAAAAATCAAAAATTGAAGAAGGACATTTTTCGCCTTATTATTTTGCCGGAACAAAAGTACTTTTATTCGGGCAAGGTACATAAACATCTGTGAAATTTAAATTCATAGCTGTTTAATAATTATTATTTTGAAGATTCAGCACGAAATTTTACTACTTCCGCTGCAATACTGAGAGCAATTTCCTCAGGGGTTTCCGCGCTAATACTTAATCCGATTGGCGCGTGAACACGGGCTATATCCTGATCAGTAAAACCCTGTTCCCTGATATTTTTATAAATAATATCTCTCTTGCTTTTGCTTCCGATCATGCCGACATATCCGGCTTTTGACCTTAACGCAAACTTAAGCATAATTTCATCATTGATATGCCCGCGGGTTACTATAATTAAGTATGTATGAGAATCAATATTTAAAAAACCGATATTCTCGTTGAATTCCTTAACTACATGAATCCTGTCAGCAAACGGAAAGCGTTCACTGTTGGCAAACTCCTCCCTGTCATCAATTACTACTACTCTGAAGCCTATAAATTTCAGCAATTCAGCAACTTTACGCCCGACATGGCCCGCGCCGAATATAACACCTGAATAAACAGTTTTTAAAGATTCTACTATAAGTCTTGTATTATCCTGAAGTTTTACGACTTTATATATCGGTGCTTTTTCGAGAACGGCAGATAATTCACTGATGTCAAAATAACACTGCCCAATGCATGATTTATTATCAAGTATTATAGAATGCTTCTGTTTCGCGAAATCATCTTCTTTTCCCGGAATCAGTGTAATTAAAAATCCGGGAGTATCAACATCTGCACTGTTATTTAAATATTTAAAGACTTCAAGATTTAAAGGATCAAATGAATCGATAAAATCTACTAGTACTTTTAAATCTCCTCCGCATGTCATGTCAATTGAAGAGAAATCATTCCCTTTCAGATGAAACTCTTCAATTGCAGCTTTCTTTTCCATGAATATTTCGCCTGCTCTGCGCATTACAACTGCTTCAAGCAGTCCTCCACCTATAGTACCGAGAATACTTCCGTCTTTTCTTATAATCATTTTTGCACCCGGCCCTCTCGGAGCGGAACCGTCTTTTGTAATAATTGTAGCCAGGCAAAAATCATTGCCTTTTTCAATAAGATTTAATGCTTCTTTGTAAATATTTTCCAATGTATTACCTATTATATTGTTTTTTTAGCTTATATACTATAGCTGTTTACAAAATGACTGTTACAAAATATATCCTTCGGATTTTATTCTGATATCTCCATAAATTCGGAGTATATGAAAATCATATTATATTGTAATGCTCTATGCTGGCAAGGGAACCTCATGCTTAATTTTATAAAAAAAATATTATCCCTTACCAAAACCGCAAATCGGATATCTGCACTGTTCACAGTCAAGACACATGCCGCCGTGACAGTATTTAACGATGTCCTCCCGGGTCAGGCGCTCTCCTGCGAGAATACGGGCAAAAACCAGATCAAAAATAGTTGTTCTGTGATACATTACGCATCCGGGCAGTCCCATTATGGGAATTTCACCGATATACGCAAGCATGAACATTGCCCCTGGAAGAACAGGAGCGCCATAGCTGATAATATCAGCGCCTGTATTTTTTATTCCGACAGGTGTAACATCATCCGGGTCAACAGACATACCGCCTGTTACCGTAATCGCGTTTGCACCTCTGTTTATAAGGCTTTTTATTGCCTCAGAAATTGAATCTGCGGAATCAGGTACATAAGTCTGGTCAAGGACACTGCAACCCAGAATATCCATTTTTTTTCTGATCACCGGACCAAATGCATCTTTTATCCTTCCGCTGTATACCTCGCTTCCTGTTGTTACTATACCGATAGTCAGGCTGTTAAAAGGCATAACTTCAATAATAGACTCATATTTTTTACAGATTTCCTCAACTTTTTCCAGATATTCCTCCTGAATTACCAGAGGTATTATTCTGGTGCCCGCGATCTGATTTCCTTTTTTGACTCTCTGATCAGTATGTATTGTTGCAAGCATTACTTCCGGAAAGCGGTTTATTTCCAGTAATGCATTTACGTTTATTTTAAGGAGTCCTTCATATTCAGCGGACAACTCAATCTTGCCCTCTCTCGGAGGCGACAAACTCAGTCCTTTTCCGCTGACGGCAAGGGCTATTCGTTTTGCTGCATCGTCTTCATGAACAAAACCTTCGTTCAGGTCCCACACATAAATATTTTCTTTTCCCATATCCAGAAGACGGGATATATCCTCTTCCCGTATTTTATGCCCTCTTTTAAAAGCAGGCCCTTTGCTTTCTCCTGGAATAATCTGAGTCAGGTCGTGACCGAGTACTTTTCCAACCGCTTCACGTACAGGAATGGCTTTATTGTATTTAGTATCCATAATTATTTTATATTTATCAGGTTTTATTTTATTTAAAATAAGGTTAGAGAATGATAATTGATGAAATAATATTTTCTTATTTTAGTATGGAAAGAAAATCTTTTACCTGAAACTCCCATTCTCTTGTAACCATATCAACAGTATTTTTATCTTTGCCGGTAACAATTGTAGCGGTAACATATCCGCCGCCGCCAATATAAGTTATACAGTTATCTGTTTCGTCATTTAAATCCAGTTTTAATTCATTTCCGAAATAATCTTTAAATTTCTTTTTTATTTCATCAGAAGAAAGTTTCGTATCTCCGGTTATATTTAACATGGATTAAGCTCCTGTTTATTTTTAATGATATAATGTAATAACAGAAGAAAAAATTTAGATTTTGTCAAGGATTAAAGGCAGGTAAATTAACTTACAATCTGAACTACAAGTTTTCTGTTTCTGGGCCTTGTATCGCAGTCAATCAGTACTATCTGCTGCCAGGTACCTAATGTCATTGCGCCGTCAACAACCGGTACGCAAATAGAAGGCCCTATAACTGCAGCCTGAATATGGCCCGCACCGTTATCGTCATGCCAGGTATCATGATGATGATAGCTTGAAGAATACGGAATCAGCCTTTCCAGAATTTCATCAATATCTTTCTTAAGTCCCGGTTCGAATTCAACTGTTGTAATTGCACCGGTTGATCCGGGAACAAAAACAGTTACAATTCCTTCTTTTATATTATTTTGAGAAATGATTTTATCAACCTCTGAAGTAATGTCATGTACATCGCGATGACCTTTTGTTGAGAGGCTGATATATTGAGTCAAAACCGCCATTAAAAATACCTTCTAATGGAAAAATAAAAATCTGTACTGAAATTATGCTATTCGTTACTGAATATTCCCGAAAAATCAATATCTGGTATAGAGTTCATATCAAAAACAGGAATATCAACTATTGATGCGTTAAACCATTGCGAACTCAAATATTTTACGATTTCATCCTTTGTATCATCAATAATGACTTTATCCTGTTCCGGATATTTATTGTAAATAACGCCATATAGAGCAAGATCTCTTTTAGCAATAGCATCTAATGTTAAAATAGTATGATTGATACTTCCCAGTTTAGCTGATGTAACAAGTACAACCGGATAATTATTCATCTCCATATAATCAAGAACCATAAGGTCATCTTTTAATGGGACATATACTCCTCCAATACCTTCAATCAGCACATTGTCGTAGTCCTGAGCAAGTTCATCCGTACTTTTCTGAATCTTTTCAATATCTATAGATTTTATTTCGAGTTTGGCCGCAAGTTTTGGAGAGGATGGATATTTAAAAACAAACGGGCATGTTGTACCGTTTTTATCCTCATCAGTTAATTCTGTCTCCATTATTTTTCTATGAGTAAGTATATCATCAGAAACATTTTCGCATCCGGTTTGAACAATTTTCTGGGTTATAACAGATTTATTCTGTTTCTTCAGATACCTGGCCATAAGCCCCGTAGCAGTTGTTTTGCCTGAGTTGGTATCAATACCTGTTATAAATATTACTCCCATGATTCCTCGCAATATTGAATTTATTTCGTCTTTATCATATCTTTCCCAAATGTCAATCCGTTCAGTATAAATCCGAAGATATAATTAATAACGGATTAAAAATTCAATAATGTAAATAATTATTTTCAAATCAGTTAAAGTAATTTCAGGATGTACTGTTATTATAGCATCAGGTAGAAAAAACCGGAAGTAATATTTTATAAAGTAAGACATAAATTGCTTGAAAAAAGAACCTGAAGGACAGATTATATCTACAAATCTGTATGCCAACGTAGCTCAGCAGGTAGAGCAGCTCACTCGTAATGAGCAGGTCACCGGTTCAATTCCGGTCGTTGGCTAATTACTATCTTTTACTCTTTCTTTAAAAAGAAAATAATACAAAAGATCACTGTAAAGATTCATTTTCTTTTCTCCAGTATTTGACACTGAATATCTCCAGAATCCGTACAGCTTGCTTAAGTTGATTAGCCTTTCACTGTGAAGTTTCCAGTTAAAATGCTCCTTTACTCTTTTAATTCCGTTTTCAGAAATTGTTTCCCATCCTGAATTGCCGTTCAGATATTCTTCCATATAATATTCAAGTTCGGAAGAAATCAATTCAGGTTTGCTTGTATTTATCAGAAAGCCGCTTTTACCATGTTCAATAATTTCCACCGGCCCGCCGAATTTAGGGCCGAATGTCGGGAGCCCGGTGATCATTGCTTCAAGTATAGTTAAACCGAATGCCTCGAAATGTGCAGGCTGAACAAATATTCCCCTGCGGTCGGCCATAACCCTGTAAACTTCTCCTGTTTCAATTTTCCCGATACTTGGCAGCCATCTTATCTTATCAAAAAGTTTATATTGCTCTATAAGCGCATAAGTCCTTTTGATCTCATCCTGTTCCTCGGCGTCTTTTGAATCTTCAAAATGAATAGTGCCTGCTGCAATAATTAAATTACACCGGTACTGAAGTTTATGACTTATCCCGAACGCTTCGATAAGACCGGTAATATTTTTAATTTTATCAAGTCTTGCCATGGTGAAAATCGGAATTTTCCCGGGCTCAGCAAGCTCTCCATAGATATCACGCGATTTATTAAGAAAAATATGTTCATCCCATTGCAGAGTTTTGGCTTTTACTCTTTTCTCATCATTGTAATATGGGAAATAGATATTCTCATCGACTCCTGGAGGAATAACATTGAATTTCGGTGCAAAAAGATTAACTCCGTTTAATATCTGATACAAACCGGGCATAGTAAAAAACTGATATGATTCATACTGTCCCATTGAATCTTCCGTACCTGTTATTTCCTGATGAGTACTGGCAATTATAAAATCCGATTTATTCATTGCGAGAATATCTGCAGTAAACTGCATGGAAAATTTATAATTGTCTTCGAAATTCTGCCAGTAAATATCCGAGAAAAGATATTTTGTTTTTTCAAGAGCGTGTGCGATAGTACACTGTATAACATCAAGCTTATCGGAAATTAGAGAAGCAACAAGGTTACCGTCAGAATAATTTCCGATTATAAGATCAGGCCTGCCTCTGAATTCACTTAACAGCTGGAGCCTGGCATCATGCGCGAATTTTTCCAGATACGGCCAGATATGAAAACGCGAAATCCAGTGATTAATTATGCTGTCATTGCTGTCTTTGAAAGGGACCCTTATTATCCAGCAGTTATCAGTCTGATGAATTTTTTCTTTACGAATATTGCTTGTAGTGTCTCCTGCTTCAGGGATAAACCTTGTTATTACTACAATGGAAGGTATAACATCAAGTCCGGCAAGTTTAATATCTTTTTCCAGCTGTTTTTCAAGTGCCCTGACCTGATCCAGAATATAGATCACCTGTCCGCCGGTATCAGGTTTACCAAGCACATTCTGCTGTCCGAACCAGCCATGAGGCGATATAATTGCAATTTTTGAAATAAGGGGCATTGGAACCCGTGAAATAAAGTCAGCAAGCAATGTATCAGTCGGTTCATTAATCAAATCAATTAGAATCTGCATCGTTTCCAGAATTCGTCCAGCAGTATTTCCCCATCCAGGCTCAAATCCTGTTTTTTTTAATTTATTCTGAATTGCAGAAAAAGGAGTATCCGGCTTTTGTGATTTCAGCCATTCAACAGTTTTAAGAATTTCTTCAAAGAATGAAGAAAAATCCTGTAATAAATCCCCGTTGGCAAGAAGCTGCTGCTCATTATATTTATGAAGTTTTATGAACTCAAACAGCTTTGCGTTCCATTCATCCGGCTTGCTGAAGATATTACTGGAAAGATATCTGTTAAGAAACCTTATGCCATTACCAATGGTTTTCGGATCTTTAATAGAAGGAGAAAAATCATAAAAAGGAAGAAAATCTATTGTAAGGGAATTCTCATCTTTTGCTTTTTTAAGCACATGAAATTCCTTGTATTCCAGGTATTCTTTTACCTTGAGTTCTTCCATATATTCACAGTCTATTCTAAGCAGATAAAATTTATACCGCGCAATAGAGTAACGATGCATTATCACAAGACAATCGTCTCTTATAAACGCCTCCTGAATTTTCTTTATAAAAAAATATACAGAAGACGATTCCATGAAATTTTGAGATTTATTGTTCTCTTCACAATATTTATTAAAAATTAAAATAATATCGTTTCTGAGAAGGAATTCCCTGTGATCATTTGAAAGAACGAACATAAATTCCTTAAATTCATTCAGTTCTTTTAAATTGATAATTCCTGATAATATTTTTTTAATCTGATTATTGTTATTATTTGAATTCATTCTATTTTTTTTACATAACCTGACTGACTTTTTACTTAAATTCCTGCAATTGAGATTTTAACATTTAGAATTTTAAAGTAAAAAGTCAGTCAGGTAGAATTATTTAAATGATTTTTAATCCGGATTGGAATTCTCGACAAATTTATAATACGTCAGGCCGTCTATAATACCGCCGGCGTAGTTTCGGTCTGCAAAGTAAATATTTTTTAATCCTTTCAGTTTCTCCAGTTCCTTACTGTAATTCCCTACAACAATTCCCAAAGGTTCTCCGCGAAGCATCTCCTCATCATTTCCCGAGTCGCCACATACTATCATATTTTCAAGCAGTATTTCCCATTTATAACTTAAATAACGGATTGCTTTTCCTTTTGAGGCTCTGTAAGGCAGAATATCAAGGTAACTATTATGGGAATAAATTAAATTATAATAACATTTATTTTTTTGCAGCAATTCATGTATATACGGAAGCCTGTCTTTTCCTGGTTCCATGAAATAGCTTATTTTGAATTTACGTTGAGTTTCCTTTTCCTGATATTCAAGGAAATCAACATCCTTTAATACATTATATATTTTATTCCGCTCCCATTTCCTGGAAATATGACTATCCCATCCCCTGTCATAAATTTTGCTCTTGCTGTAATATATTTCAGATCCTACTGAGGATACAATAATATCGGGTTCCGGTACATTATTTTCTTTCAGATATTTTTCAGCTGATTCAACAGTCCTTCCGGTTGCTACTGCAAATCCTATATTAATGTAATTATCATTAAGTATTTTTACTAACTGGTTTAACTCCTTTTGATTTCCTCCTATAAGGGTATTGTCTATATCAGTTATTAAAAAAAACTTTAAAGCAGTGAGTCTTTTACCTATTGAGTTGGTTGAAAGAGTATCAGACTTGGAAGCATGCTTATATGTACTGACAACTTTCTGAACTTCTTTTAAATATGTTCCGGCATGAGCTTCCCATGTATAATGTACGCGCACATTTGAAATGCCATTTCTGGAATATTTTTCCCACTTTTCAGGTTCGGAAATAATCTTCTTAATCGACTGGCTTACCTGCCCGGGATCTGAAGCATCAACAAGAATACCGTTTTTACAGTTCCTGATGATGTCTTTGGGACCGCCGTCATTTGTCGCAACAATAGGAAGGCCTGTTGCCGATGCTTCCAGAAGCGTCAGCCCGAATGGTTCAACCAGCGCTACGTTCACAAAAACGCCTTTTTTTTCCGCACATATTCTGTAAAGCTCCGGCACCTCAAACTGAAAATCATGTTTCTTGGGAATAGCCATCTTACCGTACAGGTCATATTTATCCATATGAAGAAGCATTTCAGTGAGAACGTCTCTTTCATTTTCCTGCATTGTGTGAATATCTTTTCTAATACCCGCAAATATCGCAAGGTTGGCCATTGCCTGCAGCTGCAGGTCCTCGCCATAGGCGGTGATCAGTCCTGAAATATTCTTTCTTTTGTCCGGCCTGCAAAGCGCAAGAATAAGCGATTTATCTGGCTGCATAAAAAAACGATGAAGCTCCTGAAGGATGGAAGCATAGGCATGAAGTTCTTCTTCACTTCTTGAAATATTATTAACTAAATTATGATAATACGGATAAAACCTGTTGATATCAATTCCGGGCGGTATTACCCTGAATTCAGGATAATCTTTATTCTTGTATAAGCCGTACTGTTCTTCAATTTCCTGGCTGGTACTGGTAACAATAAGTTCAGCGTGGCTTAAGATTTCCTCTTCCCTTGCTATTCGGGTATCAATTTTATACTTCTTTTTAATGTCATTTTCTGACATTCCTTCATTAGTGAGTTTCTGGTATTTCGATCTTCCAAGAGAATGCCCAGTAAATATGAAAGGAATATCAAATATTTCCGAAAGCTGCTCGGCTACATAGCCTCCGTCAGCATAATGACCGTGAACCAGATCAGGTATTCTGCCTTCCCGTTTAATAAACCTGACCGTTTTGTCTACATATTCATCAAGAAAAGGCCACAAAAGCTCTTTTCTGATATATTTTCTTCCGCCGCATTGAATTCTTACTATTCTGAATTTATTATTAACCTGCTCAACAGGTACTGAATAATCTTCGGATACGCGTTTATCTGAAATCAGCCTGGTGAAGAGGTCAATTCTTTCAACATTATCCAGTGTGCTTAGATTTTTCGCCAGTTCAACAACATAATTGATCTGTCCTCCTGTATCCGCATCCTTACCCATTTCCATGTCTTCTGCCCGAAGAAGACCGTGTAGACTGAACATTTGTATGTAAAATTTACTTTGACTCATTTTAAAATTCTGGTTTAAAACTTTTCCTTAAACTCCTCATAATTTTTTTTATCCCCGGGTATGGCGCCTTTTATTCCGCAAATAAGCGATGCGAATTCGGAAGCAGTATGATTTATTTTATCTATTTCCCATGAATGAAGATATCCGACTGCAACAATAGATGAAAAAGCATCACCGGCTCCTACAGTATCAATAAGATTGCTTATGTTGCTTCCTGAAATTGAATGACTTTTACTTCTATTATAAACAGTGCTTCCGTTTTCGCCTCTGGTAATAATTATAAGTTTAACGGGATATTTTTGAAAAATATAATAAACAAAATTAACTTCATCTCCCTGAATATTCAGAACTTTTTTTATTTCAACTGATTCCTCATGATTTACTTTAAGAATATCAGTATATTTTAATGTTGATTCGATTATTTCTGAATTATAGCAATAAGGCCTCAAATTAACATCATAAAAACATACAGCATTTTTTTTGTTTTCAAGTATTTTCTGTATTGTCTTATAACCGTTTTCAGTACGCTGAATCAGACTTCCCACATAAATCATTTCCGGAAAACTTTGCTCGATATGTTTAATTGCCTTATCATAGGAGATAAAATCATAAGCAGCATTCTTTATAATATCATATTCAGGAACTCCGCTGTTATCAAGAGTTACAATTACCCTGCCTGTCTTATGCTGATTTATCTGAATATAATCTGTATTAAAACCTGTCTTTTTTAAATATTCGACAATCTCATTTCCGTCTTCATCAGCCCCTACACATGATATAAACTGAACAGAATACCCGAATTTTTTAAGATGAACGGCAAAATTAAACGGAGCTCCCCCAAGGCGTTTATAACCGGGGAATATATCAAACAGTATTTCTCCAACAGCAATTATCATAAAAAAAATAATATAATCCGAAAATGATTAAAAAGATTTTATTGTATTGTTAAAATTAATTATACAACTTAATTTATTTGAGTATGATCTCACATTAATACTCCTTTGTCAAGGGAAGAATAATAATTTTACCTGAAATTAATAATCATCCCGCTAAATAAAAGGATAAATAATTTTAGTATAAATAAATAATAAATAAAACGTAACTGCTCATCTATTTGGAATTTGTATGTAAAAATCGCTCTGCCATAAGAAATAATTATCAAGCTGAATAGTTACAATAAATCAAAAAAATCTTATAAAACAACATTAAGCCTTACAATTAATTACAGGTAAATTTGACACATTAATTAGTTTTTTATATATTACGTTGATATTAAAAGCCCCTCATATTACTGGCATTTTTTATTATATTACAGGAGATAAATAATGAAAAGAAAAACAGGAGTGTTTATCATTACTTTTCTTACTTTATTCTTAAGCTGTTTTAACGATAACGAAAATTCTGAAAATACAAACGAACAAATTAATGATCCGGTAACAATGAACCGGATTATTCCGGATACGGATACAATGCAGATAGACTTCTCACCGATTCTGAACATGAATAAAGCAGGTTCAAAATGTGAACAGCCGGAAAGCAATTTATCGGACGGTGAAATTGAATGCATATGGGACGCTCTTACTTTAGTATCATGGAGTTACGCTATCTGTGTTACACCCCTTACAATTCCTGTTGCAGTTTATAATGCGCTTAAAGATCAGACTCCCGCAACCGCGACAACCACGCATGTGGAATGGGAATATAGCTTTACATTTTCAGGAAAGGAATACCATGTATCAGTTTCTGCAGACAAAATCCGTACGGAATATGACTGGGACTGGTCTGTAATTATTAATGATTTTGAATGGATCACAGGCAGTAGCATGGAAGACAAGACAGCCGGAGAATGGCAGTATCACGATCCTACACTTCCGGCTGACGCGAACAACAGCATTCTTCTTGAATGGACCAGAGGAGAAGACTTTGACGGAACAGCAAAATTTACTAATAATTCAGATAATCCGGTATTTGCAGAAATGAAAGGCGATTATATTTTGTATGTCCGGGAAGGAAATGAATTTGAAGTTAATTTCTATGATATAAATTATGCGTTCGACGGCAGCAATGACATACTAAGCATAAAAGTATACTGCGATAAAAGCAATATGACCGGCGGTATTATACAGAATACTGATAATGAAGTTACTTACGGCGAATGTCAATGGAATCCGAATGAATAATATTATTTTGAAATATAAACAAAAAAGCCTGAAATTATACAGGTTTTTTTATGCATTCCAATAAAAAAGAAGGTGTTAGATTTTTTGAAAGTGTTAAGAATTTTGTGCAAATGGCAATTATTTATAGAGGAACCTTCAAAGAATAATTTTCAGAAGCCGTTATATTTTATCTTGTCATACTGCAGCTCATCTTTTGGTATCCCGTCTTTCTCTTCATCAGAATATCCGGCAGCTATTACGGAATGAACCCTTAAAGATTCCGGAATGCTAAGTACTCCTCTTACGTACTCCTCAGAGGTTATTTCATCCGAGTGTTTTCTGTTTCTGATATGCACCCAGCATGAACCGAGCCCCAGGCTGTGAGCTGTCAGCTGTGAAAATACTGCAGCAATACTGCAGTCCTCAATCCATGTATCAGATTCCTTTTCATCACCGCATACCGCAATTGCCAGCGCAGCGCTTTTCATGAATGCAGAACCGTGTTCTTTAGCTTTTGACAGCTTTTCAATCAGATCCTTGTTGTCCACAAAAACAAATCTCCACGGATTTCTGGTCCTGCCTGAAGGAGAACGAAGCATTGCTTCCCTGATTATTTCGATTTTTTCTTCTTCTATTTTCCTGTCTTTAAATTTTCG
Organism: Spirochaetota bacterium; assembly: GCA_016932015.1. Taxonomy (GTDB): domain Bacteria; phylum Spirochaetota; class UBA4802; order UBA4802; family JAFGDQ01; genus JAFGDQ01. Next base: position 6,235 of record JAFGDQ010000067.1, on the reverse strand, counting down.
TATGCTTCTTCTTGTCCGCAAAATATCAATCATATCATCCTCCTGAAAATAATATTATACTCAATTAACATTGAAATTCAAGTCAATTCTATCTCACATACCGTTTCAGATATTGTATTTATACCATCTTCTTTCTTCTCTTTCAAGCAATTTGTGAAATTTAGCCGGATCATTAATCTCAAAATTTAATCTTTTTCCTGATAAAGGATGATTAAAAGAAACTGCAACAGATGCAAGAAAAAGCCCCTTATGAAGAAGCATATTTCCCTTTGTTCCGTAAACAGTATCTCCAACAATCGGGTGCCCGATTCCAGACATATGGATTCTTAACTGATGTGTCCTTCCCGTCTGAGGAAACAGCTTAACAAGAGAAAGCGATCCGTTTCTTAAAGAAGGAACTGTTTTTAGCAGATAATATTCAGTATAAGCGTAACGTCCGTCAATGTCATTATCAATGATTCCGGTTTCAGGTGGCGTACAATGTACAACAGCTTTATAAATCTTTTTTACTGTTCCGTTCTCAAACTGACTGCTGATATTTCTATGAGCACCGGATGTTTTTGATACTATTAACAGACCGCACGTTAATGAATCAAGCCTGTGTACAGGTTTAGGCCACTTTAACACGTCAATAGCATCAGACTTTTTCAAATTGCCGGAAAGAGTATTTTCAATTGTTTTAAACTGATTGGCGCTTACAACAATGCCTGATGGTTTATTAATTACAGCAAGGCAGTTATCTTCATATATTACTTCAAGTATTAAATTATAGGTTTTTGGAGGATTAAGTCCGCTTTCAATAAGGTCGATTCTGTCTCCTTCTTTTATCCACCTGCCTGTCTCAGCAGGTTTTCCGTTAAGCAGGAGTTCCTGCTTTCTTATCGCTTTTTTAACGCTGTTTCTTGAAGAAAGCTGTACAAATAAACCTATGGCATACTCGCTCAGTCTTTGCTCTTTTATATTATCAGCTACTATATGTGTATTTATTATATTCATATCAGACCTTCATGTTATACCATATTATTTTAATTGAAGATAATTGCAAAACGTTAAAAATAATAATTATATCTATTTGAATTTCATATGCGAAATCCGGTATTTGTCAAATTTTTTACAGTAAAAATATTACAAAAACATATTGCATAAATACTTATAAATAATTATATATAGTGTATATTCAGAGATTTGAAGTAATAAAAATTAAATTTATTTTTATAACACGATAAAAGCTCATGAATACTCACAAAAACATTCTTGGAATAGATATAGGATCTATTTCTTTATCAGCCGCATTAATCACTCCGCAAAAGGAAATTATAAAAACATGTTATTCCTTTCATAACGGCGATATCAGAAACTCCCTGATAAATCAGCTCGAAAATATTGATTTTATTAATGCAAGCATGATTGCGGTTACATCTTCAAGCCCTGATGTAATAAAAAATGCCGTTTCATATGACCCGCGCATATCAGTCATCGCATGTGCAAACTACTTTCATAATAAACCGGGGACAATTTTAATTGTAGGTGCAGAGCGTTTCGGAGCGGTTCTGTTTGATGAGGACGGAGAATATCTGAATTACAGATCAAACAGTTCATGTGCCGCGGGTACAGGCAGTTTTCTTGACCAGCAGTCAAAAAGACTTAATCTTTCAGGCATTGAGGAATTCGCTGAAATTTCATTTAACAATACCGGAGCAATACCTAAAATAGCATCACGCTGCGCTGTATTTGCAAAAACCGACCTGATTCATGCACAGCAGGAAGGATACTCCTTAAGTGAAATATGTGACGGACTTTCTTACGGCTGCGCTAAAAATATTACTGATGTTCTTTTCAATAAGGATATACCGGCAAAGCCTGTTATTTTCTGCGGCGGTGTTTCAAAAAATAAAGCTGTTGCCGGACATATAGCAAGCCTGCTTGAAACAGATCTGATAATCGATGATTATTCGCATATTTACGGAGCTGTCGGTGCAGCCCTGAACCTCATTCATGATATAGAAAATATAACTGTAAATCAGGAGCCTCAGAATTTTAAAAATATTTCAGACATAATCCTGTCTGAAAATAAGGAAAAAAAATATTATTACGAATCTCTTGATATAAAGCTATCTAATTATCCGGATTTCGCCGGAATTGAAAGCTATGAATTCAAATCCAAGCTCTACCCTCTGATCCCTCCGGTTGAAATTGACATATACATGGAATTAGCAGCAGAGGAAACCTGTAATGTTTATTTAGGTATGGACATAGGTTCAACAAGCACCAAAGCTGTTATTATGGATGATCAGAAATCAATAATTGCAGGGTTTTATACAAGGACTTCCGGAAGGCCGGTTGAGGCTGTACAGGCCGTATTTGAATCAATTCATGATCTGATTCTGGCAAAGAATGTTACTTTTGATTTTATGGGCACAGGAACAACTGGTTCAGGCAGAAAATTTATAAAAGAGGTCGTAAATGCAGATATTGCTCTTGATGAAATTACTGCACACGCAAGAGCTGCGTATGAACTGAACAAAGATACTGATACGATAATTGAGATCGGCGGCCAGGATTCGAAGTTCACTACAATGCGCAACGGCATGGTTACATTCTCAGTCATGAATAATGTTTGTGCTGCAGGAACCGGAAGTTTTATTGAGGAACAGGCTAAAAAACTCAATTGCCCTCTGTCGGAATACTCGAAAAAAGCTGAAGGCTCGCGAGCCCCCTTATCAAGTGATAAATGCACCGTATTTATGGAGCGTGACCTTAACTATTATCTTAATCACGAATACTCTGTAAATGAGGTGCTCGCGTCCGTTCTCCATTCTGTCAGGGAAAATTACCTGACTAAAGTTGCAAAGGTAGCGAGTATAGGAAATACTATCTTTTTCCAGGGAGCAACTGCAAAGAACCGGGCACTTGTCGCTGCTTTTGAGCAGAAACTCAATAAGCCGATAATGGTATCAAAATACTGTCATCTAACAGGCGCTCTTGGAATTGCACTTAATCTTTATGATGAAAAAATTACTGCAAGCAGCTTCAGAGGAATTGAGATATATAAGAACCACATCCCTGTAAAAACAGAAGTCTGTAATTTCTGCACAAATCACTGTAAAATTAAACTAGCTGAAATAAACGGCAGAACTGTGGCTTTCGGATTTCTTTGCGGCAGAGATTATGACACAAAGAAATTCGTCGATTCAGGAGCACACAAATTTGACTTTGTTTCACGAGGTTCAGCTCCGTTTGCACAGAAAACAGCTGAAGAATATAATTATGATTTCACGGTTGGTATACCAGCAGCTCTGCATATTGTTGAAGACCTTCCTCTCTGGAAGAAATTCTTTGAAATACTTTCAATCAGAACAATAACCAGTGAAAAATGCAAAGACCCTGTAAGCACGGGGAAAAAAATACGGGGAGCTGAATTCTGCAGTCCTGTCACATCTCTGTACGGGCATGTTCAGTATCTTTCAGATAAAGCTGATTATATTTTCCTTCCGTTTTATCTTGAGGAAAAACAGCAGACGGATGTGCGCAGGCAGTACTGCTATTACACGCAATACGCACCGTCTCTGATATCTTCCATCTCTTTTAACAATGAATGTAAAATACTAAATCCGGTAATAAGATCCATAAACGGTAATTTCCATTTAAAAGTAGAGCTGTATAAAATGATTAAATACATAACCGGCAAACGGTTAAGCTTTTTCAAAATATCATCTGCTTATGACAATGCAGTAGAATACCTCTTGTCATGCAAAGAGGAATTGATCAAAAAATTTGACAGCGAATTTAATAATGATAATATAAACATAGCATTACTTGGAAGACCGTATACGGTGCTTTCAGATTCAATGAACAGCGGAATTCCGTATATTTTCGCTAAACTCGGAATAAGAACATTTTTTCAGGATATGATATATGACAAAAAAGACGGAAGCATGCTTAACACCTTATTGAACCGTCTTCACTGGCATTTCGCTTCTGAAATAATTGAAACAACCGCTTACATAGCAAAAACAGATGCATTGTATCCTGTGCTGGTAACATCTTTTAAATGCGCTCCTGATTCATTTGTAATTGACTGTTTCAGAGACATTATGGATTCACACAACAAACCTTATCTTATACTTCAGCTTGATGAACATGCATCAAACGTCGGATACGAAACAAGAATTGAAGCAGGAATAAGAGCGTTCAGGAATCATTTTTTCTCAGTACACCGGAAGCAAATTGCTGATCTAAGCGCAGTTAATCCTGTATTTCCGTCAGGCCTGCAGTCACTGACAGGCAAAACGCTTCTTCTCCCGAACTTTGACAGCATATCATGCAGGCTTGTTGAAGCTTCCCTGCGGAAAGCGGGTATTGATGCAAGGCTTCTTGAAGAGAATGATGAACTGATCAGGAAAAGCATGTTTTTCAATTCAGGCCAGTGCCTGCCTGTGAATGCAATTGCCATGGAGGCAATAGAATACATTAGAAAATATAATCTAGATCCTGAAAAGACAGTTATCTGGATGCTTAACTCCACTATATCATGCAATATAGGCATGTTTCCCAACATGATCAAAAAAATACTTCACTCATTCGGTCATGGGTTAGAGAAGACAGATGTCTTTATAGGGAGCATCACGTATCTTGATCTTTCTCTGAAAATTGCAGTTAACGCCTATTTTGCGTATATGTTCGGTGGGCTTCTGCGCAAATCGGCGTGCAGGCTCAGACCTTATGAAAAAATTAAAGGGTCAACAACCATTGCTGTTGAACAGGCTATGAATATACTGTATGACTGTTTTCTGAATGACACTTCAAAGGACGAAGCTCTCGAAAAAATTATCGGACTGCTTGAAAATATAGAAGTAAAACAGGGAAACAGGCCCAAAATCGCCATCATTGGAGATATTTATGCCCGAGATAATCATGTGTTTAATCAGGACCTTATTAAAACAATTGAAGATAACGGCGGCGAAGTCATATCAGCTCCATATAATGAATACCTGAAAATAATTGCGGATCCATATATTCAGAAATGGTTTCGGGAAGGCCTTTATGCTGAAGCTGCAACAACCAGAATATTAAAATCATTTATTCCTTTATTTGAAAAAAAATGCTACAGTTATTTTAACCGCATTTTAAAAGAGGACATTCACGAATATTCCGGATCAGCTGAAGAAGTATTGTCCGGATTTAATGTTACAACATTTCATACCGGAGAATCAATGGAAACAATTCTGAAAATATTCTCATTTATTGACAGGTATCCAGACATTGCACTTTTCGTACAGACAGGTCCGTCATTATGCTGCCCGTCTCTTGTTACAGAGGCAATGTCTTTAGAAATTGAAAAAGCTACAGGCGTACCTGTTGTAACTATTGAATATGACGGTACCGGCGGATTAAAAAACGACAAAATTATACCTTATCTGAAATATCCTAGAAAGCGCGGAAAACCGACAGGAACCCGGACAGATTATCCTGTAAACATATAATAAAATAAAAACTGTCTGATTTAATCCGCAGATTATCCATTAAAGGCAGCTATTCCTTTAGCTGCATTAATTCACAGACAAGGCCGCTTGTATCAAGATCCATATACGCAACCTTCATCTTCGGAGGAAGATCGGCTCTAAGCTGAACCTTTGCGCCTTTTTCTTTCATCGCTTCAACTTCCTTGTCAACATCATCCACAAGAAAGCCGACATGCTGAATTCCTTCACCGTGATTTTTAAGAAACTCCATATGAGGAGAATCACCGTCTACTGGCTGTATTAGTTCCAGATCAAGGCCTCCAAGATTAACTCCTGCTATTTTAAAGGACGCTTTAAGAGGTTTATCCTTATACCATTCTTCTGCTCCAGGAGGAATTTCCCTGTACTCAAAAGGTCCTAATCCGTAAGATGAAAGTTTATCAATTGTTTTATCCAGATCCTTTATTATAAGGCCGAGATGTACGAGTTTGGAAAAAGGTGAATTTGCATGATTATCCATAATTATCTCCTGAAATATTTTTTCATGTTTACATGATTAAATGAATCAGCGGTTTATTGCAAATATTATTCTTAATACAGGCTGAATCTCCTATTATATATGATTATCATTATGACTCAGGGACAAACGATATTGCATGCTTGACAATTTTATGAATTTAGGATAGTAAATTACTCATTTTGACTGACTTTTCAAGCTGCAATAAGCAGCTTAGATAGTTCTTTGAAAACTGAATTTTGATTTGGCAACTCTT
>JAFGDQ010000066.1 GCA_016932015.1 Spirochaetota bacterium | reverse complement strand
TTTAAAAAATTTTGAATAAGAAAAGGGAATATTGTTTAAATTTAGGAAATGTACTCTTTATAAAGTAATTTTTAGAGGTTCCCTTTAGTTAAACTGTATACAGCATAGAGCTTTTTACTGAAAAATTATTTTTCAAGGGGGAAGCTGATCTTTAACAATTCACTCCACAAAGTCATTTAGTTAAGGAATAATTTTACATATATGCCCTCAACCCCTGACCTCCGGTCATCCCCCTCTACCATATAAAAAATGGGAGATGGGAAATTTTCCCTTCTCCCGCAATGTTTTTTATTGTGGGAGTGAAGGGTACTTCATGCAAAGCATGACGAGGGATGAGGGCACCGGATATTTCATTAGCAGCCAATTTTTCTATTCATATTATTTAATTCTTAATTTAATGCTCCCCCTTAAGTCGAATAAAAAACTGATTATTTTTAATCCCCTAATCAAGATCAAGATCAAGATCCGTATCGTCAAAACCTGAACTTTCTTTCTTCACTTTATCTTCAGGTACAACTGTTCCCTGAGACTGTGCTTCTTCGCGGTATTTGTCATTTATGCGGAACAGAATGGAAACATTTCCGAATATCTCCTTTCCGCTTCCCGATATTTCATAATCATCATAATCTGTTGTTAAATAACCTGCATGCGAGGCTGCCCTGTATCCTGCATCCAGTCCGATCGAAACGGAATTGCTTATATGAATGTTCATACCTGCAGCAATTGCCGCGCTCGCAAAAAACGTTACAAATTCACCGTAATCCTCATCGTCATCCGAATCAGATTCCGCGCTTATCATTCCGAATCCGATCTGAGGCCCTAACCAGAATCTTATTTTTTCCGTCCGCACAATTCCGAATCCAAAAGTATTGTAAATATGAAAATCATAGCCTGATAAAGAAGCATCTTCCGAATCATCATTGGCTATATCAATCATGGAATAGCCGACGTTCAGCCTGTAATTAAAGAATCTGTCTGCAGCTACGGCAGTATCCAGTATAAAGCCAAGACCGATTTTTGTTACGTCACCGCTCCAGTCATAATCTACATCCGTTGTTCCTGAGGAGTAGTCGTAATATTCTCCGGAATAATTCCAGTCGTAACCGCCCTTTGACAATGACAGGTATCCGCCAAGTCCCAAAGCACTGGCAGAAGAAGTAAAACATAAAACTGAAATAATTACAAATAAAGAAAAAACAATAACAAGTGGCTTCTGCATAAAACAGCACTCCTTATTAAAAATATTTTTCATTAAAACAATATTGATAAATACTCCGGCTGAAAAATCAATTCTTTTTACTCCAGCCGCATCTCTACATATTGCGCCTGTACTGGCCGCCTGCTTCAAAAAGCGCGTGTGTAATCTGACCGAGTGAGCAGTATTTAACTGTATTCATAAGCTCTTCAAAAATATTGCCGCCTGAAAGAGCGACTTTTTTAAGCTGCTTCAGTGCTTCTTCGGAATAATCCTCATTGCGTTTCTTGAAACTATCCAGGCGCTCAAGCTGGGACTGTTTCTCCTCTTCTGTTGCCCTGGCGAGTTCAAGTCCGGCATTTGCCTCCATGTAGTTTGCGTCAGGATTCAAAAATGTATTCACTCCGATAATCGGATATTCACCAGTATGTTTCCGCATTTCATAGTAGAGAGACTCTTCCTGTATCTTGCTTCGCTGATATCCTTTTTCCATGGCTCCAAGAACCCCTCCGCGTTCGGTGATTCTGTCGAACTCCATGAGTACCGCTTCCTCAACCAGGCTGGTCAGCTCATCAACAATAAAGCTGCCCTGATTCGGATTCTCATTTTTCGCGAGTCCCCACTCCCTGTTTATGATCAGCTGTATCGCGAGCGCCCTTCTGACAGATTCTTCGCTCGGCGTGGTTATTGCCTCGTCAAAAGCATTTGTATGCAGACTGTTGCAGTTATCATAAACAGCGCAGAGAGCCTGTAGTGTTGTCCTGATGTCATTAAACTGTATTTCCTGACTGTGCAGCGAACGGCCGGATGTCTGTACATGATACTTCAGCATCTGCGAACGCTCTGAAGCACCGTATTTATGCTTAAGGGCAATGGCCCATATCCTTCTGGCAACTCTTCCTATTACCGTATACTCAGGGTCCATTCCGTTTGAAAAAAAGAAGGATAAATTCGGAGCGAAACTGTCTATATCCATTCCTCTTGAAAGATAATATTCAACATATGTAAATCCGTTCGCGAGAGTAAGCGCGAGCTGTGTTATGGGATTGGCTCCTGCCTCCGCAATATGATAACCGGAGATTGAAACGGAATAAAAATTTCTTATGTTGTTTTCAGTAAAATATTCCTGAATGTCTCCCATCATTTTCAAAGCGAATTCAATGGAATATATGCATGTGTTCTGTCCCTGGTCCTCTTTTAGAATATCCGCCTGAACAGTACCCCTGACATTTGCCAGAGTATCCTGCTTGATTTTATCATACTCCTCCTCTGAAGGCTCCCTGTTGTTTTCACTGCTGAACTTTTCAACCTGCTGGTCAACAGCAGTGTTAAAGAACATAGCCAGTATTACAGGTGCCGGGCCATTAATTGTCATGGATACCGATGTGCTCGGGGAGCAGAGATCGAACCCGCCGTAAAGCACTTTCATATCGTCAAGAGTGCAGATACTTACGCCTGCAGTTCCGATTTTGCCGTATATATCCGGACGAATATCCGGATCATAGCCGTACAGAGTAGCGGAATCAAAAGCTGTTGAAAGCCTTTTTGCAGGATAATTCGCAGACAGAAGTTTGAATCTTTTGTTTGTCCTTGCGGGCGAACCCTCCCCTGCGAACATTCTTGTAGGGTCTTCATCAGCGCGCTTTAGCGGGAAAAGGCCGGAAGTGAAAGGAAAATGGCCTGGTAAATTTTCCTTTCTCAGAAATTTATAAATTTCACCCGGGTCTTCAAAACCCGGAAGAGCGATCTTCGGTATTCTTGAATGGGAAAGAGATTCCGTAACAAGAGGCACCCGGAGTTCCCTGCCGCGAACATGATAGACAAGTTCATTCCTGCTGTATTTCTCTTTTATATCCTTCCATCCCTCAAGCAGAGTTTCGGTTTCCTTATCAAGTTTCTCCTTTGCTTTATTCAGTTCCTCATTAATTATATTTTTCGTCTGACTGTCACCAGAATTGAATATTTTCGCGGTTTCTTCAAGATGCCATACTTTTCTTAAAACACCAGACTGCTCTTCAGTATATTTATGATAATTCCTGATTACAGCTGATATTTCAGCCAGATAACGGCTGCGCTCGGGAGAAATTACGATACCTCTTGACGAGGAAGTTTTTACGGCCGGCTTATGCGCAGTTTCGGAAAATTTTATTCCGAATTTTGTTTCAAGGATTTCATAAACAGCGTTATAAAGGCCTGTTACTCCGTCATCATTGAATTTGGATGCGATTGTTCCGTACACAGGCATATCTTCAAGTGAAACCTCAAAATTTTTCCTGTTCCGCTGAACCTGCTTTCTTACGTCTCTTACCGCGTCCTCGCCGCCGACTTTTTCGAATTTATTTACAACAACAAGATCCGCGTAATCAAGCATATCAATTTTCTCAAGCTGTGTCGCGGCCCCGAACTCGCCTGTCATAACATAGAGTGAAACATCCACCATGTCCACGATTCTGGAATTTCCCTGACCTATTCCTGCAGTCTCCACAATAACAACATCAAAACCTGCAGACTTGACTATACTTATTATATCAGGAAGAGAAGCTGGAATTTCAGAGTCAGTCTTCCTTGTGGCAAGGCTTCTCATGTATACTCTTTCGTCGTTAAGAGAATTCATTCTGATCCTGTCGCCGAGCAGCGCACCGCCGCTTTTACGCCTGGACGGATCGCAGCTTACAACAGCTATTCTGATATTCTCCAGATCCTGCAGAAATCTTATTATCAGTTCATCCGTTAATGATGATTTTCCCGCACCTCCCGTACCGGTTATACCAATGACAGGCACATTATTTTTCCCGCTCTTAAGCCCGGCAATTGCCTCATCAAGAGCCGGAACCTCTCCGGGCTTTTCAGCAGCAGTAATCATTTTTGCCAGTAAATATTTATCCAGCTTTTCAGGATTGCTGAAATTGGAAGCTTTGCAGTTCGCGTCAAGAGTGGAGAAATCCATCTGCTCCACCATGTAATTGATCATGCCCTGAAGTCCCATAGTACTTCCATCTTCAGGAGAAAAAATCTTGGTAACTCCGTAATCTTCCAGTTCCCTGATTTCATCAGCAACTATTACACCGCCTCCTCCGCCGAAAACCTTAATATCGGGTGCGCCTTTTTCTTTAAGTAAATCTACAATATATTTAAAAAATTCCAGGTGCCCCCCCTGATAACTGGATACCGCTATTCCCTGGGCATCCTCCTCAATGGCAGCATCAACGATCTCGCTTACAGACCTGTTATGTCCGAGATGTATAACCTCAGCGCCCGTATCCTGGAGTATTCTTCGCATTATGTTTATTGAAACATCATGTCCGTCAAACAAGGATGTAGCTGTAATTATTCTGACATTGTGTTTTGGGGCATATTTGGCCGCTTCTGAATTCATAATTCCTCCATAATTAAAACTCGATTGTCAAAATAAAGTTTACCCCTATAATGAAATCAAGGCTTTTTTATTTAATTTTATACTGTTATATAAAATCGATTTTCAGATGTTTTGTTGAAAAAACAGCAACTAATTAATACGAAAATCCCTGAATAAATATTTAATTACCTGACTTTCTGTATGGAAAAAATGCCGGTTTGCGTTAAAAACGCAAATCTTCCGTGTTCTGTGCCGTGAAAGAACCTGCGATATGAAAAATTCCGCCTTTATACTTATGAACCGGTAATTAAAATCAAACAATTTATTGACAGGAATCGGTCAATTTATCTATTCTCCTCTGATTAATCAAGATAAAGTAATGGAATACAATTATACAGGCTGCAGAATAGGCAAAGCTGACGAATTAACAGGCAGGAATTACCGGGTTTACCGGTTTTATGAAATACTGCCCGGATTTCTTTCATGGTCAACGATCATTGCCGCGGTTATATGCTCATGGATATTTCCCATGCAGGCTGCCGTATTCATCATTGCTTTCGATGTTTACTGGCTGCTGAAAACGATTTATCTGTCAATGCACCTGAAAGCCAACTGGAAAAAAATCAAGGCTCATATGAATACGGACTGGGCCGGAAAGCTCAAAAATTACAGCTATGATCATATTTATCATATGATCATGCTTCCGTTTTACAAAGAAGACAGGTCTATTATAGAAAAAACCCTGGATTCGCTTCTTCAATCCAGCTATGATAAAAATAAATATATTATAGTACTCGCTGCCGAGGAAAGAGCCGGAGCTGAACACCTTGAAACAGCCAGTACCATGGAGAATAAATACAGCAATGAATTCGGGCATTTTATTGCTACAGTTCATCCTGACGGAATTCAGGGAGAGCTTGCAGGCAAGGGTTCGAACATTGCATACGCTGCTGAACAAGCAAGAATAAACATACTCGATAAACACAGAATCGACTACAGGAACGTACTGGTTTCCGCCTTTGATATAGATACAATAGTCTATGAGCAGTATTTCACCTGCCTTACATATATGATGGTCACCAGTAAAAGGCCGTACAGAACATCATTTCAGCCTGTACCTGTTTTCAATAACAATATTTTTGAAGCGCCTGCATTGTCGCGGGTTGTCGCTTACTCAGGGACTTTCTGGCAGATGGTACAGCAGGAAAGGCAGGAAAGGCTGGCGAGTTTCAGTTCTCATTCAATACCTTTCAGCACATTATATGAAGCAGGTTACTGGCAGAACAATATGGTAAGTGAAGACTCAAGAATATTCTGGAACTGCTACATGAAGTATAACGGAGATTATGTAATAACTCCGATGTCTTATCCTGTGTCTATGGATGCCAATCTCGCGCAGGGAAGGCTTCAAACCTTAAAGAATATATACAAACAGCAGAGGCGATGGTCTTACGGCGTGGAAAACTTCGCCTACATTATGTATAATTTCGCGAAAAACAAAAAGATACTCTTCAGGGAAAAGCTGAGGATCTTTCTTGTCAATATTGAAGGATACTGGTCGCTTGCCACCAATCCGATACTGATCTTTATTCTCGGCTGGCTTCCCGTCCTGATCGGCGGAAGAGAGTTCAACAGCTCCATACTGAGCTACAATCTGCCTTATATTACCAGGAATATCATGATTATTACAATGTCAAACCTGGTTCTTTCATCAATGATCGCTGTAAGCCTTATGCCCGTATTTCCGGAGAGAAAAAAGAATACTAAATTCTATCATGTAATACAATGGCTGCTTGTGCCGCTTACAATAACCGTATTCGGTGCTGTTCCGGCACTTGAAGCGCAGACAAGGCTGATGCTTGGCAGATATATGGGATTCTGGGTTACTCCCAAGCACAGGAAGAAGAAGGAAAAAGTATGACACGCCGCAAGAAACAAATTTATCTTATAATTTTATTCGCGGTATTCATTGCTACTATACCTGTAATAGTTCTGTTTTCATCAGGCTACAGGCTGGACAGCAGGCTCAAACTGGTGAAAACCGGCGGAATTTATCTGCACATAAATCAGTCCGGGGCCGCGGTAAAAATAAACGGCAAGGCTCTTGATAAAACAAATCTGCTTGAAGATAATATTTTCATCCAGGATCTTCTTCCTGAGACATATTATGCGGAAGTCGAAAAACCGGGATACCGGCCCTGGAGAAAAAATGTGGAAGTCCGGGAACAGAAAGTTGAAGCCTGCTATCCCATGCTGATACCCCTGAAACTTGATCCCGAATGGATCCCGGAATATAATGCTGCACAAAATGAAAAAGGGGAAAAAAAGAGGTCCCTTAACAAAGAATACTCCGATGCAATGGAACTGTTTAAAAATTTTAACAAACCTGAAGAAAGCATTCTGCCTGCATGGACTGACAGCCTGACAAAAAAATTAAGGCTCGGGCCGGACAGGAAGCTGAAAGAGGATGTATTTCTTTACCGCAGGGAAAATATAATTTTCGCGGAATGGAAGGGGGCATATGACAGAATGCCTTATTTTTTAAACCCTGATAAAAAAACATGTGCTTTCTCTTCAGAAAAAAAAATATTATCTTTCGGTTTTTTCCCTGAAAGAAACGATTCCATACTCGTACTTCTTGAAAACGGAGACCTGTTCGCAGTGGAAATTGACAGAAGATTCGACATTCATAATATTTACAGAATAGCAAAAAAATGCGAAAAATTCGCCACAGCAGATGAGCGCCTTTATTTCCTTGCAGAGAAAATATTGTACAGAATAGACTTTTCTCAGTAGTGATCCCGGCTGCCCGCATTAAATTTAACAGTGATTGTTTTTCCGTTAAAAATATTGCCCCAGGGGCCACATGTTAACATCAAGGAAGCATCCGCGTCAGTTTCAGAGCAGCACTGTGCAGAACCGGAAGAAAATTACATGCCTCTGTTTTAACCGCCCCTTGCCTTAATACAATCTAAGCGCCATTTAAATTAACATCGTGTATCGGAAATAAAACCTGCCGTGACATCATTTTAAAGGAGGATGGCGATATCGCTCCGGTCGACGGCATTAACGGAAAGTCGATAGCGATGTGGCTCAGGAAGATGATGTCATGGTTTTGGAAGATGCCGACGTGGCTCAGGAAGACGGCGATATGGCTCTGGAAGATTGCGACATGGCTCCGGAAGGCGCGGTTAGGGCGAAGGAGCAGGCATCCCCGCCGCATCAGTTGCCTGCCGGAAGAGTAAAGAAACCCTTAAAATCAGGCCCTTTTTTCAATTTTTTCAATAAAGTGCATCAGGATTTTTCTGTACAGTTCGTCCTTTAAATATGCGTCTTCATCTCCAGCTTCAATACTGGGATTATCATTCACTTCTATAACAACAACACCGTTGTCCGTCTGCTTCAGATCAACACCGTAGAGTCCGTTTCCTATCAGGTTCGCGGCATTAAGCGCTGCTGTTACAACAGGTTCAGGTGCTTCCTCCACAGGTATAGTCCGCGTCCTGCCGTAATTTGCTCCTGACTTAACCGCGTGATTATAAATCTGCCAGTGCTTTCCTGACATGAAATACTGCGAAGCATAAAGCGGGGTTCTGTTAAGTATTCCGATCCTCCAGTCAAACTCCGTATACAGAAATTCCTGCGCGAGTATTATATCCGATTCCCTGAACAGTAATTCGGAAATTTTCACAAGCTCTTCCCTGTTTCCTGCCTTGTAAACTCCCAGAGAAAATGAACCGTCGGGAATCTTCAGTACAACAGGATACGGGATCGTACATTCAAGATTTTCAACATTTGAATCCTTGATAAAAATCATGCTCTTCGGAGCCGGAATTTTATTCGCATTTAAAAGCTCTGCGAGATAGACTTTGTTTGTGCACCTGAGAATAGAGTCCGGGTCATCTATCACAATAAGCCCTTCACTCTCGGCCTTTTTTGAAAACATATAAGTGTAATGCTCCAGAGCAGTTGTCTCTCTTATGAACAACGCGTCATATTCAGCCAGCCTGGAATAATCCTTTTTGGTTATAAGCTCCACATCAATGTTCAGTTTTTTTCCAATGCTTATGAATTTATTCAGGGCTTTTTTATTTGAAGGAGGCAGTTTCTCTTCCGGGTTATAAAGTATAGCCAGATCATAACGCAGAATGTTCTTGCCCCTAGGCCTGACCCATCTCCTCTTTGTGTATTTCGCGATCGACGCGGAAAAAAGCTCCTTCCGGTCTTCAGGAATCGCATTCAGAGTAAGCGCTTTTATTGTGGATATTTCCCAGCCGTCTTTTTCCTTTTCGAATTCAATTTTCAGCACAGGGCATCTGAAAGTATCGAATATTTCCTCAGCGAACTTTTCAAAATAAGGATTGTCGCATAAACCGAAAAACACATAAATTTCTATACTGTCATGCTGGCTGTGTTTGCCCCACAATTTAAGAAAACATTTTTCAATAATATCATCAAGTTCATCAACATCGGTATCTATCTGGTATATGGCTTTTTTGCTGAGATCGCGCAGCGTCCTGACTGAAGGAATTATCCTCTGCTTTCTTGCTTCCGCAAGGAAAGAACAGAAATACCCCCTGCTTAAATACCTGTAGCTTCTGGAAAGATTGATTATCTTAGCGTCTTTGAGTTTAGTATACAAAGGATCCGAAAGATAATCTTTTACCGTTATTATGTTCAGGGAGGGATATGAAACATCCCAGTCATTTTTATTTTCCACTATAACAATATATTTTTCAGCTCCTGCTGCCGGAGTGCTTTTGCCGTTAATGTCAGCCATGTTTACTTTTTCCTTAATATTAATGCCGCTTTCTGCCCGGATTTTCCGTATTTTGCCATTTTTTTAAAATCCTTTTTTAGTATCGGCATGCTGATCCTGTCAAGCGGAGAAATTCCGGAATCATCGTCAGAATATGGATCGTGGCAGTAAATATATTTGCTGTCAAATCCCGTAACCACAACCCAGTGCGGCGCTTTTTCCCTGTATATTCTGTATGAGCTGATCAGCACTACGGCGATTTCATTTTCACTGTTAACAGCTTCAATCTCATCAGCAGTTATGCCGTGCCTGATGACAGTAACCGGCAAAGCCGAAACCTGTTCAATAAAATCCTTCTGCACAAGTGTAATGACTTCTTTTTTACCCGGGTCTCTTACGGAATCAATGAAAAATATTTCTCTCTGGTTAACATAAAGGTCAATATTAAATCCGCGCCTGTAAGCGGCCAGAGCCATGCCGTACGGCCCGCATCCGCCGTGGCCGGATGTCATGAAAATCGATGTAGCCTCTCTCCATATACGAAGCTCCGTTTTTCTGTCGAGGGCTATTGACGGATCGAGCGCGTGCATGGCCATCATCAGAGCAGCCGGGCCGCATGTAAATTCAAGCGTCTGCCTGTAATACTGAACAGGCTTAAGATCAGGGCTGGAATCCGGATGAAGGAACTTCTCGAAACGAAGCGCCTCCATTTTGTCTTCATAATATTCCGGAATAATCCCGATCTGCTTATAGCGGAATTTTCTGTAAAGGTTAATGGAAGTACCGTTATCCTTGCGCACTTCAAGCCTGAGATAAACGCATTCATGTTCAATAGCAATTCTCTCAGCCTCAGACAGAAGTTTTTCACCGATATGCCTTCCCCTGTGGTCCGGATGAACAGCAATTGAATACAGCCTGGCCAGCGATGTTCCTGTATGAAAAAGGACCACTGCGTATCCCGCGATTATTTTTTTGCCCGCTTCATTTATGTCATAAACAAAGGCGGACGCGTTTCCTTTTGTTAGCAGATGCCTGAAACTCCTTCTGGAAATCCTGTCCGTATCAAAACAAAGGTTCTCCAGTTCAATTAGTGCCGCAATGTCTTTTATTACCGCTGTTCTTATCATTGAAATAATTCCCACCCTTTAAAAATACCTGAACAGTTATTATAATAGCGGTAACTGCTCAGCTATTTGGAATTCTTATGTAAAAACCGCTCCGCAAGAATAAATAATTATCAATTTGTCCTTCCTGCTCCGCTATAGCTGAATAGTTGCCAATACTGATATAAAAAAATCAACATGATTATATCCTTCTTATTATATATTAAAAATTAAAATTGACTAATTTTCAATACAAATAATGATTTAACAAAGGCTATAAAACCATGAAACTACTGATCAAAAACGGACGGGTTATTGACCCTGCTTCAGGTCTCGACCGGAACCTCGATATTCTCATTGAAGGCAGTATTATAAAAGCAGTTTCCGGCAGCATAAATCCGGATACGGAAGATACTGAAACAATAGATGCGGCCGGATGCATTGTGCTTCCGGGCCTCATTGACATGCACGTTCATTTCAGGGAACCGGGCAGAGAGGACATTGAGACAATTGCGGGCGGATCAAAGATTGCCGCAAAATCAGGCTTCACAACAGTGTGTACCATGCCGAACACTATCCCGGTTAATGATTCGATTGATTCGCTTAACCTCATAAAGAAGAAAAGTAAAGACTGCCGGATTAATATACTCCCGATTGCAAGCATAACCAGAGGCTCCGCGGGAAATGAACTTACAGATATGAAAGAGCTTTTGAAGCATGGAGCCATAGCTTTTTCAGACGACGGCATGCCTGTAATGAACGCCCTTGTCATGCGAAGAGCTCTTGAACTCTCGAAAGAAATCAACGTGCCTTTAATTACTCATTCTGAAGACCTGAATCTGACCGACAAAGGAGTAATGAATGAAGGAAGCATCTCAGCACAGCTTGGGCTCAGGGGCATTCCAAACGAATCCGAAGAAATACTGATAGCAAGGGACGTAATACTTGCGCGTCTTACCGGAGGCAGGGTACACGTTGCTCATGTATCGTCTGCGGGTTCTGTTGAAATTATAAGAAACGCGAAAGAACAGGGCGTCAAAATTACAGCTGAGGCAACCCCTCATCACTTCTCTCTTACTGAGGATGAAATAAAAACACATTCCGCAATGGCAAAAATGAGCCCGCCGCTCCGGACGGGAAAAGACAGGCTTGCTGTAATAGAAGGCCTCAGGTCAGGAGTTATTGACGTAATCGCTACTGACCACGCGCCTCATCTGGCTGCAGATAAAGAGAAAGGAATGGAGCAGGCTCCTTTCGGAATAATCGGACTTGAAACAGCAGTGCCGCTTGTAATAACGAAGCTGGTCAGGGAAAACGGTTTTTCAGTTTTACAGGCGTTCAAATGCATGACTGCAAATCCTGCCGGGATTCTGAATATTAAGAAAGGAGAAATAAAAAAGAATTTTACAGCGGATATTACAATAATAAACCCGGATAAAAAAGTGCGTATTGACGAAAAATTCATCATATCCGGAAGCAAAAATACACCGTTTATCGGATGCGGCCTTTTCGGATCAGTTGAATATACGATCTGCAGCGGAGAGATTATTTATAAAAATATAAATTAAGAATTATTTCCATTCCCAGTCAGGCATACTGGTTCTGGCAATGCCCGTACTCTGTTCCAGCTTCTGAACAAAGGTCTCAATATGGAAAGAATCAACCTTATCCTTTGGCAAAATTATTGTCATGCCGGAATTAAAAGTTACAAATACATGAGTCTTTATCTCGCCGATACTCTTTATTTCCCTTATCTCAAGACTTGCTTCCCCGGACTCATCAGATAAATAGATCAGATCATCCTTAACAGCAACCCTGCTCATCAGGTCTATTCTGTTTTTATAATGTTTCTTTACAAACCTTGAATAATACTGTTTATAGTAGAATTTTGAATAAAAAGGATACACAAAAAACCAGGCGAGTGCCATAGTCACAAGGCCGAGCAGATAAACCGGCCCTTTAAAAACAGACAGTACCACTCCGATTATCAGGCAGTACACTATAGGCAAATACAGATTGCTTTTTCTTTTCTTTTTTAGCCCTTCAACCTGAGAAAGCATAAACAGCTGATATGTAACAAAGTCCGATTTACTTAAGGCAAATTCCATTTCCATAATTCAATTCCTGATGTTCGAATACTGTCAATGTTGCATTTAATCCCGGATTGTCATCATTTTTTTCAAAAAACATTAAAACGGCTTAATTTTTTTACCTTGTATATATTATTAATTCTCGATAAACAAAGAGTAGGCACAGATTTAGTTTTTTACAGGAGATAACAATGAAAATCAGAAAAACAATCTTCACTCTATTACTTACTGCAGTATTTTCAATGCCGGTTTATGCGCTTGATGTCATTGTAGGAGCTAAGGGCGGATATTTTATATGGAAACCGTATTTTGAGGACATCGGCGGCTTCTTCGAACCTATTGACCAGGGCACAGGAGTTCTGTACGGCCCCGCAGCAAGCATAATATTCTCCCGGGACATTTCATTATCAATTGTCGGCCTTACGGGAAAACAATCAACATACTGGAGTCTGGATTTTGAGCAGGAAGGTAATGATTCTGACGATGTAAGGGCAGCTACATATACCTGGGAATCAAAACGATATGATATAGATTCAGCTTTAAGCTACCGCGTTTTGCCTTATTTAAAGGCTTTCATAGGATACAAATATCAGAATATATCATCAAGAATGAGATACACAGAGGTAAGGGTTGACTCAACAGGCCAGCTCAGGGAAATTTATCATGATAATGCGGAAGCAGAGACAATGAGCCACGGCCCGGCATTTGGACTCGGTTATTCCCTTCTTTTCAGCCAGGGCTTTTTTACTACGATAAACGCATCAGGCCTCTACATGACGGGTAATTTTCATATGAAGCCTGCTACACGTTATGATTATTATTTCGATGAAAACGACCCGACAACTACATTTGTTACACATCTGGATCCGGACAACAAAGTTGACATCAGACAAATCGGAACAAATGTTGAACCCTCTATTGGGTATATGCCAGACGGCAGCAGACTGATTTTTACTCTTGGATTCCGTTATCAGTGGCTAAGCACCAAATTTAAAGGCTTAACAGAACAGGAAAAACAGGACATGGGCACCCAGACAATGCATGACTATCTGTATGGAGTTTTTGTCAGCGTACTGTACTCATTTTAAACATAGAAAAGAAATTACGGTTAAACGCAAAAGGCCGATCATATCAAATTTGGCTTTCATAATTTCATCCTGTATGATTTACTCTCTACTCCCTTCTATGGCTTCTATAGCCTTATGTATTTCATACTGACACAGAACCGAATCATGCCTCCCGTAGCACGTTTTGCCTTCAGGATCATTTTTATAAAGCTTGTAAAGTACAGGCAATGCCTTCTGTGACTGGATCTGCCCCAGCGTCCATACAGCAATATGCGTTCTGTCATTTGTTGTATTCTTTTCATCCAGCAGAAAAGCGATCAATGCGTCTTCGTCAGTCCCGGGATACATCTTCTGCGCAACAGCAATATTCTTTTCTACAGTATACCCGATCCAGATATTAATAACAATAACGGGACAGGAGAATATCAGCACAAGGCTTATGAGTGCGATTAGAATAATTCTTTTTCTTTTTATCATAAATTTCCATTATCCGGATTTACGAATAAAAAGATTATATTAAAAAGCAAATTATTTTTCTGTTCTTTAATATATTTTCATCTTATATTCTATTCAGAATTTTTTATTACTATTACTTTTTCCTGCGGAATTCGTATATTGATTTTATCCCCTTCCTTAAAGCTGTTTTCCTTTTTGCATAGAACAAGCAAAGGTATATCCGCCTTTACAAAAATTTCAGTAAAATAAGGTTTAAGCTTTTTGGATTCCACAACACCGGTAAAAACATTTTCCTGACCGCTGTTTTCCACGATCTCAATATTATCCGGTCTGATCGCGACGATAACATTACCTGTATGGGAATTTTCTTTTACAATCTCCGTTTCACCTATCCGGACACAGGAACCGTCTGAAACACCGTTAAAAATATTCTGCGTTTTAACGAATCTTGCCACAAATTCATTCGCGGGTACTTCCATAATTTCGCTTAGCGTACCAACCTGTATAATCCTTCCCTCATTCATAATTGCGATACGGTCCGCAACTTCAGAAGCCTCTTCAAAGTTATGGCAGACATGAATGAAGGTGCCGTTGACGCTCCTTTGTATTCTCCTGAGCTCTCTTGCCATCTCTGTTCTCAGATTTTCGTCCAGAGCGCTAAGCGGCTCATCGAGAAGAAGAACTCCCGGCTCAGTAGCAAGGGCGCGTCCCAATGCTACCCTTTGCTTTTCTCCGCCGCTCAAATGAAGCGGCATCCTGTGCCGTATGTAATCGATTTTCAGCCTTGAAATCATATCTGAAACAATATCTTTTATTTGTTCCGGAGGCATCCTTCTTGCTTCAAGGCCGTATGAAATGTTCCGGCCTACGTTAAGATTCGGAAACAGCGCGTAATCCTGAGGTACATATCCTATATTTCTTTCCTCCATAAAAAGCTCTGTAACCTCTTCTCCATTAACTTTGATACTTCCCTGTTCAGGTTTGTAGATACCTACAATATATTCAATAAGGACTGTCTTTCCGGCCCCGGTTGGCCCCAAAACCGCGAGGTATTCTCCCTGATTAACCGTTAAATTTATATCCCGGAGATGAAATTCACCCAGGTCACTGCTAAGATTAGATATTTCAATCATATTTTCCCCCTCACCATATATATCCCTTTGCGCCTATTCTGTGCATTATATACACCGAAATTCCGCCTATCAATACAAGTACAAAAGCCAGGGCAAAACCGTACTCAATATTTCCGAATTCCACCTGAGCCCATACGGCAACAGAAACCCAGTCAGCCTGATCCATCTGAATAAATTTTGTAAATTCCGAGAACCTTGAAGAAGGCAGTTCCATGAATGTGCCGCAAAAAAACAAAACCGCGCTGAACTCGGCCATTGCTCTGGTCCAGGCCAGAATTATGCCTGCAATGATACCGCTTTTAGCCAGAGGAAATGTTACTGTCCTGAAAGCTCTCCATCTGCTGCTTCCCAGCGAACGGGCTACCTGCTCAAACCTGGGATTCACGCTGTCAAAAGCAGCCTTCCATGCGCTCAGCCCCAGCGCGAATGAAAGAACAAGCGATGCTATTACCATGCCGGGGAAAAGACTGTGGGCGAATCTGAATCCAAGAGCATTCTGCAAATCCCATAAAGGTCCGTAGTTAAACATTATTATGAGACAAATACCGATAACCGAACCCGGCATTACAATAAGAGATGAAAACAATATTTCTACTATTGATTTAGCCTTAATACGGAAACGCGAAAGAGCATATGCTGTCGGTATGCCTACAATCGATGCAATTAAGGTTGTTATCAGTGTAGTAACGACAGTAAGGTTCAGCGACTTCCAGAAATACGGATCTTTCCAGAAGCCTCCTGCAAACTGATTCATTATCTCCCTGTCATCTCCCCAGACATCTGTTATTTCACGGGTTTTAACAGCCGCTTCTGTTACAAAAAGCTGATCAAGATTGCTTAAAAACAGATAAAGAGAATACAGAAAAAGGAATCCTGCGAAGCTGTAAAAGAGAGCTTTAAATGCTTTTCTGTTTGCTTTATTACCAGACATTACTTTTACCTCCTATTATCCTCATCGCGGAAATCGCGGATACAGCCATAAGAATACATACAATACTCATGGAGGTAACCCAGCCCATCATCCCGCTGTTCCAGTCAAGATAAATGGCAAAAGGCATAATATCAGTCTTTCCTTCAGTGGCTCCCACAAACAGCATCAGCCCTTCCCACTCAGCTGCTGCCCTTGCCCATACCACTATCATGCTCGCGATAATCCCGTTCTTTGCCATTGGAAGAACAACCTTAAAAAATGTTCTTAAAGGTGATGCTCCAAGACTGCGTGATACTGACTCAAACCTGACAGGTATCATATCAAAGCTGGCCTTCATAAGCCTTGCGCAAAAAGCCGCAGTTACTGTAAACTGCACAAGAAGTACACCGTAGACATTTCTTCCTATATATAGGCCGTAATGTTCACTTATCCAGTCAAAAGGGAACCTGGTTGTAATACCGAAAAGAAAAGCCCCTACAACAGCAGGAGAGACAACAATAGGAAGATCAATGACACTGGCTACAAAATGGCGTAGAGGAAAACGAAAACGCGAAAGAGCATAACCGGCGGGAATTCCGATAAGCAGCGAAAAAAAGGTAGATACTGTTGAAGTCCATACAGTCAGCCAGAATCGTTCCCACATTCTTGTTTTTGAAAAAAAATAAACTGTATCACTCCATCCGAGATATATCCAGTTGCTTGCGATAAGCAGGAGATAAGAAGCCAGGATAGATACAGTTATTGTGCCGCACAGGGCGGGCCACCATCTTCCCCTGGTAGTTACTGCTAATTTCATTTTTCCCTCTCCCTGTTAATCGCCCGCTCTTTTAGTATTCTTCTGCCTTAAGACTTCCCCGATTAAAGGACCAACCGTCTTTTCGTTAACAGGATATGATTTATTTTTTACTGCTTTTGCAGCATTGACCAGAAATCTCATATCCTTATCCGTGGTATCGTCCAGACAAAAACCCTGCTTATCAACAGGAATAACCTTGTTAACTGCATAAGCGTGTCTGTGAAAAATATTCCTTCCCTCTCCGGAAAGAATAAAATCCATAAGTTGCTGTGCTTCCTCTCTATAACGTGCGAACCTGAGAACTCCGACAGGAAGCCGTATAATCCCTCTATATTTATGTTCAATAGGAATTATCTCCACATCTCTAAGATATAGAACAGCTGTTGTAGCCCAGACGATAGTACCGTCAATAGCTCTGTGCTGCGTCGCATTACCGAGTTCAGGTATGCATTTTGCGCTCATTGTCGCATTTGACCTTACCTTATCCCATATTCCGGCTTTTTCAAAAGTTTTCTGATGCCATATTCCTATAGCACATGACCTGGGATTACCAAGTCCTACACGAACGCCTGGTTTCGCGAAATCCTTAATAGTCCTGATATTTTTCGGATTGCCTTTGGGAGTAATTATTACTGTTACAAAATAAGCAGGAATATCAGTTTCTGAATTATAATCAGTAAGAAAGCCCCTTTCAACAGCCTGAAGAAGATAAAATTCCTCACCCGGCATAAAGAGATCGCCCTGCTTGGATCGGGTAATATCAGCGATAAAATAACCTGATCCTTTATAGGAAAAATTCACTTTAATATCAGGATATTTTTTTTCAAAAACATCCTTTACTTCATTTAGTGCTCCGCGCTGTCCCAGCCCGGCATGGAAAAGCAGTCTTTTTTCACCGGCAAATGCATGTGTAATTAAAAATAATGAACTGAAAATCAGTGAAAAAATGAATATTTTTTTACTCTTCATAAAAAACCTCCTTTTTTATTTGATTTCTTTTTCAAGAATATTTTAGCTCTAAAACTATGTTAGAAATTTTAATAACGATTTTATAATTAAAAACTAATTAGAATATGCTAACCATTAAATAGTCAATAAAGATTCATTAATAATTACAAATTACTTCAATAACTAACCAAATATCTTTGCAGTTAAACCCTATCCTCCAGAAACCTTTTTTATTCGGCTCAGGAACAATCTTTTATTGACAGCTTTATCAAAATGAAAATCTTATGAGGCTGATAAAACAGAAAAATAATTTTTCACGTAAACAAAATATCGGGAATTACCGGTACGCTCAACTGTTTAGAATAAAAAATATTACAGGCAAACCTGAATGCAGACATTACTACCCACCGGAACATTAAAAAAAACAAAGGAATGGTTCACGGATTATACAGATTCATTCAGCAGCAATGACCCGGACATACAGCAGAATATTGATTTAAAAAAAGACCATACTTTACGCGTATGCGGGGAAATCCTGTATATCGGGGAAAGTCTTGGCTTGAAAGACGACGAATTGAATCTCGCCGAAATAATAGCACTGTTCCACGACATAGGACGCTTTGAGCAGTACACCCGTTATAAAACTTTTGTTGACAAAAAATCGGAAAACCATGCTGAACTCGGCATTTCGGTACTGAATAGTTCCGGTATTCTTAAAAATTTTGACAGTACAGCCGTGGAACTGATCACAAAAGCAGTCAAATACCACAACCTCGCATCCCTTCCGGAGGATGAATCCGAAACCTGTCTTTTTTATTCACGGCTTATACGTGACGCTGACAAGATCGACATCTGGAAAGTTGTCATCGATTATTACAACAGGACAGATACCAGAAGAAATACGGCAATTGAACTTGACCTGCCTGATTCCCCCGGATTTTCGGAAGAAGTGTATAGTGATCTCGCGAATAGAAGAATCGTCAGCATAAACCACATAAAGAACCTGAATGATTTCAAGCTGCTTCAGGTCGGGTGGATCTTTGACATAAATTTTCAGCCCACCTTCAAACGCATAAAAGAACGCGGCTATCTTGATTCAATAAAAAAAGTTCTGCCTGATTCAAAAGAAATAAACAATATTTTCAACATTATTTATTCTATGGAAAATGTCGTCCAACGCAGCTGAGCAGACGGATATAAAAAATCTGTTTGACTTTTAATATTGCTCAAACAGTAATTCAATATAACGTATTTATGTTATTTTTTTAAAAGCCTATAAATAGCCGTCCGGTTGAAAAAATAAATCCGGCTGCAATCAGACATTGCATCAAACATTTACATTATTCTTCTGTCCTTATTCAGGCTCTTATGTGTTTATGATTGGTGTTTTCTGTTAATCCCTGATTAACCGGCACATACGGAATTATATATCTCCGCTACTTCAGCCGGCTTGCTAAGCTATTTTACTACAGGAGGCAATATGAAGGCTCTTGAAAAGCTTGATTCTCATCTGCAATCCAGACTTACAGATTTAAACAAATTAAAAGAAAAGCAAAAAATTATCGGGTATACGGCAGGCGGGTACTTCCCGGAAGAACTCGCGTTAGCCTGCAATGCCATACCCGTATGTTTTATACAGGCCGGAAACAATAACATCCTGAGGGATGCCGGAGCTTATGTATGCAGATGGTTTGATCCTTTCTGGCGCAGTCAGATCGGCTACCTGACTTCCGGCCGGGACCCTTATTACAATATTGCCGACCTGATCGTAGTTCCCATAACAGACAATCATGTACGCGTTTTTTCAAATACGCTCGGCTATTATACTCCGGAGAAAGAATCATTTGTTTTCGGAGTTCCCCATGTTAAGGACAAACTCGCGCTCGAGTATTATCACAAAGGTATAATACGCCTCAGGAAAAAACTCGAGGAATTCACAGGCAGCGAAATAACAGATGATAAGCTCAGGCAGTCAATCGCACTTTGCAACAGAGAGAGGGAACTCTTCAGAAAAATCAGCCTCATGAGAAAGTCCGGCAGCTCTTCAATATCAAGCAAAGACTTTATTAAACTCAACCATGCTTCATTCCTTGCAGACAAGGAGTTTATGATTGAGATACTGGAAATGTATATGCAGGAAGCAGGTGAAACCGCTCCCCGGACTGAAAGCGGTACTGCCCTTCTCTTCACAGGGTCAACAATTGCGAGGGACGATTACAAGGTTATGGATATCATTGAAGAAAGCGGGGGGAATATTATAATTGAAGAATTTGCTGAAGGAATACGCCCCTACTGGAATTCGGTAAATACGGAGGGAAGCCTTATGAAAAATCTTGCCGAATCCTATTTCATGGACCGCGTATGTGCAGGCTGGTTCAGGCCCGGCACGGAACGGCTTAACTTCCTGATCCGGCTTGCCAAAGATTATAATACTGACGGATTGATCTGGTATCATTTAATGTTCAGGGAGTCATATAAAGTGGAATCGCACTTTTTCCCGGACATGCTGAAGAAAGAAACCGGAATTCCAATGTTCGTACTTGAGTCGGAATATGATGACATGGAAAAAGGCCCCATGAGAACAAGAATTGAGACATTTCTGGAAACAATAAAGAGGTAAGTCATGAAACAATACTATGATGATCTGTTCAGTCTATGCGGTTTTGAAGATGAAGAAATAAATAATGAAAGATTCAGAATAAAAGCTACCCTTGAAAAGCTTGAGCTCGGCCCGGAAGATATGGAAAGGGCCGACTCCTGGGTCAGGCAGTATCATGATGTATCTCTCATGGGAGTAAGAAAACTGCTGGGAGCCTGGCTGAAAGAACTGATAGACCTTGTTCTTGCAAAGGAAGACGGGAAAAAAATTGTATACTACGGTTTTCCCGCAATACTCGGCCCGGGCCTTATGCTCAGTGCTTCTTCGGACAAGGTATTCGTAAGCGCACCGGATATGGTGCTGGATCACACAATGGGTCAGATCTTTAACAAGCTGACGCCCATACTGGAGGCAGGCGAAGCCAACGGACTGCCGCCCGGGCATGCAATGTGTTCGCTCTGGCAGGCGAAAATCGGAGGCGTTGTAAAAGGCATGATTCCTGTACCGGATTTTGCCCTGGCTTCGAGCTATTACTGCGATATGGGATCAAAAGCAGATGACCTTGTTACCGCGTTTTACGGAACACCTATGGCATATATTGACGGCATTATGGATTCACATTGGGGGGATTTTCCGGACTTTCTGCCTGAGAGGGTCGAGTACCTTGGAGGGCAGATAAATCAGGCACTAAAAAAAGCGGAAGATGTCCTTGGAATAAAAATAGCGCCTGATGCCTGGGAAAAATCGCAGGAAAACAGCAAGCAGTTCAGAGGCTATCTTGTCAGACTTGTTGAGCTTATGAAAGCCGACCCGGTACCGTTAAGTGTAGTTGAACTCGAGCTGCTGGAAGCATTGTCAGGATCCTCAGCAGGAAGGGGTATACGCGAAGGAATCAAGGCAATGGAGATTCTCGTGAAAGAGCTTGAAGAAAGAGTCAAAGCAGGAATAGGTGTGACTGAAAAAGGCGCGCCAAGAGTAATGGTCAGGCTCGGCCACACATCGGATCCGAGAGTAACGCGCCTGCTTGAAGACTGCGGCCTCGCAGTTCCTCTTACATTTATACTTGGAAGTTTTGGCGGAGTCAGGGTGGAACCAAAAGGAACATATAATACACCAGGCGAAATTATAGCCAATTACGAAATGACAGGCGGATATTATCACGGCACTGAAGCTCAGATCCAGTTCTACGAAAAAGCAGCCGGAATCATGAGACTGGACGGATTTGTAGCGCAATATCTGTATAACTGCAGGCCTGTAGCTACCATATCCCATGCCCAGAAAAAATACCTTGAAGAGAAGACAGGGCTCCCTGTCCTCTCACTTGAGATCGATAATTTTGACAGCAGAACACACAGTGCTGATTCACTAAGAACAAAAGTAGAAACATTCGCTGAAATGCTTAAAGCAAAAAAGCACAAGTAAATTCACAGTCCATAAGGGAAATAAATAACATGTTGGTAGCAGGAATAGATATAGGAGCAGCAACAGCAAAAGCCGTCATACTAAAAGACAGCCGGATTATAGGCCATGCAGTCAGGCCTGTAGGTTATGATGTAAAAATAGCTGCAAATGAAGTAAGCAGAGAAGCGCTCCAAGATGCGAACCTTTCAATTTCAATGGATGATCTTGACTTTATTGTTTCAACAGGATACGCAAGGGAATCAATCGGATTCGCTCAAAAAACCGCAACGGAAATTATATGCCATGCGAAAGGTGCGCACTTCATGATACCTACAACCCGCTTCATAATTGACATGGGCGGACAGGACTCAAAAGCAATAGAAGTTGATTCTGAGGGCAATGTAATCAATTTTACAATGAATGACAAATGCGCGGCAGGAACCGGAAGGTTTATGGAAGTAATGGCTCACATTCTTCAGGTGGAAAGTATGACTGACATGGGCCCGATCGCACTTGAAAGCAATGACCCGTGCCGCATAAGCAGTACCTGCACAGTTTTCGCGGAAACAGAAGTAGTTGTGCTCAGAGCCGAAGGGAAAGAAAGAAAAGACCTGATCGCAGGAGTTCACAAAGCAGCCGCGTCAAGAGTATTCGCGATGGCTTCAGGCCTTAAATGCGAACCTGATGCAGTTTTTACAGGCGGTGTCGCAAAAAACACAGGTATGAAAAAATTTCTTGAGAATGAATTCAAAACAGAATTTCTTGTCCCTGATGAGCCTCAGATAATAGGAGCTCTCGGGGCAGCGCTGATAGCGCAAACGCATGCAGGCAAATAAATAATTATTTACCGCATAATTTAAGGAGTATGGAAATTCAATTCAATCAGGAAACCGGTTAATCAGGATCATTATACCCGCATCCCTCGTATGGGCTCAGAGGTTCATCCCTGTCAAGGGATTTGACATCCTCATAATAAGGAAAATCCCTGCACATACGAGGCCTTATCTCATAAATTGAGCATGCCGGAACCCCGTTCTCATCATGAACAAAGTGCTTGCAACGATAATGATAAGGCAGATCCTCATCCTGATTCTCGAATTTAAAGTCAAGCATCGGATAAATCAGATATATCTCTGAAAAATCAGGATCAATACCCTTTGACTTTTTCCAGAAATTATAGGCCTTTTCAAGCATATCCGGAGACTCTGCGAGTCTTACATCCCGGCAGCAGTAGCCTCTCCGCTTACAATGTCCCATAAAAGATCCTGTACAACCTGAATAAACCTGAAATAAAAAAATCAAATACAGCAGAATCCGCCATTCCCGCAATGAATATCAGATCAGGACATTAAACCAGACCGTGATATTCCTGCAGAGACTTTACATCTTTTTCGCCTTTTTTTAACTCAGTAATGCCTTTTACACTCGCACGCGCGGCTGCCATAGTTGTAATATACGGAATTCCGTATTTAATTGCGGATTTCCGTATATATGAATCGTCAAATTCGCTCTGTTTGCCGCTTGGAGTATTTATGATCAATTGTATTTCCCGGCTTTTAATGCGGTCAACAATATTAGGCCTTCCCTGATTGAGTTTCAGCACCATCTCAGTTGCAACACCATTATCTTCCAGATAACCGTTAACACCTTCAGTAGTCATCACATTAAAACCGAGTGAAATCAGGTTTTTTGCGATCTCAAGAGCAGTATCCCTGTCATTTCTGTTTATAGTGAGTAAAACATTGCCTTCAACCGGCAGTTTCTGTTTTGTAGCCTCCTGCGCCTTTGAAAACGCGAGCCCGAATGAATCGGAAAGGCCGAGTACTTCTCCTGTTGACCTCATTTCCGGCCCCAGAAGAGGATCCACTTCAGGAAACATGTTAAAAGGAAACACCGACTCTTTGACTCCGAAATGTTTAATCGGTTTGTGTTTCAGATTAAGAGAGGATATCTTTTCTCCAAGCATTACTTTCAATGCGATATTCGCCATCTGTATACCGCAGACTTTTGAAACAAGAGGAACTGTTCTTGACGCCCTTGGATTTGCCTCAAGAATATACACGGTATCATCGGCAATAGCGTACTGAATATTCATAAGTCCCACGACATTAAGTGCAATGGCAATTCTTTTAGTATAATCAACAATCGTATCCAGATGTTTTCGGGAAATGCTAACGGAAGGAACCACGCACGCCGAATCTCCGGAATGGACTCCGGCATATTCTATATGCTCCATAACTGCGGGAACAAAAACATCAGTGCCGTCGGAAATCGCGTCAGCCTCAACTTCCATTGCGTTTGTAAGAAACTTGTCAATAAGAATAGGACGTTCAGGGGATACGTCGACTGCAGCCGCTAAATACTGCCTCAGCATGTCCTCATCGTAAACAATCTCCATTGCCCTTCCGCCGAGAACATAGGAAGGCCTTACTATCAGAGGATAACCTATATCTGCGGCAATTTTCAGCGCCTGGTCAAGATTGTCAGCCATGCCTGATTCTGGATACGGTATTCCGGTTTTTTCCATCATTGACCTGAATCTGTCTCTGTCCTCCGCCAGGTCAATTGAATCAGGTGATGTACCCAGAATATTAACTCCGGCATCCATCAATTCACGTGCAATATTCAGGGGAGTCTGCCCGCCGAACTGCACTACTACGCCATCCGGTTTTTCCTTCTCGTATATACTGAGTACATCTTCAACCGTCAAAGGCTCAAAATAAAGTTTATTTGAAGTATCATAATCAGTGGAAACTGTTTCCGGATTGCAGTTGACCATTATGGAATCGTATTCCATTTCCTTAAGCGCAAATGCGGCATGCACACAGCAGTAATCGAACTCTATACCCTGGCCGATGCGGTTCGGGCCGCCGCCGAGAACCATTACCTTTCTGCCCGGAGAAATCTCCGCTTTATCATCCGCATTGTATGTGGAATAGTAGTACGCGGCATTTTCCACACCGCTTACAGGAACAGGTTCCCACGCTTCTTTAATTCCGAGAGAAACCCTTTTATCCCGCATCGCGATTTCACTGTTCTCTGTAATTTTAGCAAGATACTTGTCCGAAAAACCGTCCTTCTTTGCCTTAATCAGCAGTTCATCAGGCAGGGTTTTTCCTTTATACTTCAGAATCTCCTCTTCAAAATCCACAAGCTCTTTCATCTGATTTATGAACCAGGGCTTGATATATGTCTTCTGATACAGCTCTTCAACATCTGCCCCCTTTCTCAGTGCCTCGTACATGATAAACTGCCGCTCGCTTGTGGGGGTATTCAAAAGCTTCATTAAATCATCAAGAGGCATTTTATTGAAGTTTCTGGCAAAACCGAGGCCGAATCTTCCGTTTTCCATAGACCGGATAGCTTTCTGAAAAGCCTCCTTATATGATTTGCCTATGCTCATTGCCTCTCCTACAGCTCTCATCTGCGTACCCAGTTCATCCTTAACGCCTTTAAACTTCTCAAATCCCCATCTCGGAAATTTGACTACCACATAGTCTCCGTAAGGAGTATATTTATCCAGAGTTCCGCCGCGCCAGTAGGGAATTTCGTCAAGGGTGAGCCCGCCCGCAAGCATTGACGAAACCAGCGCGATCGGAAAACCGGTTGCCTTTGAAGCAAGCGCCGACGAACGCGACGTTCTGGGATTTATTTCTATTACAACAACACGCCCGGTTTCCGGATTATGCGCGAACTGAACGTTTGTGCCTCCAATAACCTCAATCGCATCAACTATATCATATGAATATTTCTGAAGTCTGTTCTGCAGCTCCTGACTGATGGTCAGCATTGGAGCAGTACAGAATGAATCACCCGTATGAACGCCCATTGCGTCGACATTCTCTATAAAACAAACCGTGATTTTATTATTTTTAGCATCACGCACAACTTCCAGCTCCAGCTCCTCCCAGCCTATAACAGATTCCTCAACAAGAACCTGCCCTATCATACTTGATGTTATTCCGCGGCTTACGACTTCCTTAAGTTCCTCGCTGTTGTAAACATGCCCGCTTCCTGTTCCTCCCATCGTATACGCGGGGCGGATTACAAGAGGATACCCTGTTTCATCAGCGATCTTTTCCGCTTCTTCAATACTGTGCGCCGGAGCACTTACGGGCATATCAATACCGAGTTTTTTCATTGTTTCTTTAAATGCTATTCTGTCTTCACCCCTTTCAATAGCATCTGCCTGCACACCGATTATTTTTACATTATATTCATTTAGAATTCCTTTTTTATAAAGCTCAGATGAAAGATTAAGCGCTGTCTGTCCCCCAAGATTAGGCAATAAGGCATCGGGTCTTTCCTTTTTGATTATTTTAATCATTGTTTCAAGATTAAAAGGTTCAATATAGGTAATATCAGCCATACCCGGATCAGTCATAATAGTAGCCGGGTTGGAATTAACGAGAATGATTTTATATCCCAGTTTTTTTAAAGCCTTGCAGGCCTGAGTGCCGGAATAATCAAATTCACAAGCCTGTCCAATCACGATAGGCCCTGAACCAATAATCATAATTTTTTCAATGTCTGTTCTTTTCGGCATTAATTGCTCCCAGTGTTTATTTATATTTCACTATTTTATTAACAATCCACCCTGCCCGAAGGGCGGGGACAAATTCAGAAAAAACTGCAAAAAGCATAAAAAATGTCCTTTTAAATTCAGTTTCTTAAGAGTATTAATAGACATATAATTTTTAATTTTTTATAAATATGTCAACATAATAAAACGTAATCTATTTATACGAAAAGACCGGGCAATGGATAGTATTCTGCAGCAGGAATGAGGCAGGAAAAATCAATAAATCAGGAACAAATATTATAAAAACACTAATAACAGAAAATTTTCTATAATAAATTGACAATAAAAAGATATTTCCCCAAATTAGTCCAAATATAAAACAGGTTATTCACAATAATGAGTTACATATAAAATTTCTGGAATTAAGCTGTTTTAAACATTTTTACTTGAATTTTTATTATTCAGGTATAATTTAATATTAAATATATACAACATAAAAATTTCTCAGGAGTAATATTTATGACAAATAATGACGGCAGTTCCGCCAGCGGGCTGTTCGATACCAATAAAGGCATAGCATACGATGATTTCATAATTCTTCCCGGATACATTGACTTCAATGTTGAAGACGTATCCCTGGAAACCAACCTTACAAGAAATCTGAAAATTAAAAAACCGCTTACTTCAAGCCCGATGGACACAGTAACCGAATGCAGAATGGCAATTGGTCTCGCATTACTCGGAGGAATAGGGTTTATTCATTATAATAATACAATTCAGGAACAGTATGAGGAAGTCCGTAAAGTAAAAAGATATGAAAACGGTTTTATAAATAATCCGGTAGTTTTATCAGCTGATCATACAATAGCGGATATATATGCCATCAAAGAAAAATACGGATTTTCAGGTATCCCAATAACGGAAAGCGGAGAATTAAATTCAAAACTGATAGGTATAGTAACAAACCGGGATACTGATTTTGAAAACAACAGAGGGAAAAAATTACGCGAAGTAATGACCACTGATCTTGTTACCGCGAAAAAAGGAATATCCCTCAAAGAAGCCAATGACATTCTTAAAAAATCCAAAAAGGGCAAACTGCCCATCGTGGATGAAAAAGGCAATCTTGTAGCACTGATGAGCAGGAATGACCTTGTGACCAACAGGGAGTTCCCTTTCGCCTCAAAGGACGACAGAAAACAGCTCATGGTAGGAGCCGCTATTTCAACAAAGGACGAATCAAAGGAAAGGCTCGATGCGCTTGTAGAAGCCGGAGTAAACGTTGTTGTTATTGATTCCGCACAGGGCAATTCCAGATTCCAGATAGATATGATAAAATACGTTAAAAACAAATATCCGGAAATAGATGTTGTAGGCGGCAATGTAGTTACCGAAGACCAGTGCAGTAATCTGATAAAAGCCGGAGCAGATGCTCTCAGAATAGGCATGGGCCCGGGCTCCATATGCACAACTCAGACAACCATGGCAGTAGGCAGAGCACAGGCAAACGCTATTTTCAAATGCGCCAGATTCTCCAGAAAAAATAATGTCCCTGTAATAGCCGATGGAGGTATAGCAAACATAGGCCACATTACCAAAGCGCTCTCAATCGGAGCGTCAACAGTTATGATGGGCTCCATGTTCGCCGGAACGGAAGAAGCACCGGGCGAATATTTTTATGAAAACGGCATAAGGCTGAAGAAATACAGAGGCATGGCATCGCTTGAAGCAATGAAGGAAGGCGGCGAGAAAAGATATTTCGCTGAAGACGCTGCAATAAAGGTTGCCCAGGGCGTATCAGGATCAGTAATGGATAAAGGCTCCCTGTTAGAATATGTTCTTTATTTAATCCAGGGCCTGAAGCACTCTTTTCAGGATATAGGTGCGAAGGATATATACAGTCTGCATGAACTGCTGTATTCAGGAGACCTGAAGTTCGAATTAAGATCAATGTCAGCGCAGATGGAAGGCGGAGTGCATGATATGTATGCTTATACCAAACCGAAGTATCTGTAGGTTTTTTTATTATCAGATCAGGATTAGAGCAGCTTCTGAACTGATAGCAAAGCCGTAAATAAAACGCGCTTATAAGGAACAGGAAACATACACCTCCTTAACATATATTGTAAAAGTCAGCAATAACTGAATAATCAGGCTGAATAATATACCGGGAAATGAGACATAAACTTCCGATTCTTGTTATTATTCCTCACGGCGGCAGGCAGATACCGGATGAACTGTCCGGATACGAACAAATTGATGAATTCGGTATATTCATTGAATCAGACGTTTACGCAAATGAACTTTTCAATTTTGACACTGCTGTCTTTATTGTAAACAGCTTCATATCCAGACTCTTTATAGACTGCGACCGACCTCCTGTCATGACTTCCCCCTATCCTGAAGACGGAGTAATCAAACAGCAGTCCATCAGCGGCAGAAAAATATTCAAAGACACAATCTTCCCTGACGAAATAGCAATCAAAAATATTCTAAACAGATACTATCACTCCTTTCATCAGAGGATAGAAAAAATTATTAGTGACGAACAGATAAAGCTCATTCTTGAATGCCACACTATGATGCCTGTAGGGCCGCGCTTTGCTTCTGACTCAGGCAGGCCCAGGCCTCTTATCAATATTGAAAACATAAATAAAAACGGTTCAGGGAAACAAAAAACATGTTCTGACGAACTTGCCGATTTTTTACTTTCTTCTTTTAAAAAATACTTTAATAATGAAGAATTTACGGTTTCTGAAAAATTTTCATTAAACAAGCCCGCGTTTTCAGGATATATTATGGAACAATACGGCAAATTAAAGATACCGATGCTCAGGCTTTCCGTATCCAGTTCGCTTTATCTTAATGACAAATATTTTAACTATGATTATTTAACAGTTGATAACAACCGTATCGTTGAACTCAGAAATAAAATTCTGGCAGGCATAGAAAAATACTCTGCAAAATATTTTCAATAGATTATAAACAAACATAGTTAAACGGGAGGAAAAATATGAAAGTTCTGGCAGTAAACGGCAGTCCGCGGAAAAAATGGAATACAGCCATGATGCTTGAAAAAACGCTTGAAGGAGCAGCATCAAAAGGCGCTGAAACGGAAATGATTCACCTGTATGACCTTAAGTATACCGGGTGCACAAGCTGCTTTGCGTGCAAAATAAAAGACGGAAAAAGCTACGGTAAATGTTCAGTAAATGACGATCTAAAGCCTGTTCTTGAAAATGCTGCTGAAGCTGATGCCGTTATTCTGGGTTCCCCGATATATTTCGGGAACACGACAGGCGAAATGAGATCATTTATGGAAAGATTCATGTTTCCGTATCTTGTATATTCAGGCCCGCCGCGTTCTCTTTTCAAAAAAAAAATAAATATCGGGCTTATTTACACCATGAATGCCCCTGAAGCAGTAATGAAGGATGTCGGATATGACAAATACTTAGAATCAAATGAAATGATGACGAAAATGCTGTTCGGGTCTTCGGAAACATTATGCAGTTATGAAACGCTTCAGTTTGAGGACTATTCCAAAGTAGTATTTGAACTGTTTGATCCATCTGTAAGAATAACAAGGCGTGAACAGATATTTCCGAAAGACCTGAAAAAAGCATATGATATGGGTGTAAGATTCGCTTCGCTATAGTAAGAAATAATTTCTCGCCAAGACACCAGGACGCAAAGTTTAGAGATGCTTTTAATTATCTTTTATTTACTTTTTGGTTCTTTGCGCTTTCGCGTCTTTGCGAGAATGTTTCAATTGTTTATCCTGCTAAAATATGTACAAGATTACAATAAAGTCATCCAGGTTTGATAATTTCATGCCGCTTTTATAATAATAAACTTGCCTTTGCCCGTAAAAATTATATCATTAATTAGATATACTCCAGTGACGATATTATTATAAGGGATAAAATATGAATTCTATTAAAAAACTGAATATATTTTTAATTATTATTTGTTTAATATTTGCAGCATCAGGCAATGCTTATTCCAAGAAGGAAAAGAAGGAAGAAACCTTTGACAAGGCTGTAAAGTATTTCTATCAGAAAAAACTCGAAATGGCTGAAATTCTGTTTCAGGAAGAGCTGAAGAAAAATCCTGAAAACGCGCTTGCCTATTCATATCTTGGAGATATTTTTCTCTCTAAAAAACGTTTCGACGGAGCGTTGAATCTCTACCGGAAAGCTCTGGATATAAACCCGGACAATGCAGAAAATTATTTCAGGATCGGACAGATTTACTATTATAAAAAAAACCCGGAACTTGCAATAGGAAACTTTGTAAAGTCATACAAACAAGACCCCAGGCTCACATTTGCCTATTATCATATAGGACTTTCCTATTTGATGCTTAAACGCGATAAAGACGGAACCATACAAAACTGGGAAAAATTTCTCAGTATTGCCCCTGAAGATACCCAGTATGAAAAAATCAGAAGAGCGATCGAACTTTTAAAAGACCCGAACTTTGTACTGCCGCCTCCGGGGAGCGACATTTCCATAGAAGAAGCACTTCATCTTGGAGGCTCTCTCATGAGCGCCGCTGACAGAAAAGCAAAAGAAAAAAAAGCAGGCCATGAGGATAAAAAGACCAAATCAAAAATGGAAGGAATTTACAGGGATGACGACCTGTAAAATTCATACGCTATAACCTTAGTTATGACAACCTTGTATTTTTATAATCCAAAATATAACAACTATTTAAATAATATCCGGAGGATTTGATGTCAAGTTACGACAGGTACAGAAATGTAAAAATAGGCGGAGCTGCGGTTTTAATACTCGCGCTGCTGATTGGCGGAGCATATTTCATGCTGCGCAATGATGATTCCTCAGGTGACATAAAAGACCTACGTATGCAGCAGATAGAACTGTATAAGCAGATACTTGAAACAGATCCGAATAATACAGGCATACTTGTAAAAATAGGATCCCTGTATAAGGATATCGGGGATATTGACACTGCAATTGAATATTACAAAAAAGCTCTGGAAATTGATCCGAAGAATTATGAAGCTCTTAATGAACTGGGGCATGCTTATGCCCTGAAGGGGGATTACGACAATGCGATCAGGATGCTCGAGCTCGCGAAAAAATATTTCCCGAAATATCCCAAAGCATATAACAGACTAGGAAATGTTTTTGACGATCAGGAAAAGCTAAAAAAAGCACTGGCCGAATATGATATGGCCAGAAAAGTCGCGCCCAAAGACCAGGAAAGCTACTGGAACATAGCAAAGCAGAGACTGCGCGCAGGTGACGGCAAAGGTGCTATTGCGATTGTAAAACAGGGAATAAAAGCAAATCCGAACGATCCGGAAGGATACTATAATCTCGGCCGAGTTCACATGGCATTGAATGAATACAGTGACGCAAAAAATAATTTTGACAAGGCGATCTCCCTTAATCCCAACCGCTCAAGATATTACAGAGGACAGGCGGATGCAAATATTAGGCTTAACAGGATGGACGATGCGATTGCGTCTCTTGAGAAAGCGGTAAAAGTTGACCCGAAAGACGCGGCAGCCTGGGAAAGGCTTGGAGATATTTACGCCAGATTAGGAGACTGGGAAAAAGCAGCAGATTATTACAGGAAAGCCCTTGGCTACAACAGCAGAGACAAGGACCTCAGAGGCAAATACGCGAAAGCTTTAAGAAATATCAGGAAAAAAGATTCTGACAGAATTGCAGTCAGGGAGGAATCGAAGCATCGTGAAATCGCTAAAAACGATCCGGTCATGGAAACTCCAAAGCCGGCTCCTGTAAAAAAACCGGTAATAACAGATAAGGATGACCTGACAAAAGATGTTCCGGAACCTGTAAAGAAACCGGAAATTAAAAAGCCTGACAATAAAAACGCTGAAGCGACAAAATGGAGAGAACTTGGAGACAAGCTGAGAGATGAGAAGAAATATGATGCAGCGTTAAATGCATACGGTAAAGCTGTTGAAATTGACAACAATGACGATCATTCACATTACTGGAGAGGAAGAATTTATGACCATGGCGACATTCTTGATGAGGCGCAAAAATCGTATAAAAACGCTATTATAGCAAACCCGAAACGGGCTGATTCACATTACCGTCTGGGACTGCTTTATTATATAGAAGGGAAATATGATGCTGCAGTAAAATCATTTAACAGGGCAATTAAGGAAGAGCCGATGTTTCCCAAAGCGTACTACTCAAGAGGGCTTGCCTATCTTAAGCTGAATGACAGCAGGCAGGCTATAAAAGATCTGAAAAAATCGGTACGCCAGGACCCGAAACTCGACAGAGCGTATTTTAACCTGGGGGATATTTATCTGAAAAGTAAAAATTTTAACGAAGCCCTGAACAACTTCACTGAAGACAAAAAGCTGAGGCCGAATAATCCTGATACGAATTTCAAAGTGGCAGAGACTTACCATGAAATGAAATCATATAATAATGCGATTCAGTTCTATCAGAAAACAGTTGAACTTGACCCGGAATACACCCAGGCATATTTCAACATGGGACTTCTGATGTCGCAGCAGAAAAAATATACTGAATCGATTGCTCTTTTTAAAAGAGCCCTGGAGATAAAAAAAGACGATGCGCCGACCCTGTATGAATTAGGTAAAGCAAATGAAGGTTCCGGGAATCAGAATGACGCCATTGCG
The DNA here is from genome assembly GCA_016932015.1 of Spirochaetota bacterium. Classification (GTDB taxonomy): domain Bacteria; phylum Spirochaetota; class UBA4802; order UBA4802; family JAFGDQ01; genus JAFGDQ01. The sequence continues at coordinate 75,459 of JAFGDQ010000066.1, read as the reverse complement.
TATTATCAGAAAGCAATTGCTTCAAATCCGAATTATACTAAAGCATATATAAACCTCGGAAATATTTATCTGAACAATAATCTTAATGACAAGGCAATTGAACAGTACAAAAATGCTACTGAAAATAATCCAAAATCATTTGACGCGCATTTTAATCTTGCAAAAGCCTACAGAGAATCCGGAATGTACAATGAAGCTATCGAGGAATACAATACAGCATTAAACATAAACCCTGTAAATTCAAAAGCGCATTTCTTTTTAGGGATTACCTACAGAGACAGCAAGATGTACGGAAAGGCGGCGGATTCATTCGAAAGAGCTTTAAAAATAGACTCAGGGCTCTACGAAGCACATGAAGAACTTGGAATAATATATCACAGAAATCTTAAGGATAACGACAAAGCAGTTTATCATTATGAGAAACTGCTGTCAATGAAACCTGATCATCCGGACAGGGACAAAATACAGGATATTATCAATCTGCTTAAATCAAAATAATCTGACTGTAGCGTTTTACGATTGAAATAGTACATATATTCATTTTTAAAAAAAATTTCATTGCGCATGGATTTGTGCTAATTATTTCGTAAAATGCAATAATTAGAGACTATGGAAGAAATATTATGAGATCATTGCTGTGTATTCTGACTGCAGCTGTATTTGTAATTATATTTTCAACCCTCAGCTGCACAGTCAAATATTATAATACAAGCAGGCTGTTAAATGATTATACGACAGAAGGCTTTCTTGATACTGACCATTATCAGGTAATTGTAAAAGGGAAGCCAGTTAATGAAGCAAAGGGCCTGGTTGCATCAAGGGAAAGCGCATTAATCGACGCGAAAAGCCGGCTTAAAGATAAAGTACTGAAAAGTCTTACTGATTATAATTATCAATACCATATAGCTAAATTAAATATTAAAGACGAAAAGGTCATTCAGAATATACAGTCAGTTAAGCAGGAACTTCAAAACAAAATGCTGCCGTTTTACAATTCGGGTTATACAGCTTTCGAATATTATAATCCCGATAATTCGGCAATAATCGTATATCGGATTTTCAGGGATAATCTTGTAAAAAAAATTGAATCCATTGAACCGGATATTAAAGTCAGGGAAGATGAAAAAAACAAAGAGACAGGCAAATGACGTTATTGGAAAAAACTTTTAGCCTGGCAGCAGCAAGGAAAACCGGTTTACTTATTCTCATTTTTATTCTTACGATTATGGCATGCTCAGACGAGCAGGTTAGAGAAGACAAACTACAGGACAAGCCGGCTCCTGAATTCAGGGATGAAGGATTCATTACGGATAACCTTTTCAGAATAATAATCGTTAAGCCAAAAGACAGCAGTTATGATACTGCCATATCTGAAAAATACGCGAAAAAACGCGCATTGATTTCCCTGCGGAAACATGTTCAGTCAAGGAAGGGAAAAATTGACAGAAACATGAACGCTGCTCTGCTGAACCTGATAGAGCGGAACGGCGAACTCAGGAAAGAAAAATCAAATAAAGACAGAGACATATATTTATTTGAGATCAAAAAGAATAACCTGAAAGATTATCTCAACAGAATATAAAAAAACTGTGCCCTTTTCATAACTGCATTAACAAAAAAGTCTTTTGCTTTATGCAGGCAGGAAAATTATCTCATCGATTAATACCGAAAAAAGTTGACACAAAACCTTCAGAAATATTGTATTCAATCCTGTAAATGCCAAAAGCAAACACAATTCTTAATAATGTATTAACTGTGCGGCATTTACTATCAACAATTAATACCTGATATTTTACTATGACTCAGAAAAAAAATATTACAGCATTCGTTATAGCCGGCGGCAAAAGTACCAGGTTCGGACGCGATAAGCTGCTATATAAATATAACGATATTACTCTGATAGAACGTGTATTCAATATTATAAGACCGATATTTAATCATATAATAATTATTGCAGATGATAAAGAAAAATTCGGATTTCTTGATGTTCCTGTAATGCCGGATATTATACCGGAAAAAGGGCCGATTGGAGGGCTTTATTCAGGGCTTGTTTATTCGGAAACTGATCTGAACTTCTGCTTTGCGAGTGATCTGCCTTATCTTAATACAGAGCTAATTGAATACATGATTTCCGTATCAAAAGGATATGAGATAACAGTTCCGATTGTAAAGAAATACTGGGAAGCAATGCACGCGATTTATTCGAAAACATGTATTGATACGATAAAGGCCAGTATAGAAGCCAATGATTACCAGATAATAAAGCTGTTTCAAAAATTCAATATCAGGGAAATCACGGAAGAGGAAATCCGGAAATTTGCTGATCCCAGAGATGTATTTACGAATATCAACTATGTCGAGGACCTGAAAAGCACAAAACTGAAATTTGAAACATACTAACAATCGTATAATAAAAAAAAAGTTTTTTATTACTTAAGCTTCTCTCTTAAAATCTCATTAACAATTTTCGGATTAGCCTTGCCCTGAGAAGCTTTCATTGTCTCTCCCACAAAGAATCCGAGAAGTTTAGTTTTACCGCTTTTATATTCAGCTACCTGAGAAGGATTTTTTTCAATAATTTCATCTATTATCTTCTCAATAACTCCTGTATCAGTCTCCTGCTTCAGGTTCTCGTTTTCAATTATTTCAACAAGGCCTTTCTTTTCAGTGAACGCTTTTTTCAGGACATCCTTGCCAATCTTTCCGCTTATTTCTCCCTTATCTATTCTCTTGAGGAATTCTGCCAGATCGTCAGGTGTAATATGTATACTTCCCATGTCTCCGCCTGTCTGGGACAATATCTCGCTGAAAAACCAGTTGGCAAGTGCCCTGGGATTATCATAATACTGCAGCACCTTTTCAAAATACTCGCTGTAGGAAGGATTAACCATAAACAGGCGGGCTTCATTTTCAGAAAAAGAATAATTATCAATGCACTTCTTCTTCCCATTCAAAGGAGATTCCGTAACGCGGTCTTTAAGGCTGTTTATCCATTCATCAGTAAGCACTACAGGAAGAAGGTCAGGATCAGGAAAATACCTGTAATCCTGGGACTCCTCTTTGCCCCTCATTGAGTATGTTTTCTGTCCGCTTTCGTCCCATCCCCTGGTTTCCTGTTTTATGCGTATGCCTTTCTGCTTCATCTTTTTCAGGCGGACGATTTCGAAATCAAGAGCTCTTTCAATAGCCTTGAATGAGTTCATGTTCTTGATTTCCACTTTAACGCCGAGTTTCTTTGAGCCGACAGGCCTTACGGAAACGTTCGCATCACATTTAAGGCTGCCCTCTTCCATATTTCCATCACAGATTCCAAGAGAAACAAGCACTGCCCTGAGCATGGTAACGTATTCCCTTGCTTCTTCGGGAGACGAAAGATCCGGTTCCGTTACTATCTCAATAAGAGGAACGCTGCATCTGTTAAAGTCGACAGCACTTGCTTTTGCGCCCCATATTCCGGGAGCTCCCACATGAACCATCTTACCCGCGTCCTCTTCCATGTGAATTCTGTTAAGCCTTACTGTTTTTACTTTTCCGTCTATTTCAATGTCAACACCGCCGCCGGAGCATACAGGTTCTTCAAACTGCGAGATCTGGTATCCTTTTGGAAGGTCGGGATAAAAATAATTTTTTCGCGCGAATACGGAGTGCTTATTAACAGTGCATCCGACAGCAAGCCCTGCAATGATAGCCATGTTGACTGCTTCCCGGTTTAATACAGGAAGAACGCCGGGCTGGCCTGAACACACAGGGCACGCATTGCTGTTAGCTTCATCGCCGAATTGTGTTGAGCAGCTGCAGAACAGCTTGCTCTTTGTTTTCAGCCTCGCATGAACCTCAAGGCCTATTACAGGCTCCAGTTCTCCGTCATACGGCTTTTCGCTTTCCTCGTTTTCATCATCCAGCATAACTGCTGTTGTTTTCTGGGGAGGAACAAGATAGCTCTGCCCTTCCGTTACAGGGCTGTTTCCCATTATCTTTTCAACTTTGTCCCACGCGCTGATTTCATCCTCACGCATATATGCTTCTTTTTCGACCGCATGGCTTGAGGGTGTCATGTCTCCGCACGGAGCATTGTCTATTACATGAGCATACGCGAGAAATTCATCCAGTTCATTCTCCAACTGTTTCTTTTCCTCTTCACTTACTTCAAACGACGCAAGCTCAATCAGATTTTCAATATTTATTTTTGATTTATGTTTCATCTATGCCGCCGGATTGTACTGTTAAGGCGTAAGCCTGTTTATATCTCTAGGGAACAGTGCTGCTTCCCTGATGTTTTTAAGATTCATTATTTTCATTGTAAGCCTTTCAAGCCCCATTCCAAGACCGCCGTGCGGGGTCATTCCGTACTTAAATATATCAAGATAATCTTTAAACTCTCTCGGATTAAAACCGAAATCCACAATGTTATCCCTGAGCTGATGATAATCGTGAATGCGCTGCCCGCCTGTTGTTATTTCAATTCCCTTATATAAAAGGTCAAAGCTTCTGGTATAACCGGGCAGCCTTTCATCAGGCATTGTATACATAGGCCTTTTCTTTACAGGGTAGCCTACGACATAAACAAAGGAAGAATTTTCCTTCTCCTCGAAATAGTCACATAACGCTTTTTCACCTGCCGGGGAAATATCTCCTTCCTCCATATCCCTTACGCCGAGCGATGACAGAATCTCCATAGCTTCAAGAAAATGTATGCGCGGGAATTTTTTGGGAACATCAAATGACATGTTCTTATACCCTGCGTCCCCTTTAAAATCATTCTTTAGATTTTTAAAAATATATTTTATCAGAGCTTCCTGCATGTCTATGACATCCTGCTCATTCTCAATGAATCCCATTTCAAAATCCATGCTGGTGTATTCATTTAAATGACGCACAGTATCATGATGTTCAGCCCTGAACACAGGCCCGACCTCAAATACTCTTTCCATGCCGCTGCCCACCATGATCTGCTTGTAAAACTGCGGGGACTGCGCAAGATAAGCTGAGCGGTCAAAGTACTTAAGCTCGAAAATATTAGTGCCGCCCTCTGCACCGCTTGAAACTATCTTCGGAGTCTTTATCTCGGTAAAATCATTGTCTCTCAGATAATCCGAAAAATGCTTAACTATTTTTGACTGCAGCCTGAAAACTGACTGTATTTCAGGATTTCTTACCGATACGGTTCTGTTGTCGAGTATTGTCGGTAAATTAATATTTTCAAGACTGCTGTTGATATTTAACGGCAGACTGCTTTCCGCATGGCCGAGTATATCCAGCTTTTCAACTTTAATTTCTATATTTCTATACGGGCTGCGTTTTTCTTTTGTAACGCGGCCGTAAACCTCAACTACAGTTTCAAGGTTCAGCTTTTCTATCGGCTTTTCGCCTTCAAGTACAAGCTGTGTAAATCCTGTTTTATCCCTGAGTATATAAAAATCAATTCCGCCGAGATTTCTTTTGCTGTGAATCCAGCCGCCCAGAGTTACTTTCTTTCCTTCTTTTGAATCAAGGTCCCTGCAGTATACTCTGCTCTTTTTAGATGTTCTTTCCGAGTAGGTTTCGGAAATCTTCTTAACATCCTTCATAGTGTAAACAGAGGCTTTTACTGAAACATCTTTCTTCTGTGAATCCGAATGCGGTTTACCCGGTACATTCTCATCCAGAATATGATCAAGCTCAGGAATATATTTTTCTTTTCTGCTGCTTTCGTAAATTGATGCCGCCTGCAGCAGCATCTGCTCATCGAGCGGTTTGCCTATGAACTGAAGCCCTACAGGCATACCGTCAGCCATGCCGCACGGAATGCTGATGGCAGGCAGGCCGGAAAGATTCGGTATAACAGTTGTAATATCAGAAAGATACATCCTCATAGGATCAAGGCTGCTCTCTCCATGCTTAAAAGCAATATCAGGAGTTGTCGGCATGGCAATTACATCAGCAGTTTCAAAAATCTTTTTAAGTTCATCTCTTATCAGTGTTCTGACTTTCTGCGCTTTTCTGTAATACTCATCATAATAACCTGAGGAAAGGACAAAGTTTCCAAGAAGAATTCTTTTCTTTACTTCCTTGCCGAATCCGTAGGAACGCGTTGTGAAAAGCATTTCCTGATAATCTGTCTGTTTTCCGCTTCTGAATCCGTATTTCACGCCGTCGTATCTGGAAAGATTTGAGCATGCTTCCGCGCATGCAATAAAATAATACGCTGCGATCACATACCTGACTGCTTCAAAAGAAACTTCCTCTATTAATGCGCCCTGCTCTTTTAATACTTTAAGAGATTTCTCAAATTCTCTCATTACCTGTGGAGAAATTCCCTCTTTTAAAAGCTCCCTGAAAACAGCTATGCGCTTTCCTTTTATGTCCTGTCCGAGTTTTGCAGTATAATCTGTCTTTTCATGGTTAAGCGATGTGGAGTCATTCACATCATAACCGCTTATTATATTCAGCAGCAGCGCGTTTCCGTAAACGTCACGTGACATTGGTCCTATCTGGTCAAGCGATGAAGCATATGCTACAAGCCCGTAGCGTGAGACAAGCCCGTATGTCGGTTTTAAACCTGTTACTCCGCAGAAAGCCGCAGGCTGACGAATAGACCCGCCTGTATCGCTTCCGAGAGCAAACGGAGTCATGCCAGCCGAAACAGCAACCGCAGACCCGCCAGATGAGCCGCCCGGTACACGGTGAATGTCCCACGGATTCCGTGTATGGCACATGCTTGAATGCTCGCATGTTGACCCCATGGCAAATTCATCCATATTGGTCTTACCGAGTATAATACCGCCGCTGTTTTTAATGAGACTTACGGCAGTAGCATCATAAGGAGGATTATAATTTTCAAGTATTCTGGAAGCGCATGTTGTAGGTATGCCTTGTGAATGGATATTATCTTTAACAGCAAGAGGAATCCCGTCAATAGCGCTCAATTGTGCGTTTTTTGACCGCCTGCTGTCGCTCTCCCTTGCCTCTTTTACAAGTGTCTCTTTATCATATAAAGAAATAAAGCTTTCAAGCACAGGATCATATTTCTCAATCTGGCTGAAACAGTCATTCAGCAGTTCCTCACATGACAGTGATTTTTCATTTACAAGAGTAACTATCTCTTTCGCGTTTTTTTCACTTATTAAGCTCATATATACCGGATTTTAACATTATTTTAGTCAAATAGGACAAATATGATAATATTTAACATGGCGCAACGCAATAAAAAAAATTTTGTTACAATAATGTTAACTTTGCCAAATCTTCTATTTGACATTATTTGTCAATAAAAGTAATTTATCGGCTGAAATAGAAAATTTATCATAAATTATCGATATCATCGGGGTAAAAAATAATATGGAAGATAAAATCAAGGTTATAGGCGAAAGTCTTTTCAGGTTCCAGTCAGCAATTAATGAAGGCGGCGAAACCATGGAGGATTACATAAAAGCGAATTACTCCGGCAAATGGATATCCGACGAACTTTATAATGTCATTGCAATACGCACCAGCTTTGTAAACGCAATGAACCAGTTTCTTGTAAAGGAAGGACTTTTCAACCTTGAAAAAATCATGTTAAGCATTATAACAGATCCGCTCGCGCATGATATTGAACATACACCTGCAATAGAATACAAGGGCCATACATATCTTACCACGCACAGCATGATTTACAGCAAATTTCTCGCATGCTCCAATCCGCGCATCAAAGGTATCTTTGTGGACTCCCCCAACATTCGTCTTGAAATAGAAAGCCCAACAGGAGCACAGCGCGGTAAATACCTTGCAGATTTTTCACAGATGGACATTGAGATAAAACGCGATAGAAAAATAACTCTCGATGATTACTTTAATAAGGAACAGATGGTACTTGATGCTTTGAACGAAGACATGGTCAAAGCAAAAGATTTTTTTGAAAGAATGATAGTATTCGCCTGCGAAGAGATTAACAAAAATAATTCGCAAAACCTGAAAGACCTCAGCATTGTTTTGAGCGTTCCCGAAACTCCGTTCCCGAGTTTTCACAAGGACGACTGCGTTAAAAAATACGGTGCAAAAAACTTTGAGGAGAAAGCAGGCGAAGCAACTGACGCGCAGTTTTTCTGGATTACGGGACTGCTTCGTGAAAACTATGACCTCATTTATCCTTATCTTTATCCGGACGGAACCAGGATTGATTTCTCAAACGTAAACTCCACCAATGTTTTTAACTATGATATACTCGCAAAAAGCATTGACCTGAAAACAGGCAAACACTCTCAGGCAAGAGAAATCCTTTCAGGCGCCATTCGCGAATGGCTGTATGAGCCGATTGTCGAAAGAATCATAGACAACAAGATACTTCCTTCAAGGCCTGTTCTGAAGAACGGAAACATCGAAAATATTGACGAACTCGGCGGCTACGGCCCCTTCCTTCAGTTCGTAGCCATGAAGCACGAAAACGGGAACCCGCTTTTCCCTGACACTTTCGGCGGAGGCATAGGCATTGAGCGTACCCTGTACACTCTTCTGAAAGGCGAGAAAATACAGAAGATTGACGATGTTACTTTCTTCGGGAAGAATCCGGATTCGCATCCGCTGTATTTGTATTAAAAAAAGACCCTGCAAAATACAAAAATTACATTTCTATATTATAAAAAAAATATAATTCTTTTTTGTAACCGGCTTGACTACTATAAACCATAAATTATTCTGGTTTTTTATTTAAATATAAATAAGTCATAATTTATATTTACCTGCTTCATATAAAAAACTATAAGGTGAAGCCCCTTTCGCCTTTAAAACCTTTATACTATTTTATCTGGAGACATTTTATGAAAAAATTATGTTTGGTTTTATCGTGTTTATTTATGTCTGGTTTTCTTTATTGTGGCGGTGGTAGTAGTAGCGATGACAGCCGACTTTCAGTACCGACAGGAGTCACTGCAACTGACGGTATCTATGCTAACTATGTTATCATTAGCTGGAATTCCGTCAGTAATGCTGATTGGTATGCCATATTTCGCGGTACCTCACCAGATGATATCAATGAGGAAGTTGGCTCGGCTGATCCAGCAACAATAACTTCTTGGACTGACACATCTGCGACTCAGGACACTCATTACTGGTATGCAGTAACAGCAACAAGTTCTACTATTGCCAATTCCACTAGTTCAAAAAGTACAGCAGATGAAGGATGGTCATCAAATTCGGGATCAACCATTGATACACCAGGATTGAATTGGCCTAGTCAAGGGACGTATCCAGATTATGTAAATATATCCTGGAACCATTATGGAGATGCAGCATATATTAAAATATATAGAGGAGAATCAGCTTGGGGACCTTTTACTTATGTCGGTTCTTCAGTGGACGATTCATATGACGATCTTTCAGTAACAGCGGATATTCATTATTATTATACAATATCTGCTGTAGACTATTCTGGAATTGAAAGCTACAAGGATGATTACGGGCAGGAAGGATGGGCTGACAGCGCATCGACTATTTACACGTTCAGGGTCGTCAATGGGACAGCAGGTATAATATCAACTCATATCAGCTCAAGCACAAGCTCTCAGAATCAACCTGATTCTGTACACAAAGTTACTTACGCTTCTAAACCGGGATCAATTACATGGAGTGCGAGTTCGTATAATACAGGAATGGGAGAAACTTTAACCTGGGGTGATACATATATTCCTGCAACTGAAATGACGCATACAGAAGATCCTCATTTAGAATCAGACCATTTTGCACTATGGATTAAAAATTCATCAAGCTACACATGGAATAGATTTTACTATAATAATACTGATACTACATATACAGCAGTACCCCTCCCACCTGATTCATCAATTTACTACTTTATGGGATTCTTTACGCCAAGATCAACGTCAACCTACTGGCAGACAACTGTTGATTATACTAATTTTTGGAAATGGGGTGATGGAGGCGCAAGTTATTCATATTCACAAAATTCTTACGGCTCATATTTTGTTAACTGTGTAGGTATAGATTAATTATCTGGAAATACTTTTTTATAAAAATATTAAAAAAAGGCTAATCTGCAATTATCTGAATAATCTCTTTCTTAAACCAGAGGTTATTCAGATAAAAAAAACTTAGCATTAAATGGAATCCAGATTCGCACCCGCTGTATTTGTACTAAAAATCACGATAAAAATCTAATCCGTATATTTCGCCTTTATCTCCCTGATCGTATCAATATTCTGCAAAAATATTTCTACAATATCAGGATCAAACCTGATGCCTGAATTTTCCTCGATATATTTCAGGCATTCCTCTTCAGGCCAGGGTTCCTTATAGGGGCGGTGACTCCCAAGCGAATCAAAAACATCAGCCACTGATGTGATCCGTGCCTCTATAGGAATTTCCTCTCCCTTGAGACCCAGCGGATAACCTTCACCGTTCCAGTATTCATGATGGTTTAACGCGATATTCGCAGCCATTTCTATTATTGAATCGCTGTAATCGGACTGAATCTCCTCCTCATCCAGTTCCTCAATATTAAGAAATTTTTTAACAAATTTATTTATTGCCAGAATATTTTTCCCGTACTGGCAATGCATTTTCATATGGTCCCATTCATCATCAGTAAGAGTACCGTTTTTCAGCAGAATGCTGTCCGGAATGCCGATCTTTCCTATGTCATGGATCGGGGCTGCGAGATGAATATTATTCACCTGCTCCTCATCCCATCCAAGGCAGCCGGCAATGCAGGCTGAATATTCCGAAACACGCAGAAAATGATTGCCGGTTTCAAAATCACGGTACTCTGCAGCCTGTGACAGAATTCCTATGATCTGACGCCTGGAAATCTCCAGCTGCCTGTTCCTTTTTTCAAGTTCCTTTGTGCGCTCCGCAACCAGGTTTTCAAGATGCTCCTGATATGCCCTGTTATCTTTTATAAGCTTTGCTTTTTCAAGAGCGCTTGTAACAGCATGAGTAAGAATAAGCATATCCTCAATAGGCTTTAAAATATAATCCCAGGCTCCCCTGTGCAATGCTTCCACAGCATCTCTCATCATACCGGTTCCGGATACAATAATAACAGGAGTATCGGAAGAATTTTCCGTAATGTATGAGAGCACCTCCAGGCCGTCCATTTCAGGCATCCGCAAATCAACCAGAACCAGATCCGCGTGTTCCCTTTCAAATATATCAACCCCGACACGGCCGTTTTCCGCTTCCAGAATCCGATAACCCATATCCTCCAGGCAAAAGGTATAACTCTGCCGGATGGCAGCTTCATCATCAATAATAAGAATTGTTACAGAGCTGTTATCATTCATCTGACACCTTCTTATTTTGTATATCAGTAATAAGCCGCATGAGATCTCTTTCCAGCTGATCCATATCAGTTACCGGCTTTTTAACAGAATGATCCAGTACAGAAGGTATATTGAGTATTTCCGGCGGAATATTATATTCAGGAGATCCTGTGCAGATGATGACAGCCATGTCCGGTTTTATTTTACCGGCTTTCAGAATAAATTCATTGCCGTCCATCCCGCCCAGACGAATGTCAACAAGCGCGACGTCAGGAGATTCCGTTTTCAGCAGTTCAAGCGCCTGCTCCCCGCTTTCAGCCTGCAGGACATTCCACTGCCTGTCCTCAAAAAAGTCTGCAAGGCTCTGCCTTATAAAATCCTCATCATCAATAATTAAAACTGTGTTAACAGGTTCGCTCATGATACAGTCCTTTCAACAGGTAAATGAATAATAAATTTTGTTCCATGCCCGAGGGAGGATTCAACATTTATTGTTCCATGATGGTTTTCAGTAATAATAAAATACGATACGCTTAAACCCAGTCCAGTGCCCTCTCCCACCGGTTTAGTTGTAAAAAACGGCTCAAATATTCGCTTGCGTGTTTCTTCACTCATCCCGGGCCCGTTATCCTCTATCTCAATTACAGCCATTTTCCGTTCCTCTAAAAAATACGTCCGGAGAATAATCCTGGGATTCTTTGTATTCACTCCCTGCATAGCCTGAGCACCGTTGCGCAGGATGTTCAGAAGAACCTGCTGAATCTTGGCCTGTTCACAGGGTACAGGAGGCAGGTTTTTCTCATAGTCAGTAATAATTTCAATCAGTTTAAAATCGTACTGTTTTTTAAGGTCATAGTCAGTGGCAGCAAGTTCAACTGTTTTGCTGATAAGCTCTTCAATATCTACAGGGAGAATACTTGCCTCACTCTTTCTGGCGAAAGTGAGCATATTATATACGATATCCGCTACACGCTTGCCTGATTCATTTATTGTATCGATCATGCGCGGGATACTGCGTATTTCCATATAATGCTGAATTGCTTCCATTGTGGTACCGGCCTGTTCAGCAGCTTCCATATTTGCGGGAATATTTGAAGAAGCACTCAGCCGGTTAGCCATAACACCTGCGGTCTGAAGCATGCCTGCCAGCGGATTATTTATCTCATGCGCCATCCCTGCTGCAAGCCCTCCAACTGAAAGCATCTTTTCATTCTGTATCATCATCTCTTCAATGCGCATTTTTTCCGTTATATCATCAATACGAATAACAGCGCCTTCAATTTCACTGGCTATCAAAGGATAAATAGTAACGTCTTCATAAGTAGCACCGCCTTCCGGATGCTGAGTCAGCCTGTGTTCTTTTTTTATCTCCCTGGATCTGATGCTTGTTTTTATTTCCTCTTTTATAAATTCCATTCCGGGAAATACTTCGTACAGGGATTTGTTCATTGCATCATCAGGGGCTATACCTGTAACCTGTTCTGCTGTTTTATTCCACTGGGTAATTTTTATATCGGCATCCACTCCAACCAGTACGGATGGCATGGAATCAATTATGTTGGACAGATAATTACGCAGCCTGAGCAGTTCCGCTTCCTGATGTTTTTGCATTGTAATGTCAACTGAAATTGAGCAAACACCCGTAGTTCTGCCCTTTTCATCTTTTAAAGGGTAAACATTATTCAGGAGATTTGTGGTGCCCACCGTAAATTCAAAATCTTTCCTTTCCCCGGATTCCATAACCTCCTTATCATAACTCATGATTTCATTAGCCTTATTCTTTTCTAAAGGATAAATTTCTTCATCTGTTCTTCCAATAACATCTTCACGGTTAAGACCTGTCTCATTTTCCCATGTTCTGTTGACCAGTAAATATCTGCCCTCATTATCTTTAACGCAAAAACCGGCAGGACTGAACTCTATAAGTATTGATAAAAACTGACGGCTGTTTCTTAACTCTTCCTCAATCAGCTTATATTCCGTTACATTTGTCCCCATAGCACAGGTTCCGGTAATTCTGCCGTCGCTGTCCTTTACAGGAAAAATAGTATTAAGAATATATTTTCTTCCCTGTTCCCCATCCAAAGCAAGCTCGAAAACTTTCGGCTTTCCGGATTCGATGACCTTTTTATCATCAGAACGAAACCTGATCGCGTCCTCTTTACTGTATAATTCTTCATCTGTTTTACCAAGAGCATACTCGCGTTTAAAAGTCGTTTCTTTTTCCCATTCCTGATTGACCAGGGTATAACGGCCTTCAATATCTTTAACTGCTATCTGGGATGCGCTGTGCTCAATTACTTCCGAAAGAAAACGTCTGCTGCTTCTCAGCTCCTCCTCAATCACCTTATAATCGGTGATATTTGTTCCAACTGCGCACGTACCCCTTATACTGCCGTCACTGTTCCTTACGGGAAAAACGGCATTAAGAATATATCTATTCCCCTCTTCCCCTTGCAGAATCATCTCAAACTCTTTAGCAGCCCCTGATTCCATCACTTCAAGATCAAAAGTCCGGTATTCTGCGCCGTCCATTCCCGGAAACAATTCTTTATCCGTTTTACCTATAGCATATTCGCGATTTATTCCCGAATCCTCCTCCCATTTCCGGTTGACAAGTTCAAAACGTCCTTCACGGTCTTTGACGCAGATAATTGCACTGCTGTGGTCAATAAGATCATACAGGAACTGGCGGCTGCTTCTCAACTCCTCTTCCGTATTTTTCAGAGATGTAATATCCCTGTTCCTGCAGCGGTAACCCATAAATACGCCGTTTTCATTTTTAATCCGGCGGCAGTTATGCTCAATCCAGATTATAGTACCGTCAGCTCTTTTTATTCGAAACTCAATCTCTCTTTTCTTCTGAATGAGCTGATCCGGATCATGAGAATGGTTTTCCCAGATGAGCCTGTCCTCATCACACACAGACTCATCCAGAAGCTTCGGATTCCGTATTAACTGCTCCGCGGAATATCCGGATATTTTTTCACAGGCAGGCGAAACATAATTCAGTGACCCGTCGGAATTCTGCCAGTATTCCCAGTCATTTGTAAAATCAGCTACGGTTCTGTAACGGAACTCATCATCCATAATTTTCTGCTCAGCCCGTTTGCTTTCAGTAATGTCTCTATTAATTTCAAGACATGCGACTATTTCACCATTCTCATTTCTGACAGGATTCGCGGAATTCTCCCAGTAAACAGTTTCTCCGGACAGCATCAGATTTTTTCTTACGGAAACATGCGGTTTCCCGTCCCTGAATGCCATTTCCACCGCACAATTTTCACAAACCGCATCAAGGCCTTCATAAACTTTATAACATTTTTCACCTAAAGTGTTTTTAAAAATACTGCTTGTTAATTTGTTCTGGAAAAGAATGTTGTAGTCTTTGTCCTGTATTGACAGGCCGTCCGGCATTGAGTCGAAAGCGGATTGAAACCGGACATTCTCTTCACGCATTTTATTCTCAACCTGTTTACATTTGATCTCCGATTTTTCCAGTTCGGAAACACGTTCCCGCATCTCGTTCAGTTCAGCAATAAGTTCAGCTTTGCTTTTATTAGAGCCTTTCATATTATGACCTTAAATGCTTTCAAGCCCGCATTATGTAAAACTATCATAATAAGCAAATCGGGTTGCGTTACTTTATTAAGAATTTTACCATAAAATCATATATAAGTCCATAAAATTTAATGGAATTATTCACCTGAAAATTCTTGTATTAAATATTCCTCAATTCTATTTTTATTATGTTAAACCGGAACAAAGATAATAGCGTTTTATGGTTTTTCCTTAATTGCATACATTATACTGATTTTACCTCATCCGGCAACAATTTTAAATCATAAGCGTTGCGCCTTTATTAGCGATCCAATTAAAATTTTATTGACTAAACAATTTCAGGATATATAACTATTATCTATGAGATTTAAAAATATAAAATGATATCAAAAATAATCAAGACGCATAAGACGCATCGCATCTTTTATTTTCTGCTCGCGATAATTATGGTATTCAGATCTTCGCTAAGAGCGGAAAAAGAGCTAGAACAGCCCACAGGCGATTCTGCTGCAGATTTAGAGCTTCCGTCTGTTGAAGAAATCATTGACTACAATAAATCAAATAATGTTGAGAACGGTTTTTCCACGCATAAACAGAATTATGTTCTGCCTATTACTCTAGGTAATCATACAAATGACCGCAAGAATAAAGAAATCAAGTTCCAGATAAGTGTAAAGCAGCGCCTCTTAAGATTTTACGGATGGGCATTTTATTTCGCTTATTCGCAGAAATCATTCTGGCAGGCGTATGATATTGATAATTCGTCCCCTTTCCGTGAAAATAATTTCAATCCCGAGCTCTTCATTCGGACAAAAATGTGGTACGGAATACGTACAGATTTGGGACTTGAACACGAATCAAACGGTCAGGAGCTGCCTGAGTCGCGAAGCTGGAACAGGATATATTTTACTCCGTATTATGAAAATGATTTTTTAATCGCATCACTGAAACTATGGTACAGGTTTCCGGAAAAAGAAAAGAAGGATTCTACAGACGAGGATAGGGATGACAATCCCGACATTATCCGATATTACGGATACGGAGAGCTGAATCTGACCGCTAAATTTCCTTCTTTATTTAATACCTGGCTTTCAGGAACATTCCGCTACCATCAGCGCTGGAAAAAAGGATCATTTGAAGTAAATCTGACTGTTCCCATGGCAACAAACAGTATGAAATGGATTTTCCATTACTGGGAAGGTTATGGTGAAAGTCTGATTGACTATAATGTATATCAAAGGAAAATCGGGCTCGGGATTTGCCTTACTCAATAACGTTAAAACTTTCCGTATTTGAAAAAAATATCATCCTGAATCAAATCGAATTTATTTATCCGGCCTTCCGGGAACGAACCTTTAACTCTTTTCCTGCTACATAGTAAAATACCTGGCAGTATCCTTCAGCTCAGACGCATTGCTGCGCAATGAATCCGCGGCAACAGATAATTCCTCCGCAGCTGACGCATTCTCCTGCGTTACGGATGAAGTCTGCGATATTGAATCAGCTATCTGCTGCAGCCCGGTCTTCTGCTCTCCGCTGACATTATTTATTTCTGACGTCATCTGATGAACAAGAGATACCGCCTCGTAAATTTTCTTCAGGGACGATCCGCTTTCCTTTGCAAGTTTTGCTCCATCATTAATCTGATTAACCGACATTTCAATCAATTTGGCAATCTCTTTGGACGATTCTGCGGAACGCTGCGCGAGATTACGGACTTCACCCGCAACAACGGAAAAACTCCGCCCGTGCTCGCCTGCGCGCGCGGCCTCAATAGCAGCGTTCAATGACAGGATATTTGTCTGGAATGTAATGCTGTTTATTATTTCGATTATACTGCTGATCTTTTCTGCCGACTTACTTACTTCAGAAAAGGTGTTTACAGCTTCATCCATAACCTTGTTTCCATTCTCAGCGAGCTTGTATGAATTGTCCGCAAGGTTCTCGGCCTCTCCGGCACTTTCGGCATTCTGCTTAACTGTTGAAAGCAGTTCATTTACCGTAGCCAGTATCTCCTCAACACTTGCAGCCTGCTCATTGGCAGCCTGCGAAAGCCCTCCTGATGCTTCCTGAATATTCGAGCTCATTTCCGAAACAATTTCCGCTGAGCGCTGCACCATGGACATGACATCACGTAATTTAATAATCAGGGAATTCGCGCTCTGACTGATCATTCCTATTTCGCTTGAGGTTATCATCGGGACGCCTGAAAGATCCAGTCTCCCGTCCTTGATTTTATCAAGCGCGTCATGAAGATTTCTGACAGTAACTTTAATATTGGATGTCATAAAATACGCGAGCAGAGCTATCGTTGCAGCAGACAGAAACAAAATCAGCATAATATAAAGAGATATATTCTTCTCAAAATTTATCTGTAAATTCATAAGTATGAGCTGATAGCCAAGTACAATCATTGGAGTTGCCGCCACAGGAATCACTGTCAGAAGTACACGCTTGGTAAATGAAAGCCCCCTGAAATCATTCTCTTTAAGCCGGGTGTCCCTTATTTTATCAATTGAAAGCAGATCCTTAAGCTCGCTTTCAACATTAAAAAATGCCATTGAGAAATGAATTAATGCCAGAAGAGGGACTATTAATAAGAAAGGTATTACCTGTAACAGTGTGAGCCCGGTTGCTATTGAGCAATATAAAACCGCAATGCTTCCTCCCACAATCCAGCGCGTAGAAGAAGCTAAGGAAAAAATCCATGGCAAATGAAGTATTTTTATTTTTATCAAACGGCCGTCGTAATTTTCATCATTAAAAGCATCCAGAATCACAGCAACTTTTCTGTATAAATATACATAGCCTACTGGAGTGACAAACGATACTGCTATAGCTGTCCCAATTACAAGATGAAGCAGGGTCTCCCCTTCGAAACCGCCTGTGAAATATACAAAATATACTCCAAGAGGAAGAACAAACGGATAAAAAAACATTTCGCATTTTTTAGTTAACTTCAGCAATAATTTACCTTTGGAAAATTCTGCCTTATTCATAATCAATCCTCTTTTAATCATGAAAAAATAGCTCACGTTTATATGGAAATAATTATCTATGCAGGATCAGTGGCTGGATCATTAAGTATAACTCCGGAAACAAATAAAGGCAAATTATTTTTAATTTGGTAAAAAATTAATTTGGATGAGTTTAAATTTCCACATGAATTTCATCAAAATGCATTGATAAAATCCGGAAGGACCTGTTTATGGATTATCCGATATTTGATAAAGCGTTTAAAAGCTTCTCATTGCATTTTCTGTTCTTAACAGCAAAGCGGACAAATTTGTTATTGAGAAATTTAAAGTTGGACGCGTCCCTTATAAGAATACCCTGTTTTTGAAGTATTCCCTTTAAGTCTGCTGAAGTTAAATCTGCCTGAAGTTTTACTAACATAAAATTGGCAAAAGGCTCGAACGGCTTCAGCCATTCAACAGCAGACAACGCACTGTACAGAAACGCTTTCTCTTTACTTACCAGCTCAACAGAGTTACTGATATAATCTTTATCTTTGAGCAGTGTCCTCCCTGCAAGGTCTGCGAACTGGTTCACTGTCCATGGCTCTCTGTATTTTTTCAGGCTTTTCATGAAGCCGCTGTCATGGCTGACCGCATACCCCAGCCTGAGTCCGGGAATTGCGAAAAACTTGGTAAGCGAGCGTAAAAGAAAAACGTTCCTGTATTTTTTAAACAATGATATATTTGAAGAGGCGTATGCGGGATCTACAAATTCTATAAAGGATTCATCAAGCAGAACACGCTGATTCCGCTTATCGGCAAAAGAAATTATTTCCAGAACAGCTTCAGGTTCAATGAACATACTGGTAGGATTATTCGGATTGCATATAACAATGAGTTCATAACCCTTTTCCATTTCTTTCTTCAATCCCTGAATATCAGGGTAAAAATTATCTTTTTCGTTTAACCTGTAATGTGCTATTTTTGTACCCGCATGATTCAACGCAAGAGAATATTCAATAAAACCCGGAGACAGAATCAATGCGGTTTCAGGCTTAAGAATTCTTGCATACAGGAATATAAGCTCAACAGCTCCATTCCCGACAAAGATGTGATCAGTATCATCACCAATATACCGTGCAATAGCGGACTTTAAATCATTATATTCAGGATCAGGATAATACTGAAGAATATCCATATTGTTAATTATTTCATTTTTCAGCTTTTCAGAAATTCCAAGCGGATTTATGTTGGAACTGAAATCAACTATATCCTCTTTACTGATATTGAATTCTTTCTCAAGTTTATATATATTGCCGCCGTGAGCATCCATCCCTTTTAAATTTCCTTATTAAAATAAAGTCCTTAAGTAAAAAACATTTTAACAATATAAAGCACAAAGCATCCGAGCACGAGCCCGAGAAAAGAAGTAAAATACATAATCCTTATTGTTCTTATGATATCCCCTCTGTTAACTTCCCTGATCCTGTCCCCTATATAGGGCTTGATCACTCTCTGCCCGAAATAACTCGCAGGCCCGCCAAGCTGACACCCTATTGCCCCTGCTACCGCAGCCTCTGAATATGCCGAATTCGGGCTGCTGTGTTTATGCCTGTCGCGCAAAGCAATACGGAATGAATTCTTCGCATCGTATCCGCAGAATAATGCGGCAAACGGAATCAGGACAGCTGTAATCCTTGCCGGAATAAAATTAAGCACATCATCCAGTCTCGCGCTTGCCCAGCCGAAATCTATATATGTTTCATTTTTATAACCGACCATTGAATCAAGAGTGCTTGCCGCTTTATAAGCCATTCCAAGCGGAGCGCCGCCGATAAAAAGATAGAATAGCGGCGATATTATTCCATCAACAATATTTTCGGATATGGTCTCCACCGTTGCTCTTATAATATCCTCTTCTTTCATACAGTCAGTGTCCCTGCTTACAAGATAACTTATCTGTATTCTTGCGGAATTAAGATCACCTGACTTCAGGCATGAATACACATTCATTGCTTCATTGGAAAGCGTTCTTGTTGAAAAGATAGTATAAATTATAAATATTTCAAGGACTATGGAAATTGCCGAAAAATACAAAGTCACAAAATAGGCGGTTATGACAACTATGACTGTCAGCAGTATTCCTGCAATTTTAAGGCTTGATATTTTCCTCAGAGGTTCTTCGAGAATCTCAATATACTTTCCAATGAATCTAACAGGGTGAGGAAAAGTATACGGGTCACCGAAAATAAGATCCAGCACGAATCCGAATAGAATATTAATTTGATGAAACATCGCCGTTATTCAGAATTTTATAGATCATTTTCATATCAATATTATCACGAACTGTTTTCGCGAGTTTATTGAATTCACCTTCCTTCTTCTCTGAAAAAGTACCTTTTGACTGAAGAGGCTTCAGTCCTTTCCTTTCCCTTACATTGTTAAGCAGGCCTCTTGTAAAATCCACGCTGTCAAAAATACCGTGCAGATATGTGCCTACGGCATTGTTTCCCGTAATGCCGTTTACACCGTTATCCGTTTCAGCCAGAATTTCATAATCATCCAGGCCAGAGCTCCGGCCCATGTGAATTTCATAACCCTGTATGTCCACGTCTTTCAGTCCCTGAAGCATGTCAGTATTTGCGGTTATAGTCCCTTTTACCTGCCTGGTTACTTTCTCTTCAGCAATAGATGTACCGATCTTAAAGATACCCAGACCTTTTATGGATTTCTGAGGCCCTTCAATTCCATGAGGGTCTTCAATAACATCGCCCAGCATCTGAAATCCAGCGCATATCCCGAAAAGAAGTGTTCCGTTTTTATGCGCATCCAGAATCTTTTTATCAATACCTGATTCATTGAGGAATGACATATCATAAACCGTGTTCTTGCTTCCGGGTATTATAATTATATCAGGATCTTCAATCTGATCAGCTGTCTCCACATAATTAAGACTTACATCTTCATGCATGCCGAACGCATCAAAATCCGAAAAATTCGAAATACGGGGCAGTCTTATAACATCAATCTTTATTTCTCCGCTGTGTTCTTTTCTTTTAAACCTTTCCGTAACACTGTCCTCATCTTCAAGCTCCACCCTGACGTAAGGAATAACTCCCAGAACAGGCACACCTGTCATTTCCTCTATTGTTTTTATTCCCGGTTCAAGCAGTTTGACATCGCCCCTGAATTTATTTATTATTACGCCTTTTACGCGCTCCTTCTCCTCAGGTTTCAGCAGAGCTATAGTACCGTAGATCGAAGCAAACACACCTCCCTTATCTATATCAGCCACAAGCAGAACAGGCGCGTCCACCATTTCAGCCATGCCCATGTTAACCACGTCGTTTTCACGAAGGTTGATTTCCGCGGGGCTGCCTGCTCCTTCAAGTACTATTACATCAAAATTACTGCTCAGCTTATTATATGCTTCAGTAATAACGCCCTTAACCTGAGGCTTGAATTCATGATACTCAACAGCATCCATATTTTGAAAAACTTTGCCGTTTATTATGACCTGTGCTTTTCTGTCCGAAGTCGGTTTAAGTAAAACCGGATTCATCAATACTGACGGATCAATACCGCAGGCTTCGGCCTGAACAACCTGCGCCCTTCCCATTTCACCTCCGTCCTTTGTGACAAACGAATTTAACGCCATATTCTGTGATTTAAAAGGAGCGGTTTTAAATCCGTCCTGAACAAAAATTCTGCAAAGCGCTGCCGCGATTATGCTTTTCCCGACTGATGATGCGGTTCCCAGAACCATTATATTTTTTGACATATTTAAACCCTGACTCTGAATCCTCTAATATATGTTTTATCAACCGGAAGTTGTATAATAAAAACAAATTCCTAATTGTATCTTTTTTCATTTAATGACTTTAAATAAACGTAGTCACCCGAACATTTCAATCTTGAGACAGACGCATTATCAATGTGGAATTTCCAGCAGTTCTTCAAAGAGCCTGCAATGTAATGCCCGAGTATTGCCCTGATGCACCCGCTGTGTGTAACGAGAGCAATCCTGTCTGCACTGTCAATATGCTTACCAAGTATTTCCTCGAACCGGCTTATCACCCTGGTGCTCATATCAGTAAAGCTTTCACCGCCCGGAACCATCTTGTAAATCCAGTCGTTTTCCCACTCCTCCAGTTCAAAAGGATGCTTCTCTTTAATCTCATCATATGTCATTCCTTCCCAGTTACCGAAGCTCATTTCCCGGAAATCTTTGCAGTAAATCTTTTCACCGGAACATATTATACTATCACCTGTGTTAACGCATCTCTTTAAATCGCTGGAATAGAAATGATCGATTTTTTCATCCTTCAAATATTCGGACAGAAAACGGGCCTGTTCCCTGCCCTGTTTATTTAAATCAATATCAGACTTTCCGCCGAACTTTCCGTTTTTATTGTAGTCCGTTTCCCCGTGTCTGATCAGCAAAATTTCAGCCATATTTTAATCCTGTAAAAATTCTGCCCGTAAGTTCGAATAATTATTCGCCCCCGCAGAAAAATATTTATAATAATTTTATCCCTGCTTCAAAAAATAACAGAGTAAAAAGAACAACAATTTCAGTCAATTCAATAACAGCGCCAATAATATCACCTGTAATTCCGCCTATCTTTTTCTTAACATAGCTGACAAATAAAAATACGAAAAGAACAGCAGCCGGGAATACTGCCAGTGCTGCGAATTTCAGAAAATACACACTTACGCCAACAGCAATTACACTAGCGATTATGACCTCTTTCATGCCGGTAGTCTTTACAATACCGAGTCCCAGACCGTCTTTTTTTGCATACGATGTTATACCCGCAGCCCATACAATATTCATTCTGGATACAACAGGCATAATCAGTAAACATTTCAGTATACTGGAACTGTCAAAAGAGACAAGCAGTCCAGGCTTGCTTATTATAACCATGATCAAAGCAAGCGCGCCTGTTGTGCCTATGCGGGAGTCTTTCATAATCTCAATGATCCGCTCCCTGGAACGGTTGCTGAAAATCGCGTCAAATGTGTCTGCAAGGCCGTCAAGATGAAGGCCGCCGGTAATGAGAATTTCGAAGATAACAGCCAGGATAAGGGCAGGCAGCTGTTTTGAAGTCAAATAAAATACAGCATAATATATTCCTGCCATAACAAGGCCGATTATCAACCCGATAACAGGTGCAAAAACAATTCCCCTTGCAAAGGCTCTTTCTTCAAATTTTATTTTTGACGGGACAGGAATACGGGTAAGAAACTGCAGCTGAAGTAAAAATCCTTTTATCATTTTTCAATTCCCGTCCTTGCAGCGATTCCCAGGTCATAGGGATGCTTGATTTTTGTCATCTCGGTTACCAGGTCAGCGATTTCAACCAGTTCCGGATCAGCGTCCCGGCCTGTAAGCACTATTTCCATAGTTTCCGGCCTCGACTTAATCAATTCAATAAAATCCTTTACAGATATAAAACCGTTATTGACAACTCCCATACATTCATCCAGAATAAGAACATCACATTTATTTTCAGTAATTATTTTTCTGGTTAAATCCAGGCCTGATTCTGTTTCTTTTTTTAACTTATCCAGTTCCTCATCATTCATTACACGGATAAATTTAGTCTGTGAATTGAACCTGTGTATTTCAATTTCCGGAATTTTATCAGTAAGACACATAACTTCACCTGTATCCGGATGTTTCAGAAACTGAACAATAATTACTTTAAGGTTTCTTCCCGCAGCTCTTAAGGCCAGTCCTACGGCAGCTGTAGTTTTGCCTTTACCGTTCCCGGTATAAATCTGTACAAGGCCTTTTTCCATTATTAACCTTTTATTTTCACCGGAATCCCGGACACAACAAAATATACTTCGTCCGCTATACCGGCAATGATCTGATTCATCCTGCCCGCTATATCTCTGTAATGCCTGCCAACAGGGGTCGGCGGGACAATTCCCATTCCCAGTTCATTTGATACAATAATTGTCTGACCGGAAAAATTCTTTGCGGCATCCATAAAACCGAGCACTTCATCCTGTATGGTTTTTTCGATTTTATTAACTTCATCAGGATCAATTTTGTCCCAGTCAATATTCTTTTCAAGAATCATGAGATTGGTCACCATTATTGTAACACAATCAAGAAGCATAAATTCCCTGTCAGCAAGCTTATCCTTTAATATCTCTTTAAATCCCTTATAAGCCTCTAAAGTGATCCATTTGCTGTTGCGCGACTCCTGATGCTTCGCGATCCTGTCCTTCATCTCATCGTCAAACGCAATACCTGTTGCTATATAAATAACATTATCTTCATTCTTCAGGAAGTCTTCAGCAAACCTGCTCTTGCCGCTTCTTGCTCCGCCTGTAATAAACCTGATCATGCTCATTTTTAATTTTACCTGATTAAATATTATCTGTCAGCTTTTCCTTTTCTGAAAAGAGATATTATTTCCCCGTAAAATTCCGGGTTGGAGTAAAAATGAATATGCGGATAACCTGCCAGTACATTCCTTTTAACAAGTCCGCATTTCCATTCTCTGCCGCGATTAATATTTCTCACTGAATACGCGTAATTAAAATCAGTCTCATCAGCATCTTCAAGCACAGTATGATGAAACTCATGCGCCTTTGTAATTATTCCATTGTATTCCACTTCAATATATCCGAAACGCTGAAGTCTTTTTGTCATCCTTGTTTTGCATTTGAAGAAATCAACCGCAGGATAAAACTTCCCGTCTTCAGGTATAATACCTGTACTTAGATACATAAGGCCGCCGCATTCAGCATAAACCGGCATCCCGGCCAGAGCTTTCTGTTTTATCTCCTCTCTCATAGATACATTTGCTGCAATTTTTTCCGTGAATACTTCAGGAAATCCGCCTCCAATATAAAGCCCGTCAATATTTTCAGGAAGCTTCTCATCATTCAGCGGACTGAACTCAACCACGTCAATTCCGCTTTCCTTCATCAGATTCAGATTGTCCATATAATAAAAGTTAAATGCCTCATCCATTGCCATTCCTATTTTGAGGCCTTTACCTGCGTCTTCAGGAAAACATATCCCGTTTATGTTATTCTCCGGATCATTTATCTCTGCTATTTCTTCAATACCGTCAATGTCTATTGTCTCTTCAGCTGAAACAGACAAAGCATCAGCCTGCTCTTCAAGTTCATCAAGCTCTTCAACAGGAATTAAACCCAGATGCCGGCTCCTGAGTTTAATCTCTTCATTCTTAGCAAGATATCCCAGGCATTTGACTCCTGTATCTCTTTCTACCGCTTTTTTAAGAAAAGAGTAATGGCTCTCTCCGGATACACGGTTAAAAATAACACCGCGAAGATCAACATCTCTGTCATAATCCCGATAGCCCATTACCATTGCTGCCGCGCTTTCCGACATACCTGAAGCATTAACTACAAGCACTACCGGAACACCGAGTATTTTTGCCAGATGAGCAGTACTGCCTGTGCCATCCGTGCCGCTGCCGTCAAAAAGCCCCATCACTCCTTCAGCTACAGCAATGTCTTTATTCATGCTGTTTTTCCGGAAAAGGTATTTCAGAGTATTTTCATCGAGCATCCAGGAGTCAAGATTATATGAAGAATTGCCTGTGATAAATTTGTGAAACTTGGGATCTATATAATCCGGCCCGGTTTTAAACGGAGCAACATTCCTGCCTCTGTTTTTCAGACACCGCATCACTGCCATGCTTACTGTTGTTTTCCCGGTACCGCTCTGAATTCCGGCTATTACAATTGCTTTCATATACCGCCTTTACGTATCTTTCTCTGCTTCCCGGTAGGGCTGTCTTATGCTAAATTTTTTAGCATGAGTCAGTCCTCCGTTTCCCGGATCGTCTGTATTCAAAAATCAATTTACTGCATACGCAAACTGTATTAATAAAAAAATCCCGAACATGCTCGTGCCCGGGATTCCCTTTTCTTATCCGCGATTCATCTCACACAGGTTTTATCTCCGAACCCGGGTGTTATTGTACAGAAAGGTCTTCTGACTTCCGGATCAATCTAATTACCGCGCATTCCCATCGGTCTTCATCGACAGACAGTGCCTTAATACTTTTGATCCTGAAGGATCAAAAGTATTTTGCGGTTTTCGTCCCCGGTTACAGCGGCGGGCCCGTGCCCGGCTTTCACGGGCTTCCCTTTTTTACTCCTGTTTCAGGAGCATCTGCACACTATGTATTTATATGGAATAAATTCCGGATTATTTACCTGAAAAAAACATTTAATAAATACTTACAACAGTCAAAATTTGTAAAATAATTTTGTCAATGACAATTTGGAGAAACCAGCTGAAGGGCATCAAATCAAATATTATAATCTGAATTTCCTTATAACAGGGTATTAAAATAATGAAATATCGTATAAATTTTCCGGATTACCGGATTTCCTGCAAAATTTTTAAAAAAAGAAATGACAACCATGCACAGGACATTTTTAATCACATTAATAAGCTGTTAAATATATATATAATTGCAAAATGCAATAATAAATATAAATTAAAACAAGTACTGATTTTTTTATGATCTATGTATATTAACTTTTTCCATGAAAAATATTATTAAATAATTGGAGGTCAATGACATGGCTTACAGAGAGTACAGTTCCCGTATAGGGGGATTAAATCACTGGTTATTTGCACAGGATGAATTTCATCATCTGATTTCACGTCCGTTCAGAGACGAGGATTACACTAATGTTATCAACGGTTCCGGCGTAGTAAATAAAGAACAGAAATATCCCAAAGGATATCAGGAAGTTATTATCCCTGAATTAAAGAAACGTTCAGATTTCCTGAAAGAGTTGAAGGCATTAAAAGACATTAATCCTGCTGATTTTAAAGTACTGACAGTACTGGTAGGAGACAAAGACGATCCTAAAGTTGCAGCATCAAGAAGTTACGTAGGAATGAAAGCGGCAACAACAAAACTTTCAGGATTGTCCAGTATGGTTGAAGAATTTCCTTCAACAATTACTGCAAAGGAAATGTACGCAAACCTCGACAAATGGAACAAGGACAACACTATTTCCATTCTTATGTTCCAGCTTCCTTTCGGCGGAAAAGCCGGTGAGGATATTGACACAACAGAACTCTGCAACCGCATACACATTTCAAAAGACGGTGACGGCCTTAACCAGGTGACACTTGGTTTAATGTCTCTCGCTGCTGACCGTTATTTTGACTGCTGTACTCCAAGCGGGATGCTTGATCTCGCGAGTGTTTATCTTGTGCGTAACAAAGGCGCAAAAATGAGGCCGGACGGAATCGCAAGCTTCGGCGGATACGAAGTCCTGATAGCGGGAAGGAGCGCTATCGTAGGCGAGCCTCTATGCAATATGCTGAAATGTTTTGACGCTACAGTACTCGGGCCTCTGCATACAAGAAACGGCTCAGGCGGCAAAAGCGACAAAGAAACACAGCACAGAGTTTATACCGAACTTTCACAAAGAGCTGACATTGTTTTTAGCTGTATGGGTTTCCATCCTTACAATGTTCATCCTGATACGGAATATTTCTTCAACGCGGATATGCTTAAAGACGGCGTTCTCATAATCGACGCTTCCACTTCTTTCAGAAAAGACGGCAAAAAGCCTTACGGAGACATTGAGCCTTCCGCACGTTCAAAAGCCTGCGCGTTCACACTTGAGACAGGCGGAGTAGGGCCTGCTACAGTAACAAAGCTTGTTTACCAGGGCTGGAAAGGAATGCTTTATCAGAATGTTGCGAGCGTAAGAAAAGCTCTTGAAGACAACAAGTCTCTTGTTCTTTCAACTTTCAGCAAGCTTCTGGCTGAATACGCGGGAAGCGCCGAACCCGAAGCGGCAGCTAACGCTGAAGCTCTTTACAACAGGGCAATAAACGCGGACACTCATCCCTGTCACGCAGTTGATGCTCTTGAAGCGATACTTCCTTCACTTATGAAATAGGAAAATTACATTTCTTTTATTTAACAAAAAAGGACAGCTAAATGCTGTCCTTTTTTGTTTCAGGAAGATCAATTATTCAGCAGTCCTGCACCCGGAAGTTTTTTCTGCCTTTCAATCCAATCTTCAGTCCTGTCCCGGAACATGTCGCCTTCCTGAATCACAGGACCGTATCATGTTAATTCTTTTATTGTTTTGCAGCCGTAAAGCGGCGGATTCAGCTTATGATTGAGATGTTTTCTCCTGCACTAATTGTCTTGACTGACAGCTGTTTCTTATATACAATATGTTGTTACGCCATAAAAATATCATAAAACATAAAAAGTCAAAATCACCATTAAAAAAGAAAGTTCATATCCGCTTTAATGTGAACAGGTAAAGCATGAGAAATATTATAGCGTTCACAGCATTGATTTTTCTATCAATAGCACCCTGCTTTGCAGCTGCACCGACCCTTATAATCCCTGATGACCTCACACTTCTGGATATAGGCGAATCAATTGAATACATCGAAGATGATCCGGGCCTATCCGGAATTGACGACATTATAAAAAATGACAGGGAATGGTCAAAAAACACGAACAATGCTATTGACCTCGGGTACAGCACAAAACCGTACTGGTTCCGTTTTACTTACAGATATGCCGGACGATCTGAACATCCTGTTTATCTCGAAATAGGAAACAACCGTTTTGAAGAAATATCTTTTTACCTTGATATCCCTGGCAAACCGTTAAGCGAAATACACACAGGGACATCTTTCCCGTTCTCTTCGCGGGATATACAGCATAATAATTTTATATTTTATATACAGGACACTATTGAAACCGCGGCATGTTATTTCAGAATTTACGCTACTGACTCACTGAAATTTAACGTCACCATACACTCCGATGAAAGCTTCCATTCCCGGTTGCTGGAGGAGCTGCCTTTTCTATGGATGTTTTACGGATTATTATTCACTGTTTTTATTTATTCAACAGCAGCTTTCTTTACTCTAAGGGAAAAAGCTTTTCTGTTCTTTGCGCTTTATATTCTCGGCTGCATTCTCCTTTTCCTGAATATTAATGGACTGTCCTTCCGGTACATATGGCCTGAACTGCCCTGGTGGCAGACACATAGTACATATTCCTTACTTTCCCTGCAATATGTATTGATTTTTCTTTTTATGAAATTCTTTTTCGACACTGCGGAAAAATTTCCAAAACAGGACTTTGTGATAAAAAAACTTATAATCATTCCCTTGGTTCCCACCACTGTACTCCCTTTGTTTCTGAACAGAACCTGGCTGATGTACTATAAAATCGCGATTCAGATTGTAAGCATTTTTCTTTTTATCTGTTTTATAGCTATTCTTTTTCAAATGGCTCTGAAAAAATCACGTCAGGCTTATTATCTTTCTATTGGATTTTTATGCGGAATTACAGGCGCAATAATTTCTATTCTTAAAAACTTCGACATTCTGCCAATAACTTTATTCACCCAGTGGAGCTGGCAGGCAGGTTTCAGTTTTCAGATATTCTTCTTTTCCTTCGGCCTGTTTGACCGGTATCACGGAATAAGGAAAAGCCTGGATACAACAGAATCCGAGCTCATAAAAAAAAATACAGAACTTAATGCTGCGAACAAAGAACTACGCGCGACTATGGAAGAGCTTGAAGCTACGAATGAGGAACTGCAGGCAACCATGGAGGAGTTAGAAGCGACAAACGAGGAATTCGAAGCACAGAATGAAGAGCTTGCCTATTCCTATAATGAGCTTAATAAAAACGAAGAACTGCTAAGACTTATCCTTGATGAAATGCCGATTGCAGTAAGCCTTTTCAGAAAATTTTCAACGGAATATGTTAATAAACCCTTTGTAAAGCTGTTCGGCTACACCAGGGAAGAACTGCCGGCACTTGAAGACATGCTGACAAAAGGTCTGCCTGAAGCAGACAAATTCAGGAAAGAAATTATCCTTCAGTATTTTCAGAAAGGGCCGTCTTTCAAAACTCCGGAGGAATCCATTACGGAATGGATCCCTCAGCAGATAATCACTAAAAACGGGAAAACCATTGAAGCGGAAATTAGAATAGCTTTTATAGGGGAAATGGCAATAGCCCTTTTTGATGATGTTACCGAAAGAAAAAAAATCGAGGACGAATTAAAAAATAACCGCCAGTTTTTGTCAACTCTTATCGAACACAGTTCTGCAGGATTCTGTGTAAAGGATAAAGAAGGCCGCTATCTTCTGGTTAACCGGGAATGGGAAAAAGGAAGCGGTTTCAGACGTGAAGAAGTACTGGGTAAAACGGACATAGATATATACGATCGGGAAAGAGCTGAAATTTACATGTCCCATGACAGACTCGTAATGCAGTCCGGTGAAAAGAAAGAAACCGAATTATACGAAAATAACAGATATCATTATATAATTGCCTACCCTTTTACAGATGACAACGGCATGATTTCCGGAGTTAGCGCCTTTGGAGCTGATATTACAAAACTCAAAAAAGCGGAAGAGGAACGGGACCGTTATCAGGAACATATCCGCAATTCCCAGAAGATAGAGGCTATCGGAACACTGGCAGGGGGAATAGCTCATGACTTCAACAACATACTGACCGGTATTACCGGATATGCTGAAATTGCACTTCGACATATTCAGAAAGACGAAAAATTAAAGGAATACCTCAGTCATATCCTTTCCGCGGGAAAACGCGCTGCGGACCTTGTGCATCAGATCCTTACACTAAGCAGAAAAAATAAAATCGAAATGCAGCCATCCTCAATCGGGAATCTTGTGAATGAATCACTTAAGCTGCTTCGTCCTTCAATACCCTCAACTATTGATATTATCACGACGAACAAAGCTGATAATGACATTGTAAATGCGGATGAGACCCAGATACATCAGGTCATTATGAACCTCTGTACAAACGCGGCCTACGCCATGAAAAAAAACGGAGGCACACTTTCAATTACACTCAGTAATAAAAGTATTCAGGCAAACAACCTGAATCCTGATTTGGGGATTTCTCCGGGTGAATACCTGGTACTCAGGGTCGCTGACACAGGGCACGGTATTTCACCTGAAATTATTGACAAGATCTTTGATCCTTTCTTTACTACAAAAGAAAAAGGAGAAGGAACAGGTCTCGGCCTGTCAGTTGCTTACGGTATTATTAAAAAGCATGAAGGAGATATACATATTGAAAGCCGGATAAATGAAGGCTCCGCTTTTTCTGTTTATCTTCCGTTAATTCAAAATGCAATATTACAGGAAACAGTCTCTGAAGTTCCGGGTCTGTCAAAAGGTAATGAACATATTCTCTACGTAGATGATGAACCGCTTATTGCCGAGCTGGCGAAGGAAATGCTCAACAACCTGGGTTACGAGGTAGATATACAGACAAACAGTACGGACGCATTGAATGCATTCAGATCCTGTCCTGACCTCTATAAACTTGTTATTACAGACCAGACAATGCCGGGCATGACCGGCCTGGTTTTGGCATCTGAAATAAAGCAAATCCGTGAAAATATTCCGGTAATCCTTTGCACAGGATTCAGCGAGGATATTACACCTGATACTCTCATAGCCTCAGGCATAAGCGAGCTTATGATGAAGCCCTTAAATATACAGGATTTATCAGACACTGTCCGCAAAGTACTGGACGCCGTCGGGGAATCAGAGTCCTGAAATATAAGCGCTTTAATCCCGTTTATAATAAATTTTAAAATAAAAATTAACCTTTATTTTAAAAAAATCGGAACTTTTCCGCGCAAAATTTGTCATAGGAACAGAATCTAAAAATATTCAGAGGATAAAAACTATGATAAATTTCATATCTTTTAAAAAAATCTTTTTAATCATCTTCTTCGCAATTGTTCTTACAGCGTATTACGGCTGCGGCGGCAAGCAGGTAGTAAATACTGCTGAACCGGATCGTGATGAAATTCTGTGCGCGGAAGAAGCCCCCCCTTCTGCAATGAAGCACAGTTCTTTAAAAAAGGAGCATGCCGGTGCAGGTGTAGTGTCATACGCAGCATATGATGATACAGCAGCAATCCAGCACGACACGGAAGAATACGATCACATAAACGAAAACGAGTTTAAAGCTGCAGCAATCAATCCGCTTTCAACTTTCTCTATTGATGTTGACACAGCTTCATACGCAAACCTGCGCCGCTTTTTAACAGGCAGCCGGATGCCGCCTAAAGACGCAGTACGCATTGAGGAAATGATCAATTATTTTATTTACGATTATCCTCAGCCGGAAGGAAAGCATCCTTTCTCGATTTATACTGAAATATCGGAATCTCCATGGAACAAAGAAAACAAACTGATCCATATAGGTATTCAGGGAAAGTCTCTTGATTATGACAATCTTAAGCCCTGCAACCTAGTGTTTTTAATTGACTCATCAGGGTCAATGAGTGACCCGAACAAACTGCCTTTACTGAAAAAATCGCTGAAACTGCTGCTGAATGAATTAAGCGGAAAAGACAGGATTTCCATAGTCGCATACGCAGGCGCTGCCGGACTTGTGCTGCCTTCCACTCCTGCGGCGCAAAAGAACAGGATAATCGACGCTCTTGACAGGCTTAACGCAGGCGGGTCAACAGCAGGGGGACAGGGCATTATGCTTGCCTACAAAACGGCCAAACAGAACCTGATAAAAGGCGGAAACAACCGCGTCATTCTCTGTACTGACGGAGATTTCAACGTAGGCGTATCATCAACAGGAGACCTTGTACGCGTCATAGAAGAAAAGCGTAAAGACGATATTTATCTCACAATATGCGGTTTCGGCATGGGTAATTATAAAGACGGCAGAATGGAGCAGATAAGCAACGCGGGCAACGGTAATTATTTTTACATAGACAGCATAAAGGAAGCTGAGAAGGTATTTGTAAGGGAAATGAGAGCCAACATGTTTACAATTGCAAAAGATGTAAAAATACAGATCGAATTCAATCCTGCGAAGGTCAAAGCCTACAGGCTGA
Organism: Spirochaetota bacterium; assembly: GCA_016932015.1. Taxonomy (GTDB): domain Bacteria; phylum Spirochaetota; class UBA4802; order UBA4802; family JAFGDQ01; genus JAFGDQ01. The sequence goes on along the minus strand of JAFGDQ010000066.1, from coordinate 42,788 downwards.
TCGGGTATGAAAACCGTGTTCTTGCAAACGAAGATTTTAACAACGATCAAAAAGACGCAGGAGAACTCGGCGCAGGCCACACGGTTACTGCTCTTTATGAGATCATTCCTGCCGGATCAAATCAGGGAATAGATGGAATTGATGAGCTGAAATATCAGAAAATAATTGTAAAAAAAGACGCAACAGCAGGCAATGAAATCATGACACTAAAATTCCGCTACAAACCTCCGAAGGAAAATACAAGCACTCTCATCGTGCACTCAGTAAATGATTCAGGAACAAAGCTGAAAGAAAGTTCCGACAATTTCAGATTTTCAGCTGCTGTTGCAGGTTTCGGAATGCTGCTCAGAGATTCTGAATTTAAAAATGACCTTGAATACAAAGACATACTTGTACTGGCAAAAAATTCGAAAGGAAAAGATACTGAAGGCTACAGAAATGAATTTATTGAGCTCATAAAAACAGCTGACTTACTGAATAAATGACCAGACGATAATTTATTAATAACATAAAATAATGGACTGGTGATTAAAAGTAAACAGTCCATTGTTTTATAACTTTCAGAAATAATCTTTTAATGACTTTATAACAATAAATCAATTTGCTATATATTTTGGAGAGAGGGTGATTCTATAAATATTTACCATTTGCACAAAAATTCTGACACCCTCTATTCAGAAAAAATTATTTTTTTCAAGATATTGATTTATTAATCATATTAATAAATCAACAGAATGGAACGGTTTTTTCAAAAAGCCCGTTACCCTGTCAGGAATATTTTCTATTTGTGCATATCCTGAAATTATAAGCACTTTGACCTCCGGATTGATCTCGCGAAGCCTGTAATACACTTCAGCACCCCGTATTCCCTGCATTACTATATCAAGTAAAACAATATCATGAAAAAATAAATATACCTCAGAATCCGGCTTAATATTATTTGACATACGGATGATAAGCATAGACATTTATCCACATAATCCAGCTGATCAGCTACTATTTGTATATTAAATTCAGGCTTTATTTAATTATTGATTATTTCTATATAACAGGCACCGATTAACTTAGTGCCTCCGGCTTTAATTGTTTTCAGGAAACTTTATGAGTAACCGTGTGTATAAGGGAAAAATAGAAAAACTACGTTCACATGAACGGATTCAAATGCTTGAAATCAGCCGTGTCGTTGATCTTTCGATACAGGATATTCAGGTAAAATCAGTGCTGGATGTGGGTACCGGCAGCGCCGTATTTGCCCAGGCGTTCGCGGAAAGGAACCTTGCTGTAACGGGAATTGACATCAATCAAAATATGCTTTCCGAAGCACAAAGACATGTTCCCTCGGGCATATTTTCAATCGGCAAAGCCGAATCTCTCCCCTTCCCCGATAATGAATTTGACATTGTTTTTCTGGGACATATTCTCCATGAAACAGCAGACATTGAAAAGGCCTTAGAGGAAGCGAAACGGGTAACAAGGCACAGAGTTATTATACTGGAATGGCCGTACAGTGAAGATAAACAGGGTCCGCCCCTGTCTCATCGTTTAAAAGCTGAAGAAATTATAAAAGCCGCTGAAAAAACCGGGTTCAACGATATAGAAGAAATATCCTTAAAACATATGGTGCTTTACCGTATACAATAGCTTTTTTAATTAATCACAGTTTACTCAAAATATTATCCAAAATTATAAATACAAAACTCAAAACACGGAGGCTGCCTGAATGTTCAGAATAATAATTGCTTTTTTTCTGATTCTGATTACATATCCGGCTTTTGCTGGAAACGCACCGGACTTCAGCACTTTAAAAAAAATATGGGGTGATTTTGACTCGGCAAAGCTGTATAAAACCGTAAATGATAATTATAAATTTGCAGCCAGGAAAGGAAAAATTTCAGTATCAAGAGACCTGCATATTATTTTACCTGAAAGTCCTGAATTACTGATGTGGATTTTTTACAGTGAACATAAACCGGAAAACGGAGACAGCCTGTCGCCTGAAAAAATTATAAACGAAATGAAACTGAAGGAACTTTCTTCATGGTATAATGCATTGATTGTAATTGTTGATTCCGGAGAAAGCCTGTATGCATATAATCCGGATAACGGATTATCGGAAATTATGGTCTACAATGGAATATACGAAAAGCTTGTCAAACTTAACGGGCCCTTACCTGCTTCTTTTACCGGTTTTTATTCCGGATCGGAAGCTGCAATAAAATTTGCGCCTTTTGTAACAAAGCTGTATTCCATAGTCTGTATATCAGGTATCTATGAATACGACTCTCTGCCTTCCGATTCCATGGAATATAAAATACGCATTAAAGAGTACGGTTCCGCAGGGGGATGGGAACTGGAACAGCCGGTTAAGATATTACCTCACCTTGAATGCAGTATTACGCTCCTGAGTGAAGAAAAATCCATTTACAGAAAACAGGCGCAGACAGCAGCCGGAATAAACGGAACAAACAAAATTAAATTCATCATGGATATCGGGGAAAAATCTGATAAACAGGATTTCTGGAAACTGCCTGAAGTTATGAAAATTTTAAAACGGGAAATTCAGTCTGCAGGCGGGCAGTAACCTTCAGAATATTATCATAAAACAGCAAATACTATAAACGTAAATCCGGCAAAAAGTGAAAAAAAACTGTAATATTTAAATTTAACTTTGACATTTTTTTTAATGCTGTGACTATTAAACCTTAAACATACAATAGTGTAATAATTTTAGTTCTGTAATTTATCCTGATATGGAAAAAGTAACAGATAATTTAACAAAAAGAAAAATCCAGGCGCTCAATACCAAAAAGACTATCTATGAAACTGCAATAGAACTGATGGAGAAATCCGGATTCGACGGCATTACAATAGAAGATATTAGTAAAAAAGCCGGCGTTTCAGTAGGTGCATTCTATCACTATTTTGACTCCAAGTACGATATACTCACAGAAATATTCAAACGCATAGACGATCATTTTGAAAGTAAAGTATTCGAAAAATTAAAAGACAAGTCCTCAGTAAAAAATATTGAGGCCTTCTTCCGGTATTATGCAAAATATAATGTTGATGTAGGCCTTGATATGCTTAAATTACTTTATCATTCAAACAATAAGCTCTTTTTAAGCAAAGGAAGATTTCTCTTAATAATGCTCTCAGATATTATAAGCAAAGGGCAGAAAGATGGAGAAATAACGGATAAAATGACTCCGGATGAAGTATCGGATTTTCTTTTTACTGTAGCAAGAGGAACTGCATATCACTGGTGCATCAGTGAAGGTAATTTTGATTTACAGAAAAAAATGATCATGAATATCCGGAAAGTTATTCCTGTTATTAAAAAATAGAAAAAAATTTTTTTAATAAAATTTTATTTTAAAAATATATTGACATAATTTAAAAGCAAATTTATGCATAATCAATTCACTGAATTGGTTCAGCGAATTGATTTAAAAAATATTACCGACCTCTCCATTTAATAATCAGTTTAAAATTCACCGACCTTAAAGAAATACTCGCTAACGTACATCAGTTTGATAATATTACTAAAAACAGGGTATTATTATGAATGCTGCATCAAACTTACAGATTTCTGCACGCTTTTTTCCTGACAATCCTGCTATCAGCATGGATAATACTGAAATAACCTATAAACAATTTAATATGGAAGCGAACAGAGCAGCGACCGCGCTTTTAAAACTGGGAATCAAGTCAGGGGACCATATAGGCCTTTGCGCTTTTAATTCTCCTGAATGGCTTATTCTGTATTTCGGTATACTTAAAATCGGAGCAGTTGCCATAACACTTGCAGCAACATTGAGTCCGGATGAGCTTAAAATGCTTCTCAAACATTCAAAACCGAAAATCCTGTTCACCGAAGACAAAAGGCTTAATGATATTAAAGACCTGAGGGGAGCCGACGGTATTCAAAAAGTTATCTGCCCTGAAGGAGATATTTCTTTCAGTAGGCTTCTTGAAACAGGATCGACCGACTTTGAAGCTGTATACTGCGACCGGAACGATACTGCTTCCGTGCTATACACAGGAGGAACAACAGGTATCCCGAAAGGGGTTATGACCACTCATCTGAATATAAATACTTCGGCTCATAATGTTGCATTCTGTGAACATTCCTGCGAAAATGACAGAGCCCTCTGTTTCCTTCCTTTTAACCATGTCTTCGGACAAATGCATGTAATGAATGCAACAGTTATCAGTGCCGGATGCCTTGAAATTCTCCCCTCTTTTGATATGGATAAAATAATAGAACTGATACACTCCGGAAGAGTAACCAAACTTTTTTCAGTACCGACTGTGTATACCCGACTGCTCACGCTTCCGAATATAAGGGAGTTATTGTCAAAGGTCAGATATTGCTTTTCTGCAGGAGCTGCAATGCCGGCAGAAGTTGTGAGGGAGTGGAAAGATAAGACAGGACTTCTGATATTTGAAGGATACGGATTAACTGAAACAGCTTCAGCTGTAACCTATAATCACTTTAATGAACATGTTATCGGCTCGATAGGAGCAACAGTTCCCGGAGTAGAGACTCAGATAAGGGATATTTTGTCGGGTGAAGCTCTGCCTCCAGGAGAAAAGGGCGAGATATGCGTAAGGGGCAATAATATTATGAAAGGCTACCTGAATAATCCGGACGCGACCTATGCTACTTTCTGGCACCTTGATCCTGAAAAAAGAAGACATGAAGACCAATGGTTCAGAACCGGTGATATAGGCTATATGGACGAAAAAGGATATTTTTATATTGTTGACCGCTTGAAAGATATGATAATCACGGGCGGTGAAAATGTTTACTCAACAGAAGTGGAAGAAGCAATTTATAAAAAGCCCGAGGTTCAGGAATGTGCGGTTATAGGCGTACCTGACAGGGAATGGGGTGAAGAAGTTGCTGCATTCATTATACTCAAAAAAGGAAGCAATGTCAGCCCTGATGAAATGAAAACTTTCCTGAAAAAATCACTTGCTCCATACAAGGTCCCTAAAATCTATGAATTTGTTGAAGACTTTCCAAGAACAGGCAAGGGCTCAATACTTAAAAGGGAAATCAGGGCTCAATACACAGGTGAAAAATAAAAAATTAATATTTTTAAATTATTCAATATTAAAATCTAAAAATATTATTTACTCAACCTGACTGACTTGTTAATTTATTTTATACAGTTGAGATGTTAAATATATAGATTTTATAAAACCGATTCCGGTTTTCAAAGGATTATTTTTAATAATAATAATATTATTATCAAGGAGGATTGTTTATGAAAAGGGTTCTAAAAATTACAGCTCTACTGTGTATGGCCGCATTATTAACTGTCGCACTTCATCCGGTGAAAGCAGAAGCAAAAACCATGAAACTGCGCCTCTCATTAATATGGCCAGCAGTACATCCGTACGCCAAAATGCTGAAAGCGTACGGAGAAGACATTGAGAAAGCTACAAACGGAAGAGTAAAAATTACGACATTCCCTGCCAATACCCTCAGCCCGCCGCCCCAGGTATACGACAACACTGTTAAAGGTATTGTCGATATAGGCACATGTCTGCTTGCGTATTCTCCGGGAAGGCTTCCTCTTTCAGAAGTTCTTCAGCAGCCGCTCGGATATAGAAACGGTTATCAGGCAACAAAGCTGGCTAACGCATTTTACGAAAAATTCAAGCCGAAAGAGTTTGATGATGTCCAGGTTATGTTTCTGCACGGTGCTGCTCCGGGATTCTTTTTTACTAAAGACAGAATTAAAAGCACAGCAGATTTAAAAGGACTGAGAATAAAGGCAAACGCGGAAAATGTCGGCATAGTTACCGCGCTGGGAGCTTCGCCGGTAACCATGACAGTCGGTGAAACATATGACGGTCTTTCAAGAGGACTGATTGACGGATGTCTTTTTCCGATTGAAGCTTTGCAGGGATTCAGAATAGGCGAAGTTGTTAAAACCGTACTGGAAGATTACGGTATGTCATATATGACTTCAATGTATGTTATCATGAATAAAGACAAATGGAATTCCATCTCCAGTGCAGATCAGAAAGCTATTGAAAAAATAAATAAACAATATATTGAAAAATTCGGAAAAACCTGGGTAACTCTGGATAAAAAAGCGGAACAGTTTGCGAAATCAAAAGGCGTTAAATTTATAAAAATTCCCGAGAGAGACATCAGAGATACAGCTAAAAAAATGCAGCCTATATTTGACCAGTATGTCAAAATGGCCGAATCCAAAGGCTTACCCGGCAAAGAAGCATTAAAATTCTGCCAGGATTATCTGAAGAGAAATAAATAGAGCAGTGCATCAAAATGCGTTAAAGAGAGCTGTATTTAAATACAACCCTCTATCCTCATAATCAGACTTAATTCGCCGGTGCAGAGGCATGATATGTGAATATCTGTTTTTGCATCGGCGTTAATATATTACATGGTTTTTTTTACAAATCAGCTTTCGCATTTTTTTGCGAATCCGGAGGCAAAATATGAAGATGCTTTTAGCGGGCATTATCAAAATTGATATATTAATTTATATAATCGCAGGGTTCCTGTTATGCTGCATGGTTTTAATAACACTCTGCGATGTAATTCTGAGAAATTTTGGCCACCCCATAACCGGATCTATGGAAATAATGCAGTACGCCGGGTGTATAGTATTCAGTTTTTCAGTGCCTTACGCGACATGGATGAAGGTACAGATATATGTTGACCTGATAGTAAATAAACTGAAACCTGAAAAGAAAAAAACAGTAAATATTATTACCAGAATAGCCGGTATTGTAATATTTCTTTTTATAGCTTATAACTGTTTTATTTACGGAATTGATATTTCAAAAACAGGCGAATGTACTCCGTATTTCAGAGTTCCTCTTTGTCCATTTGCCTATATTATTTCATTCGCTTTTCTAATGCAGGGCCTTACACTTTTTTGTGACTTAATCCGTACGATCAATGGAGGAGAAAATGAGTGATGTAGCAATAGGCGTATATGCTATAATTGTAATGTTGATATTGTTTTTAAGCGGCCTTGAAATGGCTTATTCCATGATACTCGTCGGATTTATGGGATTTACTTTCCTGATGTCATTTGCCGCAGCTTCCAATTTAGTTGTTAAGGACTTTCTTGACACCTTTACGACTTATTCCTTTACTGTTATCCCGCTGTTTATACTTATGGGACAGATCGCGTCCAATGCAAACATCGCGAAAAAGCTTTACATGGCAGCTCACAAATGGGCGGGAAGAATTCCGGGCGGGCTTGCTATGACAACCGTAATAGGCGCCGCGGTATTTAAGTCAATGTGCGGGTCATCGCTTGCAACAATCGGAACATTCACAGGTCTTGCTATACCGGAAATGGACAGGTACGGATATAAAAAGGAACTCTCAACCGGAACAGTAGCCTCAGTAAGCACTTTGGGAATGATACTCCCCCCCAGCAGCGTACTTATCATATACGGCCTTATTGTAGAACAGTCAATCGGCAGGCTTTTCCTGGCCGGAATTTTACCGTCAATAGTCATTTCGATTCTTTTTATGGTAGTAATCTGGGCATGGGCAACCCTCAGGCCGGAAATCGCTCCAAGGGCGGAAATAAAAGCTACATGGAAAGAAAAGATACTGTCACTGCCTAACTTTTTGGTAGTTTTCATTATATTTGCGGTTGTTATTGGCGGAATGATGTTCGGATTTTTCAGCCCGACAGAAGCCGGTACAATCGGAACAGTAGCAATTTTCCTGCTTGCCCTGATTCAGAGAGAAGTAAATCTCAAAATGATGGTCAAATCATTTGATGAGTCTTTAAGGATATCTATCATGACCCTTATGCTGATTGCAGGCTCTTCTATATTCGGCCATTTTCTGGCAATTACGGAAATTCCGATGATAGCAGCTGACTGGGTCGGCGGACTTAACCTGCCGGGTTCAGTTATCATGATAGCAATAATTATCATCTATCTTGTCGGCGGATCAATTATGGATGACCTGGCCTTCATGATACTCGCTACCCCTATATTCTTCCCGACTGCGGTAGCTCTAGGTTATGACCCGATTTTCTTTGCCATTATAATATGCGTTACGATTATGATAGGCGGGCTTATTCCTCCAATGGCGATCTATGTTTTTATTCTGGCAAACATGACAAAAATTCCGTTCGGCACAGTGTACAAAGGAGTACTGCCTTTCCTTATCGCGCTTGTTGTAGCGCTTGTAATTCTATTCATATTCCCTCAGCTGGCACTATGGCTGCCGAATTTAATGATGGGGGTTTAAAAAAATCTTAATTTGTAACATCTGTTAATCAAAACCCTGAACTTTTAAACAGCCTGACAATTTAATAATTGACAGGCTGTTTTTTTATCAAAACATAAACATTATGAGATCAATTGATAATCTGCTTAATAAAGATGAACAGATAATTTCAAAAGCCAAACAGCACTGGGCAATTCTTCTGGGGCCGCTTATTGTCCTTCTCATTGGATGGTTAATGCTTGATTCAAAAACAACCCAGGCATATATTGTCCTTGCTTTCGGCATCATCTGGGGAGCTATTTCCTGTATAAGCCTTCATAAATCAATAATATTATTAACAGATTCAAGACTGATAATCAGTATAGGCTTCCCTGCAGTTAAATCTTTTTACATACCTCTTTCCGATATTAAAGTTTTTGATTTTTATCAGCCTTCCCTTGGATCAATCCTTAATTTCGGGAAAATATTATTCATACTGAATGACGGCAGTAAAAAAGTTTTTCGCTTTATTAATGCACCTGCGGAACTGGTCAGGGAAGTGCATACGCAGGCAGTCAGGTTCGCTGAGAAAAAAAATACAATTAATAAAAAAAATTCTTTATCCTCCCGCTAACATGAAATCAGTATATTTTGTTAAAAATAATCCAGCATGTATAATATTAATTTAACTCGTTTTCAGTCCTGCCGGACAGAGTATTATCCAGCAGATCAGGGTTATAAGCGAACGGAGCATGGTAATATTTAAAGAAGGAGGAAAAAGCCTTTCTCCAGCATCCCGGCGGCAGTACCTGGTCAGAAACCCTGCTTAAATTTACAGCAAAACCTATATACGTATGCCTGGTTTTGTGCCTGTAACCGGAGTCGGAGAACCAGTATCCTCTTGTATAATAACCAAAATCAATCTGAAAGTATTGAAAGAAAGTATCCCTTAGCCGGGGAATGCCTGAAAATTTTAATGCCGCGATAAATTTCTGGCCAGAAACATCGCTTGTTACTTCAATCCATTTTTCAGGTTCCTGATTTCTGTGATCTTGAGAAGGCCGGTATTCCATTTGAAAACTTATCAGGTCATCAAGCGGCGGATACAGGTCAAAAGCGAGTGCCATCAATCCTCCCCCGAAATTCCAGAGCATATCCCCCCAGGCGAATCCGTATGAATCTCCGAAGCCGTCCCCTACCTCAATTCCAAGGCCCGTCAGCTGCCCGAAGAGAAATCCCTTGAAAGCAGCCCGCTGCACGCTGTCGCCTTCCGCTTCAAAAGCGAATGATCCGATTCTCGAAATAGTGTAAACGCCCCACGCGTGTCCAAGCTTGTCAGCCCCGCCCGTATATGAGTTCTGTTCAAGCCCCCAGCCGTCATTGTCGACATGCCAGTCTGAAGCAGAACCCCATCCCCAGGCGCAAAGCCCCCATACTGCAATTATCGCAGGTATACTTCCGAAAAGCCAGTAATCAAAATTCAAACTTTTCTTTAAGGCAGGTGTATCCGTATTTGCAGGAGATGATATTTCCTGAGCATACAGATTAGATAGTATTAAACAGAGAAAAAGAAAAACTGAAAACAGCCTTTTCATTTCAGATTTCCGGTGTCTGTCTTATTCCTCCGGAATTCTGTGCAGAGTTTTCATCAATATCCGCAGGTGTGTCAGCAGTGTACTGAATTACATTAAGATTTATTTTCGCGAAAAGCCTGAAATCAATACCCGGAGGATCCAAACCGTAAAGATTGACAGTGAAGTTAACATCCGCAAGATCTTTATAAGTAAAAAAATTATAATCAACTCTGAGCCTGTTAAGAAAATTATTCTGTTTCAGGTAGAAAATATGAGCATCCTGATGATAGTAGTTTTTATTGTAAAAACACTGATATGAAATATTAAAAAAATCACCGCGGTATCCTATAGTGCCGCTTCCTGCGTGGCCGTATTCCGACTCTTCAAAATTCTGAGAAAATGAATTGATATAATATCCCGCTTCAGCATAAAATCCGTAAAGTTCGGCGCCCAAAACCGGAGAGGCCGCGATGTCCTGCTCAATTCGTACCGGATGTGTATCCTTGTAAAGCTGCCCTCCCCTGTGATGATAATGATTGAATAGTTTATAATAGAAATGGTCAAATACCCGATGCTTCCATAGAAGGCCTGTAATGAATTCCTCAGGATGATCTTCCGTATCAAGTTCTATCCAGTCAATATACAATGACAGATTCATTGTCTTATTATTTACATCAAGCTTCAGGCCAGAGCATACAGGGCGCGTTTCAAAAAAAATAAATTCATTATATATAGTATTCGGAAATACCGCAAGGTTAAGCCAGTTGCCAATAGTGAAATCTACCTTACCGGAAGGATGGAAAACCGCGTTCATATACGGATATACTTTTTCAGGAGACTCATCTTCATCGTACTGCACATAAACATGTTTGTACCAGCATCCGAGATTTAATTCCACCGGCACAGCATCTATCTTAAAATACGGAATAAAAAGATGACCCAGATTTGTTCGTCCCGCATACGGTGAATCATCATATTCAAGATTAGCACAGTCTATGTACTGGTCAACATGCATACTTACTGATTTTATTCCGGCTCCTGAAATAGTCCCGGATCGGAGATCTGCAGAAACGAGAAGAAATAATACTATAAAAAAATATGTTTTAAATGATTTCATTTTCTATACTCTTGGCTCCGCATCAACTGATAATGGATCATTCTTTCCTTTGATAAAATACTGGTACCCGATTCCCGCAATCATGGCAGCATTGTCAGTGCAAAGTATCGGTGAAGCTATAATTATTTTCTCATCAGGCTTCTTTTCTTTTTGAAGCATTTCCCTTAATCTGCCGTTGGCGGCAACACCGCCTGCAACAAGAATTTCCCTGATTCCGAATTCCCTTGCCGCAGAATACACTTTTCTGACAAGAAGTTCAAGCGCTCTTTCCTGAAAGCTGAAAACAATATCACTTTTATCGGCGTCAGGATTTTCCTTAACATAATTTACTACTGCCGTTTTTATGCCGCTGTATGAAAAACGATAATCGTTTGAATCTGCCATTATTTTAGGAAACAGTTTTGGTTTTTGTCCTGATTCACGGGCAAGCTTTTCAACCAGCGGCCCTCCCGGATATCCGAGATCCAGATATCTGGCGACCTTATCAAAAGCCTCTCCCGGAGCATCGTCAGCCGTCTTCCCGAGAAGTTTCATATTGCCGGTACCGTTTATAATATATAAATTGCAATTTCCTCCTGAAATCAAAAGGCCAATACACGGATATTCCGGACTGGCTCCTTCGAGAAATGGAGCGTAAAGGTGTGCCTCCAGATGATTAACCGCTATCAGCGGAATTTTCATTATATATGAAATAGCTTTGGCAGACTGAAGCGCGATAAGCAATGAACCTACAAGCCCGGGTCTTGACGTAGCGGCAACGTAGTCCAGATCTTTAAAACCTATCCCTGCTTCTTCAAGGGCATTCTTTACAAGAACATTAATAGTCTCAAGATGCGCTCTGGAAGCCAGTTCAGGAACGACTCCGAAAAAATCCTTATGCAGATCTATCTGACTTTTTATTCTATTCGAAAGAATTTTTCTGCCGTTTTCAACGACTGAAGCAGAAGTCTCGTCACATGAGCTTTCCAGTCCAAGACCTAATATTGTATTCTTCATGAAATAGCAATTTTCCCGGAAGGAGAATAAATCTTCCTTCTAACTGTATACCTCTTATCCTTTTACTGAAGGCATGGAATTAATAATTTTTATGGCTTCCGTAAGCTGATTGTCAAATTCCAGATCATAAAGAGGGCTATTTTTATATCTGAATATCTCCTTTTTTAAAATATAATCAGCGGTTCTATCCATAAGATCAAGGCCTTCTTTGCTTAGAAGAGCTTTAAATTTATCCCTTGTTTCTTCGTCATATTTTTTATTGGACTTTACGAAACTTCCAAGAATATCCCTTTTAGTTATCAGCCTGATCCTTTCAGAATCCTGTTTAGAAATCTGCGGCTGTTTTACAACAAAGTCAGGCACAATTCCTTTCCCGTGAATGGAAACTCCTGAAGGTGTATAATACCTGGCAATAGTAAGGGTAACACCGATATTTTCATTCACATTAAAGAACTTCTGAACTGACCCCTTTCCGAATGTCCTGGTGCCGATCAGTTTTCCCCTGTTATTGTCTTTTATTGCTCCCGAAAAAATTTCAGACGCTGAAGCACTTCCATTATTGACAAGAACAACAAGCTCTCCGTTATAAAGCGGTGCCATCAAAGCTTTAAACTCAGAGACATCCCCGGTTCCTTCCCTGCCTCTGGTTGAAACAATAATTTTGTCTTTCGCAAGAAAAAAATCCGTAATACTGATCGCCTTGTCAAGCAGGCCTCCCGGGTTCCATCTGAGATCCACGATTACCTTTTTAATAGCATTTTTATTAAAAAAATTCAGTGAATTCTCAATATCCTTTGCAGTTTCAGCACTAAAAACCTTTACTTTTAAATATCCGATATTATTATATTCTTTCAGTATACCGTAATCCACAGTCTTGATCTTTATAGGAACGCGCTTTATTGTAAAATCCATAGGTTCATCATAACCCGTTCTTCTGATCGTAAGCTTGACGTCCGTATTCGGGAGCCCTTTTATCAGTTTAATTATTTCAGATAAATTCTTATCCTTGGTTACAACATCATCAACCTTTATTATAACATCCCCTGAAAGTATACCCTCTTTCATAGCCGGAGTATCTTCAATGGGAGATATTACAACTATCTCTCCGTCTTTTATTGTTATTTCAATTCCTATACCGACAAATTTTCCCGTTGTTTCTTCCTTCAAAGTAATAAAGGCCTCTTCATCAAGAAATCTTGAATAAGGGTCATTAAGCGAAGCTATCATTCCTTTTATGGCACCGTAAAAAATCTCCTTATTATCCGGTACATCAACAAAATTGAGTTTTACAGTCTGGTACACCCGGTGAAAATAATCAAGATACTTGTGGATCGGCTCTTCAGCCCTTGACAAGCCTGAAATATTTATGCCGAAAAAAGTTCCTGTTAAGAATGTTACGATCACAAGATGCAGTTTCAGTTCTCTGATCCGTTTTAACATACAGCCTCGCTTATTTTTTATCCTGATAATTACTCATCACTTTTAATTTAAATTGTATGATGTTTATTATTTAATGAATACTTTTTTGTATTTATCGTTGTGATTATTTTTCATGTATTCCTTGAAGTCTTCAACAGGAATCCGTACTCTGGATAAAATCTCTGACATGACTTTTTCTTTCTGGGCCAGCGACTGTTTTTCATCAAAGCTTTCTTCAAATTCCCTGCGCATATATTCCTCCCAGATAACTGAAAATTCCCTTTCAGTTATTTTCTTTTGAGAACAACCCGGAATAAAAGCAAGAAGAGCCAGTGCGACTAATAATACTTTTTTCATAATTTAATAATCTCTTGAATTTATTTTTTAAAAATAAATTACCCGGAACATTCAACCTGTTTTCCCGGATAATTTTCTTTCCCGCAAGCAGGAGTTAATATTGAGCAATCCCGACTGCCGTGTCAATGAATTTTGCCCGTGAATCATACGCGGCCATATCAGTACAGTACATTTTCCGCAAATAATGTCAAAATCCTTGCGGTAAGTCCCCATATAGTAAAATCCATATACTCATAGCAGTAATTAGCCATTTTTTTATTATTATAGTAATAATAGTCAACATTGCTGTATTCTTTATTATAAAAAATTGAAACCGGTGCTTCTATGCATGCTTCAATTTCCGACTTATTCATCCGGTATTCGTACGGATACGGAATTGCGCCTACAAACGTACTGACATGAAAGTCACTTATTGAAATAAATTCATCAAATTCACCGATTAACTCAATATCATCAGGCTTAATACCGGTTTCCTCATATGTCTCGCGCAGCGCAGTTTCAAGGATATTTCCGTCATCCTCCTCCCATGCTCCGCCCGGAAAAGACACCTGGCCTTTATGAGTTCTGACATTATGGGTACGTTTTGTCAGGAATACATTTACTTTACCGTTTTTATTCATCAGGAGCATCATTACTGCCGCGGGCCTTGTTCCGGTTTTCTCCGCTTTGATTTTATCCCTGTGTGCAAGCCTCTGTTTTATTGTCTGCTTAAATTTTGTATAATCATTTTCACTATTAAAATTAAAATCCATCAGTTGTCTCCCGAATAATTAAGGCAATCGTTATATTCGCACTTATCTTTGTCAAGTTTGATTGTAATTACATGTTCAGGTGTTTTTTTATTGATAAATATTGATACTGCTGATCACTTTAGCATAAGTATAATTTAAGGAGCAGTCTTAATGCAATTTGCCGATGAAAAAACATTCGGAGTCCCGAAGTTTATAAAATTTTTCATTTCTATAGCAGGGATAATTGCCGGATTGATATTAACCAGACTGTTTTTTTTAATGCCGTTTATTGTTCAGGACGATTCCATGGAACCCACACTACATAAAGGAGATTACCTGCTGATACTGAAAATCGGTTCTCCGGAGCAAGGAGACATTGTTCTTGCGGAAAGCCCGGTAGAGCAGGATAAAGTTATACTGAAAAGACTAATAGCATCCGGTGAAAAAAAAATAGAAGTTAAAAATAAAAAAATATTTATTAACAGTTCATTACACAATGATTACGCGATTATTACAGACAGGCGTATTTTCCCGGGATACTTTTCAAAAAGGGACAATATGGAAGAAACAACCATAAAGAAAGACGAAGTCTTTCTCTTAGGAGACAATCTGGATCATAGCATGGACAGCAGGGAAATCGGGCCTGTTAAAAAAAATGCTTTAATAGGCAGAATGATATATAAATTTTAACATAAAAAATACGCATTTCTCAATGAATTCATAAGTTAAGTAAGGAGTTCGTTACTCCCATTCAATAGTACTCGGCGGTTTCGAGGATATGTCATAAACAACCCTGTTAACACCTTTCACTTCATTTATTATTCTTCCGGAAATGTGCCTTAAAACAGCTTCAGGCAGATAGGCCCAGTCAGCAGTCATAGCGTCAACAGAAGTTACTCCTCTTATTGCGATAACATTTTCATAAGTCCTTTTATCCCCCATAACTCCAACAGACCTGACCGGCAGGAAAACCGCGAAAATCTGCCACAGCTTATTGTAGAGCCCGGCGTTTTTAATTTCGCTTACAAGGATGTCGTCCGCTTCCTGAAGTATCTGCAGCCTTTCTCCTGTCACCTCGCCTATTATTCTGATGGCAAGGCCCGGCCCTGGAAACGGATGCCTGTGAATCAGCCCGTCAGACATTCCAAGTTCTTTGCCCAGCGCCCTGACCTCATCTTTGAAAAGTTCCTTCAAAGGCTCGATAACCTTTCCCGATTTAATCAGCTTAAGGACCTCAGGCACTCTGTTATGATGGCTCTTTATTGTATCCGAAGGCCCCTTGGTGGAAACAGACTCAATAACATCAGGGTATAATGTACCCTGAGCAAGAAAATCAAACCGTCCTATTTTTTTAGATTCATTGATAAAGACTTTTATAAACTCTCTGCCTATGATCTTTCTTTTAGTCTCCGGGTCTTCAACACCTTTCAACTTTTTAAGGAACCTGTCGCTGGCATCAACATAAACAAGATTCAGATTAAGCGTTTCCTTAAACCTTCGAATAACTATTTCAGCTTCATTTTTTCTTAAGACACCGTTGTTGACAAAAACCGGATACAGCCTGTCGCCTATAGCCCTTTGAAGAAGTACTGCGGCAACGGAAGAATCTACTCCTCCGGACAGACCCAGCAATACAGTCCCGCTGCCTACTTCATTCTTTATTGCTTCAATTGACTGGGCAACAAATGATTTCATTGACCATTTGCCTTTAAATCCGCAAATATTGAAAAGAAAATTCTTGAGGATTTTCTTGCCGTTTTCGGTATGATACACCTCAGGATGGAACTGGACTCCGTATATTTTCGTTTTGCTGTTCTCTATTGCAGCTATATCGGCATTTTTTGAGCTTGCCGTTACCCTGAAACCTTCCGGCGGTACAACGACTTTATCTCCATGACTCATCCATACGGTCTCTTTGCTTTTAAGGTCTTTGAACAAACCCGTTCTTGATTTTATATTTATCACAGCCCTTCCGTATTCTTTCTGCTGAGAGGCCTGCATCTTACCTTTAAATATATCGGTTATTGAATAAAGCCCGTAACAAATTCCCAGAACAGGCACACCCAGATCAAATATCTCCCCAGAGACTTGCGGTGAATCTTTTTCATATATGGATGACGGCCCGCCCGAAAGAATAATTCCTCCGGGAGATTCCCGTCTGATAGTTTCCAGAGACTGATTATATGGTACTATTTCAGCATAGACTTTGAGCTCACGAATTGACCTGGCAATAAGCTGTGTATACTGAGACCCGAAATCCAGAATAATGACTTTTTCTTCCGGGCTGACAATTGCGTCCTTCATTTATTTTCCTTAAGCGCCTTAATATAATTTTTATATCCGGAAGCTGACAATTCCGCGTTCCTGTCAAATATTTTTTCCGCCATTTTTTTTCTGTACCGGCTCAGTTTTTCAGAGTAATCATTATTTACAAGGGAAAGAATACTGATTGCCAGCAGAGCGGCATTTGCCCCGCCCGCCTTCCCGGCCGGCATTGTGGCAACAGGTATGCCTGAAGGCATTTGCAGTATTGATAAAATTGAGTCAAGGCCCCCTGAAATTTTAGTCTCAACAGGAATACCGATTACAGGAAGTGTTGTATGCGAAGCTGCCACTCCGGGAAGATGAGCCGCCCCGCCAGCAGCAGCTATAATAACTTTAATTCCTTTCTCCTGAGCACTGCTTACCCATTCTTTTGTTTTTTCAGGAGTCCTGTGTGCCGAGGAAATTATTATTTCAAAATCAACACCAAATTCTTCAAGAATATTAAAGCAGTTTTCAATCTTCGGAAGATCCGAATCACTTCCCACTATAATACCAATTTCAGGCATAGCTACCTCTGTAATATTATAATAATCTTAATTTTCATAAACAACGATATTATTAGACTCCAAAAATATAAAATTGATAATTATGTACAATCATTTTTTCAAATGTCCGGTATAAGCTGTGTTAAATTATTATAAATACTGAAAATATACATGAAACACTTGACAAGTGTTAAAATTACATAAAAAAGTTGATAGCACTATTTTTATACGGGGACAGCTATGATAATTTCCTTCAGATACAAAAGCCTGTTTTTTACTTTTTTACTTGCACTCTTTTTTTTCGAATGCACTCCTGACACAGAAAAAAAACTGAACAAAGGTATTGAATTAATTAACAATGGTGAAAAAGAAAAAGCGATCCCTTATATTGAAGACTGGACAATAATTACTTCAAGTTTAAAAAATATCAATAAAGGAAGCTTCAAATATTCCGGAAACCTATTGTATTCGAAGAATAAGAATACTTATAAAATTCTATGGCCTGCTGAAGCTGATATTGAACTCAGCGGTGATTACAATTTACTTAATTACAGTAAAAATCCGGAAAAAGTTATTCTTTCAAACGGAACCGAGTTTAAAATATTTGGTATTGAAGGCAATTTAACAAAAACCATAGAACCGTTACAGGATAATGAAAACAAAATAGAAGCGTTCATCGTTATCAATAGCAATATATATTATTTCAGAAATAAAAAAATTTATGTATATAATCTGTTAACCGGTAATGAAATAATTTTCACAGACGAAAAATTTTATAAACCGTTCACAAGCGATATATATAATGTTGAGTTTAAAAATAACGGCAATATCCTGGCAATTACAATAGGGCTTGCGGGGAAGTATAATCTTTATATAGCTGATCTGGAAAAAAAATCAGTAATTAGCAGAAATATCAAAATCTCATCGGCAAATATTTCGATTAAAGACAATGCAGTATACTATATAACAGGAGACGCAGGTAAATATTATTTAACCGGATCAGATATCAATTCAGGAAAAACTAAAACTGAAATCATATTTAACGAACTAGCTGATATTGTCTTTTTTAATAACGGCATTGTATTTGAACAGGCAGACGGAATCCGTATCAGCGACTTTGAAGGAAACATCAAACATAAAATTACTTTTAACTATAAGCTGAAAGGGAAATGTGATAACAACCCTGTATTTGAATATAATAATATCTTCTATGTTATGGATATCTTAAAATTTCTGAGCCAACTCGAATTTTTAAATAACGCTGTACCGGATTTTTTTAATGACCGGCAGATGTAAGACTTCAGATAGAATATAAGTCCGGATCATATTCCGGAACTGAATTCTATCTGTTTCTCCATTCTCTCTGCATTTCTCTGTCCAGGTCGCGCTTCTGAATCGCCTTTCTCTTATCATATTTGGCTTTACCTTTACCAAGACCCATCAATATCTTAACCTTTCCGTTTTTGAAATACATCTTAAGAGGGACAAGCGTGAATCCCCTCTCCTTAAGTTTTCCTGTTAATCTTTTTATCTCCTGCTTATGAAGCAGAAGTTTTCTTTGCCTGTGGGTTTCATGATTAAAGCGGTTGCCCATTTCATACAGGGAAATATTCATACCTATGACATATATTTCACCGTCAATAATTTTCGCATAGGCTTCTTCTATATTAACCTTGTTCGATCTGCAGGCTTTTACCTCGGTACCGGCCAGAACAATGCCTGCTTCGATTGTTTCCGAGATCTCATACTCGAACCGCGCTTTCCTGTTACTTGCAATTGTGATTTCCTTATCAGGCATTAATAATTTCTCCGGAATTTTACAAGGTTATGAAACATTGAATTAATGTAATTGCTCAGCTATTTGATATTTTTATGTAAAAACCGCTACGATATAGCTGAATAGTTACGAATTAATTATATTAGATATTAAACAAAGACTTTTGTAAATCTAAAAATACAAGATACTATTTTTCTGTACATACTCTGCAATATTTTTTTTGACTTTTAATTTTTTTTACAGTATAATCCTCATCTGATAATTAGATTGTTTAAATTTATACTTTATTATTCCTGACCATAGCCTTATATAAACAAGCAGGTGGATATGACATTACTTACAGAAGATTCACTCAGTATACTGATTGTTGAAGATAATGAATCAAATTCAGATTTTTTGTCAAAGATACTGTCGCAGTCAAAAAAGCGGCTCTACAAGACCGACTCCTGTTTATTATTATCCGAAGCATTATTAAAAATAAAATCCGGCTATTTCAATGTAATCCTGTTAAATCCGGACCTGAAGGATTGTGATGACATCGATGCACTTCGCCTTATCAGAGACCAGGTCCCGTATATTCCTATAATTATCATCAATAATATATATAATAAAGAAACTTCTTCAAAAGTAATTTCCAAAGGAGCTCAGGACTATCTGGTAAGAGGCGATTTTGACGGGAATACTCTCGAGAAATCAATCGATTTTGCGATTGAAAGGAAAAGAGCGGAAACGGACATGCTCAGTAAAGAAAGAGAATTCAGAATGCTTATCGAAAACGGTTCAGACATAATTACTATAATTGATACTGATAACATTATTCTTTATGAAAGTCCTTCAATTAAAAAACAGTTAGGATATGAACCGGTAAATCTTGTCGGTGAATCCATGTTTGATTATATTCATCCGGATGATAAAAAAAATATCATCATTGCATACAATAATATTATCAGTAAAAGGTCCTCTCTTGTGTATTTAGAATACCGTTTCAGGCATAAGGATAAATCCTACAGAATTTTAGGATCGAATTTCAGCCCTGCATTTTCCAAAGAGCGGGAGGTATCCTGTATTATTGTCAACTCAAGAGACGTTACAGTTCAAAAAGAGGCTGAAGAGGAAAGCAGAAAATACAGAGAGCATCTTGAAGAGCTTGTTAATGAAAGAACAGCAGAACTCGTCCGCGCGAAGAATTCAGCGGAAGCGGCAAATAATGCTAAATCGGAATTTATTTCAAATATGAGCCATGAACTCAGAACACCGCTTAACTCAATACTGGGTTTTTCAAAACTTATGAAAATGGGGTACAATGAAAATGCCTACCTCAGCCAGCTTAATACTATTGAAAATTCAGGACAACACCTTCTTGAAATAATAAACAATATCATTACTCTTGTGAGAATGGACTCAGGAAAAATTAAATTCGAAAAAAGCACCGTAGATATCAGTTCAATAATACATTCCTGCATCAGTCGGATGAAAGAACGTCCTCAAAACCGCAACAGAAATTTCAGCTTCACTGCAAACTCAGGCAGCACCCTTGTTAAAGGAGACATCTCAAAGCTGGAACAGATGCTTATGCATTTACTGATGAATGCCGAAAAATTTACTGCAGACAACGGCAGTATAACAGTCAAATCAGACCTGATTCAGAATAAAGTTCAGATAGAAATTGAAGATAACGGCACAGGAATTCAAAAAGACCTCCTGATCAGCATTTTCGATGAATTCTCCACAGTAGAAAAAGGTCTGCTGAGAGAAAAACAGGGAACAGGCATAGGACTTGCTATTGTAAAAAAAATTCTGGATGCACATAACGGTTTAATTTCAGTAGAAAGCCGTGAAGGCAACGGAACAAAATTCATATTAACTATTCCTGCTGCCGGTTTATCAGAAGAAGTTAAATCGCAATAAATATTAATTTTATTTAATATTTTATTATATCTTGTTTATCATAATAGCCCATACCGGAGGAAATAATGAACAATAGTTCGCATAGCTTATGTTTTCACCAACTCGCAGATCCGATTCTGATACTTGAGGATATCAAGGAGAACCAGGATTTACTTAAGGAATTCTGCAACAGCATTGGCATAGCATGTAAAATTGCAGAAAACGGCAAAAAAGGCCTGGAATTAATTGAAAAAGAAAAATTTTCTTTATACATTGTCGATCTGATGATGCCGGTTATGGACGGCAGGACCTTTATTAAAGAACTAAAAGTAATTGAACCTGATGCGGTAATTCTGATTCAATCCGCGCTTGATTCAGCAGAGGTTATTATTGAAGTAATGAAAATGGGAGTCTTTGATTATATTGTAAAACCCCTGGACCCTGAATTATTTCAGCAAGTTATTAAAAAAAGCATTGAATATAAATCTCTGAGGGATATGGAAAATAATCTCATCAATACAGCGGCTTTAAAAATACGCAACCAGATGGACTGGCTCAACTACAAGGAAAACAGAAGAGTTACGGCGAAAGACTATGCGGAAATCAAATCCATATATAATTTAAAGACGTCCCTCACACAGGGAACCGGTTTTGGCGCGTTGCTTACAGTCATTGATCTGATATTAAATACCAAAAAAGATGAAGGCGACAGCTATTCAATTGACAAGGAGATTCTGAATCTTCTTACTGACAATTTTGAAACCTGCAACGCACAGCTTAACGGACTGCATGATGTTTCCAATCTTCTTGAAAATTTATTTAATGTTGAAGAAAGTGATGCAAGAACACTGATAAACGAAATACCGGGTATGCTGAAAATTGTGCTGCCTTTTCTTGAAACAAAAAATCTGAGTTTAAACTATCCTGAACTTAAATCCAACTGCAAACTGAATCTTAACATTGAAAAGATGTCGCTTGTTATTGAAGAAGTTATTATTAACGCTTACAAATATTCCGTTCCTGACAGCACAATCAATATGTTTGCCTATATTAAAGAAGGCTACTTCTGGCTGTGTGTGATGAATGAAGTAAGTGAAAATCCATACGGAGGAATTCCGCGAAAATATGAAAAACTCGTGTTAGAACCATTTTTCAGATTACTGCCTGCTGATGAGAGTATAATGAAAGTTGAAAAATTCGGGCTGGGGCTGGGGCTTACGGTTGCCGACAACATTACCAGAAAACACGGAGGTCTCTTTCTTATCCGGGATGTTAAGGATCATATTGACGAAAAAGTAAAGGTATCCGTGCTTGCTGATATTATGCTGCCGGTAATTGTTGATTAGAAACAAATTAATTTTTAATAACGGCTTTTCTTATTGATACTGCGCCGCCCAGTGCAATCATGATTGTACCGAGCCATACCAGCCAGACCATCCGCTTATAGGATATATCCATAAGTGCTGCCGGTGAAGGTGCGGGAACATTTTTGTCAGGTTCAAGATACAAAAGAATCTTTTTATTCTGAATATCGAAATCCGAAAGGGAAATCTTTCTTTTTATCACAGGTACAGTAACATCCAGAGTTTCCCTTTCGTTCCCTTTAATTTTTACTCCGGGGCTGACTTTATAATTTCTGCCTTTTACATTTATCAATAAATTAACAAACAATTTAGGATTTCCGGATTTCATCTGAGTCTTGTCAATTTCAAAATCGATGAATTTGATTCTCAAATTATTAATTGCTTTTTCCTCTCCTTTTGAAATAATCAGATTTCCCGCCGCTTCAGAGGAATCTTTATATTCAATGGGAGAAATATATATATCTGTGAAAAAACCGTAATCAATATACGGTTCACGCATCAATGAATTCATTTTTTCACTGATAAAATAAGGTGTGGCAATTTCTTCCGCAGTAGAATTATTATTTTTATATAAAAAAGATAAAGCCGTAATTCCTTCACCTGCCGTACTTTCAAATGCCTTGATACCCCTGACTGTTTTCAATCCTTTAAAAGTCAGTGTTATTGAGTCAACATCAGTTTCAATGTCTTTGGTAAATGTCTGCTTAACGGAATAGGAATGAATATTTGATGTGATGATCCCGATAACCATTATACCGATTCCGAGATGAGCAAGCCTTGATCCGGATACGGATGATTTCATTACAATTAAGTCCGCTATATTCTGAAAGACAATAAGAAAGCCTAGTGCTACAAATATGTAAGCGGCAATATTTGATGTAAAAAACAAGTTCATCAGAAATGAGAATGCTGCTGAAAGAACCGCAAAAGCAAAAAAGGCAATTTTAATTTTTATTCCACTTCTATATGCTGAAGCAATAATTAAAATGCCCAGTATCAGAATTCCGAACGGAATAGATATCCTGTTATAAAAGCTCGTGTTTACATTGGAAGCCTCTGCAAAAAATAATCCTGAAATAATAGGCATAGAGGTCCCGATAAGGATGAAAGCAGTATAGACAAGCAAAACAATAATTCCGTAATTTATGCTGTTATTGCCGGTTAAAACCTTTTCCTCAAGCGGATTTGCTGTTATGCCCCTGAATCTGAAGGCCAGAAGTATGAACCCGGCCAGCAGGAAAACCAGAATATATATAATCAAATACGCCTTAAGCCCCAGGTCACTGAAAGAATGAACCGAAAAGTCCGAAAGAATTCCGCTTCTGGTCAGGAATGTGCTGTAAAAAACAAGTACAAGGCTGATAACGGCAAGAGCCATATTGGTTTTGATCAATACTCCTTTTCTTTTCTGAAGAAGAAGCCCGTGCATCAATGCTGTAATTGTCAACCATGGAATCAGCGAAGAATTTTCTACCGGGTCCCAGCCCCAGTAGCCTCCCCATCCGAGAACCTTATATGCCCAGTAAGCTCCGAGGAAAATCCCGATACCCAGTGTAGTCATACAGAATATAACCCAGGGACGTGCTTTTACAGCCCACTCCCGGTATTGTTTTTTAAGAAGGCCTGCAACAGCATAAGCAAAAGGAATGCTCGCTGATGCATATCCGATAAAAAGCACAGGAGGATGCACAATCATCCACGGGTCCTGAAGAAGAGGATTAAGCCCTGACCCGTCAACAGGTATCTGACCGGGACTTAGCTGCTTATAGACATTCCAGATTGCTTCAAAAGGGCTTTGCCTGACAAGTATCAGAAGAATAAATACCTGTGTAAGGCTTATTACAGATAAAACTATATCCCGGTATTCATCATTCTTTTTGATTATTATGATACCGAATACAAAAAGCAGCAGCGCCCAGAGCAGAAATGTACCTTCCTGCCCTGCCCAGAATCCCGATATTTTATAAAACGTATGAAGATCAAATGATGAATAATTATACACATAGCTCAGGTCAAACCTGTCTGTAAGAAACGCAAAAAAAAGAAGTATTGAGGAAATTACAATTGAGGCTCCGGAAGCATAAAACAATTTCCCGGCTATATCAAAATAATTCTTTTTGTTAAAAACAGAGAAACATAAAAGAACAAATAAAGCAATAGAAGAGAATAAAGAAATATATATAAGTATGGTACCGTACTGCATATAAAACTCCTGTAATTTTTCCTGTTAATATTAAAGTTTCGGCCTGTTCTGAAAAGCAGATTTATGGAAGTAAATATTATTGCTTATTTTTTTAATCAGCCTTTTTGTATTTTGAAGGGCATTTCACCAGAACTTTGTCAGCGTCAAACGCCTGACTGTTTTTATCATAAACACCGAGTACTACAATCTGATCAGCATGTTCAAAATTTGCAGGTTTAATTCCCTTGTAATGTATTGCCATTGATGTATTTTTTTCATCAGTTAAATGAAATCTGAAATAATCCTTCTCATGGGACATTTTTCCCCCGCGATCAAATTTTCCGATTATCTGGACATAGCTGCCGGATTCCATTGCTTCGTCAAACGAAACATAAGGAGTGATCATACCCCTGAGAGAATAGAACGCAACACCGGCGCTAAGGGCAATAATTATTATGATTAGTATTTTCTTATTCATCTCTTAAAGTTTTTTCCAGTGATTTTACTTTTCTGTTTAAAGAATAAATATAAACACTCACTGCGATCCATGTCAAAAGCGCGATCAGCATAACAACATAAATTCTGTTATCGGATTGTGAAACGGAGATATTTTCCTGAGCATAAATAAAAGTACTGAACAGAAAAGACAATAAAATAGTTAATATGAATTTATTTCTCATTTATAAACTCTTCCGGTCTGTTTTGAATTTCCAATTTAACTTTTGATATCCTGTTTGCAAGTCTGAATAAATACATAAACAATAATGTGAAACTCAGCAGAGAGAGCAACAGTGTTATCTTCATTTCCGGGGGGAGATGTATTTTCACTTCCGAATTAATTATCGTATCAGCAGGATGCAGTGACAGGTATAATCTTGGAATTATAAAAATCAGGAACGGCGTTGCGGCCATTGCAATGATCAGGTACGAAGATGTAAGTCTGCCTCTTTTGGGATTGTTGTCTGTCGCGGCTCTGAGACTGAAATAAGCGATGTAAATCAGTACCAGGACAACAATTGATGTCTGGCGCGGGTCCCAGTTCCAGAAAGCACCCCAGCTAACCTTAGACCAGATTGAACCGGAAATTATAGCAATAACCAGAAAAATCATACCTATAACTGATGAGTTAAACGCTTTTTCTTCCTGAAGCCTTACATTATTACTCTTTCCGCGTAAAAATAAAATTGAGTATATTCCGGACATTATAAAAGCAAGCGCGGAGAGCCAGGCAGCCGGCACATGGAAATAAAGCAGCCTGCCCGTATCTCCAAGTATTTCCGCTTCCGGAGCCCATAAAAAAGCAAATATAATAGTAAGCGGCATTAAAATATAAAAAAGATTCAAAAGGATCAAAATTATTACTCTTCAGCCCATATATAATTAAATAATATAAAAGATACAGCGGTGATTAATACAGAAAAAGCAAGTAAAAAAATAATATTTTGACAGCCTGTATAATCCGCATTTGAAAGAGAATTCGCTGTTGAATCGGAAGCTACCCAGAGTACAGGTAAAATTACAGGGAATGAAATTACGGTAAAAAGAGAACTCTTGCCGCCGGACATTGATGTTATTGCAGCAAGAATTGATGTTGATGATGCTATTGCGATCCCGCCCGCAACTGCACCGGCTATAAAAGCTATCAGGGCTTTTATCTCAATATTCAGGAAAAGAATAAATAAAGGCACGGTAATAATCTGAAGTATAAAAAACAGGAAAATGTTGAAAAGCAGTTTTGAAGCAAGAACGGTTTCCGGAGTTGAGACAAGCCTGAGGAAAAGATCCGTATCCTGCTCCGTTTCTCTTATGAAAATATGCGACAGGCCGTTCATGCCGCTGAAAAATAGAATTATCCACAAAAGGACTGCCTGTATTTTAACAGAAAGTCCGGCCCCTCCGGCAGTAAGGCTTATGGCAAGCGTCGAAATTACCGCAAAGGAAACTGACAGATTAAACGCGTACTTATTCCTGAATTCTATTCTGTAATCCTTTTGCAGGTTCCTGAATACGTTGTTTTTATAGTGTGATTCTGTCTTCACAGATGTCCGCCTCTGCTTCCTCGTTTGTTGCAATAATAACAAGTTTATCTTTTTTAACAGATTCTATATACGAATAAATCATTTCCCTGCCGTCAGAATCAAGATTCGCCCCGGGCTCATCCAGAATAAGAACATGTGGATCATGCAGAGTTGCAAGAATCAGCCTCAGCCTCTGCTTCATACCGGATGAAAAATATTTAACCTGCTTATTTCTGTCATTAAGCAGATTGAATCTCTTAAGAAATTCCTCCGCTTTCCCGTCTGAAACATTGTCTGACGGATCAACACCTGAAACAAATTCAATGTTTTCAAGAGCTGTAAGCTCGCCGTAAGGGTTGACCCTCATACTCGAAAAACCGATATCTCCGCGTAAATGCCTTAAATCGGTTTCTTCACTATTCACTTCATATCTCAGTTTACCGCGGCCGGGCTGCTTTATCCCGGCAATTATTTCCAGCAATGTTGATTTACCTGCACCATTATGACCGGTAACAGCGACCGCCCTGCCGGTACTGAAAGTAAAATTCAGATTTTTTAATACAGGTCTGTTAAAGCTCTTAAACAGATTTTCAGCTTTTATTGTAATAACCATTATGATCCCGGAAGGTATTTTAATAATGAGGCTGTAAGGGAATAAAAAAATATGCAAGTAATATTTAATAAAACAGGGGCGAATAATTATCTGCCCCTGCTATAATCTATTAAAATTTTAACGATTGATACTATCTCTTGAGATACTATCTCTTGAGATTGATCAGCTCCTGAAGCATCTGATCGGATGTCGTAATTGTTCTTGAATTAGCCTGGAAACCGCGCTGTGTTATAATCATATCCGTAAACTGCTCGGAAAGATCAACATTGGACATTTCAAGAGTGCCTGCCGATATTTTGCCTCGTCCGGCTGTGGAAGCAGCTCCGATATTTGCCATACCCGAGTTATTGGAAACCTCAAATATATTTTCGCCTACTGCCGTAAGGCCGCCCGGATTGTTAAAGACAGCCATACCTACCTGGCCGATTAAACTCTTTGTTCCGTTGGAATATACACCGGTTACAACTCCGGAGTCGTCAATATTAAAAGCCTCCATATACCCCATCGGGAAACCGTTCTGTTCAACAGCTTTGGTTGTTGATGGAGAGGAGAACTGTGTAACACCGTTTATAAGCCCTGAACTTCCAAGATCAAGTTCAATTGATCTTACCTGAGGATCTCCGCCCACTCTGTAATTAAAATTCACCAGCATGCTGCCCTGGTTCTGTGCGTCAGGGCTGCCCTCATCAGCTACGGAAATAAGCCTTCCGTCAGGTGAGAATCTCAGATTTATTTTGTTTCCAGGATTGGCCTGGTTCGGCTGATTCGCGCCCGCAGGTACGTCAAGAGTCACAGTACCAGGCGAGTCTGTAATGGCAGCTGATGCCGTCCACTGATTCGGCGATGTTTTCCAGAATGTGAGCGTAAGCCTGTGCGTATCGCCTAAATTGTCATAAACATCTATATTGGTTGTAACTCCCGCGGATGCTCTCATGCTTTCGGTCGCGTTCGGCGGAACCACAGGCAGCTTTGAATCGAGATTGCATTTATATTTTATTGAAGTGGTTTCCTGTGCTTCCACTTTCCCGTATATAGGCACGACTATATCTTCAACCGTTCCTGAAGTATTTATTACTTTCTCACCTGCGTCATTATTTGTCGCCATCCATCCCTGAACTCTTAAACCGTTTGCCGGATTCACAAGCATCCCGTCCCTGTCAAGAGTGAAGTTGCCGGCTCTTGTATAATAATTCTTATCACCTTTTGCGGTTATAAAAAAACCGTCACCGGAGATCGCAAGGTCGGTCTGGTTGCCTGTTGTCTGAAGGCTGCCTTGTGTAAAAATTCTGTCGATTGACGCTATGGTCATTCCAAGCCCGACCTGCTTGGGATTTACGCCGCCTTTATTCTCTTCAGGCCTTGCAGCGCCCGCAATTGTCTGGGACAGCATGTCCTGAAAAGTAGCTCTGCTGTATTTAAAACCATACGTATTTACATTGGAAATGTTATTACCAATAACATCCATCCTGGTTTGATGATTTTTCAATCCGGAAACGCCGGAAAAAAGCGATCTCATCATGGCGAATATGCTCCTGAAAAAGAATTTTATACTTATTTATTCTCTATTATTTTAATATCGTTATAATTTTTAATTTCTTTAGAAGTATTATTATTTAAATTACTTTCCGCGTTTTCCTCGTACATGGCAGCTGCGTTTCCGGGGTTCCATGCGGTATTCACCGTATACACTGCGTGAACATCGTTCAGCCCGATTTCCTTTCCGCCGACTACAAGCCTTATATCATCACCCTTAAAAAACATTCCGGACACCAGACCCTCAATCTTTCTGCCTGTTACTGGATCAAATGCCTTTATCTGTTTACCGAGCAGCGAATAGGCTTCTCCTGACCTTGAACTGCGATTAAGAGTCTGAACCGATTTATTAACATTTGTCATCTGTTCAAGAGCGGAAAACTGAGCCATCTGGGAAATAAATTCCCTGTTCTCCATAGGCTGTGTCGGATCCTGATGACGGAGTTCTGTTACAAGAAGCTTTAAAAAAGCATCTTTATCCAGGTTCTCATTTCCTGTAAACTTTCTGGGCTGGGTCTTCTCTGTATTTTGAAATCCGGTATTCTGTGTTTTCAGGTTATTATAAATTATATTGTTATCCATGTCTTCTTCTCTTTAAACAGGTTTAGATTTATCAGATTATAAAATCTATTTTTCCATCATGATAATAGACGGAATTTATTATATACTCGGCATTTACGGATTCATTCTGATTCCCTGACGCGACATACGGGAACTCCCGGTCATTAAAATCCGATGCAGAACCGTTCTGATCCCTCACATTTACCTGAAAATCACCAACAGCAATTCCATTGTCCTGCAGCTTTTCCCTGACTGCCGCCATATTCTCCATTAAGGCGTCTTTTGCATCAGAGGTCTCAACAAGAAATTTTCCTATTATTACACCATGCTCAAGATTAAGATTAACATTGACCCTGCCAAGTGATTCGGGATGAAGCCTTAAAGTGAAACTGCCGTTTTTACTGTCCTTAATATATATCTTCGCGTTCTGAACTATTTTATCCAGCTGCCCGCTGAAATTATTTTTCCCTGCAGCAGGCTGAACATTGTTTCTTGATAAAGACAAACTGATTTCAGGGTCTTTTTTCAAAAACTGAAAACTGTGATTCGAAGAATTTTCCTTATTGCCGCCGGAAAAATCCTTAATCTCACTGAAGTCTTTTGCTTCAGCTACCGAATTTTCCGCATGTAATTTCTGATTAATAGAGTTTTTATTTAAACTTCCTGAGTCATTATCTCTGACAGCTATCTTCTCCGGTTTTTCGGATATACTTTTTATAAGCTTTGATATTTCCTTTTTAAGTTCCGCTATGTTAAAAATCTCTTTATGATCATTAATCCGGATATCAACTTTCCTGTTTCCGGTATCAAGAAGATGCTTTAGTTTATTAAATATTGCGGTTAGTTCCCTGTTTTGCAGTATTTCGCCTTTCTTTGAAAATAACTGCTCTTTTATTTCAATTAGAGCTGACTTCAGTTCCTTAATCTGTTCTTTACCCGGTGAATTTCCTTTTATTTTATCCAGAAGCGATAAAATATCTTTTAATAAAACAGATAAATTCATTTCATAAAGATTGTTTTTTTCAGTCTTTTTTATCTTTTCATTCTTTTCAATCGTTTCAATCTGTTCAATCGGTTCATTTTTACCGGTTTTATCAGCAGTCAGTTTATCATTTTCGGCAGGCCCGGATTCCGCATTCCCGTCCTTGCTTTTTTCAGAACGCGCTGCAGGTTCTTTTTCACTGCTTTTTACCTTCCCGGTTTCATATTCAGTATTATCTGCTTTTTCAGTCCGGTTTGTATCGGAATACTTATTATCTGATATTTTATTCCTGTCATTATTAGCCAAAACATCATTTTTTTGCACTTCTCTGTCATTTAAAGAATTTTCATTTTCTATATTATGACTTTTTTCATGACTGATAATAGGATTATTATTTAAATGCTGATTAAGAAAATCGGCAAAAGGCGCACCTTTAACCGTATTGTTGTCCGGCGAACCTGCAGGATATGCGGGAATTTCAGTATTTTGAAGCAAATTTACTGATTGAAAAAAATTCATTTATTTGCCTAATTGATAGTTATTCAACAAAACACAGTTCTGTTTGATATTATTATCGATCCCGTATTTCACAAACTGAATGGAAAAAATAATAATATAAAAAGAAATTATAGTATTTCTAATTTTGGAAAATCCCACATCAACGGATATATTGCAGGAAATATTCAATAAACTTTTTTTTTCGTAAAATGCTATAAATAAAAAAATTAAAGTTAAAAAATAGATTGATTATGTAATTTATCCGGATTTATATTTAAGTATGCATATAAAAGTTTATGGAATATTACTGATTCCCATGCTTCTGTTCTCCGAAGCGATATTGATGCCGCATGAAATAAGCATTTCAGGAATTACTCCGGTTAAGGACAATTCCATATCCATAATGTCTGACTCAACATTAAATTCCGCAGGACTTAAAAAACTCCGGAATAATAATTTTCCTGACGCTGAAAAATATTTTACTCTTGCGATAATAAAAAATCCGAATGTTAAGTACTATTATAATAATCTGTCTGTAGTTTACATGAACCTGGAAAGATATGATAAAGCTTATGATAATCTGGAGAAAGCGATTAAGCTTGATCCGGCTTATGCAAAAGCCCTGTCGAATATGGCAATCACATGCTTCTATATGTTCAATTTTATTGAGTCATATAAATATTATATTGCAGCCAGAAAAGCTGACAGGGAGTATACAGTAGGTAGATTTACGAAAAAAAAAGCGGAAAAAAAAATAAGGGAACTTTACAGAAAAAATCCCGGCAATGAGAATCTGAAATCAATTCTCAACCGTCTGGAAAACAGCTATGAAGACTCAATATAAACAGCCGCTGATCTAAAAATTTCTGCGGCTGTCCAGCAGAATAGTAACCGGGCCGTTATTTACCAGATTTACTTCCATCATTGCGCCGAAAATTCCGGATTTGATTTTCGGATATTTACCGGAGCATAGTTTTAAAAAATCATCATAATACTGAACTGCTTTATCAGGCGCCATTGCACCGGAAAAGGACGGCCTGCGCCCTTTACGCGCGTCTCCATAAAGAGTAAACTGAGAGACGATCAGAATATCTCCGTCAATATCCTGAATGGATAAATTCATAGCCTCATTACTGTCCCCGAAAATTCTCAGGTTCAGCAGTTTATCGGCTATATATTCCATGTCCTTTGCTTCATCATCTTTATGAATACCGACGAGTGCGAGTATTCCGTTTCCTATTGATGCAACAGCGTCTGAGTTGACTTTAATATCAGCTTCCGATACTCTCTGAACAACAGTTCTCATTATTTTTTAATATGAATTTATATAAAAACAAAATGCACACAAAAACATTGTGTTTTATCACAATTACTGCAGTTTGCCCTTTAATATCTCTTCAGGCTGAGTTCCCACCATTCTTTCGGCTTCCTTTCCATCAAGAAAAAGAATTAATGTCGGAATAGACTGAATTCCGAACTGTCCCGCGATTCCCGGACTTTCATCTGTGTTTACTTTTACAATTTTCGCGTTTATTTCCCCGGATTCCAGCAGTTTTTCCAGAATTGGCCCCTGCATTCTGCAAGGTCCGCACCATGGAGCCCAGAAGTCAACAAGTACTTTTCCTTTAGAATCGAGAACTTCAGACTGGAAGTTCCCTTCATTCAATTCAATTAAATTTGCCATACATCCTCCTGATATTTTCTAAATTATATGAATCTGATTTTCCCATGAGTTCCGGCTTTTGCCGGTTCATATTAAACAGACTTTTAACAGAGTAAATTTAAAGCACGCATAATTTATTATGTTCATTAATAATCGATCATCTCCCCGCCGAAAATTGAAATCCGGAATAAGAACGTGTGGAAAATCCGGCAGAATTAATGATTGCTAATATTTTAAATGATATCCCTTGCACCTTTCGCGAAGGCTTTTTTCAATATTGTTTATCATTACGCTTATAATTTCCGGATCGGTTTCTTCATTGATTATGATACTGTTTGATTTTTTATCAAGAATTTTTGTCTGCATTGATACAATATCCCTGCCATTGTAGTTTATCAGATACTGGCTTAACTGAATACTGACTCCTGACTCCGGTTTTTTCTCATATTCGATAATCCGCCGTCTCGCGAGCTTTTTGCCTGAATAATAATAAAGATCTATGCCGTGCCTGAACAGTTTCCTGTCTCCTGTTTCTTCCAGAAAGTAATATTCAATCTTATAGATATTATCCTGCTTATATTTATATACAATTCTTCCCACAGGAACTCTGTTATTACCGATATCAACAAAAAACCGGGTTAAACCCAGCCTGCCTTTTTTATAGCTGTAGGTTTCCAGCCAGCTGTGAATCAGTGTTTCATTTTTCAGCTTAATAAATTTTTTAGATAAAGGCTTCTCCGTTTCCCCGATATATTTTGTGATCACAACTGTTTCAGGGGAATCTTTTACATATGCAGTTGAGCTGACAACTCTGCCCAGGCTGTCTTTTTCTTCGCGTACTGATAAGTGAGAGCAATATAACGAATTAAAAAAAATTAATGTTAACAGAGGAATTATCTTCAAACTAATAATACTTATTCGTTTTGAATGCATGACTTTTGTCATATATGATTTTTTCATTTGTGTCAAATAAAATTATAACCGGCTACATCAGCCTGTCGAGCTGAGTATATTTTTCGAGAAAGACTTTGCTCCTGCCACCGGTAAAACTAATAGTAATTTTGATATTATCCCCGCTGCCTTTTATGCCTGTAATCGTACCCCTGCCGTATTTCGGATGAACGACAACATCTCTCAGTTTAAACTTACTTTCCGAATGATCAGACATTCCTTCAGTAAAACCATTACTGCTAAAAGACGAAGTGCTGAATTCATACTGCGCTTTAGGTTTGGGATTGCTGTAGCTGAAGCTGCGAACAGAACCCCTTCCTTTAAAAGAGGAGGAACTGAAAGAGGCCGAATAATTTTCCGACGGGAAGCTGTCAGACGGATAACTTCCCGAAGAATACTCGTCAATGTACTCATCCGATTCAATATACTCCGCGGGAATTTCATTTATAAATCTTGAAGGGATCCTGTACCTGACCTCACCCCAGCTTCTTCTTATTTCCGCGTTTGTGATATACAGCTTATCCATGGCACGCGTAATGCCCACATAACAGAGTCTTCTTTCCTCTTCAAGTCCCTGTTCAGTATCAATTGAATTAATATGCGGGAATGTGCCGTCCTCCATTCCCGTAAGAAAAACAACAGGGAACTCAAGACCTTTTGCTATATGAACAGTCATAAGTGTTATAAAGCCTGTTTCATCAGTAACATCGTCCGGGTTTTCCTCTGATGTCAGCAAAGAAACGCTCTGCAGAAATTCATCAAGTCCGGATTCCATGTTCATCTGTTCATAATCATAAATACTGTTTATGAACTCATCAATATTTTCAAGCCTTGCTTTTGCTTCTGTGGAATCATCGGATTCCATACTTTTTTTATAGCCTGAAATTTCAATTATTTCATTAACAAGATCGGAAAGAGAATATTTGCCGGGTGTCTCAGCTGCAATCTCCATGCCTCTTAATATTACATCTTTAAATTCGTTAAGGCCTTTTGATGCCCTGATTTTCAGTTCGCTGCTGTTTAAAATAACTTCCCATTCAGTAATATCTTTTTCAGCAGCAGCTTCCCTTATGGATGCTATGGAGGCACTTCCAAGTCCCCTTGCCGGAACATTTATTACCCTGAACAATGAAACCGCGTCAGCCGGATTCGCGATTATCTTCAAATAGGCAAGAATATCCTTGATCTCCTTTCTGTCGTAGAATTTTAAACCGCCTATTATTCTGTACGGGAGATTTTCCTTTCTGAGATATTCCTCAAATACACGGGACTGGGCATTAGTACGGTAAAAAACCGCGAAGTCATTATTCTTCATCCCTTCCCTGTTCTTAAGCGATAAAATTTTGCTGATCACATATCCTGCTTCACCGCGTTCATTATTTGTCCGGCACCATGTAATAAGCTCCCCGTCACCCCTTACAGGAATAAGATTTTTCTTTTTACGGTGAACATTGTTTTTAATTACACAGGAAGCTGAATCGAGTATCTGGGCGACAGATCTGTAATTCTCCTCAAGAGTAATGACTTTAGCTTCGCTGTAGTCTTTTTCAAAATCGAGTATGTTTTTTATGTCCGCCCCTCTCCATGAATAAATTGACTGATCGTCATCACCGACCACGCATAAATTTCTTGTAGCGGAGGAAAGGTATTTGCTTATCAGATACTGGGCGTGATTCGTGTCCTGGTATTCGTCAATCATGAAGTATTTCCACATTCTCTGCATTGCCGCGAGCTCTTCAGGGCATGATCTGAGAAGCCTGGCAGTCTCAATTAAAAGATCATTAAAATCAAGAGCGCATACCTTTTTCAGTCTCTGATGATATGTCTTGTAAACCTCGGGAAAATTAAAAGGCAGATGCTCCGGCATAAGAGCGTCCGGCCCAGCGGAAAAAAATTCAGCTTTCTCCTTTATTGAGGAAATATGCGAGGCGATCATTCTGGGCTTGATTTTTTTCGGATCAAGCTTCATTTCCAGCAGTATCTCCTTAATCAGGGTTTCCTGATCGGAACTGTCATATATAGAAAAAAATCTGGGAATTCCCGCCCTTTCTCCGAACCTTCTGAGTATATATACTGATGCTGAATGAAATGTTTTAATGAAAACACTGTTTCCCTGAGAGCCGGTAAGATCGATCACCCTTTTTTTCATTTCACCGGCAGCTTTATTCGTAAACGTTACTGCCACGATATTATACGGAGGAACATTCTTCTGCTGTATAAGATACGCGATCCTGTTGGTGATAACCCTGGTTTTCCCGGATCCGGCACCCGCGAGAATGAGCAGAGGGCCTTCAGTATGAAGCACTGCTTCTTTCTGATTATTATTTAATTTCTCAAGTAGATTGTTCATTGATAAACCGGCATAAATAGGATTTATTAAATGGAGATATTTGCAACTACAGGATAACTGGCAATCACTTTTTTTATTACATATTTTGACTGACTATTATGTAATCATCATCGCAAAAATAATCAGATTTTAGTCAATTTTTAAGACAATACGGATTGTCTGCCGCAAAACAGCAGGATGCTGCAAGACGAAGAGTCTATAGATGTAGTATTTGAGGCGGAAGATTGATTAAACCTGATTATTTTAGCGGTTTGCAGGCGCAATAATATTTTGATCCAGTTCATCAATATTATGGATAATATTACATTCCGGCAGAGAATCAAGGAATATTTTCCCGTATCCTTTTGACAGAATTCTGGGATCAAGCACAGCCACGACTCCGCGGTCGTCCCTGCTTCGGATAAGCCTGCCGAAACCCTGCTTGAACTTGATTACGGCATTCGGAATCTGATATGA
Source organism: Spirochaetota bacterium (assembly GCA_016932015.1). Lineage (GTDB taxonomy): Bacteria > Spirochaetota > UBA4802 > UBA4802 > JAFGDQ01 > JAFGDQ01. Next base: position 6,725 of record JAFGDQ010000066.1, on the reverse strand, counting down.
TGAGAAAGGATTAAGCCCGCGCTCGGTAATTCTTTCTATTCTTGCTTGAACCAGAGGCCTGTCAGGCACGCTGAACGGAAGCCGCATCATTATTACCCCGCGCAGCAGGTCGCCCGGAAGGTCAATTCCCTGCCAGAATGAATGCGTGCCCATAAGTATGGAATTTTTATCTTTTATATAACGTTCCACTGTTTCAGACGCAGGGGCGTCTCCCTGAGCATAAATTGTATTATCAATTAATCCCGACAGTTTTGCTTTTATAGTGTTCAGCATTTTATAGGATGTAAAAAGAATGAGGCAGTTCCCGCCGATCTTCCTGATGATACCTGCTGAAAGATTTGCAGCATAATCAATATATCTGCTGTCATCAGGATTGATGTTCTCCCTGTCAAGATACAGAACAACCTGATTCTTATAATCAAATGGCGAATCCAGCAGAAGCGGCCTGTAATCAAAAATTCCCAGCCTGTCAGCAATAAAGGAAAATTCCTTTCTTGCTGTTAAAGTTGCGGAAATAAAAATATTGCTGTCATAAAAAGAATTAATCTCCTGATGCATTGTCTGTGATACGTCTACGGGCCTTCCAAGAAGCTGAATGTCCCCCAGAATCCGGTCATCGCTTTTTTCTATCCAGTAAACAAAATTCGGATTCTGCTGAAAAATAAAAGATTCCAGGTTCTGCTGATAATTAAAAAGCTGTCCCCTCGTGATTTCAAATTCAACATTTACATGCTCCTCATTGAAATCAGCTTCAGTCTTTTCAAATATCTGCAGCAAATCCTTTAGATATTTTATCTGGGCATCTCCAAAAGAAAGAGACTCTCTTACGCGAACAGAAGTCTGTTCCTCCTTAAACATGTCCCTCAGGCTTTCAAAAAATACGTTCAGCTCCTTCAGGAGCTTTGCAGTTGTCTCAACCGCTTTTTCTTTCAGAGACTCATCAAAGATTTTATTTACAAGACTGCTTTTTCTTGTTTTCTTATATATTGTGCCTATAAGCTCTGTTATTTTATTATAACTTTCAATGAAACCAAGCTGGTCAGACGCGATCTCCTCAAGAGAATGCGCCTCGTCAAAAATTACTATATCAAACTTTGGCAGATATGCCTTTGCGGAACTGATGTTGGAGAAGAAAAGGTAGTGATTCATAATGAGCACATTAGAGGCAGACCATTCCTTCTTTGCTCTCTGGTAAATGCATTTTGACGAAAAAGGGCAGCGATACGCGTTGCATATTTCACTTTCCCTGTAAATCTCATCCCATATTTTTTTACTTACAGGAAGATCGAATCTTGAAAAAACAGCTTTATCGGCAAAAGCGTTTCTTAATATTTCCAGTTCCGCTTCGTCGCCCGGATTAAAACCGCCCTTTAAAAGCAGGGTCTCGAATCTCTTCCTGCACGGGTAATTATTGCTGCCGAGGCAGAGTGAATGCGTAAATTCCCTGCCTGTATATTCACGGATTATTTTTTTCGCAAGCGGGATATCCTTATCAACAAGCTGTTTCTGAAGCGCTTTTGTTTCCGTGCTCACAGCAACAACCTTGTCATTCTCAAGACAGTAAATCAAGGCAGGAATAAGGTAAGCGAGAGTCTTGCCAATGCCCGTACCTGCTTCAACGAGCGCGTTCTCCTGGTCAAGAAGGCGTTCCATAATAAATTCCGCCATGTGAGCCTGAACCCCGCGAAATTCATAATTATTATGAATACGGCTCAGGAATCCGTTTTCACCGAAAATTTTCTGCATATGCGTTTAATAGTACTATTTATTATGATTTAATTACAGGTTTAGAGCGAAAGCTTTTTTAATATGACAGAGTCAGTTAATTTAATAATTATATTAAAACAGATTTTTATTCGCTTTTAAGCTTTCCGATTATAGAGCTTGTGGAATAACCTGTTACAAGAGGTAATATTTGTATGATGCCGCCATTATCTTCAACGACTTTTTTTTCTATCAGTTCTTCAGGTTTGTAGTCCCCGCCTTTAATATGCACATCAGGTTTGACTTTTTTCAGAAGTTCGACAGGAGTATCCTGGCTGAAAATTACGCAGAAATCGACAAATCCAAGTGAAGCAATTACAGATACGCGTGAGATTTCGCTGTTTACAGGCCTGCTGCTTCCCTTGAGTTTTCTGACCGAATCCTGGCTGTTAATTCCGACTATTAAACAATCGCATATTTCGGAAGCTGCCTGCAGATATTCCACATGCCCAAGATGCAGTATGTCAAAACATCCGTTTGTTGTTGCGATTGTTTTATTTTCCTGCCTTAGCTGCCTGCAGACATCATCGATTTTTTCAAAATCAACGACCTTGTCTTTAAATGGTTTAACGCGCATCAGCCTAGTCGAATTTAAATGACGGATACCTGTCAATTACACCTGTAATAAATGACAGCACGTTAGCCCAGTATTTATAGTATCTTGTCATGAAGTCGAACAGAGCCTTAGGCCATTTCCTGGTAAATATAATGGAAATGAGTCCGATTAAATAAATAAGAATACTGCCCGCAGAAAGAATAAGCAGGAGAATAAGATGCGGAAATGCCGCGATCAGAATTCCTGCTACTGTTAACCTGAGAAATGCCAGAACTCTTGAACGCGTTACAGGATATGTCGCGTCAAGCTGGAACGGATAATCAATATCCTTGCGACCGGCAAATTTGGGTACTTCCTCCACAATATCCGCTGCGCACGCGGCAAGAGAAAGGAAGTATCTGATTGTATTCTCCTGTATTGAGGTGAAGTCCTCTTCATGAACTCCGCTGAAAAGAATAATAAGATAATTAAATACTGACAGGAGTGTTGACAGCACTGAATATATTAACAAGACAATAAAATGCGGTATAAGGATTACCGGATACAGGCATATAAGGCGGAAGAAAGCCCCAAGTCTTGAAAAACTGAATGAATAATCGATTGAAAAATTAATCATGCCGCCCGGGACAGTATCCCTGATGTCAATATCCAGGCTCGAAAGTTCCTGCTCATGATCCGAAAAATCCCTTCCGCTCCCTGCGGCTACAGGCTGGTAATCTTCCGGAAGCGGTTCAATATCCAGCGTTTCAACACCGGCGTCCTGTTTATCAAACTCATCAAAATCTATTTCAGGCAGTTCATCATGATCAATATCTGCAAATTCTATATCTTCCATAATACGGTCTATTTCATCAGCTTTTGCATCTATGTCAACATCAGGAACCACTTCATCAACACTGATTCTTATATCTTCATCCCCGGTATCCTCTCCGGATTTTTCCATTGCTGCCGTTTCTTTTGCCTCAATCAGTTCATCCGGAGTAAGTCCCGCATCTGAGAGTGAAACCCTTTCCTCATCACCAACTTCCTCGCCTTCTTTCAGCTCCTCCACTTCATCAAGGGTCAGGTCAAGAGAATCCAGGTCAAGCGTTATATCCTCATCCTCTCCTTCAGCAGCAGCTCCCACTTCCTCCGCGAATGCCTTCTCTTCAAAACCCGCATCCTCAGGCTCTCCTGAAAATCCTGATAATTCATCTTCTATGACATCGCTTTCCAGGTCCTCAATATCCAGGCTGTCTGCGATCAGTGATTCATCAGAATCCGGCAGCTCCTCCAATTCCATATCTACAGGCACGCCTGCCTCTTCATCATCCTCTTCAAGCTGAATATCAAGTGAATCCAGATCTATTGTAATATCTTCGTCTTCTTCCTCTTCCTCTGTGTCACTACCGGAGTCTTCTTCACCTGAAAAAATTTCACCTGATTCCACATCCTCCATTCCCAGCATATCTTCCACATTCAGCTCAATTTCCTCTTCTTCAGCCTCACCGGACGCAGTCTCATCCGCGGTATCCTCAATGGAAATTCCTTCAATATCCTCTTCTATAGGACTGAAGTCGTCAAGAAATCCGGAGTCTTTCTCTTCATCACTTTCGAATTTCTCCGGTTCTTCAGGACCGTCGATTGACATCCCGATTTCATCAAAGTCGTCACTCCCTTCATCAATACCGCTTTCATCAATATTGAAATCTTCAATAAGTTCATCATCTTTAATCAGAGGCTCATCAGGACTGAGCGATGTGTCCTCTTCCCGGTCAGCGGATTCCCGTACATGGCTTTCCCGCCCAGAAATATTTATCGCGTCATCCGCGGTTACACCGGTCTCGGAAATATCAGCAAGATTCTCAAGGTCAGGAAGCTCCATTTCGTCAAATGCCATAGAGTCGTCATCCTCATCCTCATCCTCTTCCGTGCCGCCGGGTATTTCATCAGATTCATATTCAGATCCGGTTTCCGAATCCGGTTCGGGGATTCCCTCAAAATCATCGATTGACAGTCCTGTCTCTTCTTCTTCCTGATCAGACCCGCTGTCATCATCCTGTATATCAAGGTCAGTATCATCATCAATGTCTGTCCCTAAAGCCCCAAGTTCATCAACTTCTTTTAGTATATCCCCTGTTTCAGTCTCAATACCGGTAATGTCTTCTTCAGCACCTGCAATGAAATCTTCATCAAGATCTTCAGGCAGATCAATCCCGATACCGGAGTCCTCTTCGCCAGTTGCCAGGTCCGCGCTTTCATCAAAGATATTTTCATTTAACTGCTCTTCCAATTGTTCCGGAGCTTTCTCCCCGGCCCTGTTGTCAATTTCTACATTTTCACCGCATTTAGGGCACACAAAGCCGAATCGTTTACCGTCAACTTTTGAATCATCAACTGAATATTTGGAATCACATTTTGAACAACTGACTATCATTACATTCTCCTTGCGTTACTTGCCGGGGAAATATCTTTCGTTAATATTATTCTGAATAATCAGGAATGATATTGGAACGAAGAAAAACATATACCATTTTAAATCCCTGTTATTAAGCTGCTCCGATTTGTGCATATATTTAAGGCTCAGATAAACATACCATATACCGCCTGTAAAAATAATCAGGAAAATATTTGATACCGGATTATCATCAAAAATCCTGCTTACTCTTGCGATCCACCAGAACAGATACAGCCCGGCGGTTAACAAAAATAATAAAAGCAGTACAATAAGGTTATTTTCAGGATAGTAGTCGAGCTCCATTATTTCCCTCGATATAATTTATTATTCTATGAACGTTTCGGCCTTGAATACATTTTTAGAAATTTATATAATTTCTTTATAATTAACGGTAAATATTATTTTTAAACTTACTTTTTTTTATTCATTTATTTTTATATATTATTAATTTATTTTAATTTAAAATCAATGAAGACAGACAGCTTATTAATGAACCGGAATTTCATTTGATCTGTGCCTGTATTATATTTACTAAACCGGCATAACGCAATCCTAAATTAAAATTAATTCATGAATTTTTATAATGGAATATTCAGAATTATGAAAAAAATTATTCTTCTCATAATGCCTGCAAACCATAGGCGATAAAAACAGAAGCAGATTAATACGGGGACAGGGATGAGATACTGGTAACAGTAAAACCGGTAAATAATTAAAAAAGCTGTCCGGAATAATTTCAGGCAGCTTTTTTAATTATTTATTTTGACTGATCTTAAAGTAAACATCTCTGCTCAAATAGCAGGACTTTCATCAATTTCCGGAAAAGGATTCTCCCATTGCCATCCTGTTTTACCTGTCTTTCTGTAATGTTCAAGGCGCCTGAGAGTGAGCTCCGCGAACACCGGATCAATATCAAATGTAAACGCTTTTCTGCCAAGCCTTTCAGCCGCAATCAGTGTTGAACCTGAATGAGAGAAAAAATCCATAACAATATCTTTTTCTCTACTGCTAGTTTCGATTATTCTTTCAATCGCTTTTAAAGGTTTTTGCGCGTAACATCCCGGGACATTTTCCTCCATCCTGTAAAAAACCTGCTGTATATCAATCCAAACATTTCCCGGCCTTATGGTATCAGACCTGCTCCTTTCCAGATTCTCCTGTTTCTTCCCGTTTACCACTTTATAATAACCTTTCAGCACCTTGGGTATATCCGTATAAACCACCTTAAATGACGGGTCGCCCTTTACATAATGCAGGAGCTCCTGCCTGATCCACATCCAGTTCTTCTGAGTCCCGTACCCTCTCTGATTCCTTAATGTAATAAAATTTTTCGGCCTGAGTCCCGTAAAATCCCTCATCATTATCATAAAGTCAGGCAAAGGCTGGAAATTGTCTTTATAATCGGCACCAAGCCATATAAACAGGTGGGAATCATCATTCATTACTTTAGAAGCGGCATTGATCCAGTTTTCGGAAAATTTAATATAATTTTCAATTCCGATTTTAAACAGACTGCCTGTGTTCGCTCTGCCTACTTTCACATTGTATGGAGGGTCATTAACAATAAGATACGGACTTTCCCCTGCTGCTATTTTTTTGACATCATCGGATTTTACGGCATCCAGAACACCGATCCTGTGGCCGGAGACCTTGTCTTCATAGACATCTCCGTATTTAAGTCTGCAGAGAGGAAGTATCTTTTCCCGTAATTCTTTGTCTGTATCAAGACGGGCAAGCTTTTCGTTTGAATTTCTTTTCCCTGTCAGATTTAACTTTTCTGCGTGCAGCATGTCCGGAAAGAAGGAATCGGAGTTTTCTTCGTGGTTCATAAAAATATAATTTCCATTGTTTAAGGTAACAGATGAGATTAAAATAATAATTAAAAATTTGGTAGCGTTTTTTTAAAGAGACCTGCTCAGTCAAGACATCTCTTTACGACTTAATCTATAAATTTCAAGTATAATGACT
>JAFGDQ010000065.1 GCA_016932015.1 Spirochaetota bacterium | reverse complement strand
ATAAAAAATAGTTGCTTTTATTCTAAAATTGATAAAATTTTGAGTCTGATAATTTAAATAAGATAAAGAGAGGGTCAGGGTATGAAACGTTTATTTATCTTTATATTTGGGATTATTTTTATATTAACGACAGGTTCGGGACTGCTTCACGCTAAAACAGTAAAAGTTGGAGTTATCAGCCCGCGCAGCGGACCTGTTGCATATTTCGGACTCAGTATTTACAGATCTGTTGAAATGGCAATTGAAAATATAAACAAGAACGGGACTTTCGGAAATAATGGTCCGGGTATAAAAGTAGGTAATCAACGCTATCAAATTGAAGTAGAAAGTTATGATGACGGCGCGAATCCTTCAAAAAGTGTTGCCGGAATGAGAAGGCTTGTTGAGATGTATAATGTGCCTGTAATATTCGGCCCGTTCGGTACTCCGGCAACATGGGCATGCCAGGAAGTAAATATGAAATTAAATGTTCTTTTCGCCGGCTTGTCTGCTTCTGATAAATCCCGCAAGAAAGGGAATACTCTTTATTTTCAGGAAAGGCTTCCCGCTATTTACTGGGGAAGCCCAATGGCTGAAGCTGCAATAAAAAAAGGATACAAAAGAGTATGTATCGTTGCTGATGTTAACGAAGCTTATACTTCATGGGCTCAAAAATTTCAGACGAGATTTGAAAAATTAGGCGGAAAAGTTCTGGGGTTTGAAATCATTGACAGCAAAAATATTACAGATTATCATTCAATTATGACAAGCTTTAATGCCAAGAAACCGGATATTATATTTTTAAGCTTGTATGAAGAGCCTCAGGCTCTTGCAGCTTCTCATGCCATGGACATAGGATATAAAGGCAAATTTTTCCTAAACTCTGACTGGGGCAAAAAATCCGAAAAGATAGTTGGACTAGATCGTCTGGAAGGTTCTCTTGTAGAAGCCACTCAATGGATGTATTATCAGGCTCATCCTGAAAAAGATACAAAAGGTTATCTTACAGAATTTCTTAAACAATATAAAAAGAAATATGGAGATATTCCGGCGCAGCCGGGAGCACATATATACGGAATGGTATATATGGCAGTCAGAGCAATGGAATTGTCCGGATCCGTAGATGACGCCAAAAATATACGTGCAGCAGCACCGAAAGCACTTCAGGAAGGAAAGCTTCCTCTGATATTCCCCAATACAGATGTTCTTGATAACGGCCTGGTTTACGGAGCACCGGATTTTCTGTTAGAAATAAAGAACGGGGATTATGTTAAAATTCAGGAACTTCAGGTTCCCAGAAAAGATCTTGAATAATATTTCTTAATAATTATCTTTTAATCTCCACCAGATAAAAACGGTGCGATGTTATATGATTAATTATCAGATAACATCGTACCGGCTGAAAATATATTGTCTGATTTTGAATTATAATCTAAATACTTTTCATCTGAAATTATTCCAAAAGCATTTTTTCAGATGATATAATTTTCATCGAAATGAGGTGATAGCCACGATAGAACTATTTCAATATTTATTAAACGGAATCTCTCAGGGTTGTATTTATATACTGCTGGCCTCAGGACTCACTCTTGTTTTCGGTATTATGAATGTACCCAATTTTGCGCAGGGACATCTGTATATGATAGGTGCCTACTTCGGGTTTTATTTTGTTATGTCTTTTGCAATGAATTACTGGCTTGCGCTGATACTGGCAACAATTGCTCTAGGCATTCTTGGACTATTATTATATAGATTTATATTTTATCCAATGCGAAATGTTCCTGAGGTTAATCTGTTTGTAACAGCTATGGCATTATTGATGATCATTGAAGGTGCCGCACTTTATTTTTTCGGAACTGAAACAAAATGGTTTGCCGTACCGTACAGCAGGAAAGTGTTGACATTCGGCAATTTTGCTTTGCCTCTGCAAAGGCTTATTGTTATTGGAGGTACAATTGTTATTCTGGGTGCTTTACAGCTGTTCATAAAAAAAACAACAATCGGCGCTACTCTTGAGGCTACTGCACAGGAGCACGAAGGCGCTATGCTCTGCGGTATTAAGGTCACGCGTGTTTCAGCAATGGCCTTTATAATCGGAACCGGTCTTGCGGGACTCGCAGGTGTTCTGATCGGGCCTGCTGTTCTTCTTGAACCTACTATGGGGATGGGGCCTTTGCTTGTTGCTTTCTCAGCCATTGTATTCGGAGGACTTGGAAGTATTGGAGGAGCTGTCCTAGGTGCTTTTATTCTAGGTCTTGTTGAAAGTCTGGCTGCAGGTTATATTAGTGCTACCTACAGCTTAATTTTTGTTTTTGGAATTATGATACTAATGCTTTTATTCAGGCCAAAAGGTCTGCTTGGAAAGGAAATATGGAGACCCTGAAAAATATTATTTTAAGTAAAACAGGAATCTGGTTACTGCTTCTGGTTCTGGCCGTTGTTATTCCTCCAATGGTTGGAGGATATCTGACAAGTATGCTGATTCTTATCTGTATCTGGACTATCCTGTGCTTTAGTGTAAATCTTATTTACGGATATACAGGACAATTGTCTTTAGGACAGGCTGCATTTTTCGGTATTGGCGCATACGCATTCGGACTTCTGACCGTGAAGGTTGGTTTGGGTTTCTGGCCGGCTTTTTTTCTTGCAATAGTCATAACAGGAATTTTCGGATTTCTCATAGGAATTCCGGCCCTTAAATTACGGGGGCCTTACTTTATTCTGGTAACCTTGGGCTTTTCTGTAATTATCGGTGTTGTTTTTGTTGCATGGATTGAGCTTACCGGAGGAGCAAACGGTCTGGCAGGTATCCCCAGGCCCAATCCTGTTCCGTTGCCATGGGGAGAACTGAGTTTCGAATCTCTGTTACCGATGTATTATTTTATTTTGTTTTTTCTGATTATAATAATGCTTCTTTTTTCAAGGCTGGTTAAATCTCTTATTGGAAAAACATTCATTGCAATATCCTACAATGAAAATCTGACAGAGTCGCTTGGTATTAATACTATGGGCAGAAAAATAATGAGTTTTACTATCAGTGCCGTTATTGCGGGTATTGCAGGAGTTTTGTACAGTTCATACAACATTGTCATAAGCCCGGAAATTGCATATTTCGCAAAAGGCATGGATGTTGTTGCTTATTTAATTGTCGGAGGAGCAGGGACAATGGCAGGCCCCTTTATCGGCACTTTTATTTTAATGGCTTTGCCTGAAATTTTACAAATTGTTCCATCTCTCAACACTCTTATAAACGGTATTATTTTAATGCTGTTTTTACTGTTTCTCCCGTCAGGTGTTTCCGGCGGAATTCTTTCATTAAAAGAAAAGTTTTCAAAGAAAAGGATCGGTTAATATGGCCCTTCTTGAAATTAGCGGATTGACAAAACGGTTTGGCGGCCTTTCTGCTGTCGATGATTTAAATTTTTCAGTAAAGCAGGGTGAACTTCTGTCCATTATCGGGCCTAACGGTGCCGGTAAAACAACTCTTTTTAATCTGATGACAGGATTTTATAAACCTACTTCCGGAAAGATCATTTTCAAAGAAAAGGATATTACAAGATCCAAACCGCATCAGGTTACACGAAGCGGGATTAGCCGTACTTTTCAGATGACAAGTATTTATTCTCAGACTACAGTTCTTGAAAATCTTGTAATCGGGCAGGCTCTTCATGCCAAATCCGGCTTATGCAGTTCAATAATAGGTTTTCCGTCAGCTAATCGGGAAAGAAAAAAGATACAGGACAAAGCAGAAGAAATACTTTCATTTGTCGGCCTTGAAGACAAGAGGGATAAAAGTGCTGCCGGCTTAACAGAAGAGGCTCAAAAAAGACTTTCTATCGGACTTGCACTTTCAACTGAACCGGAACTGCTTCTTCTTGATGAGCCTACAGGCGGCGTCAATATGGAGGAGATAAGCGGATTAATTGATCTGGTTGATAAAATAAGACAATTAAACATAACTATTTGTCTTATTGAACATAAAATGAGAATGGTCATGAGTATTTCCGATAGAATTATCGTATTAAGTTACGGGAAAAATATAGCTGAAGGAACCCCTGATGCTGTGGCAAATAATGAAGAAGTTATAAAAGCTTATCTTGGAGAAAGATGTGTTTTTTAAAATAGAAAATATACATGTATTACACGGAGCATTCGAGGCATTAAGCGGTGTTTCACTTGAAATCAAATCAGGTGAGATAGTTACTATTCTTGGAGCTAACGGGGCCGGGAAAAGTACTTTATTGAAAACTATTTCAGGACTCATAAGGGCGGCTGAGGGAAGTATTCAGTTTAATGATAAAAAAATTAATTCACTGCTTCCGGACGCGATTGTCAAATTGGGTATTTCACACTGTCCGGAAGGAAGATTGCTTTTTCCGGAAATGCCGCTATATAAGAATCTTGAACTTGGTGCCTATGTAATCAGAAGAAATAAAAAGAAAATTCAAAACCTGAGAGAACAGGTGTTTGAGTTATTTCCAAAATTGAAAGAAAGACGAAAACAGCTGGCAGGAACTCTTTCAGGAGGAGAACAGCAAATGCTTGCTATTGGACGAGCGATGATGTCAGGGCCGGAACTCTTAATGCTTGATGAGCCTTCTTTAGGACTTGCTCCGGTTATACTGGAAAACATTATGGACGCTTTAGTTAAAATAAAACAAAACGGAACCTCAATTTTGCTGGTTGAACAGAATGCTGCAGAATCATTGTGTATTGCGGATTTCGGATATGTTCTTGAAACAGGTAAAGTTGTAATTTCCGGTAAAGGGACAGAACTTATGGAAAACGAGCTGATAAAACAGTCTTATCTTGGTGCATAATTTTAATCAAATATATCTGATATCTGAATAATTATATATTAAAATGCTCAGCCTGTAAAGCTGAGCATTTTAATTTTATGCTACTTATTTTATTCTTTTAACTATTTCGGCAATTAAGCTGACTTTGCCGGAGATTTGATTGCGATTGCTGTCAGTAAAGCTCCTATTACAAGCAGTATAGCAGCAATAACAAATGAAGACGTAAATGATCCGGTTGAAGTTTTAAGCATTTGAGAAATTCTGCTCATGACAAAACCGCCTACTCCCCATGCCGTAAAAACAATACCGTAGTTCATACCGAAAGATTTTAATCCCCAGTAGTCTTTTGTAATTGACGGGAAAAGAGACAGATTGGAACCGTAATTGAATCCTATAAATGTTGCCAGCAGTACGATTAACACTGCACTGGTAGATGATGAACTTACTAATGGAATAGCAACTAACATTAAAACAGCCTGAAAAAGCAGCAGTGTGATTAATGTTGCTTTACGGCCGAATTTATCGGAAGAAACACCTGCTACAATTCGTCCGCCTGCGTTGCCAATTGCCATGATTGCAACAGCTATGAATGCCAGTTCACCTAAACTGGCCTTTGCCATACCTGCAACACTGCCGATTACCATAAGTCCGGCACCTGCGCCAATAAAGTATATAAGCCATATGAGCCAGAATGTTCCGGTTTTCATCATAGTTTTAGGTGAAAATTCGTTCGGTTTTGAAGCTGCGTTATTGTTTGATGCTGCAGTTGCGCCTCCCGGAACAAAACCATCATGCGGATTAACAAGCAGGGTTGAAAGTCCGCATACAATAATAATAAACGCGATTCCGAATATCATCATTGATGTGTTAATTCCGAACGCACCCAGGAATAATTTTGAAAGAGGAGCAATATAAACTGACGCCAAACCGAACCCTGAGACAACAAGGCCTGAAATAAGTCCGGTTTTAGCGGCTGGAAACCATTTCAATGCAGGAGGTGTTGCAGATGAATATCCGAATCCGATTCCCGCACCGACAAGTACGCCGAATCCTAAAATCCAGCTTACATAAGCTGTTGTCTGTGAAGTCCATAAAAACCCTATTCCGACGAGAATACCGCCAATAAACGCAGTGATGCGAGGTCCAAATTTATCCTGAACTCTTCCTGCAAGTATCATTGAAAAAGCAAACACCAGGCAGCATACTGAATACGGGTCATTCAGCTTTACGAGATCCCAGTTAAATGCTCCGTCTCCTCCTGCTTTAATTGATTTTTCTATGGCACCCTTAAAAATACTCCACGTATAGAGTATCCCCAAGGCCAGATTGATGCCTGTTCCTGCAAATGTTACAATCCAGCCTTTATTCTTAACTGTTTCAGACATATTTTTCTCCCAAAAATATTTTGTGATATTATAAAGCAAAAAAATAAAAATGTAAATTATTTATAAGTAGCTGAGGGCAATCATGGACAGATTAAGCAGAATTAAATTTTAAATCAAGATATATTTAAATGAAATACTGTTTTTTTAATGGGTTTATTGATGAATTAGTATAAAATTCTTCGAAATGCCGATAATTTTATATTTACCATTTTAAAAAATAACTTATATTTTTTCAAAATATAAGTATATGTCTGAAAACTATTTGACTGTATTTAACCATTAATTTTGTATTTTTATCATTTATCATCTTCTTTTAAGAAACTAAATTTAAACATACATTTTAAATGCTTTATATAGTTTCTCCCTTATTTGTCAGCGTTCTGTCGGGCGGGGTGGACTTCTAAGAATATTTTTAGTATTATTTAGGATTTAATTGAGTATGAAAACTAATTTACGAATGCTTAATGTCAACGGCATAAATCTTGAAACAGTCCGGTATGGGCCACCGCCTGAAGAAGCGGCAACTTTGATTTTTTTGCATGAAGGATTAGGATGCGTAGAAATGTGGCATGATTTTCCGGAAAAGGCGGCTGAAGCAGCCGGATGTGCCGCTCTTGTATACAGCAGGCAGGGCTACGGCAGGTCGGACAGCTGCACATTACCTTTACCGCTTAGTTTTATGCATCATGAAGGTCTTAATGTTCTGCCGGCTCTAATCTCCGCAGCAGGAATTAAAGAATATATGCTGATTGGACATTCAGACGGTGCGTCCATCTCATTGATCTTTGCAGGAGGGACGCCTGCAGTAAATCTGAAAGGAATTATTCTTGAAGCTCCTCATACATTTTGTGAAAAGAAAACAGTCAGTCATATTCGAGAGGCAAAGGACTGGTATGAGAATGGGGATCTGAAAAAGCGGCTTGAAAAATATCACGGGATCAATACAGAGTGCGCTTTTTACGGCTGGAACAGAGCATGGCTTGACCCTGATTTTAAAAAGTGGAATATTGAAGAATATCTTCCGGATATTAAAGTTCCGGCATTTGTAATTCAGGGAGCTGACGATGAATATGGCACATTAAAACACATGCAGTCTATTGAATTAAAGAGCAGTGGTGTTGTAAAAACTCTTGTACTTGATAAGTGCGGTCATTCTCCACATAAAGATCAGCAGAAAAAAGTACTGCAGTCTATAGCTGCATTTGTGAAAGAAATCAATAATACTATCTGAGAATTTTTGCGAGAATTATTCCAAGTATAAGCCAGAATGGTATAGTAAAAATTAGTGCCCAGTTAAGTCCTTTAAGAAATGACCTGGATTTTATCAGGCGTTTTCTTTCAAGACAACGATCGATTTTAATTTTTAACTCTTCCGACTGTACGGGTTTTGACATATAATCATATGCACCTGCCTTGATTGCCTGCACAGCAGTATCAATAGATGGAAAGCCGGTCAGTACGATTACTATCATATTACTATTGGTTTCCATTATCTTTCCTGTTAAAGTTATGCCGTCCATTTTCGGCATCATAAGATCTGTAATCACCATATCAACAGGAATGGTCTTAATTTTTTCAAGTGCCTCATCGCCGGAAGTAGCCTGAACCGGATTGTATCCCCATTTCTCAAGCATCTTTGAAATAATTGTTACTATATTTTTTTCATCATCAACAATCAGTATGTTTTCCATAATGTCAATTTCCCTGTTAAAATTTTAAATACTCAATATAGTTTTTGCTATTATTTTCCTGATCCAAAACCGGATTCTAAAACTGTTAATCAATATCTATCAATTATATAAAATTGTTTGAATAATGTCAATTTATAGCATGTAACAGAATAATTAAAATATATTGATCTCAGCTCAAGTGATATGCTATAGAAAATATTTCATGTACGATTCTATTCGCAAAATTCTATAGTATAAATTGAAATACTAATTTTATTATATTTATCCGCTGAACATCAGATATAAAATTATAATTGATATTGTATTTAAACAGCGATTATAAAATAAAATCAATAAAAATTTCATTATGTCTCATATTTTTTATAGACAGGTTAACTCCTGATTTTCTCAATAACAAGCAGTTATTTTTAACTTGACTTACAGATTTGAACAATTTTATTTGATTTTCACAAACGAATTATTATTTCAGGTAAAAACAGGAAGCCCGAAGTTATACGTTATTATTTACCGGATGACAGATATATTAAGATTATTATGATTGATTTCGATATTGAAAAAGTAATTCCTCATCGTAAAAGGATGAAGCTTGTTGAAGAGGTACTTGAAATAGATGATCAGAAAGTAATAACACTTTCTGTCGTTAATGATAAATGGCCTCTTTTGACCGACGGTATGGTTAATCCGATAATTTTGATTGAAATTGTTGCCCAGACTACAGGCATTGTTGTTGGAAACAAGCGAATGAAAGAGACCGGCGAAGGAGTTTACGGATATCTTGTTGGTATTAAGGATGCTGAATTCTATAAAGACAGTATTCCCCTTGGAACACGGCTTGAGTGCAGAGTGAATCTTATGTATGATCTTAAAGCTTATGGTGTATTTACCGGGGTTGTCTATTCAGGAGAAGAAACTCTTGCAAGGATTGAAATACAGGTACTTAGTACGGAAGAATAAATATTAAAAGGTATTATAGATGACAGATCAGAAAACAGCAATTGTTACAGGCGGAAGCAGGGGAATCGGACGCGCCATATCTCTTGAACTCGCGGCAGACGGCTACTATGTAATTGTAAATTACAGGTCAAATGATGCTGCTGCAAAGAAAACTCTGGAACTCATTGAATCAAATAACGGGGCAGGGGAAATTATTAAATTTGACGTTGGTGATTCAAGGCAGACTCAGGAATGCGTTAAGGATATAATATCAAGATGCGGCAATATAGAAGTACTGGTAAACAATGCCGGAATTACGGCGGACGGGTTGTTTCTTATGAGTAAAGAGGAAGACTGGGATTCTTTAATTAATATATCAATAAAGGGTTTTTATAATATTACCAAGCCGATTTTAAAGAAAATGATTCCTAAACACAGAGGATCAATTATTTCAATGTCTTCTGTTTCAGCTTTAACAGGAAACAGAGGCCAGGCTAATTATTCAGCAGTTAAAGCTGCGATTGTCGGAGCAAGCAAATCAATTGCTTCTGAAGTTGGAAGGCTCGGTATCAGGGTTAATGTTGTAGCACCCGGCCTTATCGATACAGAGATGATTACCGAGGCACCTGTTGATATAATTAAACAGATGATTCCAATGAACAGATTGGGAAAACCGGAAGAGGTAGCTAAACTTGTCCGTTTTCTTTGCTCAGATGACGCTTCATATATAACCGGACAGGTTATATCAATTAACGGCGGTATGTTTTAGCATACTGACAAAAATCCGGAAATTTAATAAAATGAAAAGAATAGTTACTCTCTTATTCGTAATTTTTTCAGTTATAACTTCTGCAGCTTTATATGCAGATGACTGGGATGAAATAAAAAATGTTGCAAAAGATATCAAATCAGTAAAAGCCGATTTCATTCAGGAAAAGCATCTTAAGATACTTAATAAACCGCTTATCTCCAAAGGCAGGTTCTTCTTTACTGCCCCGACTTCTCTCAGATGGGAATATATTACTCCGGTTAAAAGTATTCTTTTAATGCATAACGGCAGGGTTAAAAGCTATATAAGCGGCGAGAAAGGCTTTGTTGAAGATTCCAGGTCAAAGGCGCAGGCGATGGGGATAGTAATGCAGGAAATAACTTCATGGCTGAACGGCAGATTTCATGATGACCCGAATTTTAAAGCTGACCTGTATACAGGCAGGTATGATAAAATTGTCCTTACTCCGAAAGATAAATCCTTTTTAAGTATTATACAGAGTATTGAACTTGAGATATCAAGAAAGCAGGGCATTATCAAATCAGTAAAGATAACTGAAAATAAAGATTCATATACTATACTGAAGTTCTCCGGAATAAACCATAACCAGCAAATTGATGACAAGTATTACAGGGACGCAGAGTGAAAAAAATACCAGCTTTTTTATTTATAATTTGTCTTACGATTTTATACTGCAAAAGTCTCCCTGTCCTGAAGCCGGACAATCAAAATAATGCTGAACACAATACTCCTTTTCTGAAAAAGGCATACAGGCTCAGTCATTCTATCAGGGTAACTCTGCCGAATAATGAATCAATGGTTGCAATAGGTGTAACTGTTGCTGATCCTGAAAAAAGATCAATCGATGCTGTTTTAATGACAGTTGAAGGCCTGGTATTATTTGATATCAGCTACAGGGAAAAAAAGGTTATTATTAACCGCAGTTTACCTGATTTTGAAAATAATAATTTCGCAGAATTATTATTTGATGATATTATGCTTTTCTATTTTGTTCCGGGCTCCCGGGAGCATGAATCCGGTCAGAATAATGATGGATTTGTAAACAGATATTTTTGTGAAAACAATACAGTTATTGATCAGATTGCATTTAATAACGGAAGCTTTGAAATAAAAAAATACGATTCCGGTAATGATCAGATACGCACCGTGAATATACAGTCATTAAATAAAGAGGGGATTCCGGAGAAAGCAGAACTAATCGCTTACGGATTTTTCGGTTATTCTCTGAATATGGAACTGATTGATTTTGAAGAAATTCAGACTACTCACAGATAACGCTTTTTCATAGTAATAATAGCTATTAATTCTTTGAAATTTTAGCTGTTTTATTATGGTAGGAGTGTTATTTTAATAATAAAATAAAGAGAAATCAGTACAGGCTTTTAGCTGATAACAGCTTATAAGCGTTTTTGTTTTTTTTAAAGGAGAAATAATGAAGATAAAATTGATATATCCGCGCTGGAATAAACTTGAAGGTCAGACGACTTTTAATCTTCCGCCTCATGGTCCTGCGGTTTTTGCGGCAGCACTGCCGGATGATATAGAAGTTGAATTTATTGATGAAAACCTCGAAGAGGTCAATTTCTCTGATGATGCCGACCTTATCGGAATTTCGATGATGCTTACAACTCAGGTTAAACGCGGGTGGGAAATCGCGGACCGTTTCCGTAGTATGGGTAAAAAGGTAATTTTCGGCGGAATTTCCACAATGCTTCACGCTGAAGAGACTATGGCGCATGCAGATTCGGTTTTTCTCGGGGAAGCTGAAGGCAGGATTGAACAGGTTCTGAAAGACTTTAATAACAATGAGCTTAAGCCGCTGTATAATTATATGAATGACCGTCCGCCTATCGAGATTGTGGGACCGGCACGCAGGAGTATATATAACAGGGATTTTTACTATCATAAAGGCGTACAGATGGTGGATCTTGTACACGCGTCAAGAGGCTGTAAATTCAACTGTTATCCCTGCGCTGTTGCTTATCTTGGGGGCAGAGAATTCAGGCCGCGGCCTATTGATAAAGCGGTAGAAGAAATCGCTCTTGCGGATAACAAGAGGTTCTTTTTAGTGGATAATTCACTGGCACAGGATAAAAAGTGGCTGATGGATCTCTTTAAAGAGCTTATTCCTCTAAAAGTCAGCTGGTGCAGTCATACAATAATGGACGATCCTGATGTTCTTGATCTTGCTGCTCAGGCTGGTTCATGGTACGTTTATCAGGCTGTTTTTGATACATCTGATTATATCAAAGAAAGAATCAAAAGATACCACGACTACGGCATTGGAGTTGAAGGAACAATTCTATTGGGACTTGATGATCATACTGAAGATTATATTAAGCGTCTGATTGATTTTCTTCTTGAAATTGATCTTGATCTTGCTGAATTCACTGTTCTTGCTCCTTTTCCTCATACAAAAGCTTGGGACGATCTTAGAAAACAGAAACGCATTTTCAGCACGGACTGGGATGACTATAATGCTGGAAAAGTAGTGTATCAGCCGAAACACATGACACCTGAACATCTTCAGGAACTTTACTTCTATGCCTGGGACACTTTTTATAAAGATGAGAATCAGTCATTAAAAATGTATAAGCTGTTAAGAAGTGTTACTGAGCGTGAATATTCTCTGGGAACATACCGTCATAGAAGAAGAGACCTGGTTAACAGAAGCTTCAGCAAAAAGATAGTCAGAGGCGGTGACACAAAAGAAAATTCAGCATCAAATAGAGTTTAAAATATCCGGGAACTACTTGAATTATGTCTGAAATAAACGAAATCAACAGCAAAACAAACACTGATTATATTGAAGAGATCTATGACTTCAAGGGACAATGGGATGTTCCTTCGAAATGCGGTCTTTTGATAAAAATGAATAATGATGCGCACATTGTTATTGCGTCGGAATTATATGATGATAATCCCGGTACATCAGTAAATTACTGGAATTGTCAGATAGCGACGATAATCTGCCAAGAACGCAGTCTTGATCCTTTAAAGCTTGTATTTATTGAACACACCCCTGACCGCGGATCAAAGCTTGAGAATTACAGAGAGACTTTTGACAAAGTTATTTTTCAGTGGGACGGAGAGAAATTTTCCGACCCGGACTGGGAGGAATTGACAAGGGAGCAGGTAGATGCTCTGCTGCATGGATGAGAGAGCTTAAATTTTTTGTCCAGTAGCCGTTGGCTAAATGCTAACTGGAAATTTTTTCACCAAGGAACGGCTCGAAGTGAAACCATTCATGCGGATACTTCCTTACAGTATTTTCCATCATATCCGCGTAATCCTGGGCAGCCTGTTGCAGAACTTCCTTTCTGTCTTTTCTACCGGCAGATTTAATGTGCTTTACGGAAGCTATTCTGAAATGGTAGTGCTTTCTTCCAGTACGGAAAGCAAAGAAAGTAAGAAGCGGAGCACCGGAAAGCAGGGCAAAAATGTACGGTGTTTCAGGAAGCATAACCTTATGATCAAGAAAATTAACTTTTATTGCTCTCTGATCCTGTCTCCATATTCGGTCGCCGGTTAATGAAATTATACCCCCTTCTTTAAGAAAGTTAATGCCTTCAATTATATCAAATGGTGATGCCTGATTTTCAGGTACTGCAATTATCTTAAGTTCATTTCTTTTAAGACTTTCTTTTTGTTTTTTTTCTATTTCCTCTTTTTCTTTTATACCCATATACAGCAGCATTTTTACGTTTTTACGCTTAAGCAGATGGGCCGCCACTTCCCAGTTGCCTATATGGGACATCAGCAGAATAGCGCCTTTTTTACTGTTTACAGCTTCTTCAATATACTCCAGGCCTTCGGATGTATATTCAATATCGTCAAAACTTTCAAGAATGAATCTGTCAACGAATACGTTCGTAAAACTCATAAACTGTCTGAGAGAACAGTACATATGATATAATTTGCCTCTTTCAGGAAAAAGAGCTTTATAAAAATTGATGCTTATTTTAGTTCTTGCGGGAAAGAAAAGGAAATAGCCTGCGGCAATTAGTTTTGATATAACCTGAAAAAGCCATGGTCCGACGATTTTTGAAAACGCGGTAATAAGTTTATAGGTTAAAGCTATCATCTTTTAAATATTTATCATTTATTTTTTACGGCAACTATCCAGGTTTCTTCTCTTTTAGCCGCTGTTTCATTCATAGTTGTAATCTTAAATCCTGCATTATTGATTATCTTTTTAAGTTTATCCGGGCTTCTGAACCAGGCTGTTGTGTTAGTTAATTTAAGCCTTGTATTTTCAATCCAGCGTTCCCATGGAACAAGCTTTTCTGAAGGTATTGTTACGCGAATTATCAACTTTCCCTTATCAAGAAGATTATCACGTATAATTTTTAAAGTCTTTATTAATTCTTCATCGTTTATATAATGGATTACATCCAGAATCAAAACAACATCTGATCTTCTTTTGATTCCGGTAATATCCTCTGCTTTTTCCGTATGAATTTCTCCTCTGCTGCCGAGTACGTGTGAAGCTATACGCGCTCTTTCCTTATCAGGCTCGAAGCCTATTATGTTCAGCTCAGGATAAAGTTCGCAAAGCCATACTGACTGTACACCGTAACCGCATCCAATATCAATAATTGTTTTCGGAGAATCAATAAATTCACTTAGTACCGGGAACATCGGATCGAACATTAATTTGAATCGGGCAAACAGACGAGGATACGCTTCAACATATCTGAAATGTTTCAGTACAGCTGATGTATGTTTTCCTGAACCGGGTTTATAGTTTCCGTTTTTAAAAGAAACCGGTTTGAAAAAAATTTTCAATAAAGCCGGCAGAATTAAAAACGCTCCCAGGAAAGAAAATCCTATGCCTGTTGTTCCTGTTATGCCGACACTTTTCATAACAATATGATCTGAAAATATCAGCACACTGAATCCTATAAGGGATGATATTGCTGAAAGAAATACAGCGACACGAATAAACTTTACTGACGGATTGTTTTCATCTATATAACGCTGATAGGATCTGACAATAAGCAGTGAATAGTCGATACCCATACCAATAATTATTATTGAAAGCATAATAGCCGGAATATCCAGAGAGTGCCCCAGAAGGCTGAAAGTGCCGAGAGAACAGATAAAGGCAAATGCTATTGGTAAAATGGAAATAATTGTTAATCTTATACTCGCAAAAAACAAGAAAAGCAGCACAATAACGCTTATGCCTATTATTACAGCCATTTTGATAAAAGTATCCGTTAAAATTGTTCCAAGTTTTTTAGAAAAATATACGGGATCAAAAATATGAGTTATTCCCAGTGCTGAAAATTTCTGATAAAATTTTTCAGCACTGTATTTGCTGCCTGGGGTCATTGTAGAAAATAGTTTGTAAGTACTGCTTTCAGGGTTAAAGGATATGCCGAAAATAGGGAAATAGTTCTCAGATATTGTATACTCAGCTGTTTTTTTTGAACGGATAATATCAAGAAACGGATTAAAAGCATCTGAAGTAAATCCGGTATTTACAGCTGCTTTCCTGATAAGTGATTCAGTTTTTGATATTCTGGATTCATTCCAGAAATCAAACCATGCATATAAATTTCTTTTTGCCAGGCCGGCGCCGGGAAATATCATTGAAGGAGTAAAAGCAGATTGAAGCTGATCATTTTTAACTTCATCCAGTAATTTTTCAGTAAGAACATCTGCTTTGTTTTGTAGTTCTTTAATGGTTCCAGCCTCGGTCATTAAATATATATTACTGAAAATATCTCCCCAGGTTTCAGATATAAGCTCCTCAGCTTTTAATGTTTTTTCGCTCACTGAATTCATTGAACTCAGGTCAGCCCTGAATTCAATTTTTGCGTAAAATAGCATAACTATAGCAATGATGCAGGCTGCAATTAGTTTAAATTTTCCGCAATAAGAAGAGAGATAATTTATTAAAGAATGTAATGGCAGTTTCTTATTTTTTGCAGGCGGCATTTTCAAAAAAATCCGCGGGAATATTAAATGAATGAATAAAAAGGAAAACAGTATGCCGAGAGCTGCAAACTGGCCTATCTGAATCAGGATTTTAAAACTGCTTATATATAGAAACAGAAAAGCGCATATAGTTGTTAATGTGGCTAAAAGCCCGACAGTCCATACTTCTTTTGATGCATTTCTGCCGTACGTCTCCTGCGGCTGATCGAGAAAAAGCATGTATGCTATTCCATGATCAACTGTTATTGAAATAAGAGCTCCTCCGAATCCTATAGCAAGAATCGAAACGGAGTCATTGATCATTGAATAAACGAACAGAGCTGTCATTGTGCCGAATACAGCAGGAAGTAAAGCGAGCAGCCCCATTAAAGGCCTTGGAAAAGCGAAAAGAAGGAGCAGTGCAATTCCTATTGTTGCAAGGGTTACGGCTTTTTTTGCATCATTCCTGGCTGAGACTTCATTATCAAGTGCAGCCCTGTAGGCACCTACAGGAGTAAGTGTGAAATGTTTATTCTTATTATTGTTATTGATTTTGCTTTCAATATCATTTATCAAACCTGATATTTTTTTTGAGAGTTCGGTATCTGATGCCGAGCCTTCAGGGTTGGCTATCAGCAGTAAATGTCTGCCGTCTGATGAAAATAGCTGTCCTCTGTATATCTGGGTTCCTTTAGCAGTAAACTGTGAGAGTTTGGCAAGAATGATATTTTTTAATCCGAGCGGGTCACGGATGATAAATTCAGACTGGCCTATTCCCTCAAGCCCTGTCATTATATTGTAATCGTCTTTAATTGATTTAGAAATATTTTCGGAAGAAAGCAGAGGGGCTACTTTTGTTTTCAGTTCATATTCTGAAAAAAGAACATGCATATTCGTAATAACATGATTCAGCATGCCTGGAAAAATACTCTGGAATTCATTCATTCCGATGTCTTTAAATATGCCGGATTCCTTTAACTGTTTTTCAATAATTAGTCCTGTTTCAACAAGCGCATCCATGTCATCGGATTCATGAGATACATCTATTACTATACGGTCCTGTGCAGGATGATGTTTGAGAATGTAACGGCCGTCATCGAGTACCGGATCATTCTGAGGAAGTGAACTGATTATATCAGTATCAATATTGATGCGGTACAGCCCGATCAGGAACAATACACTTATAATCAGTATCGTTACAATTGCCGCGGGCCATTTTATTGAATAATTTTTCTGCATATGACTTGTATTCTCATTATATTTATTAACGTGATCTGATAAACCCTGGTATCAAAATGCGCATTGTTATAAGCCTTGTAAATGTTGCTGAATTTCTAAGAAAATCAATAAAAGGGCGGAAATGTGAGACACGTTTTGTTCCGGGCGAATAGCATACATTAACCGGCACTTCAATAACCGGATGTTTTTTCCATCCGGCTTTTACGAGAGATTCCACTTCAAACTGATAGCGTTTTGTCTTTATTTTTAACTGAATTGTCTCAGGCAGAGGATAAATCCTGAAACCGCTCTGTGAATCTTTTACTGCCGGCCCTCCGGACAGCCAAACCCAGAAATTTGAAAATTTCCTTCCGAAACGGCTTGTCCATGGCACGTCTCTGCCGTCCATCTGTGTTCTCATTCCGATGATGACCGGGCGTTTCAGTCCGGATCCGGATAAACCGGCCGGAATAGAGTTGATAAGTATAACAGCATCATCAGGATCATGCTGCCCGTCGGCATCAATTGTTACGGCCCAGCCTGCAATTTCCTGTGCTTCTTTTAGGCCGGTTAGAATTGCTGATCCTTTGCCCTGATTTTCAGAATGTCTTAATATGGTAATTCCTTCTATGTCAGAAATCTGCTTGTATGTTGAATCGGTTGAACCGTCATCAATAACGATTACCGGATAATTCAGCTTTTTTGCTTTTTTTACAACGTCTGCAATCATTTCTTCATGATTGAAAACAGGTATTATTACTGCAAAACTGCTGTTATTTTTTTCAGTACTGGAAACGGACGTCATATTATAATGTCATATCTTTTTAAAAATGAGTGATGTGTTGATCCCGCCGAAAGCAAAGTTATTGTTCATACCTATGGAAAATCCGGAATCTCTTACTTCACCGGTTACATGATTGATCGGAGCGCATTCCGGATCAGGTTCCGTTAAATTGCGGGTAGAGGCAATGTAGCCGTCATTCATCATGTTTATTGTAATGATTGATTCTAAAGCTCCGCATGCTCCTAGGGTATGCCCCATGTATCCTTTAAATGCCGTAACAGGAACCTTATCTTTAAAAAGAGTATAAGTAGCTTTTGATTCGGCAATGTCTCCCGCTTCAGTTGCTGTAGCATGGGCGTTTAAATGTCCAATGTCATCCGGGCTCAGTTCCGCGTCCTTTAAAGACTGCTTCATTGCCGCGAGCATTCCGTCAGGATTAGGATTCGTAAGATGAGAACCATCGCATGTATTTCCGTAACCGATTACTTCAGCGTATATCTTCGCGCCGCGTTTCTTTGCGTGTTTGAATTCTTCAAGTATAAGACATCCTCCGCCTTCACCTACAACAAGTCCGTCGCGTTTGCTGTCAAAAGGACGGGGTGTCAGATCAGGCTGATCATTGTATTTGGTTGATGTCGCGTGCATTATATCAAATATAGCCGCATCCATTATATGCATTTCCTCTGCACCGCCTGTGAGCATTATGTTCGCATTTCCCCGCTGTATTGCTTCATAGCCGAAGCCGATTCCCTGTGATCCCGAGGTACAGGCTGTGCATGAAGCAATAACAGGGCCTTTAACCCTGAACATCATTGCGATATTTGACGCGCAGGTGTGACTCATAAATTTCAGATATGTTGAGGACTGAAGCCCTTTAAGGCTCTGCTGTGTTATTATCTGTTCAATAAAATTCTGCATTGCGTCAGAGCTCCCTGCAGTTGAACCGAACGAAACTCCGCATTCCTGAGATTCGATCAAAGCATTTTCAATTCCCGAATCAGCAATTGCATCCATACATGAAAGCGCTGCGAGTATTGATATTCTTCCCATTGAACGGCGGTATTTTCTTTCAATAAGCATTTCGTTTATATTAGCACATATTCCGGCAACCCTTGTATCCAGGTTTTCCATGTTTTCCCATTCCGGAATAATACGGATGCCGCTTCTATTGTTAAATAATGAGTCTTTTAATTCAGTGAGGTTGTTCCCTAATGGGGATCTGAAACCGATTCCGGTTACTGCAACTCTTCGCTCAGCTTTCATAAATTTGACTTTCTCCATTTTTCAGAGGAAATTGATTAAAAATTTAAAATAAAAGTTATTTAATGACTAAAGAAAGAGTATAAAAGAGAGTCAAGATGAAAATAGAAATAATGCAGGTAATTTCTAATTTTTTTTAGTATATCAGCCTGTTCGTGAATTAAAAATTACAGAAGATTAAATAATTTTCTATATTTAAATTTACTGAGTCTGTCTGAGCTTATTATCCGCCA
Source organism: Spirochaetota bacterium (assembly GCA_016932015.1). Taxonomy (GTDB): domain Bacteria; phylum Spirochaetota; class UBA4802; order UBA4802; family JAFGDQ01; genus JAFGDQ01. Next base: position 27,925 of record JAFGDQ010000065.1, on the reverse strand, counting down.
TTTCCAGATCAAGATATGCAACCCCCCATGTGCCCGGACCGGTATGAACTCCGGTTGTATGTGATAACGGCTGTAAAATTATTTCCGAATCAGGAAATTTCTGCTGAATCTCTTTTTTTAAATCATCACTTACCCATGAATAATTATCAGTATATTCCAGCATTATTACAGCTTTTGAATGAGGATTCAGGTCCTTTTCGAGGTTTTTATAGAGAAATTTTAACTGCTCTTTTCTGTTTCTGGCAATTCCCACTTTTTCGGCGCCATTAGGTTTAGGACTTACTATGGGTTTAACATTTAATATATCCCCGAAAAACGCTCCGGTTTTCGACATCCTGCCGCCGGCTGCGAGGTAATGCAGTTTTTCAAGAAAGATATATTCATTGCTGAATTTTAGGGCATTTTGCACAAATGTGATAACATCTGCCGCAGAGGAAGCAGTCTTTGAGTATCTGGCTGTTGTAATTGCAACTATGCCGAGTTTTCCTGAAGCAGTTCCTGTATCAATAACTGTCATTCTGTTATCCGGATCGTTCTGTTCTTTCCATTCTGACGCAATATTATAATTGCCTGTGTATATTGAGCCTACGCAAAGATATATTACATCCTCAAATCTGCTGAGAACGCTGTTATAATGCTGATGACGTTCAAAATCGGATGCCTGTGATGTCGAAACTTTAACGCCTTTACTCATTAAACTATACAGTTCTGCAGAGTCAAAATGAGTTTCAGGTATACATCTCTGTCCGAATAAAATATAGCTGTTCAGAAGTGTAATTCCCAGAGTTTTTACATCTTTATGTGTAACAGACCCGGCGGCATCTGTCATAATATGAATAGACCGTGAAAAATCAAGATTTCTGAAATCATTTATCTGTGATACAAGATCATCATCATTCCATTTTATAAAATCAGCTGATTTAAAATTTTCCCTGATTCTGGATTTGTCATCAGTATGAAAATGAACCTTTATGTAATCTCCATCCTGCAGTATTACCGCACTTTGATCATCTTCTACAGTTTTCAGTATTTCCGCGGATGATTCGTCATTGGCATTTAAAACAAAATCAATGCAGTATCCTGTTTCAAGATCCTCGTTAAAGGAAGATGATACTGAAAGTTTGTCTTTGTAAATATCCATTATTGATCTATAATCGGAAGTGGAGCCTGTAAGAGCATTAAAAAATGCTTCAAAAAAAATATACATTCCGAGTGCTCCGGCATCAACTACATTGGCTTGTTTGAGCCGCGGAAGCATCTCCATTGTGGAATGAACAGCATTTTCCAGATGATCTTTTATTGTAGTGAGATTGTTTTTATCGATAGAATCAATTTCATCAAGGATTTCAGTCAGAGCATCAAATAATGTAAGCATTGTACCATGTTGAGGTTCTTTTACTGCGTCCCATGCGTAATCACGGCCGAGTCTGGCAGCTTCCTGAATATTTGCGGAAGCCGCGGCAGTAATAAATCCGGAAAGAAATTTAACAGCAATATTGCCTGAATTTCCGCGTGCAGCAAGAAGAAGTGACTGTATTCTTTTTTCGTGGCTTTCATAGGGCTGCAGTAACGGCGCAAGGCTTATGATAAGATTGCGGCCTGTATCGCCGTCTGCAACAGGATACACATTTATTTCATCAAGCAGGTTGGCCCAGCCTGAAAGGCGTTCAACACCTGTGATTAATGCTTTATCAATTATATCATTCATTGTTTAATCCAAGAGCTTTTTGAATTTGTTCGGGTATATTGAATAATATTTCCATTTCAGGATATTTTACAGCTGCCTGTTCGCTTTTGCCTTTAGCGCATAATTTATTGTCTTTAACGAGCCGTATTTCGAATTCAAATACTATTTTAAATTTTGCTTCTAAAAGTGTGGCTTTACAGATAAATTCATCACGATGCCTTAACGGGAAAATATGTTTGGTTGATGTTTTAATGACCGGGAAAAGATATTTTGTATTATTAAAAAAGGACTGAAGATCCACTCCTGCTTCATCGAGTAACCCATCCCTGGCAATTTCGAAATATTTAATATAATTGCCGTGCCACACTACCTGCATAGGATCAGCGTCATGAAATGGTACTTTTAATCTTGCTTCGTAAACAGGTTTATCTTTCTTATTCATTAGCGGTAAAATATGTTCTTTATAATTGGTAAGATATCATAAATATGATAATAGAAAAGCATTTTTAAAATTTTTTTTGTCAAGATATTTTTAGCACATGAAAAATGTAAATAACAGTAATAATAAATCCATAAAAATGTTATAATCTCCAAAAAAATAGTATTCAATTCCTGAAAAAAAGATATAATTGTAACAGTTTCTAATTAACAGTATTTTTTGCTGCTGATTATTCGCATTATATATTTCGTAAAGTTTAAGTTCCGGAAATGATTACAAAAAAGCAAATTGCTGGATATCTGGTACGAATATCATTTATATCAAATGCAGTAGAAAGCAGGGCAGACCTGAAAGCATTTACAGAAAAACCGTCAAGGGAAATAATGATTAAGAATATTACGGGCGTTTTTCTTATATTATTCAGCTATGTAATTGGATGGCCGGTTGTAATATTTCTCGGTGTTATATCGGTTTATTTGAGAGAACCGTTAATTGTGGTTATTGGCGGGCCTGTTGCATACGTAATTTCACACCTTATATTTACTGCAGGTATGTATATTACAGGCGCGCGCTACGCAATGATTTTTCTGCGCTGGATGACCAGGGTAGCAGTTGAAAAAATCATTGGAAGCAGTGTTCTTCTTGCAGCCATAGATGAAAAAAACAATTCTTTAAATAATTGATATTGACATTTACAGTTTTTATTCAGCCGGTCAATTTCTGAATTATTGATGTTAACCCGGTATTTGTATTACCTTTAAAAAAATGTTGACATGATACAGGTATTTATAAAATCTTTTTGCCTTAAAGATATAATTGATTTTATATAAAGAATTTATTGAAATATAGTACCGTATAATTTTATAAATTGAAAGGAAACTTAAATGCAGGATTTTATTACTCACCTCAAGGAAAAGATAATAAAAACTCTTGATCTGGAGGATATCACTCCTGATGATTTTGGAGAAGATGACCGTCTGATCGGGGGAGAGCTTGGACTTGATTCTATAGACGCCCTGGAACTCGTAATGATGATTGAAAGCGATTACTCGGTTAAAATTGATAATAAAGAACTGGGAGAGAAAGTATTTGCTTCAGTTAAATCACTTGCCCGATATATACAGGAAAAAAATCCGGAGTTAGCCAATTGACAAAAATCCGGGTCTTTGTTACAGGGACTGGAATAATCAGTCCCATAGGCAGGGGATTTACTGAAACATTAAACGCAATTAAGCAAAAAAAAATCGGCATCAGACCGTTAACATTATTTCCGGTTCCTTTTGATATTCCGCTTCCTGTAGGAGAAATACTGCTTACGGAATCATATAATACTCCAAGGACTCATAAACTCGCACTTATTGCCGCGAAAGAAGCTGTCCGGAATACTGAATTTCCTCCTGATGCGATTGTGCTCGGAACAACAACCGGAGGAATGGATCTTTCCGAGAAATTAATTAAGGAAAAAAATTGTAATCCTGATTTGTATGAATATCATTCTACCGGAACGGTTGCTGAATACATTGCCCGTGAACTGAAATGCACCGGGCCTGTACTTACTGTTTCCACTGCCTGTTCATCCGGTACTCTTGCGATTAAACTCGCAATTGAACTTCTGAGAAGCGGTATGGCAAAAACGGTTTTGACCGGCGGAGCCGATGCTTTATGCCGGCTGACATATCACGGGTTCAATTCTCTGCAGCTTATTGACCCGGATGGTGCTAAACCGCTTGATAAAGACAGGAAAGGTATGTCCATCGCGGAAGGGGCTGCTATGCTTCTGCTTACAGCAGATGCCGAACCGCCTGATAATGCTGTCGCGGAAATTCTCGGTGCCGGATTAACATGTGACGCGTACCATCCTGCCAGTCCGCATCCGGAAGGCCTTGGCGCGTCGGGTGCAATTAAATCCGCTCTTAAGGACGCTGGAATTTCGAATGACGATATTGACTATGTTAACCTTCACGGCACAGGCACTAATGACAACGATTCGTCAGAAGCTAAAGCACTGAACAGTGTGTTTACAGATAAAATGCCGGAAGTCTCGTCAATCAAGGGTGCATGCGGCCATTCTCTTGCAGCAGCAGGTGCAATCGAAGCAGTAATTTCCTCTTTTGTCATTCAGGAGGATATTATACCTGAAAATGTCGGTTTGAAAAATCCTGATCCTGAACTTAAACTTAGTCCGTCGCTGTTAAAAAAATCTAAAATAAATACTGTGCTTTCAAATTCATTCGGTTTTGGAGGCAACAACGCATCGGTTGTGATAAGCGAACCAGAAGCTCATCCGGGAAATGCGGTATTTAAGAAAAGAAAGCCTTTAAGGGTACTTTGCTTTACCTGTATTACCGGTGCCGGAAATGCAGAAGAAACGTATGCCTCTCTTAAAAGCACAGGTAAATGCTGCGGCAAAGTTGAAATTGACCATATTTCAAAAATACTGCCGAAAAACAAACTGAGACGTTTAAAGCGCCTGCCCAAAATGGTATTATCTCTCGCGGTAAATGCACAACAGAACGGTAATGATGTTAAACCCCGGTCAATTTATTTCGGCACAGGTTTCGGAGCTCTTTCAGAAACATATGATTTTCTTGATAAGCTTTATGAATCAAACGAACAATTCCCCAGCCCGACTGATTTTGTCGGATCTGTTCACAACGCGCCTGCAGGCCAGGCGTCAATATGGCTGGGCGCGACAGGCGCAAATATAACCTCTACTGCCGGGGATTATTCTTTTGAGCAGTCACTGCTCTGCGCAAGCCTTACGTCTGCTGAAGAAAATGATCCTATGATGGTAATAGGGGCTGATGAATATCATAACGTATTGACTAAAATCCTCGACAGATCATCCGAGCCCGATTCTCCTTCAGACGGAGGAGGCGCTTTTCTGCTGACACATGGGGAAAAATCCGGACTAAATATTTTTGTACCGTTTTTTGAATATGCTGTTGATAATAAAAATATAATCAGCAGTTTAATGAACAGGTTAGGCGGTGTTGACCGGATCAAAGAACTTTTTGGTGCTGTTTTTGCAGGAATTCCTGCATATAAAAGAACAGCCGGAAAGATTCAGCTTTCAGAACTGCGATCTGAAATTTCATATAGTATTCCATACATTGAGTACAGGAAATTTACAGGTGAATTTGCTTCTGCATCTGCAGTCGCGTCTGTTGTTGCCGCAAACTGTGTTAACTATGGGATGGTTCCGTCTTTATCCGGAAATAAGGAATTTGATCTTAATAATAAAGGAATATTGATTATCGGATTTGGCGATTTTATTACTGCTATAGAGATATATAAATAATGAATAAAAATACTTCTAAGAATGCCGTAATAATCGGTTCGGGAATTGGCGGACTTTCATCAGCAATAATTCTGCTTAAACTGGGATATAATGTTACTGTTGTTGAAAAGAACAAACAGCCCGGCGGCATGATGCGCAGTTATTCCCGTCGGGGAATAGATTGTCCTGTAGGGGTACATTACCTTGGGTCAATGGGTGAAAACGAACCCCTTAAAAGAGTATTCGATTTTCTTGAAGTCACTCAGGATATTCCTGTTACTCCCATGGGTTTAGACGGTCCGATAGACAGATATATTTTTGATGATTTCATTTACGATCTTCCTGTAGGTATTAAACCGTATGAGGAAAGCCTGAGAGCAAAATTTCCGAAAGACAACGACCTTATAACAGCTCTTGTAAATGGAATGAAACGGATCGTTCCAATGCTGGAATCTCTGAGCTATATATTTGAAAAAAGCAGCAGTTTTGAAAATATAGATATGTTTGCTCCGATTGAGGATCTGCTGTCACAGTACAACTGTTCTCCGGAGTTGCGCGGCGTTCTGGATGTGCCGTGCTCATGGATGGGCATTTCTCTCAGCGACTGCCCGGTCTTTTATCATCACATTGTTCTTTTATCCTATATCTTTTCATCCTGGAAATTAAAATGTACTGGAGCTGAAATGGCGGATGTTTTTGCTTCCAAGGTAAAGGAATTTGGCGGAAAGATTATAACAGGAGATCAGGTTGATAAAATTCTGATAAAAGACCGTATTGTAAAAGGTGTATTGTTAATATCCGGAAACAAAATTGAATCTGAAATAATAATCGCGGCAATTCATCCCCAGACGATGCTGAAACTAATAGATAACGGTGATATTAAACCTGCTTACAGAAACAGAGTTACTGATCTGAAAAATACAATGGGTATATTCTCTGCGAATTATACTATTGATGCAAACAAGGCCGGTGACTCTTCTAATAATTTTTTCAGATTAAAAATAAATGATACCGGATATTTGTCAGATCTGACTTTTTTTCAGGTGCAGAAAACCGCGGAAGAAGATTTGAATATGATTACTCTGATTGCGCCCAGCAGATATGAAGACTGGACTCAGTGGAAGGAGACTTTTACCGGTCGTCGCGGTAATGATTATCTGGAGAAAAAAAATCAGTTTGCAGAAAAACTTCTATCTGTGGCTTCGGATATTATCGGTCCTTTTATTAAATCGGATTTAATTGACACATACACTCCTTTGTCAATTCGCGACTGGGTTTACAGCCCTCATGGGTCAACTTACGGAATAGAACGCTCGAGAACTCAGCTTTTAAAAACAGCTTCCCTGCACAGAACATCAGTTCATGGCCTGCATCTAGCAGGACAGAATGTTCTTGCTCCGGGTATACTCGGCACTGTCCTTGGCTCATTGTCAGCAGTAAAGGGAATAACAGGGGATGATATACTCGAGAAGGCATTTTTTAAATAATATTATCTATGAAAATACTTTTAATTTCCGCAAATAAATCAGTACAGCCATATCCTGTTTATCCGCTTGGTCTGGATTATGTATCAGCTCAGATTCCATCTCAACATGAGGTAGAGATATTTGATATTCATGATTTTGAGGATATGAATTCATTTGCTGGAGCTGTTAAAAAATTTTCGCCTGATATAGTTGGAGTTTCCTTAAGAAATATAGATAATACTGATACTAGTGATATTAAATATTACATAAAAAATTACCAGCTCCTTATACATAAAGTAAGGGAGGCATCCGATGCTCCTGTTGTGCTTGGAGGAAGCGGCTTTACTATTTTTCCCGCAGAAGTTATGAATGAACTGGATGCTGATTATGGTATTATAGGAGAAGGGGAAAGATTTAATTTCTTTCTGGATGCTCTTGAAAATAAAAAGAATCCGCTGGAAATTCCGGGAGTAATTACCAGAGAATCATCCGAAATCATTCCACCGCCATGGAATGAAAAGATAGAGAGAAAATTCAGGCCTGACAGTACAAGTACAGGCTTTTACATAAAAAACGGCGGTATGCTCAATCTTCAGTCAAAAAGAGGCTGTGCGTTTAACTGCATTTACTGTACGTATCCTCACATTGAAGGAAAAAAGCTGAGGCTGTTTGCTCCTGATGAGATCGCAAAAACAGCTCGTGAGCTGCAGGATGCAGGAGCTAAATATATATTCATAACAGATTCAGCTTTCAACTGCAATTATGCTCACAGCATGGAAGTCGCAAAAGCATTCGCAAAAGCCGGAGTGTCCATTCCCTGGGGCGCTTTCTTTGCGCCGAGCAATCCACCGGATGATTACTACAGGATTCTGGCAGACTCCGGCCTAAGTCATGTTGAGTTCGGAACTGAATCACTTTCGGATACTGTTCTCGCAGCATACCGTAAATCATTTAAAGTAAAGGATGTCATGAGATCTCATGAACTTGCTTTAAAATCCGATTTGTATATTGCTCATTATCTTCTGTTTAACGGCCCTGGAGAGGACAAGTCTACATTTGAAGAAACCCTGGTTAATGCAGAAAAACTCTCATATACGGTATTATTCATGTTTTGCGGAATGAGAATCTATCCTCATACCGAGCTTTTTGATATTGCTGTAAGGGAAGGGCAGATTGACCCTTCCCAAAGCCTGCTTGAACCTGTATTCTATAATTCAGCTGATATAACAAGTGAAGAGATAATTAAGACAATACAGGACCGTTACAGCGACAGGTCCAACTGGGTTATCGGTTCCGGAGGCAGAAAAACAGCAAGGCTTATAAAAATGATGTATAAGCAGGGATATACAGGCCCGCTTTGGGAGCAGCTAATTCAGTGAAAATAAGTAAAAACTATTTTCCGCTTTCCCCGTTTCATCTTGCCGGAATAGGAGCAGTTCAGCTCGCAGTAATAATTCTGTTTTTTGAATTTAGATTTGCGGTAATACCAATATTGTTTTTTTTGGCAGTATGCGGGGTTGCTCCTTTTCTGCCGGGTTCAGGCTTTTTTCTGCCTGTAACAAGCAGGGGATCCCGAAAGAAAAAGGCAATTGCACTTACTTTCGATGACGGGCCTGATCCGTCGGTCACTCCTGAAGTTATGAAACTGCTATCTAAATATTCCATACAGGCAACATTCTTTGTAACAGGGAAAAATGCTTCAAGGAATCCTGAAATTATTCATGAGATATTAAATCAAGGTCATACTATTGGCAATCATTCATACGATCATGATCCGGTTCTTATGTTTAGGTCAAAGAATGAATTATATCAGGACATAGTTAAGACACAGCAGGTTTTAAGCGGATTCAGTATTAATGCCTATGCATTCAGGCCTCCTGCCGGCATCACAAATCCGAGACTGAGAAAAGTCCTGCTTGAGCTTGGTATGCACTGTATAAACTTCAGCTGCAGAGCTTTTGATGCGGGAAACAGAAGAATAACGTCTCTTGCAGTTAAAATACTCAGAAAGGTTAAATCAGGAGATATTATTTTACTGCATGATATTTCTCCTTTAAACAAGAATGATATTAATAAATTACTTAATGAATTTGAAGAGTTAATTTCAGGCCTGAAAGAAAAGAAAATCGATATAATACCACTGGCGGATTTGACAGGAAAAGAGATAATGGGAAAAATTCCTGTTAAACATGTCAGTACCGTACAATCCTACTATAATCAATATGCATTTTCCTATGATGAAATTCAGGCTAATTCAGGTGTAAGAAAAGCAAGAAATATTGAATTTCAGATTGTCAGTTCAAAACTGCCAGATATAATTAAACAATCCGATAATGTTTTGGAACTCGGCTCAGGTACAGGTATGTATACTATTCCGATTGCTAAAATATGCAGTAAGCTTACAGCTGTGGATATTTCCTGTAATATGCTGAAAATTGCGAAAAATAAAATAAAATCAGAAAAACTAACCAATGTTCATTTGATTTCCGCTGATATTGAAAATTGTAGTTTTAAAGAAAAATATGATGTAATATGTTCTTTTTCCTCGTTTGAATATGTTAAAGATATCAAAGGTATGATAAAATTACTATCGGGGTACATTAAACCCGGAGGTTTATTGTATTTCACAACTGCAAACAGGTCATTATTACGTTTTTTTACACAAATAGGCAATGCAATTATTCAGGGGGTATGGCTAAGAAGTTATAGTAAAAATGACATATTAAAAACACTTGATACAGCCGGAATTGAAGTTTTAAAAACATCTACATTTCTATGCAAGTCTTTCATCACAAAGGGGATGATTATAGAAATATTAGCAGTAAAAAAATAATAATTCTTCTGCTAAGTGCCGGATCTGCTTCATTTTATGAATCTTTTTTGAGCCGTTATTTTTTTGTTGACATTATTAAGTTTAAAAAAATATAGTTTTAGCTTATTGAAAGCTCTACGTTTCAATATATCAGAATAATCAAGCCATCTGAAAAATTTAGATGGCTTTTGAATGTATAGCAAGGTATTTTATATGAATTCAGACGAAGTATATTCATTAATTAAGGAATATTTGGTAAACGATTTTGAAATTCCGGAAAGTAAGATATCCCGGAATTCAAATTTGTTTGACGATCTTGAGCTGGACAGTATTGATGCTCTTGATATGATTGCAACTCTGGAATCGAAGATAAATCTTAAAATTGATGAAGAACAGCTTAAAAAAATAATAACTGTCGATGACATTGTAAATTATGTTGTGAATAATGTCTCTCCAGAATTAGCATAATGAATGAACACTGGCACAATATTTCAGATATAAGGTGTGATTCCGGTAAATTATTTTCGGCAAATGTTGTTGCAGCAGCATACTCTCCCTGGTTTTCCGGCCATTTCCCTGAAGAACCGATTCTTCCTGGTATCGCTCAACTTTCTATGGTTGTTGACCTGATTCAGAAATGTTGTGAAAAGAATAATTTATCGATTAAAAAGCTTAAAAAAATAAAATTTAAATCGCTTGTAAAACCGGAAGAAATACTTCATATTACAGTAACCTTAAAAGAGAATTCACAGGGTACCTATTCATTTAAAATTGTATCCAACGGCAATACCGCAAGCGCTGGATTAATTACAGCATTATAAATTTCAGCACAGGATTGTTATGAAAACCGGTGCATTTGTTACTTTTTATTTCAATTACGGAGGAGACTCATGGCAGTAAATATTGAGGATGTTGATCTTAAAAATATAACCCTTAAAGTTGCAGAGGTAGTAATATCTGAACTTAAGCTTGAAGATATTACACCTGATACTTTTGATCCGGAACTTGACCTTATTGATGAACTCGGAATAGACAGCATGGATCTAACAACTGTTGCACTTGTACTTCAGGATGAATACGATATCGTTATAGATGAAGATGATTATCCGACTTTAAAAAATATCCGTCTGATTGCAGAATATATTATGAAGGAACTGAAAGATAAATAAGAAAAATGCATTCAACTGATACAAATATTCTTCCAAAATCTGCTAATGACCTGATAAACAGGAAGTGGAAATTTTCCGAATTAATATCGGACAGTATTGTTCGCGAACGCTGGGAAAAAGTCAGAAAGTATTTTTTTCTGCGGGAAACGACATATGACATGAGTAACCGCTGTAATCTTAAATGCGACGGCTGCTATTATTATGAAGGAGAGAAACAGTTCGCTAAAGAAAACCGTGATACTGAAGCATGGCGTGCTCTTATGGTGAATGAAAAGAACCGTGGAATAACCTATGTTGTTCTTGCAGGAGCGGAGCCTTCTCTTTCCCCTGAACTGCTTCAGGTTTGTTATGATATTATTCCGCTCGGCAGCATTGCCACAAACGGGGTTAAGCATATTGACAGAAGTGTTGACTATATGATTCATATTTCCGTGTGGGGAAATGACGAAACCAGTTACAGAACAAGAAAGGCAAAGGATCTCCTGAAAAAGCAGATTAAGAATTATAAAGGCGATCCCAGAGCAGTATTCGTATATACATTTACAAGAGAAAATATTGATGAAGTTTATGAAGTAATCGATATTATTAAAGATGCTGACTGTAAAATAACTTTTAATATGTTTTCTTCACCGGTTGGATATAACGGCTCGCTCAGACACGATACTGATTCATTAAAACGCACGCGGTCAGTGATGCTGGATTTACTTGATAAGTATCCGGATGTAGTACTCTTTTCTCCATATAGTGCTGTAGCTCATACTCATGCGAGCTCGCTTCATAATCTGTATTCATGTCCATACCCGAGAATGAATCCTTCAAAGGATATAGGACTCGGACGTTCATTCCGGCAATACAGGACGGATCTTACCTGGGACAGAAGCGCTGCCTGCTGTGTCCCTGATACGGATTGCGATGACTGCAGGCATTACGCGGCAGGAAGTGCGGTAGTTACTGCAAGGATGTACCGTCACGCTATTGATCCCGAAACTTTCAAGTCATGGCTTGATTATGTAGATACGTATCTCGCTATTTGGGTAAGAGGATATGATAAAGGAAAAAACCTTTGTGAAGATATGTATCCGCCGCCGGGATTTGAATTATAAAAATATAGTCAGTTTTAAATAGCTTTTATTGATTTTATATTAAATAGTAAAAAACATCAGGAAAGATAAATGGAGACAGTCAGCTCATTATTAGATGAAGAATGGTATAATCGTTATAAAAATATTTCCAGTTTAAACATACGCAGTTCAATATACGACGTAACAAATCAGTGTAATCTTCGCTGCAAGGGATGTTTTTTCTTTTCATCCGACGAACACAAAGCAGCGGATGAAGAAAAGGATATTAAAAAATGGGAAGATTTTATAGATAAAGAGAAGGAAAGAGGAGTGAACCTTGCTATTCTGATTGGCGGGGAACCAACGCTTCATCTTGACAGAGTTGAAGCGTTTTACAAAAGACTTCCTACATACTGCGCAACAAACGGCCTTATTAAAGTTCCGAGAGACCGTTTTCCTGATATGATGGTCGGGATATCTCTCTGGGGAGATGAAGAGGATGAAAAGCTGTTAAGGGGCAAAGACGCATTTGCCGTATCCAGCAAACATTATGAAGGTGATGACTATACCTATTATTTATATACACTAACTCCGAATCAGATAGGAAAAACTGAGCGGATTATAAAGAAAATACAGAACGCGGGCCTTAAAGTGCATCTGCAGTTACTGTCAAATGACGAAGGTGTAGACGGCTTTTCATGGACTGAGCAGCAGTTAAATGATATCCGTTCTGAAATGGATTCACTGCTTGACAGCTATCCTGATACAGTTATTTCAAGTAAATACTACCATGAAATAATAACAACAGGTAAAATGCTCGGGCGTACTTTTGGCTGGCAGGAGTGCCCTTCAGTAACTGAACCGCTGGATACCAGGAACCCGAGGCCGAAAAGACTCATCAGATTCATCAGATGGGCTTCTGATTTGAAGACTATGCACAGATGTTGTACATCAGCAACACGTGACTGTTCAACATGTAAAGACGGTGCGGCGCATATGAGCTGGGTTATGGTAAATAAGAGAAGCCATATAAAAACAACTAAAGATTTGCAAAACTGGATAGAGGTTTATGAAATGTTCGCAAAACTTTATAAATTTATTCCATGGTAGCAGTGTGATTTAATACATAACCTATTTATCTTTTGCATTTAAACCAAAGATGTACATCCTTCATTATTATTTTTGACTGATAATAAATAAGTTCCGCTTATACGGGATATGAAATATATTTGTGCTGTATATAATAAATTGATAAAAAACGAAAATAAAGAAGCTGTTATTTTAGCATACGACTGCGTATCTCCTCTTGGCACTGATTTTGAAACTCAGTGGGAACGGGCTGTTAAAGGGGAATGCGGAATCAGAGAATTAACCCGTTTTCCGGTCCGGGAAAAATTTCCCGTGAAAGTCGCAGGCCAGGTTGATGACATTGACACAGAGAAGTATCCTTTCCTCAGCTCAAGAGAGCTTGCTAACTGGACTTCTCCTGTCTTTAAATATGCACTGCTTGTTGTTCACAGAGCCTTGAAAAAAAGCGGGATTGAGATTACTCCCGGATTAGCACCAAGGGTAGCTGTCACATTCAGTTCAGCTGTAGGCGGGCTTGATGCTGTTATTAAAGCGGACAGACTGACAGTTGAAAACGGAAAACTTCCTCATCCTTTTACGAATCCTAATTCATGTGTGAATATGGTAGGCGGAAAAGTTTCCATAATGACAAAAGCTACCGGGCCGATTATGTCAACAATAACAGCCTGCGCCACAGGGTGTACTTCAATTATAGCGGGGGCAATGCTGCTTCGTCAGGGAATGGCTGATGTTGCAATATGCGGTGCTGTGGATTTCGCTCTGGTCGAGCCCATTGTAGGCGGTTTTGCCTCAATGAACGGGACTTACAGCCCAAAGAAAGGCACTGAACATGATCCGCCGGAGAAAACAAGCAGACCGTTTTCTGTTAACAGAAGAGGCTTTGTCATTTCCGAAGGTGCGGGCGCGGTAATAATTTGCACAAGAGAATTCGCTGAAACTCATGGTCTTGTTTATAATATTAAAATTTCCGGATACAGCATGACTTCTGATGCCTGCCACTTTGTTGCTCCAAATTTTGAAACAGTAAGAAGATGTGTCTCTGAAAGTTTAGACAATGCCGGAATCAAGCCGCAGGATATAGATGCTGTCAATGCGCATGCGACATCAACAAAAATAGGTGACAGTGTTGAAGTAAAGGCTCTGAATGAAGTGTTTTGCAATAAAACTCCTCCTGTTTCAGGAAATAAATCTCAAATCGGGCACGCGATGGGCGCATCAAGCGCAATTGAGACAATTTTCGGTATGGAAGGAATGCTTAAGGATACAATACTTCCTACAATTAATTATACTTCTGATCCTGAACTTCCGATAGACTGTGTTCCAGAAGGTGCGCGTAAGCTGGAACAGGAATTTTTATTAAAGAATTCATTCGGTTTTGGAGGCTGTAATTCCTGCATTGTCTTTAAATGTGTTTAATAATAATTTTGCAATGAACTGATAGTTAGTATAAATAAAGAATGAAAGCCCCAAAAAACAGAAGAGTATTTATTATTGGTTATGATGCGATAACCCCCCTTGGAAAAACATTCCGGGAAACATGGGATAAAGCCGAGAAATCGGAATCCGGTATAAGAAAGTTAACTAAATTTGAAGTGAAATCGGAATGTATTGCAGTAGGCGAAATTCCCGGATGGAATCCGGTTGAACTTGATTTTACAGACGAAAAGGAAATATATAACTGGAACGCAGGATTTATATTTCTGACAATGGCTGTATGTAAGCAGGCACTTAAGAATGCAGGGCTTGAACTGGATGATTTAACCGGGCCTGCAACTTCATGTTTAATGGCATCATGCATAAACGGACATGATTCATTCAGGCTGGCTTCAGAACATCTTGCGAACAATAGCCCGCTTAAAGTAAGTCCTTATCTTCTGCCGAACTTATGCGGAAATCTTCCTTCAGGTAAAGCCGGAATGCTTCTTGGATTCAAGGGCCCGATCTTTTCGCCTCAGGGCGCCTGTGCCTCGGGCAATTATTCAATCGGAATCGGTGCGCGGATGATCCGTGACGGGGACTGCGATTTCGCTATAGTCGGCGGAGCGGATATGCCGATTTTGCCGGAAATTATTCACGGATTTGATAATATGAATGCTACGATAAAGGTCAGATCGAAAGACCGCGCATTCAATGATATAAGAACGGCATCCAGGCCATTCAGTGCTGACAGAAAAGGATTCGTTCTGTCTGAGGGAGCAGGCGCGCTGGTACTTGCTGCTGAGGAGGCAGTCTCAGCATACGGCCTGACACCTAAAGCCGAAGTCATGGGCATTGGCTGGACATCCGACGCTTATCATTTTACAACGCCATGCCCAGATACAATTATTAAATGTATACGGGACGCGATTGAGGATGCAGAACTAAGTACAGAAGATATTCAGTATATTAATGCTCACGGAACCTCAACATACAGGGGTGACAAAACCGAAGTTGAATGTTTAAGAGGTGTTTTCGGTAAAAAACTCGGACACATCCCGGTGTCAGCGAATAAATCGCAGATTGGACATACTCTTGCAGGTTCCGCTTCAATTGAAGCTGCCCTGACAATAGAAGGAATGCATAGAAGTATTATTCTGCCAACGATAAATAATAACCCGGATCCTGATTTTGATGATATTGATGTTGTACCTGACACTCCCCGTAAACAGAAATATGAAATAGCGTTATCGAATGCTTTCGGTTTTGGAGGAACTAACTGCTGTATTATTTTGAAAGGAATTTAAAATGAAACCGAAACCGTTTAAAATCGAGTCATATAAAAAAACCGAACAGTATGTAACAGAACTTTCCACAGGCCTGGTATGGCATAAGTGCCGCCATAGAACATTGTATGCCGATACCGACCGCTCTCGAGTAGTATATCATTCAAATTATTTGCGATACTTTGAACTTGGACGCGCCTCACTAATGCGCGACGCAAACTATCCGTACTTTGATATAGAGGAGAGCGGATATGTATATCCGATTATAGATCAAAGGATACAGTATTTTCGCGCACTTTATTATGATGATCTTATGTATATTTATACCCGACCTGATGAACTGCATCGTGTCAAACTGCAGTTTAATTATGTAATAACTCATGCCGAATCAGGAGATATCTCCTGTATGGGATATACAAAACACTGCGCACTGAATAATTCTGGAATACCTGTGGCGGTTGATCCAAAGACGGTAGAACTATGGAAGAATTTTCCAAAGTAATAGATACAGTATCGCTGCCATTTGAAATTCACATTCCGGAGTATATCTTTGATCATCATCAGGGTAAATTGACATTTGTACCTGCTGTAGAAATATGCCAGGTTCTGTCTTCAGTCATACAGAAACAAATACCAGATATAAATGCTTTGCATCTTTACAATGCTTCATTTAATAAATTAATTGAACTTGAACCGGGCCAGACAAGCGTATATGTGTTAAACCAGCTTGAAATTCATAAAGACGGTTCGGTAATATCCAAACTTCTGACTAAAAAAAAGTTACAAAAAACAGGAATTACCCGCTCAGTAGAATATGTAAATCTGGAGTTTCGTAAGGATTTTCTGGCCTGGAAAAATCTGACTTATGATACAGCTTCCGCGCTTGACGGTATATGCTTCAGGGTTCCTGTGGAAAAAATTTATAAAGAACTTATTTTTTTCGGCCCTGCATTTCAGAATATTTCAAACACTGTATATCTTACGCCTTCAGGTGCAACGGGCAGAATATTCGCAAGGGCTCTCGATAATGCTGACGGCCCGTTAGGTTCTCCGTTTGTATTTGATGCAGCGCTTCATGTCGCCAATATATGGGGACAGAGATATCATAATACTATTGCCTTTCCTGTAAGCTTTAAAAGACGAATCATTCATAAACCCGCTGTTCCGGGGGAGGAGTATTTTGTAAGAGTAATACCCTGTGAGGACGGCTCAGGCAATCTTGTATTTGAAATTTATATCTATGACCTTAATGGTAATCCGTGTGAATCTGCTTCCGGCATTATAATGAGAGATATAAACAAAAGTAGTCAAAACCCGCCGGATTGGATTATCAGAAAGAATTGTGATTCTTTGACGAATATTTCTCAAAAGTGCAGAAATTATTCAGTTATTGAAATTGAATCTGTTCCGGATTTTGCTGTAAAAGCTTTATCACCTGAAGAATTTACGAGACAGGAATCAATGACTGATAAACGCAGGAAAAGTTTCATAAGTGCGAGATTAGCCTGTAAACAGCTTACAAGAAAACTCGACCAGAATTGCGTTTCAATTCCTGCAGATGAAATTATTACAATGTCCGATAATAAATATCCAAAATGTCCTGTGTCAGACGGAAGTATTCCCTTTAACTGTTCAGTATCTCATGACAACCGTTTTGCTGTTGCAGCTGTATCCCTTAAACGAATAGGCATTGATGTTGAAGCTGTTTCAGAAAGATTGCTGAAAACCGCACATTTCTATATAAGCGCGGAAGAGGAAAAGACCGTTGCTTCGTCAAAGCTTGACAGAGTAAGTTCATGCCTAAGAGCCTGGTCAGTTAAAGAAGCTGTAACCAAGGCTCTGGATATTAAACTTGCGGAGTCGTGGAAACTGGTCAAAGTAACCGGCATAGAAAAATCAAAAAGCACATTCATATTAAACGGTGCTGAAATAACTGCATATCACGATGTTGTTGACAATCATTTGTTTACTGTGGTTGAATTATAGAGCAGGGTGATGTTATGACAGATATGATAAAAATTGTTTTTCTTTGTATCACAGTTTATCTGGCCGGATCTATTAATTTCGCGATACTGCTTTTTAAGATTACAGGTAAAGAAGATCCGAGAAGCAAATTCAGCGGCAATCCGGGCACTACCAATATTTACAGACAGGCCGGTAAGCTATGGGCTGTTTTTATTCTATTGCTGGATGTCGGAAGAGCAATAGGAATTGCATTTCTTTGTATTTACATATTGCAAGCTGAATTTGTTCCTGTTGCCGGTTTTTTTCTGATTCTTGGAAATAAATATCCGTGTTTTCATCAGTTTCGCGGAGGTAAAGGCGTAGCTAATTATCTTGGGTTTACACTGGTTTTTACGCCGTTATGGGCAGCTATTGCTGCAGGAAGCTGGGTAATTGTATATTTCATTGTTCGGACACCATTTATCGCCTCTTTTTTTATGATCTTAACACTTGCTGCGGGAACTATGATAACTTATGATTTAAATCCTGCAGCATCCACAGGGGCTGCCTGTACTGCGATATTGATTTTTATAAATCATAAGAGCAATATTAAAGAATTCATAAATAAACATTCAAAACAATAAATTATAACCTTGTTTACGTGTTTTGATATAGAAATAATTTAAATACTTTTGTTTAAAATAACAAACAGAAACTATTGAATTCTTTTGGTCAAGCAGGTCATAACCAGGATAATCTGGAGATTTTAATAAAAAAATGTTGATAATGCAGAGTTTGTTTATTAAGAATAACCTATAGCAATTATTAACTTTCTCATTACATTTTACGTATATCAGATAAAATGAAAATAATTCCAGCAGTTATTTTTCTTATCATATTAATTAATCTTTCAGGTGCTTTTCTCGCTTGTTCTTCAGAAGAGATACGACTTTATAATAGTGAAGTTTCATATTCCTATTCCGATCCTGAAAGTTCTTTTCTGAAATATGTAGCTGCGGGAAATCTGATTATGACTATGCGGTTTATTGAAGAAAAAATAGTCAATGTAAACTGCACACCTTATGACGGTATCACGGCATTGATGTATGCCTGCAAATACGGCTACTATGAAATTGCCGAGTATTTAATATCACAGGGAGCAGATGTAAACCTGAAAGACAGCTACGGAGCAACAGCTTTAATGTTTGCTGTTTCCGGTAATAAACCGGATATTGTAAAATTTTTAATAAACAGTAAAGCTGATCCTGCAATTAAGGATTTTAACGGTAATACAGCATTAAGTCTGGCAATTGAATATCAGGCAAATTCAATTGTAACAGTAATAGCCAGGGCATTAAATAATTTACCAGCAAAAGATAATTCCGGTTTTAGTCCGCTGGTATATTCAATTCAGAATCAATACTATGAGGCGGCAATAATTCTGGCCGGTTACAGAAAGTTCCTCGATATTCCGGATGACAAAGGACAGACAGCATTAATGCATGCCATACTAAACAATTACTGTGAACTGATACAGTTACTGATAAAAAACAGGTGCAGTTTAAATATTAAGGACAAAACAGGAATGACTGCTTTAATGCATGCAGTAAATAATGAAAATTATGATGCTGTAGAACAATTGATTATAAATAAATGTAATATAAACATTCAGGATAAAAACGGCCGGACAGCTCTTATGATTGCAGCTATTAATAATCTACATTACATGGCCGAAATTCTTTTAAAGAATAATGCAAGAATTGATATTTTTGATATAAATAAAAAGGATGCATTGTCATTAGCAAAAGACAATGGGGATGAAAGTATTTTTGATTTAATTATTAAATATAAAAATAAAAGATTTAAATAAAGACATTTTTATGCAAAAAGTATTACTTCTTACAATTTGCCTTCTTTTCCTGTCTGCGTCGTGTTCAATATTCGACTTTAATAAAAGTGATTTATTCAGAGTCAAGAACGGCAAGTCCGTTGATATAAAAAAATATCCTGAAATCAATTCTTCCGTGATTATGGGTAAAATCGATTTACCTCCTGCAATTTCACAAAATCAGCAGGCTGTGGTTATTTCCGCATACCCGGCTAAAGTGTCAGGTAAGAAAAAAGATGTGTCTTCTCATCACTCTATCCTTGATAGAACAGATGAATTTATGCTGTATCTTCCTGCCGGAGATTATTATCTGTATGTTTTTGCTGATTTAAATAATGATTTTCTATTTAAGGAAAATGAAGTAATCGGAACTTATGGAAAACCTGATATAATCCATTTAACAGACAATGAAATAAAAAGTAATATAAATTTAAAAATTGTGAACGGTATTACAAAGCTTCCGTCAGGTTTTTCCGTAGAATATAATTATGAAAGCGTTGAGTACATCGGGAAAAACGGACAGGTGAGAAAGTTATACAGTGAAATATTTTCACCTGATAATGCCAAAATCGGATGGTGGCATCCGTCTTTATTTATGAAAGCATTTGGTGCGAATATTTATTTAACTGAGGATTATAACCCGAAAAAAATTCCGGTGCTGTTTGTTCATGGCGCTCAGGGATCTCCTCATGATTTTGCAAACCTTTATGTGAGACTCAGAAAATCTGATTATCAGCTTATTTTCTTTTATTACCCTTCAGGCATGAGACTGCCTATGCTATCTGAATTACTATATTTGAAAATTAATAATCTTAAGTCCGTATTTGGATTTAAAAAGATGTATTTGATTGCTCACAGTATGGGGGGACTGGTTTCAAGGTCTATGATTACCAATTATTATAGCGGTTATTCTGTAATTGAAAAAAAATACAGGACTGATAATTATATCAAAGCATTTATCACGTTAGCCACACCATGGTCGGGATTCGGCAGCGCAAATGCCGGATTGAAAACTTCACCCTATGTAATACCAAGCTGGATAGATGTATCTGAACAAAGTATGTTTATTAAAACAAATCTGAAAAAAAATATACCCCGGGGCATGGATTATTATCTTTTTTACGGGAAACTTGATAAAACATCCAAAGGACGGGCTCTTGACAGCAGGGTATATTCAGAAGCAAAAGGCATTTACGGATATAATGCTGACCACAACAGCATACTTACAGAAAAAGAAGTAATTGATAAATTGATGCAGGTACTTAAAGGGAACAGATAATTTTTTATATTTTAGTGAGAAAACATTTATTTGAAAGAATATTTATTCTTTAGCAGTAAAGAGAGACTGTATTTTCAGGCGGTCATATTTACCGGTTGACAGTACAGGAATCTTCTCAACAATCTTTATCTTTCTTGGAACCGAGTATGGTTCAAGCATCTTAACTGCCTTCTGCCTTATTGATGAAAGATCGGCACTGCCTTCGATAACCGCTACAATATCATTTTCTCTTCCGCTTGTAACAGGAATTGCTATTACTACTGCGTCATTAACTTCCGGTATTTTTTTTAATACATTTTCCACTTCATCAAGGTCAACACGTTTACCGGCAACCTTTATTATACCGTCTGATCTTCCAAGATGTTTGAAACTGCTGTCATCTATTTTTTCAACACGATCTCCGGTCATAAAAAAGTTATCGTTATCTTTTGGAACATCCGGAGAAATGAATGTTGATTTAATACAAAGTTGTTCAGATTTAATTTTCCATTCCTTATTGTCCATAATCCGCCATGGAATATCAGCGCCGGAATTATATCTTGTAGCTATTCCGCCTGTTTCAGTAGAGCCGAAAATTTCAAGTACTTCAACTCCTGTCTGTTTGTAAAATGCTTTCGCGTCTTCAATATCCAGGTTCCCGCCTGAAGACAAAACTGCTCTCAAGCTGGGAACTTTAAAATCGCTTCCTTTCAAAGCTCGATAATGCAAGGGTATGCTGATCATAACGGATGCAGAATATTCATTAATATTTGCAATGATCTCACTGGGCAATACACATACTTTATCAGTTACTTTGCTGCCTGCTATAAAAGGCATGAGTACGGAAAAAAGCAGACCGTAAATATGCTGGGGGGGTACTGTGGAAAGTACAATATCATTTTGGGTTATTCTCAGCTTATCTGCATGATACATCGATTCAGAAAGAACATTTTCAGGTGTTTTGTACCATACTTTAGGTTTTCCTGTAGAACCGCCCGTAAATAATTTCAAAAATAAAGAGTCTGTATCACGTTTTATTGTAAGTGAAATTTTATCTTTTTTTACATGCTCCGGCAGAATTATCTGAGTATTAATTGAAATTCTTTCAGGAATATCTGTAAAAAGATAATCAAATCCAATTGAGTCTTTCATTTCTTTAATTACATTATTACTGTAGGCATGGGGCAGTAAAACTGCGGGGCCTCCCGCAATTGACGCAAGAAGTGAAGCTGCAATGTATGCTTTATTGTCAGTGCATAAGCAGAGAGTCTCATTTTCGGTATTTTTGTTGAATATATTCAGCAAACCAGATGCAAATTCATAAATGTCAGCATATGAAAAACCGGATACAACATAATTATTCTCCGGAATATCCGGCCCGTTCAATAATTTTTCATAATATTTTAAAAAATTCATTTCAAGGTTCATAGGTAACTATTTTTTATTTGGTATTGATTGATATTTGTTTAATTATATTTCATAACAAAATCATAAAAATGCCTGTACTGAGCAAGCAGAGTAAAGATTCTTTTCATCAGTAAAGGATTGATCCTGTAAGTATTTTTAATATTTTTTATAAAAACTGACCGCATTTCAGAATCAGCATTGAATATTAAAAATTTGATTATTTTAAAAATATTAAACAATTGTCTTGGATCAGATTTTTTATTTGTGTATATTTTTGTAAAATAATTTATATTCCTCAGCCATCTGTCGCAGCGTTGATTAAAAAAATCAGGATCGTATATCTTTTTAAACAGTTTCCAGTAATTATCAGTCAGTATTTCTATAGTCATCTGTTTAGGGATAACATTTGTGGCGAGCTGCCATTCACCTGAAAAATCATCACCAATGATGCGGTTATCTGCTTTCAGCCTTTTATATAACGGGGTATTCTTCGGTGCATTTAGAAGACTGATCCCAACAATCGGATTATAAGTTTCATCAATGAATTCATAAAGGTCATCAAAAATTGATATATCATCATTATCAAAACCGACAATCAGTCCAATGAAAGGCACAATTCCGTAACGGGAAATTCTCTTTATTCTCTGATTTAAATCATGTTTTAAATTGTGTTCTTTTTTAACTTCCTTAAGGCTTTCTTTGCGTACTGTCTCCACTCCGAGAAACAGTACGGAAAATTTTGCATCAGCAAACATTTTTAAAAGACTTTCATCATCAGCAACCTGTAATGTTATCTGAGTTGAAAACGAAACCGGCCTTGTCTGCCTGGAATTCCATTCAATTATTTTAGGTAAGAGTTCAAGAGTAAAGTTTTTGTTACCGAGAAAATTATCATCAGAAAAGAATATTGAACGTGCCCCTTTACTATGCGCGGTTTTTATTTCTTCAAGTATTTGATCTGAAGTCTTGATACGGTATTTTCTGCCGACATACTGTATCACATCGCAAAATTCGCATTGATTAGGGCAGCCTCTGCTTGTCTGAATATTGATATTTAAATAATCATCTGAATCAATAAGATCCCAGTCCGGTGCGGGACTGTCTTTCATATCAATATATTCGTGCTGAATATATACAGAACGTGCATTACCTGTAGTCCATTCCTTCAAAAACTCAGGCCATGTGTATTCTCCTTCACCAATAAAAAGATAATCAGCAAGATTTTTACACAAATCTTCATTGATTGTTGCATAGGTACCGCCAAGAGCTACTTTTACACCCCTGGAACGGAACGTATTACATATTTCAATTATTCTTTTGCAGTGAAGTGTACTGCCTGTAACGGCAACCAGATCGCACTTAAAGTTGAAATTTATTTTTGAGACATTCTCATCGCATAAGATATATTCAATATTACACTCTTCAGGAGTTAATGCCATCAAAGTTGCGAGAGCTGCATTAGGCATAAGCGTTTTTGCGCCGAATAATTCCACTGTTCCCTGCATTGACCAGAAATTTTCAGGGTGTTCAGGAGCTATGAGATATATTTTTTTAAATGAATCACCGGAGCCGTATCTTTTGGATTTTAATTTGTTTGCCATTTATATGTTATTCTTATTAAGATATTAATACATCAATCTGTTTTAAGATACAATTTATATATTATGCAGAAAATTCGTCAATATATATAGAATATCTTTAACTTTTAATTAAGGCAATACAGATAAAAATGATTATCCTGTTTAAAAGACAGAGGCTATGGTTCCTAAAAAATAAAAATCAATCATAATTTAATGAGATTCATTAAATATAAATAAAAATAATTTCTGTTTATTATTTCAGGATTTTATTATGTTGACATATTTTAAAAAACCGCTTAATAAGTTAAACTGATTTTGCGATTACAAAATAAAGGAAAATCTATTATGAGTACTGTTAAAGAATATAATACATATGGTGAGCGGCTGGAAACAATGATGTGTTTACAGACATCTCCGATTGCCGTGAAAATGCTGGAAAACGAATCTCAGATTCCTGAGGATACCTTCAGACCGAAAAAAGACAAGAACATACATTATGCTCAATGCCAGGTATTCAGCCTTTCAAGAAGAGACAGAATGACAGTAGCAATGCTGAAAGAGGACAACTGGTGTATCGGGCCGCCAATGGCTTACGGACTGGTTCCTATGGCAGACGATCCGGCTGCAAAAAAAAATATTAAATTCGACTGTTTCGAATACGGAAGATATATAGGTATGCTTACAGCACCACTCAAAACCTCAACTTTCGAGCCGGACGTTGTTCTTGTTTACTGCAGTACCAATCAGCTTAGAGATATGCTCCTGTCACTGAAAGAAGAGGAAAGGCCTGATGTTAAATCCAATTTCTTTTATCAATCCTGCGCTTTTGCTATTACAACGCCTATATTAAATAATGAATACTGGATTAATTTACCTGATCCGGGTGAATATGTTCGAGCATTGACTCAGCCGGGAGAAATGATTTTTTCAATACCAGCTGCAAAAATGTCCGGATTCATGGAAAATCTTGAAAAATTTGATAAAGAATCAATGTTCGCTCATGAACAGATGATGATGCAGGCCGATTTTCCGCAGCCTGATATTTATAAACAGGTTTTTAAAATGTGGGGAATGGATCATGAAGAGTAATAAATGAGAACGAGGCTATCCCCGCGGTTTTGAAACTGTATGAAAAGAAATAATTTTAACACGAAGATCACGAAGTACACCAGGAAAAAATAACTCAAAAACTATACTTGATAATATACATTCCAGACTTCGTAATCTTTGTGGTGATATTTCAGGTTTTTACACGGTCTGTTTGCTGCGGGGATAATTTATTATTTTGTCAGCCTGCTAAGTTCATCCTGAATAAACCGTATTACGGAGTCAACATTTTCAGTTGAGATAGTTTTGATGTCTTTTGAAAGTTCCTTAGCTTCGTTTTCATCTAGGCCGGCCAGTTTATTCAGCAGAAAAGTATCGACTTCACAGCCTTCATCTTCAGGCAACAGTCCGCATCCGCTAATTGTACCGAGAAAATTTTCATCAGCAAAAACCGGAACAGAAAATTTCAGTAATCCGGCATCACATTCTTCTGTAACCGGCTTTTTTGAATTTCTGGCCATCATGCTTATATTATTATTCGCATTTGTACAGATTACATTTTTACTTTTTTCATTTCCTTTTATTACCGGGCATAATTTATTTGCCCATTCATTATAACTTGAAATCACGTTTCCTTCTTCATCAAAAACAGAAACATTAAGCCCTGATTTTTTATAAATAGCTTTTTCAAGGGCATTGAGTTTGTCAGAAGGAATTAAATCATTAAGCTTCATACTTACCGCATCTCCATTTTATAAAGAGTAAAATTTATCAGTTATTTTTTTCTTCCATGATTTTCTGGCATATACGAACACCAGCCATGGCATTATTTACCCAGTAATCTGCCCCTACCTGTTTACAGACAAGTTCGTCAACCTGGCCGCCAATAATATATTTAGGCTGAATATTTTCAGGAAGGTTTTCTTTTAAAAGACTAATTGTTTTCTCCATTGGCACTATTGCAGCAGATACCAGGCATGAAAGTCCGACAATTTTGGGTTTAATTTTCAGAGTAACTTCCAGAAATTTTTCTGCAGGTACATCCACACCTAAGTCATTAACAGTGAATCCATATACGCTTACCAATTGTTTAAATATGTCTTTGCCTATATAATGTATATCTCCTTCAACTGTGCCTAATACAATACTGCCTGTCTGTTCCTGCCCGGAACTGTTTTCAATCAAAGGAAACAGCATCTGATTAACCTGACGCATAATATCCCCGGCCATAATCAGGCCAGAAATAAAATATGAACCTTCTTCATACAATCTGCCGACTTCACTCATTCCTTTGTGACAGACGTCAATAATTTCTAAAGGATTTTCGTCTTTATCAATTAGTTGCTGCAGAAGTTTAATTGTATTTTCTTCTTCTAGATCAGTAATTAAACTGACCAGTTTATCCTGATATTCAGTTAATGACATATTTATAGCCTATCTTAGTATATTAATTGCTGCTTACGCCTGCAGTTGTTTTGAATTTAAATCGGTCACCCCGGCACAAAAATTGTCCCCAGCTAACAGGTTTATCATTAAAATCAAAAAATATATGTTCAATGCAGAACGCCGGACTCATGGGAACTGTATTAAGTACTTCTGCTTCTTCTTTGGAAAGAACAGCAGCTTCTATTACTAAATTACCTTTTCTAAGTCTGGATTCACCTGTCCCGACAAACAGACCATGCAGCGAAGTAACTTCAAGTTCCGCTTCAATGACAGGACTTTTAGGATCGTATACCAGCTGCTCTTTATGAAAAATTATGGGATCACCTCTGTTTATCAAAACTCGCTTAATCAGAATTGTTTTTGCTCCAGGTTCAATCTGAAGTTTTTTTGCGGCCCTTTCGTCAGACTTTATTATCAATGCATCAATTATTTTTACTTTTGTATTGCCTCTGTCGGTAAAAATAGTGTTGAATTCATCCATACTGAAAGTGAGACCGTTTAGATCCGGACCTTTTACATATGTCCCGCTTCCCTGTATTGTATTAACAATTCTATGGTCTATAAGGACATTTATTGAACGCCGAACTGTCATCGGGCTGACTCTGTATTTTTTACATAGTTCAGATTCAGAGGGAAGGCGGTCACCGGGAAGATATACTCCGTCAGCAATCTGTTCTTTAAGTATATTAACCAGCTGCATATACGCTGGTATAAATCCCCGGCGTTTTATATCTGTTTGATCATCCATAATTACTCAACTATTATTAAATTAAATGTGATATTTATATAAAAAAGAAAGAATGTCAAGACCTTAAATGTGATTTTTATTAAAATATATATATAAATTGATGTTTTATTTTTATACCAAAATCATTGATAATCGAAAATTTTTCAATTATTTCATGATTTTATAATAAAAAATTCCGCAGTTGTAATCTGCAGATCTTATTTTATCATTTGCCTTAAGCAGATCAAATCAGTAATTCTCCATCCGATTTTTTTATAAAATTCAATAGCATTGGTGTTATTTTTATCAGCTAATAATTGAAGCCGTGTCAATTTCAGGTCACAGGCAAGTTTTTTAATTTCATTTATAATGGCTTTTCCGGCTCCTTTGCCTCTGTATTCATTGCTGATTATTACATCTTCGATCAGTCCGACGCGGCCACCTTCAGATGTAGAAATGAGAATTTGCATTGTTGTCATGCCGATTATTTTCTCATTTTCATTCTCAAGTACAAGTACATGGGAGTTTTTATCCTTTAAAAGAAATTCCAGGCCTTTAGTCTGATTTCCAGTATTGATTGTGAAGTCGGCTTCAAGACTGAACAGAAGAACGAGTAAATCAACCATTTCAGGAATGTCCTTTTCATCCGCTTTTCTGATATGATATCTTGTTTTATTATACATTTTTGACTTATGATATAGAAATTCAGTTTATACTATTACAAAATTGTAATATTCCGTATTGTGAAATACAAAATTGTAATCAGATATATAAATTTTTCACAAAACTATCCTAAAAATATGATCGATTTGATCATAATATCTTCTTTAAACAACAAAAATTTGGTAGCGTTTTTTTAAAGAGACCTGCTCAGTCAAGACATCTCTTTACGACTTAATCTATAAATTTCAAGTATAATGACT
>JAFGDQ010000064.1 GCA_016932015.1 Spirochaetota bacterium | reverse complement strand
CTTAAAGAGTTGCCAAATCAAAATTCAGTTTTCAAAGAACTATCTAAGCTGCTTATTGCAGCTTGAAAAGTCAGTCAAAATGAGTAAATTATTTAAAGGAGTACGATATGAAAAATAAATATCTTATCTCCTTCTTTTTGCTTACTTTACTAATCTCCTTCAGCACGTTATACGGCTGCAAGGGTGAATCCGGAGAAAACGCAGCTTCAAACTGCGCAACGACATGCCACGCGGAAAACACAGAGATAGGAAATCAGCTTCTTGCAGCATCAGCAGGTTATGAGAATTCAGGGCATTACAACGGCCCAAGGACATTAGTCCCGTCTGATGTTACGACATATCATCTCTACATTTTCCATGGAAGCAATGCCAATTATGCCAACGGAGGCGGGTGCCAGCAGTGTCATACGCATCAGGGATTCATGGAATATCTTGAAGAAGGAAGCGCGGATGATTTATCAGTAGTACCCGCAGCTTCACAGGTCAGCTGCTACACATGCCATTCACCTCATGAAGAAGGCAATTTTGAACTAACTACAATCAGTCCTGTTACTCTTGTAGATGGTACTACTGTTTATGACGGTGGAGACGGAAATTTGTGCGCGAATTGTCACCAGTCCACTTCCACGGTTACCAGCTATCTTACAGTCTCCTCATGGCCTGCAGAAAAAGCTTCATATCAGGGAATGCATCACGGGCCGCAGGCTGATTTTATAATGGGAGTAAATCACTGGGTTTACGGATCAAATACATCCTACGGTGAATCGGATCATTCGGGAGATACAATAGCTGATACATGTTCAACATGCCATCATTACATGGCAGATGACAGATTAAGCGGAAGCCTGCAGCTGGGAGGACATGGATTCTACTTAAAAGCTGATGTACACGGAAGCAACAAGGACCTGACAGTAACCTGTACAGCAACAGGCTGCCATGACAGCGACTTCACCGGATACAACCCGACTTTCCTTACAGGCGACGGACATACTGCTCTGGATTATGACGGTGACACCACCGCAGAAAACATATTACAGGAAATAAAAGGCATGCGGGATACTTTGATCAGTTATTTCGGAAACGGAGCCGCCAATTTTGGAGGAGATGGAAACGGGCCTATTGTAGACATAACTGATGGCACAGATATGACTAGCGGAGAATGGGGATTAAACTGGGAGTTCGCCACAGCAACCATGACAGAGGCTCAGGCACAGTCATTCTGGAACTTCAGATATTTTATGGAAGATAAAAGCATGGGGATACATAATCCGACATTCGCTGCTCAGATTCTATGGGATGCATTAGAAAATCTTGGTTTGACAAATGGTGCAACAAGGCCTCAGTAGTTATTTTTATTATGGCCATTTACACAAAATTCTTTACACCCTCGGCAAACAGGATTTGCTGTTAAGCCTGCCGCAATGACGCTGCTTCTTGACGCTTTGCGTCATTTTATTCTCCATGCCCTGTCTGTCCTCAAATTTTATAACTCTGTTTCTTTTATATTCCTTACGTATGCCGTCATTGCCCGCATGCTGTTATCTCATAATATCGACATTACTTTCCATGAGCTTTTTATGTCTAATGCGGCACTATAAAATTCTTCTATTGTCTTTTTCATGACGAAGGTTATTGATGATTACTATATTTTTTCCACCCCGTTTCCTTAAGAGTCAAATTTGAAAACCGTAATCATTTATATATAAATTTTATATATAAGAAAAAAAATATCAAAGAGCATAATTATTTATCTGTGATTTCAGCAAGTAACGCTTCTTCTGAAAAAATTATTTTTTCAAGATTTTCTGCAACCGATTTTAGATTTTCATAATTTTCCAGTAAAATTCCGGCATCGGAAGTATTTGACTGCACAAGAATGTTTGTATCTTCTATGGCTTTTGCTACTTCCCGAATAGAAATAGATTGTTCGGCAGAAGAATTTTTAATAATTTCAGATTTTTCATTTACCTCTTCTGTGCCTTTAAGCATAACTCCCTGAAGTTGTTTCTGTTGAGAAATGACAGTCAATGTATTCATTGCTTTGTCCTGAACACTCGCCAGGCTATCATTCAGAGAAATAATAAAATTAATAATATTTTTTATAATTGAACTTGATAATTCGACATCGTTCTTATTTGTCTCTATAAGACCCTTTATTTTATTAAGCTCAGTTGATGAATTATCTGCCAGCTTACTTATTTCATCCGCAACTACAGCAAAGCCTCTTCCCTGTTCACCTGCCCTTGCCGCCTCGATCGCTGCGTTCAAAGACAGAAGATTGATCCTGTCAAAAATGCCGTCTATAATCCCTGCTATTGATTCAATATTATCCGAATTTTCTCTTGTCTTTAAGTTAACCTTTTCAAGAGATTCAGATGACTCATTCCCGGTCCTGGCTGTATCACTTATATTCGCGAACTCCTTTTGAAGAGTATTACCAAGGTCCTGTAACGAATCAATCAGACTTGAAAGACTGGAAATACTGGTACTTAATTCACGGACCGATTCGCGCTGTTTTTCCGTACTATGTTCTATATTCATAGTGCTTGAAGAGATTTCCTCGATTGATGCTGCAACTTCTTCAATTGTAGACGCTTCCGACTGAACATTTTCAAAAATTCCATTTATTGCTTTATCCGTTTTATCTATTGACTCAGTAAGATTCTGATAAGAATTTTTTATCATATCTATAAGCCTGATAATAACAGAATTTTTTTCTTTACTCTTTCTGGTTTCATCCTGGCTTATTCGAAGTGCAGCTCTCAGAGAATGCATTGTAGTATACGCCAGAACATAGACCATTAATAAATTTGCCAGACCAGTAATTGTTGTACGAACAAACAAAGCATAGGTTTCCGGGGAAGCGGAACCCGACTGATCAAACCTGTAAATATTCAGAATTAATATAATAATTATAAATAAAAGGACTGGAATATTAATTTTGGTTTTTGTGTAAATAACAGCAAGCAATATTAAGGGAAAACAAAAATAAATGCTTAAAGCAAGCGCTATTTGCGGCGTTCTGCTTAATCCTGCAGCAAAAATTACAAGAGCCTGAATAATTGTCATAAACGTTCCTGCTGCCCACACTTTACCTCTGATTACGAGCCAGAAAGTGAAAATTGCAACCAGACATGATGTACCGCTTGATAAAATATTTGAAAAAAAACTTACTTTTTTAAAATTTATAAAAAACATAGCAAACATGACTGTAAAAAATACCATGCATATAACAATAAGGAAAGTTGCGCTTGTCCGCGAAAAAGCGTCACTATTTTTATAGCGGGAAAGAAAAACATTTTTAAAATTATCACGGAATGACATATTTTTTTCTCCGGATTTATGTAATCTTAAGTCTTAATATATTAATCTGAAACATTCATTTACTTTAATTAATCTTTTTTCCATATTTAAATAAAAAAATTG
The DNA here is from genome assembly GCA_016932015.1 of Spirochaetota bacterium. Classification (GTDB taxonomy): domain Bacteria; phylum Spirochaetota; class UBA4802; order UBA4802; family JAFGDQ01; genus JAFGDQ01. Next base: position 15,575 of record JAFGDQ010000064.1, on the reverse strand, counting down.
AATATTAAAAATAAGAAGACTAAAGATTTCTTTTATATTATAATGAATCTTCAATAATGATGCAAACAAAATTTAACGGCCTTGTAAGTAACATACTTAATTTGTCCTTACCGGAAGAGATCGAAATAAAAACCATCCAGGGAAAGTCCGGTTAACTGCTAAAGTACCCGCTCTTTCCTGCTTGATTTATCAATACGTTAAGGAACTTATCGTTTTATCCCGGACATACTGTTTACTAAAATATAATTTTGTAATTTTTAAATATTATACATAATATAAATTAATTTGTATCCAAATCCAATACGGCTCAATTGATGCAGGCCTGCAGTTCACAGACACCGCTTTACTTTTGGATGAGCAGCGTGGTTTCTTTTATTAAGAACGTAAATTTGGATTGACTTTCCGGGAATCCTGCTCTTCGATATTCCTGTTTATACGCTATTCTGACATGAAGGGTCTTCGTATTCACAAAAAGCAGGACTATCTGAGTCAAATTGGCAGCATTGACTGAAAAAGCGATAATTTATCGGATAGAAACAGAAATCCTGTCAAAATTTGCATTTTTATCCATGTTTTCCTGATCTTAAAACATGGATAAGTAAAAAATTAACTTTAAATTTAAAATATGGTATATTAAAAATTGTATTAATCAAGCGGTTTATCAGAATTGATAACTCCGGTGTAAAAAATATCATGCATTTCATTTTTTATATTATTCATACTTTAAGGCAGCCATGAATGATTTTTTAAAACTAAAATTAAAGAACAAAACAATAAGCTGCGTGACTGCATTAATTTTTACGGCACTCCTTTTTTCCGCATGCGAAAGAAATAATTTATGGAAAAATCCGTTCTCTGAAACGGAAAACAGTATTGCAGATGTCAGCATGGTTTCATCGGAAAGTGCTGATTCCCGGATTACATTTTACTGGGATGATCCAGTCGGTACGGTTATTCAGGAAATAAGGATTACCTGCACACGGATTTTAGACTCAGTTATTATTGACACAGCAATCGCCTGCCCCGGGGTTGAAAACCATACGTTTTCAGGTCTTACAAACGATACTGATTACAGTATTAATATTGTAGTTATTAATAATTTTGGAGATACATCAAACGGCATTACTTTCATCATAACCCCGCGTTCAGTTGCCTCCGCGAATTATTTTATTTACACAGCAAACGACCTGGATGCGGTAAGAGGCAGTGCACTTCCGCAGTATACAAACTGGGATTTGAGCGATACATATAATCTCATGGCTGATCTTGATCTTTCCGCCTATAACTGGGTGCCTTTAGGCGATGGTATTACTCCTTTTACCGGCACATTTGAAGGCAATGGCCATACAATAAGCAATCTTACTATTACAAACACCGCGAACTATAATGGGCTTTTCGGATATGTTAATAACATCACAGGTACTGGCGGCAATATTCACAGTCTTCAGGTAACCGGGAATGTATCAGGAGGTTATTATACAGGCGGCCTTGCAGGATATCTAATAAACGCGGCAATATCGGAGTGCAGCTTTAATGGAAGCGTAACAGGTACATTCTATGTCGGCGGATTGGCCGGAGACGTCAACGGAGGAATAATTACAGGATCCAATACTTCCGGCAGTGTTGAGAATACAGGCGATTATACAGGCGGTCTTATTGGCCAAAACGGAGGCCCGGTAGATGACTGTCATGCGACAGGAAGAGTAACCGGCGGGGGAAACTATGTTGGCGGACTGGTTGGTCAAAACTCAGCAAATATTACCGGTTGTATCTATGCAAATACAACTTATGCAATCACTTCGACTGCAGGTGCAGGTGCTAATTATATAGGTGGTCTTGCAGGTCAGCATATAACTGGAACAATAAGCAATTCGCACGCGACAGCTGATATTATAATAACTACAGGAACCAACATAAACTATGTCGGCGGGTTTGCCGGAGCTGCTTCCGGTACTATCAATGACACTGGGGGAGCCTGCTACTCAACAGGAACTATTACTATCACTGCGGCATTAGATACAGCTGATGATTATTGTATAGGTGGTTTTATAGGTTATTCTACCGAACTGACATTGACCGGCGCATATTCCTCAGTAAATATTGACGTACAATATTCAGTTCCGTCAGCAGGAACATATACTGCATGTATAGGCGGGCTTATAGGCCAGGCAAGCGATACAATGACTGCGGAGACAATATCTGCATCCTATTCTCAGGGATCAGTCACCGCGTCTATAACCGGGACAGCCGGAACGAGGCGTATTTACACAGGCGGCCTGACAGGTAACAATGAAGGTGGAAATTTTTCAAACTGTTATTATAACGGCGGTACTGTCGATATAAGCGCAAGTGATGCGGCGACAGTTCTCACCGGCGGTCTGGTTGGATATAATCCATCAGGTTCAATTGATTCTTGCCACTCATCCGGTACGGTCATAGGCGATTCTGCGGCCACAACGGCGACGGGAGGGCTTATAGGTTATAATTTCAGTAGTATAACCGCATCTTACTCGACTGCAGATGTTTCTGGAGATACAGAAACAGGCGGATTAATTGGAAATAATACGGTGGCAATAACAACAGCATGCAGTGCTTCAGGAGTGGTTACCGGAACAGGCACGGCAGTCGGCGGATTTGCCGGAAGAAACAGCGCTGCTTTAGCCGGATGTTCGGCGACTGGTTTAGTTACCGGTACAAGTAATATCGGAGGATTGATCGGATCTAACACCGGTGCTATAACCGGATGCTGGGCAGAAGGGCAGGTAAACGCTACTAACGGCAGTGTCGGCGGACTAATAGGTTATAATAATGCAGCTGTTGTATCAAACTCGCATGCAGTTGGAGATGTAGAAACTACAGGAGTTAGTATTTCAAATATTGGCGGTCTTATAGGACGAAATGTCAACTCCGATATAAACGGAGGATCCTATGCTTCCGGAGATGTCTCGGGGATAAATGCACACTCCGTCGGCGGTCTGATCGGCATCCATGAAGGCGGAACGATATCCGGAAATTCATTCTCAACAGGCAGTGTCACAGGGACAAGCGGGACAGGCGGGCTTATCGGACAACTATCGACTGGAACTGTTACCGGGTGCTATCACAGCACCGGAACGACTACAGGATCGACTAATGCAGGCGGTCTGGTTGGATCGAATTCAGGAACTATCAATGGCGGTTCATATTCTTCTGCGGCAGTCACAGGATCATCTTGCACAGGCGGGCTTGTCGGTAGTAATTCAGGCAATATTACAGGAACTGCGGGAACGGAATGTTATGCTACAGGTGATGTCACTGGAACAGGCACAAGCGAGTATACAGGCGGGCTTGTCGGGTATAATTACGGAACCATAGTTTTTTCATATGTAAATAGTAATACTATTTCCGGATATAGCTCAACAGGCGGGTTTGTGGGGGTTAACGAGGGAAATATTACAGATTCATCTGTGATTATAACAACAATATTAGACGGAGAAGGAAATACAGGCGGTTTTGCCGGCTATAGCTTAGGCACAATCAATCATTGTGGTTCGTCATGTGATGTAAATGGGACAGAAAACGTAGGGGGATTTATCGGCGAGAACGGCGATGGTAGCGGTGCAGCCGGTATTATTCAATATTGCGATTTTAATGGGAATGTAACCGGAACTGCAAGCAATGTCGGCGGTTTTGTAGGATTAAACAGGGAGGGCACAATTACTGAGTCATTTACTGGTATAGGGATAGTTGATGCCGGAAATGAATCTGCAGGCGGCTTTGTTTGCCGGAATATGGCATTAGGCGTTATTGGAAATTGCTATTCAAGATGTGATGTTTATGGTAATGATTATGTAGGCGGTTTTGTCGGATACACACTTACAGGATCATCTATTACAAATTGTTATTCCACAGGATATGTTGATCAATCCGGCATGAATTTTGGTGGTTTTGCTGCTAATACGCTTGACCCATACCTTGCTTGCTTTTATGATGGGAATTATAGTGGATATTACGCCAACCCCGGTATATTTGTTGCAGCAGCTACCCCTGCGACGACTGTCCAGATGCAAACACAAGGAACATTTGATCCACCATGGGATTTTACCAACCCGACTGGCATTTGGATCATTGATTTAACAATGACAATAAACAACGGCTATCCTTATCTTCGAAATAATATACCATAATAAAAGAAAGCATCATATGATAAAAAAGCCCGCTCCTGCGGGCATTTGTTTATTTGCTATGGATTTCGATTAGCAATGGAACATAACCCACGGTTTAAACCGTGAGTTATGTTTTTGCATCTTTCTCGTTAAATATAAATATAGCGAGATCTTCTGCGTGAATAAATTTTTGCCTACCGAAACAGGATTTATTTTTTAATTATTTTATTGCAAAAGCGTAAAGACTGTTTAGATTGCGCTAAAAACCACCATAAAGAAAACATGAAAAATGAATCTTTTGGTTTTTTCTTTTCCGGCTTTATGAGAGCATTTTATAGCTTTAATTAAATGAATTCTCCTCGCATCTGCGGAGAATTAAACCCAAGAGAGAATAAAAAAATTTAAAAATCCCTTGACTTAAGTTTTTTTTACGGTTTAATATTAATATCAATCAAAAAAAGATTTATTCCGTATATTTAATGTTGACAGTCGGGATTGACTGAAATTTGACAGCATCTTCAATGCTGCAAATTACATAAAGTGACAGTATGCGGAACAGCTTATATTTATAAGTCATCATTGATTGTAGGTAAAAGGGGAATAAATATTAAAACGGGCAAAGAACCGGAAAAATAAATATAATCCTGACTAACTACAAACGCTTCTTTTTACCTCACTATGTCGCTGATTTATCCAATATTAACAATCAATTTTGAGATTTATCTGTATTAATACATTTATTATTTTAAGGAGATAACTTATGAATCTGGAAGGATTACAAGGGGGGCAGTATAAGCCCTTATCTGAAAGTCAGATAAAAACCATTCATGAAGCAGCATTGACAATACTAGAAAAAACAGGGTTTGCATTTGAGCCGGGCCTTGACGACACTCTGGAAATGCTGGCAAAAGCCGGAGCTACTGTAGATAAAGGTGCATCTCGCATCTATTTTCCGAAAGACCTGGTAATGGAACAGGCCGCGAAGGCACCGGAGCAGGTAATACTATACAGCCGTGACGGCAAAAACGATCTTAATCTCACTGAAAATAAAGTGCACCTGGGAACAGGCGGAGCGGCTATAAAAGTGCTTGATCTTGAAACAGGAGAATCACGGCCATCCACTTTAAATGACCTGTATCAGCTCGGCCGTCTTGTTGACAAGCTGGACAACATACACTTTTTTCTGAGGCCGTGCATACCGACAGATATTCCGCCTGAAGCTTACGACGTGAATGTATTCTACGCGTGCATGAAGTCAACAGCAAAGCACTTTATGACAGGCGTAAACAATGTTGATGGATTTAACACGGTTGTTAAACTGGCGAGCATGCTTGCAGGCGGCATGGAGAAACTTCAGGAAAAGCCTTTCATATCAATTATCACATCCTACGCGATCAGCCCTTTAAAGCTGGACTCTGCTACAACACGAATTATGCAGGAAGCAGTACGCAGCAGGATTCCGGTGGCTCTTTCATGTGCTCCGATGGCTGGTTCAACCTCACCTGTTACTATGGCAGGCACTCTGGCACAGGTACACGCTGAACAGCTTGCAGGTATTGCGATATGCCAGCTGACCAATCCCGGAGCGCCCATATTGTACGGAGGAATTCCCGGCATGGCAAACCTCCGCAACATGGGCTACATGGGCGGTGCGGTTGAATGCGGCATGATGAATGCTGCTATTCATCAAATGGCGAACTTTCTGAAAATTCCGAACTACAATTCATCAGGGCTTACCGATTCCAAAATTCCTGACTCACAGGCTGCATGGGAAAAGGCATTTACCAACCTTCTGGCTGCTATGGGCGGATCAAACTATATTCATCATTCCGCAGGTATGCTTGAGTCAATGGTAACAGTCGCATTTGAACAGTATGTTATTGATGATGAAATCAACGGGATGAGCTGCAGAGTACTAAAAGGCATAGACGTTGATCCTGAACATCTCGCACTGGAAGTCATTGACTCAGTCGGACCCGGAGGAAACTTCATGATGGAATCCCATACCATAGAACATATGAGGGACGAGTACTATGAAGGAAATGATGTATCAGATAAACTGAGCCGCAACAAATGGGAAGAAGCGGGTTCATTAAAAACACGCGACAGGGCAAAAGAGATCGCCAAAGAAATACTCGCAGAGAAAGAAAAGTCCTATATTCCTGAAGATATTGATAATCAGATAAGAAAGCAGTACAAAATACTGCTGTAACATAATCGGTTTACATTTTTTCTACGCCCCTGCTTTCAGTTTGCTTCTTTTTCTTTTGTACTGTCTGCAATAATAAGCAGCGGCGTGTAAAACCGCAATTATTTCTGATTCTCATTATTCTGATTATAAAAATATTTCACCGAAAGTTTTCCCCATTACCGTTTTTTCAGTAAACCTGACAAAATCCGGCATTAAAACCATAAACAGAACTCCCGATATCAGCGCAAAAGCATAGTTTAAAACAATGCTGATAAAAATTATTAAATTGTCCTTCTTGCGGAGCTATAGCTGAATAGTTGCATTTTTTTTATTTAATTCAACATAAAATTTGCCTGCCATGTATTTTTTTTATATTTTAATACGAACATTTTTCAACAACTGCAAATAATAAAGCTACCCGCAGGAGTGCAGAGAGATATCAAAATTTTTATTTGGTCACTTTCCACAGCAGAGCTGCGGAGGTAAAACCCCCAAGGAGATTAAAGGTTACAGGCATATAATGGACAACGAATCACTGATCAGCAACTTGAAAAAAATTATCCTGAGAATAAAGAGTAAACCGGTAAAATTCTATAATAACGTTTTATTAGCGCAGATATCACGGAGAATTTATGCAAAAATCCTTCAATGGATAAATGCAGTAAAAAAGAAACTTAAACAGTTTAATATAAAAAAAATTATTCAGCATCTTGGAGCCCTTAATCAGTCTGAAGACAACGGCCGGAACCTGGAAGAGAGTAATATAGAAATTTCCGAAAACGGCATCTATTCTATCGTTCCAAAAAACAAACCGGTTACAGAAAGAATACGGTCTATAGATATTCTCAGAGGACTTGTTATTCTGGTAATGGTTTTTGTTAATGACGCTTACAGTGTTTCCGGAGCTCCGCAACTATTTCTGCACATGAAACCTGGAGTTGATGGAATGACCATTGCTGACTGGGTATTTCCGGCATTTCTGTTTGTAGTCGGAATTACCATGCCTTTTTCTTTCAGCAGAAGAATCGAAAAAGGTGAAACCATTCTCCGGCTCTGGGAGCATGTAGTTAAAAGATCGCTGATTCTTCTTTTTGTCGGATTTTTTATGGTCAATATGTATTCAATAGACAGATCCGGCGGAATGATAGAATATCATATGTGGATATTTCTCATGCTTAGCGGAATCATTCTTTACAGAATTGATTTCCCTCATTCAAGGATATGGATGATGTACTCCCTTAAGATTGTAAGAACAACAGGCATTCTGCTTCTGATCTTTCTTGCATTCGCATACAGCAGCAGGAACGGAACCGGCCTTATACAGATGAGAACGCAATGGTGGGGTATCATAGGACTTATAGGCTGGGCATATCTGATTTCCGGGACTGTGTATCTGCTTTTCCGGAAGCTTCCTTCAGGCATACTCGGGACCGCTTCATTACTATACTGCGTTTATATTGCGGACAAAGCAGGAATGTTTCAGAACCTTACAATACTTAACAGCATAGTAAACATTGGAAGTACTCTCGGCACACAATCAGCAATTACCGTATCAGGTATTGCTCTCGGAAAGCTGATTTCTGAAAAACTGCCGGAGAAAACACACAGCAGCCGTATAACACGGGCACTCGTTCTCGGAGCCGGTTTCGCATCAGCTGCTTTAATGCTTCACTCTTTAAGCGAATTTCACCCGATGTTCAGGATAAGCAAACTGAACGCGACTCCGTCATGGGGGCTTTTAAGTTCAGCCATTACTGTATGGGCATGGGTTTTGATTTATTTCATTTCCGATGTATCAAAAGAAAACAGAATTACAAAAATACTGGAATACGCCGGACGCAACGCATTGATGGCATTTATTTTGTCCACTCTGATTATATATGGGTTTACTCTGCTTGAAATTCATTTTTATGAAAATGAATTTTATAAAGACTGGGCAGACTACATGGGATTGTGGAGGTCACTGTTCTTTTCATTCGCTATTGTGCTAATTGCCGGAGGCCTGGAAAAAATAAAAATCCGTCTTAAGCTGTAACAGTTAAATCCTGCGAAAAAAGCATATCTGCCAATTAGGCAGAAGCATCTTTTAAGCAGAATCTGCTTTTTAACAGAATTGTTCATTGAGATGAAGCACTCAATGAACAGAAATTCGGAACGGGAGGAGGAAGTGCCGTACCAGGGCGCATTAAAATATTTATTATCACGTCTTTTCAGGAATAGAAGATTTGCTTTTCAAGGAGTGTAAAAACAATGAAGACTGTAAAATGTTTACTTAAAACAACAGTTCGCGGCTTTTCCTTTAAATTATTTAAATTTTTAACACCCGGTATATTATGTATAATAATGACAGCGGGTTCCTGCAGCAGGCAGGTTGTTGAACTTAAACAATATTTTGAACATATACCTGTGCTATGTTATCATCATATCAACCCGGCTGAGGCATTGCATGACAATTATATAAATACTGTTCCGGATGAATTTGAAAAGCAGATTGAATTTCTGCATTCTTACGGATACAAAACAATACTATCAAAGAATGTTTCCAATGTGCTGGCTCCCGCGGAAAAGAATGTTCTTGGCGAAAATAACAAACCGATTATGATCACCTTTGATGACGGATATAGATCCGTATATGATCACGCGTATCCGGTTATGAAAAAATACGGTTATAAAGGAATAATATTCCTGATAACGGACAGAATTGAAAAAGACTGGAACAGAATGTTCATGAACAGGGAACAGATAAATGAACTTATAAAAGAAGGATGGGAAATCGGTTCCCATACAATTACTCATCCCAAATTAAACCAGATTTCAATGGAAGAAGCTACCAATGAAATCATCGCCTCAAAAAAAACTCTTGAAGACATGTTCGGAGTCAAGGTAATTTCCTTTGCGTATCCATACGGATTATTCAACAAAAAAGTAATAGACACGGTCAAAGACAATTATACGTACGCTTTCAGCACCATATACGGAAACAACCATGGCTTTAAGGACACTCATCTCATGGAACGCTATCTTGTTCTAAAAGCTGATGAATTCGCGAATTTCAAAACAAATGTGACATCAAAAACGCTGAAATGCCGGATCAATTCGGAACTGTTTAATAATGTTCTTTATGTAGATGTAACTTTACCGGAAAAAGCAGAAGACAGGCCGCTTCAGGTTTATTTCAACAGCCGTCTTATAAAAGACCTGCCTTCAATCGAAACTGAGGATATACATTTTAAATTCAATTACTATCACGAATATAATAATTTTACAATTGTTATGAAAGAGACTGCAGGAATACAATGCAGTGTGACTAAAATGATCCATGTCTGTAAATCGGCTGATGTTTATTAACTTAATACCTGTTGTCAGAATAGTAAAAAATTAAATCCTTACAATAATGGGCACAATTGTCGCGGATGCCTCTATAAATATTTGCCATTTACACAAAAAATCTGACACGCTCTTGAAAGCCTGGAGATTTTCCTTGAAAAAAAGTATTTATCTACTCTTTCTTAGGCCTGAGAGGTTGTTTATTCCTTTCAGATGGTTTACTGTTTACTGCTCATTGCCATATCTCCTTTGATAAAATATTATTGTTTAATTATCCATGTTTTCATTTATGTGGGTGTTAAGGTTATTGCCGCTATTTGCTGAACAATCTTTGTCAATTTTAAATTTTTCAACTATAGCAAGAAGGTCCATAGACTGGCTTGACATTTCCTCACTTGCAGATGCGGTTTCTTCAATAATTGAAGCATTCTGTTGTGTCATTGACTCAATCTCGGATATAGCATTGTTTATAAGTATTACGCTTTCTTTCTGTTCCTGACTTGTTGCGGATACTTCTTTTATTCGTTTATTTATTTCATTTATTGATTCCTTAATTTCCTTAAATACTTCTTCGTTTCGAGAGGAGAGTTTTAACCCTTTTTCAACTTTTTCACTTGAATTACTAATTAGTTTCTCAATATCTTTTGAGGCGTTAGCAGCCCTCTGGGCAAGATTTCGAACCTCGCCGGCGACAACAGCAAATCCCCTTCCCTGTTCACCCGCACGAGCAGCTTCAACCGATGCATTAAGAGCAAGCAGATTTGTTTGAAAAGCTATTTCATTAATTGTAATAATAATGTCTGCAATCTGTTTGCTTGATTGATTTATTTCATCAATTGCCTGCCGGGTTTCCTCCACTACTTCAGTACCTGTATCAGTCAGTAACCTGTTTTTCCCGGAAAGGTTACTTACTTCCTGAATATTGTCCGCATTCAAAGCAATCGCGGATGTTGTTTCCTCAACTTTTGATCTGATCTCTTCAAGGGATGCGGCCTGTTCCGATGTCCGCTGCGACATATCCTGATTACTTTCTGCTATTTCCTGAATTGATCTTGTAAGATATTCCGTTCCATTTGTAACCTGTACAACCACTTTGTGAATACTGTCAATAAATTCATTTATCTTAAAAGCAAGCTGTCCGACTTCATCCCTGCTGTCAAGATGCAGCCTTTTTGTAAGGTCAAGATCTCCTTTTGTGAGATTATGGGCCAGAGATAATATTTTCTTAACGGGATCAGTAATCCTGTTTGTCACTATCAATGAACCGAAGATCACTCCTGCTAAAATTATAAGAGCTATTATTGATCCCCATGCTGTAATTGAATTTATTGCACTTTCAATCTTATTATTAACATCATTGTAATCATCGTCGAAAGCTTCCGCGGCTATTATCCAGTCCCAAGGCTCAAAATATGTAATCGCTACTGTTTTCATTCGGGCAGATTGTCCCCCGTCCTCTTTAACAGAATAGGTTTCAAAACTTACTTCATCTTTGTTAAGATTTTCAGCTTTCTGAATAATTGATTTTATAAATGATTTACCGCTACTGTCCTCTGCATCTAATATATTTTCTCCATCTCTTGCTGAATCTTCTGAAATAACGTAATTACCTTTACTGTTTCCCTTTGCGTTTAACACATAAACGTGACCGGTTTTTCCGAACCTGGTCTGCAGAATACTGTTTCTAAGAGCTTTAGTCTTTTCCTGCCTGATACCGTAATATAATACTCCGACAATAGTTTTTTTATAGTCATAAATCGGTTCATAAGCTGTCAGATACCAGCTGTTTACCACAAAAGCACTGCCAATATAGGTATGGCCCGATAACACGGAATCAATAACCGTGTTTTTTGTCCCGTCCGGATTAATCACTGGAATATATGTACCAATAGCTCTAGTGTCATCAAGTTTTCTTACACTAGTACAAATACGGAGCATATCTCCGGCTTCATTAATTCTTTGAAATATTGTAGCTGTACCACCGACCAAATTACTAATCTCATCAACAAAAGGAGATTCTTTATCGAATGAAGTGTTCTTCTGAATCAATTTACTGCCTATCCGCATTTTCGGCATTGAAATATTTTTTTTTGATTTGGTAAATTGATTAACAGCCTCCCATTTTATATAACTGTTATTATCAATTGAAACTGTGCCGGCAATGTTCAGTATTTTCCACGCGACCTTAAGCCCGTTATGTACCTCGGAGAGCAGAATTTCATGCAGAGTTTCAGTCTGATAATAAATATTTCTTGATATTAACGAAAGATTCTGTTTAAGCATTTTTTTTGTTTCGACAGTAACTTTCTCATTTGCGTTATCTTTCTGAATAATAATTACGAGCAAGAAGACAAAAACAATCAAGAATGCCGATACAGTACTTAATAATATAATTTTAAATTTGATGGAATTGAAATTCATCATTATAGCGCTCCGGTGATTCGATGATTTTTATTTATCAGAATTATTGAATATAAATTAAATTTATCTATTCAATATGAACCTTTAATGGAAAATTCAGAAAAATCGGTCGTTAAGAAAATAGCATACAGGAAATAATGATAATAAAACTCAGAAAAAAATTATTTTCTAATATTTTCTGAAGAATAATGAATAAAAACATAACATGTATTCTTTCATGATAAAAATATAATATCACATTTATATGAAAAGTCAACTTCAGAATTTATTATTAGCAAATACTGATCAAGTCATAAGCTCTGGGGAAAAATTGATAAAATTTTAAATTTTTGAATAAAATCACTGGTAAAAAGCAGGAACGCATACACGACTACAATATTACTCTTCTTCTGAGAAGCTAAATTTAAAAGGACATTTTTAATGCTTTTTATAATTTCTTCAGAATCTGTCCCCGCCCTGTCGGGCGCGGTGGACTGCCAACTAAATAATTACTCAATATTCAGCTGTCAATTACTTCACGCAATTTCATGATAAGAGACTCACTTGTAAAGGGTTTCTGAATAAAATGCATACCTTCTTCAACTATACCATGATGAGCTATTATATCATTTGTATAACCGGACATATAAAGAACACGTAAATCAGGATATTTTTGCAATAATATTAAGAATAATTCTTTGCCATTCAAACCCGGCATAATAACATCAGTCAGTAATAAATGCAGAGGGCCATTGTGTAAATCCGCAATCTTTAATGCTTCTGATCCGTTTTCAGCTACAAGAACATTGAACCCGATGTTATTAAGTATTATATTAGTCAGATTTCTGACCTGATCATTGTCTTCAACAAGAAGAATGGTTTCAGTGCCTTCCATCCTGGTTGATTTTTTCAACAGTTGTTTATCATCTTTTAGCGGCTGTTCCGCGACAGGGAAATAAATTTTGAATATAGTTCCTTTGCCTGGCTCGCTGTATACCCATATATTACCTCCATGCTGCTTTACAATTCCGTAAACAGTAGCAAGCCCTAATCCTGTACCCATCTCTCCTTTGGTTGAGAAAAAAGGTTCGAAAATCTTTTCACGTGTTTCTTTATTCATTCCATGTCCTGTATCACTTACGGAAAGTAATACATAGATTCCGCTCTCTACATCAGGATGAATTAACGCGTAATGAGTGTCAAGCTCTGTCATTGCTGTTTCTATTAATATCATACCGCCTTCAGGCATTGCATCCGCAGCATTTACAGCCAGGTTCATAACTACCTGTTCGATTTGCCCGGCGTCTCCCATGACAGGATAAAGACCCGGATCGAGTGAAATTCTTATATCAATATTTTCCCGTATTGTCCTCCTAAGCAGTGTCCTGAAATTTTCAATAACATCATTTATCTGCAGGAATTTGTATTCCAGAGCCTGCCTGCGCCCGAAGGTAAGCAGTTGAGCTACTATATCCCTGGCGCGTTTACCTGCTTCAAAAACCTGATTCAGCGATTCTCTGTGGAATCCGGTTACTGAGCTGTCATCCAGCAGCATTTCACTGTATCCCATGATAGGTGAAAGAAGATTATTCAGATCATGTGCTACTCCTCCAGCCAGACGTCCGAGACTCTCAAGCTTTTGAACCTGGCGCAGCTGTTCTTCAAGCTGCTTCTTCTCATTTTCCGTTTCCTTTAATCTGCTTATATCAATAAAACTCTCAAGCAGGCATTCATAGCCGTCCAGTATAACAGGATATATTGTTTTCATGACAGCCAATTTTCTACCTTGTTTTGTCATAATAATTTTTTCAAAAGGATCGGAAGAATATTCTTTAAGATCGGCAGGGCATTCTGTTTTCCCGGCAGGGCACAAAATTTTATAACATTCGTGCCCGGTAAAATCCTCAATTGACGTTTCAAGCATTTCTACAGCAGCCCTATTAGCATCAATTATAATCCTATGTTCCTTATCAATTATTACAATACCTGCCTGAACGGAATTGAATATTACATTCAAACGCTCACGGCTCTCCTTTATGGCTTGTTCAATTCGTTTACGCTCGCTTATATCCCAGAAAATTCCAAGTATTCCCGAAACTTCACCGCTCTTATTTCTAACCGGTGTTTTAACTGTCTGCACAGTTATTTCCCTGCCCTCATAAAAATATTTTTCCTCTATTTCTTCGGGTTTACCTGAAAGAATGATTCTCCTGTCATCTTCCCTGTATTTTTCAGCCAACTCTGCCGGATGAAAATCATAATCCGTTTTCCCGGCTATATCTCTGATATCTATTCCAAGATCCCCGGCAAAATTCGGATTACATGAGACAAATACCAGGTCTTTGTTTTTCAGAAAAATTCTTTGCGGCAAATTATCTACAAGCGTTCTGTACCTGTATTCGCTTTCCGATAATGTCTGGTTCAATTCAGACATTTCCGTTACTTTATGCTTTATTTCGCCTGTCATCATATTAAATGCCTGTCCAAGCTTGCCGATTTCATTGTCGGACATTAAAGGCGTTTGAAAATCATAAACTCCATTTACAACATTTTTCATAGCATTAATTAAAAGGTTAATTGGCTTAATAACTGCGGAATTAAGCCCGTATATTCCAGTTATAATAATTATAACTGGAACAACAAAAAGAAAAATAAAAACAGCTATCAAAGTCCGCCGGCTTGCATTCTCGAGAAATCTGTTGGCCTTACGTACTTCTAACTGGGCATTTAAAATAATTTCCTCCATATTTGTTATTGCAACTGTTCTTGAAAAATCCTCTTTTGTTTCATTGATACGTACTTCCGCGAGACTCAGACTTTGATTTGATATTTTAACTGTCTTTTCCAGTATATTAATCTGATCGAACAATTCATCAAACAAATACCTGATACTGCCGTCTTTGTCTATAATGTGGAGCTGCGATAAAAGAAATCTTCTGTTCCGTGTTAATAGACTTCTTTGAGTATCAGTAAATCTTCTGGATACAAGACTATTCATGGCAACAAGAGTAAGTTCATTCAGACTTTTCATTACATACGGGGCCAGTGAATTAATGTCTGATACATTATTTCCGAGAACCGTGTCCATTTGGGCAAGTGCCAGAACTGTTGAAATTTTCTTGTCCAGTTTATTATATAAATTATTGATTTTATCTGTTAAGTTTCTGTATTTTTTTTCGGCAGATTCAGTTATGTCTTCCTTATTTTTAATGGAGGAAATCAGTACTTTACACGATTTTATCAACAAAGAGCTCTCTTTTTCAGGAGAACCAGGCGGGGGTATAAATTCCTGTCCGGAAAATTCGGGCACATGTCCGGCAGCGAATAAATCGGAGGTTAGCCTGACAAGGCTGTTCTTCCATTTTTCAAAAGACTCAAGCACTATAAGCTTATTATTGACCTGATCTCTTAAACGTAAATTAATAAGGCTCTTCAGACTATATGGTGAGAGCAGGCATGACATCCAACCCACCTAAATGGAACAGGATGGCATTTTTAAAACGTTCTCTATT
>JAFGDQ010000063.1 GCA_016932015.1 Spirochaetota bacterium | reverse complement strand
GAAAACTAATTGATAGAGGATATGTTAATGTTATAAAAGTGGCAGATTAAAACCGGAATGGGTGGCAGAATAAAACGGAATACGCAACTATGTGAATGAACCTTTATTTAAATTATTCATGAAACAGTAATAACATGTTAAATAATTTAACTTTTTTTAACATGTTGTTTGTCTCATGTTAATATTTGTACATTTTTTAATCATAAATAGATCCATATAATTGTTATATGCTAATAAAAGAAAACAGCACCGTGCACAGGAGCGAATAATTGAAGCTTAAATTCAAAAAACAGGAATTCCAGACCAAAGCAGTAAAAGCAGTCACCGATTGCTTTAAAGGACAACCGAATACATCTTCTATTACATACAGAATTGATCCGGGCATTGGGAAAAAAATTCAACAAGGTCAAGAACAACATTTGGATTATAATATTCCAGGATTTCGAAATGCTGACATAATAGTAAACGAATTAGCATTACTTGCCAATATCCAGGACGTACAAAGATATCAGAATATACCTGTTTCAAGCTCCTTGATTAAATCAAAAGTATCGCCTCTTAACCTCGACATAGAAATGGAAACAGGCACAGGAAAAACATATTGCTACATAAAAACAATGTTCGAACTAAATAAGTTATATGGCTGGAATAAATTTATTGTTGTTGTGCCAAGTATTGCGATCAGGGAAGGAGTTTTTAAATCATTTCAAATAACCGAAGATCATTTTCTGGAAGAATACAACAAGAAAGTGAAAGTATTTATTTACAATTCAAAACAGCTTCATAATATCGAAAGTTATTCTTCTGATGCTGGCATCAATGTCATGATTATTAATGTTCAGGCTTTCAACGCGACAGGAAAAGACGCAAGGCGAATTTATGAAGAACTTGATGATTTCCAGACACGAAGGCCGATAGACGTTATAAAAGCGAACAGGCCAATTCTGATTATTGACGAGCCTCAGAAGATTGAAGGAGACAGCAAGAAATCAAGCAAGTCATTTGATTCATTAGTTGAATTCAATCCATTGATGATTCTTCGTTATTCTGCTACTCACAAAAAAGAACATAATAAAATATACCGGCTGGACGCGCTTGATGCTTACAATCAGAAACTTGTAAAACAAATATCCGTGAAGGGAGTGACTGTTAAAGGGCTTCCCGGAACCAACGCTTATATCTATGTTGACTCAATTGAAGTATCCACTAAAAGTCCTCTTGCCAGAATAGAATTTGAAGTAAAACAGAAGACAGGAATCAAGCGAATTACCAGAAAAGTAAAAAAAGGCGACAACCTTTATGTTTTATCAAATGAGCTTGATCAATATAAAGATCTGGTTGTCACAGACATCAATGCGAACACTAATGTTGTAAGCTTTAATCATTTTGACCTTGCAGCAGGCGAAGCTACAGGTGATGTCAATGAATCCGTTTTAAGGCGCATACAGATCCGTGAAGCAATAAAAAGTCATTTTCAAAAGGAACAGGCATTATTCCATCAGGGAATAAAAGTGCTGTCATTATTTTTTATCGATGAAGTTGCTAAATACAGGACTTACTCTGAATCAGGAGAGCAGACAGGCGAATACGCGAAAATTTTCGAAGAAGAGTACGTTGAATTCTTTAAAGTACAGGAACTTCCATTTAACCCGGATTATCAGCGATATGTTGATAACATTAAAGTCAATAAAACACATAACGGGTATTTCTCTATTGATAAAAAGACAAAAAGACTGATTGATCCTGAAACAGGGAAAAAATCAGATGAAGCTGACGATACTGATGCTTATGATCTGATATTAAAAGATAAAGAAAGACTGCTCTCTTTTGAGGAACCGACCAGGTTTATTTTTTCTCATTCCGCGCTCAGGGAAGGATGGGATAATCCTAATATATTTGTGATCTGCACGCTTAAACACAGCGATAACAAGATTTCCAGAAGGCAGGAAGTCGGCCGCGGGCTACGGCTTTCCGTCAACCAGGGTGGAGAAAGACAGGATAATCCTGCAACAGTGCATCAGACAAATGTACTTACGGTTGTCGCGAGTGAAAGTTACATGGATTTCGTTTCAGGCCTTCAGACTGACATATATGAATCCCTTTCTGAAAGGTCGCGTTTTGCGAATATAGAATATTTTAACGAGAAATTCATAAAACACAATGATGAATGGATACAGATCGATTCGGTAATGGCAAACCACATCTATAAATATCTTGTGAAAAATGGATATGTTGAAGATGACGCTGATAATATCTCAGATAAATATCATGAAGCAAAAAAAGAAGGGACTTTAGCTGAATTGCCGGAAGATTTGAAGCAATATAAAGAACAGATATTTGAATTAATTGATAGTGTGTTTACTTACTCACAGCTTATTTTGCCTGAAGATGAACGTAAAACTCGAAATAATCCACTTAACGATAACTTCAATAAAAAAGAATTTAAAGAATTATGGAACAGAATAAACAAAAAAGCCATTTATACTGTTAAATTTGACAGTTCCGAGCTGGTAAATAAATGCGTTAATCAATTAAATAAAGAATTACGCGTTAAACCTATGCAGTATTTTATACAAACCGGAATTCAGAAAGATAACATATCAGATAAAGATTTATCAAAAAATGCGTCTTTTAGGCTGGAAGAAACAGTTACAGAGAAAAATAATAAATCAATTCAGTCAAAAATAAGATATGATCTGGTCGGGAAAATAGCTGAAGGCGCGAAATTGACAAGAAGAACAATCAGTCAAATTCTTGAAAGCCTTGAAAAGATAACCTTCGCACAGTTTAAAACAAATCCTGAAAATTTTATTTCTGAAGCAATACGGATAATCAATGAACAGAAGGCTACTGTTATAGTTGAACATTTGTCGTATAATTTGCTGGCAGAAACCTACGATACAGATATCTTTACTGAGGCGCAGAAAAATATAAGTTTTAGCAATGCAGGGAATCCTCTAAAGCATCATGTCTATGATTACGCGATTACTGATTCAAAAAATGAACGTACTTTTGTAGAGGAACTTGATACCTGCGCTGAAGTTATCGTTTATGCCAAACTGCCAAGAGGTTTTTTTATTCCGACGCCTGTTGGTGAATATAATCCTGACTGGGCAATAGCCTTCAAAGAAGGCTCTGTGAAGCATATTTATTTTGTAGCAGAGACAAAAGGGAGTATGTCTTCGCTTGAACTTAGAGGCATGGAAGAAAGCAAAATCAACTGCGCGCGCAAATTCTTTGATGAGATAAATTTAAAAATGAAGCCTGAACATGTTAAATATGATGTGATTGACGGTTATGATAAATTGATGGAAGTGGTTAGGGTGTAAAGGAAAATACACCCTCTCTCCAAAAATATTATTCCCATTTTATCCGCTTTTGACCATATTTCCCCCTGGAATCTGATACCTGACTTACTTTTATATATGAAAAGTCCTGATTAAAAGAGCTGTCAGCCCATTCATTATATGAATTTTCTATCCGGTCTCAGGAAAACATCTTTCTCATCAGTAGCCGTTCAATTCAAAAGACTAAAACAAATCCTCGCCTCTTTAACATATCACATATGATTATTATAGTCACTGACTGAGGAATTAAAACAATTCGTCCCAAATATAATATTTCGAAGCATTAAAAAAAAGTCATGCGAAGCATGGCGGGGAGTCAGAGACTTTCACAGCACAGCCCTGCCTGTAAATTCACTGTTTATTTTTTTTTGAATAATAATTGTTAAGCCCCAGTATCAGCAGCAGTAAAATGACATTCACGATTAAGCGGAAGATAGAAAAGAATATCATCCATCCGAAAGTAGATGCATCGGGATTTGAAAGATAAGTTGTTGTTCCATCTTTTATAAATCCAAAAAGCAGCAGAGTAAAGATAGGAATAAAACTCAGAAAAAATATTTTCCAGGATTTATTCCGGGAAATATTGTGCACAGCAACTGAAGCATAGACCAGAGGAAATACAACAACCGAAAACGGAATAAACTGCAAAGTACTGTTTTCAAGCAAGACAGGGAAAAAGAATATCCATATAATATTAAAGATTATTTCCAGTACAATAATTTCCTTAAACAGATGTTTTTTTATGAATTCCTGCATTTTTTCCTGCCTCTGTATATTTTTTATCTGATCAGCAGCAGATAATTTTCCCTGCGATTTAATCCAACTTAACACATCAAAAATAAATATAAAATTGTCATCACAAAAAACAGTTTTACGGTATTTTTTTTTCAATACCCGATAAAGTGTTTAGGCCGTCTGAACAGAAAGAGGTATATTTAACTAAATATCATCAGTTATTTCCACCTTCATTCTCCGGCAGAAAGGGTTGCGCCCTGGAAGGCAAGGCGAGAGAGAAGGTCATTTCCGGTAATCGGAAGGCCTGTTCCCTGTGATCTTCATAAACACATCGTTAAAAGTCCTCAGGCTCCCGAAGCCCGTTTCAAAAGCAATGTCAATAACTCTGTCGTCCGTCTCTTTCAGCTTTTTAACAGCTTCCTCTACCCTGATCCTGTTTACATAATCAGACATCCTGACTCCTGTATACTGCCTGAACATTCTGCTCAGATGATCAGGGCTCATATCAACAACAGACGAGAGTCCTTCTCGTGAAATGTCATATCTGTAATTCTCATGCAAATAGTCCTTAACAGTTTCAATTTTGATCTTTGTTATATCAGTAATACTCTTTGCATTCCCGGGACCGGCGCTCTCCGCAGAGGCATCATTCTTTTCTTCTATTCTCAGTTTCAAATCGCTTTCCAGATCAGAGAGAGAAGCTTTCATTTTTCGAATATTAAATGCCAGTCCCAGCGTCATAAGAATAATATATGAAGAACCTTTTACCTGAAGATAATTAATAAGATTATAAGGAATAATATCCATGTTGGAAAGCATCCATTCCGCCTGTGACAAAAAGTACAGGCCAAGACCCACAAGCAGAAAAGCGCCGTTCCGGTTACCCCTTCTTATAGCTGTGATGCATGAAAAAATAAGAGGAAAATAGTAAAAATTATCAAAACCTACCATCGCGAAATAAAGTTTAAAGCGAATAGAGTCCGGAACAGCAAGGGCGCCAATGCCAAAACCTGCTGATATAATAATGAACACTTTAAGCACAATATCAAGCCGCGGAGTATATTTGGCAGTTTCCACGAAAGACCTGCAGAAAAGAAGATTAAAGATAAAATGCAGCGCGTAAGTAAAGAACAGAATATAAAGCCCTGCCTCCGGGCAGCCGGGCCACAAATACCGGAACCCGAATCCCGAATATGCCATGTGTATAACAAACATTGTAATAATAAGCGAGGATAAAAATATGAATACCTTCCCCCGCACGGAAAAATAAATAACTATATTATAAATAAAAATAAGAATGAATATCCCTGCAATAAGCCCCTGAAACAGATTATCATTAATGACATGACTGTAAAAGCTGTCCTTCTGCCACAATCTCAAAGGCACATTATCAAAAATCCACCAGCTTTCAAGCCGCATATAATAAGTGCTCAAACCCGGCTTTACACGCAGATCAAATACAGGATTCTTGTAATGCAGTTTTCTTTTATCAATACTCTCGGTGAAATCACTGCTTTCCCTGATAAAACTGTCCTTTTCAGGAACAAACAGATCAGCCTTATCGGATAAATGCTTATCAAGCTCAATAAGCATATCTGCCGCTTTCCGCGATGCGTTCAAAAGCCGGAACCGAACCCACACGGCATGTCCTCCGAAAATGAGAAACGGGATCCTCCTGTCTCCTGAAGCAAAATTAACAGAGTCCTCCTCAAGCATTTTCGCAAGCGGCATCTGCTTAAGCGCGCACCAGCCCTTTCCTCCGCTCATGGTGCATAGCAAATCCTTCTCATTGATATACTCAATATGCCTGCCAATATACCCCCCGTCATCAATATTCAGTATATCAACAGGCTCTGCAGCATAACTGCTGAATGCGGATGCGATAATGCAGCAGACTAACATTACGCTTATAATTATAATTCTGTTTTTAAATATTATTGCCATAATATTATGTTCGGGAACGATTGCTTTAAGTCCCCCCTCCGGGCAGGGGGCCAGAAGCATAGCAACAAAATCAAAGAACACATACATCCACCGCCAAATACCCCGAACCTGTCGAAATGCACCTTCATTCGACAACCCCGGATAACGTTAACCCGTCAGCCCTAACAGCAGCAATTTTCTGTCCGGACAGAAATTCGCCAGACACACCCCGTAAAATATCCTACTTTAACCTCATAACAGATAAAACAATCCCACTTACCTGGGGAAAATAATACATAAACGGTGATATTATGCAACAAAAGAAAAAAAGCACAGAACTAAAGACAGAAACCGCGTCCGTGCCAAGGCTCTTTTATATTGACTGGCTCAGAGCAATAGCAATTCTTGCAGTGTTTCTGTACCACTGCAACAGGTTCTTTGACCTTCGCAACTACCCCATACAGCCGGCAGTCAGAAGCATTGCCTCAGCAGTGCACAGGGATTTTTCCCAGTTATGGATGATGCCCCTGTTTTTTGTAATATCAGGAGCAGCAGTTTATTTTTCTCTTAACTCGCGCAGCATAAAAAATTTCATAAAGGATAAATTCCTGAGGCTGCTTGTTCCGCTTGTCACAATTGGAATATTTATAATAGCACCGCCCCAGATTTATCTTGAACGCCTGACTGACGCCCGGTTCACAGGATCATTTCTTCAATGGTACCCGCATTATTTTGACGGTATTTATCCATACGGCAATTTCGCGTTTCAGGGAATGCATTTATGGTACCTTCTTGAGCTTTTCCTGTACTCTCTGATTTTTTTATTTATATTTATTCCTGCCGGGAAAAACCGCAAAAGTATTCTTTCGCGTATCTCATGCGTATTTGAAACACCGTGGAGACTTATACTGATCCTGATACCAACCGCCGCAGCAGGTATTCTGACGGAAAGTCTGAAAATGGGGCCGCTGAAAATGATGGGAGGATGGGACCCGCTATCTTACCTTGTTTTCTTTTTATGCGGATATATTATTTTTTCAAACACACGGACGCTGAATATTATCAGACGCTATTCAGGCATTCTGCTTGCCGCAGCCTGTATACTGACCGCGCTTCATCTCTGTATTACATTCACAGCAGATTCAGCCGGCCTCTCAGGCGTAATCAGGTACAATCTCGAACTTCAGGCAAGAGACGGCATAACCGCTAAAATGCCCGCAATGTCATTCAGCTGGAGCCTAATGCTTGTTTTAAGAAGCGCAGCAGCATGGCTGTGGATACTCGGGCTTACCGGACTCACCAGCAAAGTACTCAACTTCAGAAACAGAATACTCGACTACTGTAATGAAGCAGTACTCCCGTTCTATATTCTGCACCAGACCATACTGCTTGCGTTCGGGTATTACATAATTCAGTGGGACACGAATAACGGAATAAAATACACTGCGATAACAGTGAGCTCATTCGCAGCAGTAATGATAATTTATGAACTGTTCGTGCGGAGATTCAATGTGCTCAGATTTCTGTTCGGGATGAAGCTCAGCCTCAGAATAAAGTCATAAATACGATCAATGAACAGTACATAATTTAAAATACATATTGACTTAATAATATAATTACATCTTCTAATACTACCGGGAGGTAATTATATGATAAGCATAAAAGAATTTAATGAATACGGTGAATTTATTGAATCATCACTCGCACTAAAATCATCAGCACTGGCAATAAAAATGCTGAAAGTCGGGGAGGAAATCCCGGAGCACACATTAAGGCCAAAAAGAGACAGGGGTTATCATTTTGCTCAATGCCAGGCGTTTTCCCTGTCCAGGTATCAGGACAAAACAATAGCAATGCTCAAAGAAGACAACTGGTGCTGGGGAGCATTATTCGCCTACGGCCTGATTAAACCGGAAGCAGCCAAAGACTTTCCTGAACTGCAGAACGATTTAAGAATAATCCCAATGCTTGAATACGGAAAGTACACAGGAATTTTGTCTGCTCCTCTGAAAGCATGCACATTTGAGCCGGACATAATCATGATTTATTCCGATGCTGCGCAGCTCAGACACATGCTTCACGTTTTAAGTTTCATCGGCGAAGGCACGGTTACAACGCCCATATACCCGGTAGCGTCCTGTGCTCTTTCAGTAGTACCTGCACTTAACGGACAGACATGCATTACCCTGCCTGATCCGGGAGAAGTGGGCAGAGGATTTGCCAAAGATGATGAAATAATTTTTTCTCTGCCTGCCGGAAAAATCTCAAAACTCGCCGGCCAGCTAAAAGCATTTGATGATATGAAAATGGGTCACAAACACGGAGCATTCATTGAACTGAGAGCTGACTTTGCAAGGCCGGACTTTTACAAACGACTGTTCCGTGAATGCGGACTGGATGCGGAAGATACACTGAAATGGCCGGAATAACCATTCTTATATTTTTCCGCTAACTATCAGCATAATTGCGATTAAATAAATCACACCGTAAACTTCCGCGTAATCCGGTACGGTCTATTTATAATATCCGGAAACAAATAAATCCCGGGTTGCGGAAAAGCTAACCAGTTTTATGAACTCATCAGCGCCTGACTATAGGATCAATCGTAATAAAGTACCATATTTGCATATTATTGTTCATATAAAAAATACTGATTTTTCGTTGACTTTTTCACTACTTTCCTTTATCAATCTTATATGACCTCCAGAAAACCAATCCGGAAATAATTTCGGCATGAGCGAAAAGTCATTAAACTACTGGATAGAGAATAAACAGTCTCTCCGTAAGGTATACGACCGGCTCCACAGCAAATTGCTGAAAACACTCAATCTGCTCAGTGACTGCATTAATGAGCGTCTTTCCTCTTCCGTACAGAATATTATGATAAAGGGAAGAGTAAAGGAATTTGAGGCGTTCTACCGCAAACTCCTTGAAAAATGCATGGAACAGATAATTGAGGAACCCTTTAAAGCCATAAACGACCTTCTCGGACTTAGAATAGTTGTACCCTTTCTTGAAGATGTTCAGCAGGTTGAAAACCTGATTAAAAGCAGCCATGAAATCATAAATGTCAAATACAAATATCAGGAACTTTCAATAAAGGAATTCGGATACGACTCAACACACCTTATTATAGAACTGCCCCCGGATATTTGTTCAAAAGCAAATATCAGTGAAAAACTGCTATGCGAAATTCAGTTAAGGACAATCCTGCAGGACGCATGGGCTGAAGTGGAGCATGAGCTGGTCTACAAGACAAAAATCGATAAGGTCGAAACCGCCATACGGCGCAAACTCGTTGCCCTTAACGCTACACTTTCACTTGCAGATATCACTTTTCAGGAAATACGCGATTATCAGCGCAAAAAGCTTGTTGAAATTGAAGAACGACATTCCATGCTTCTGGACAAAGTCTCCACAATACCTGAAAAAAGAGCGGGAATATCCTCAAAATCCGGAAAGACACCGGTAAGCAGCATAAATGAAATAGGCACTCCTCTTACGGAAATGGACAACTCGCTTAATGACATGGTTATTGAAGCTGTAAACGCGCATATTAACAATAATCTCGAACGAGCTCTGGAGCTTTATACGCAGCTGCTTGTCATTTCACCGAATCACTACCTTTATAATCACAGGGGCCTGGTTTATTTCTCTCTTTCCCGCTATGAAAATGCACTTGAAGATTTTAACAGGGCAATTGAACTTATAAGCAATGACATACGTGTATATACTAACCGCGGACTCACTTACCGGATGCTCAAGAACTACGAAAGCGCGTTAAAAGATTTCAACAAATCGCTGGAGCTGAATCCCCTGTGGCCGGATACATTCTACGGAAGGTCACTGACAAATTATGACATGGGCAACATCAACGCAGCGCTTGAAGACTGCGACAGAGCCATCGCATTAAAGCCCAACTTCAAACAGGCTGTACGCTTCAAGCAGTTTCTTCTGAACCAGTCTGTATCCTGAAAAAATTTACCTTAACAATATACGCCGGCAGTATTATATGCATACCCTGAGATGCCAAATAATGAATAAACGATTAATCTGAACAAATAATTCTATTTGACAATTCCCCCGGACTGCATATATAATAATGAAAAAGGAGTCACAGGAAACGCAGCATTGCGCTCATTGCTTGTGCCTGGAGCGTAAGCATATCCTATACAAAAGTGCTTATTTTTCCGGTCTTTATAACTGATCTCCGGCTTAACAGTAACTTTCATCTGTTCACATATCAGAAAACCGGCCTTTATCAATTATTCACCCGTCTTTCATTACAGACAATAAATGCCGGGATAATAAAGGAGGTAAAAAATATGCCTGTTAAATTTAACCAATACTGGACAATAATTCCGGAATTGAATGATGAATACGAAAAGTTTATAATGAATGAATATATCCCGGAAATGAACAACCTTGGCATACACATTGTTGCGGCCTGGAATGTTATGGTAGGCGCGTACTCTGATATTATTTTTGAAGGAGTATGCAGCGATCTTGAACTCCTTGAAAGAGCACTGATAGATAAAAAATACAAAAAGCTTAAAGCAAATCTTTTTAATTTTATAAAATATTACAAAACAAAGGTACTGGTAGCTACTGAAAAAGTCGGCAATTATACAATTGATATACGGGAAAACACAATAAAGTTCATCCAGATGTGGAATATATTAAGCGATAAACTTCATGAATACGGACGCTTTACTCTTGAAGAGTATTATCCTCTTATGGAAGAGCTGGGCATTGTTGTTGCTCAGGAATGGGAAGTCCTGATAGGAGACGGGCCGAGTATTCTTTGCGAAGGCCGGGCACAGGACCCGGCGACTCTAATTAATAATCTGCAGGGAAAAAAATTCAGGCAGGCAAAACATCAGCTTAAAAATTATATAACCAATTACAGCAGCCGTCTGCTTTCCTTTCATATCCAGAAAGTAAAGGGATACAGATCTGTTAGTTATAATCTTATTCAAGGTTAAAAATATACAGTAATAAGGCTTTCGAAATTCTTACAGAACATAACCCGGCTGGGTAAAATTACCTGATCCTGTTAATTCAGCCAGGAAAACATATGAAACTCTTTGATCTGCATCTGTTTTATATTTATAAATCTCTCTTGACCGCGCAGCATTATTCCCCTTAACTATGACAAATAATTCATAATACAGGGATACTTTTATGTATGAAAAAAAAATAGCAGCCGATATTTTCTGGATCGGTGTAAACGACAGAACAACAGACCTCTTTGAAGGACTGTGGCCAATTGAACGAACCGGAATTTCCTACAATTCTTATGCGATCAAAGACAAAAAAAATACGGTAATTGATCTTGCGAAGGCGTTCAAAACCGATGATTTTCTGAGCCAGATATCAGCTATATTTCCGCTTTCTGAAATAGACTACATTATTTTAAATCACATGGAACCTGACCATACCGGAGTAATTAAAACTCTGAGAATGCTGTCGCCAGATGCCGAAATATTGTGTACTCAAAAAGCCGTGCAGATGCTTTCAGACTATTACGGAATAACTGACGGAATAAAAATAGTCAATGACGGTGACACTCTTGACATAGGCAGCAGAAAGTTATCATTCCACACTGTACCTTTTGTGCACTGGCCTGAAACTATGGTCACATACGATCCGCAGACAAAAACCCTGTTTTCCTGTGACGCGTTCGGAGGATACGGCGCTCTGCACGGCGGGCTGTTTGATGACGAGTATCCGGATATAGAGTATTATGAAAAGGAATCCCTGCGCTATTACGCTAACATTGTGGCAAAATTCGCGACCCCTGTTCAGAATGCCATTAAAAAACTTGCTGATGTGGAGATTGAATGCATTGCACCGTCACACGGGCTTGTGTGGAGAAAGTCACCCTCAAGAATAGTTGAACTGTACAGCAAGTGGGCTGAATACGGCAAGACAGGCGGAGATAAAGGCATTACACTGCTCTACGGCTCAATGTACGGCAATACGGAAATCATGATGAATGCAGTTTCCGACGGCATAGCTTCAACAGGCCTGATCCCCCGGACATTCGATGTAGCGCGGGTACACACATCATACATGCTCCCTGCTCTTCTGGTCAATAAGGGAGTTATTGTTGGAGCACCGACATACGAAGCATCGCTGTTTCCGTATATGAGCGTAATTCTTGAAAAAGCGGCATTGAAAAACATAAAAAATAAAACAGCTGTATATTTCGGCAGCTACGGCTGGAGCAAGGGCGCACTTAAAAAAACACTTGAGCTTACTGAACCGCTCGGATGGGAATACATTGAAACATTCGAGTTTGCAGGAGGCCCGACTCAGGAGGACATAAAGAAAGGATATGATCTGGGCAGAAAAATAGCTGAAGCTGTAAGCTGAAGACATATTACAGGCCCGCATTAAACGGGCCTGCTATAATTTATATATATTTAAATTTCCCTTCCCTCTCTCAATCCAATGTGGATGCTACAGAAATTTTGAAATCATCATAAATAATTTTATTCAGTTTTATTTTCATTACCGTCATTCTGCTTTATATAATCTTCAAAATCGGACTCGCCTTTTTCGTCCCAGTATCTGAAAAACTTTTTCAGTTTATCCGGAGACCAGTGCCTGATGCTTCTGTGCTTTGTCCATTTGGAAGAATCTGCCGTTTTTCGGCTGTGATAATCATGCCCTTTGAATCCGCCGAACAGAAATTTCGCCAGCAGAAACAAGCCGAATCCCTGCCAGTATGATATTGTACCGAGTCCGAATATACCGGGCATCAGCCAGTTCCACAAAAGCTGAACCAGATATCCGAACAGAAACGCCATTAAACAGGCAATAATTATCCCGCCTATTACCATCCCTATTATCCTCAGAACTTTATAGCCTGACCTTCTGTGCGAAAACACTCTATCCATTTTAATTCTCCTTTATATTTTCTAATTTAGTCTGTAATATTTTCATAGCTCTTGATTTCCTCGACAGCAGCGTGCCAAGAGGAATCCGCATAGTATCTGAAATTTCCCTGAAAGACTTTCCTTCAAATTCAGTCAGAATTATTATTTCCCTGTACTCCTCTCCAAGGGAATCAATTGCCGAATACAATGCTTCCTTCATCTCATTGTTCACTACTTCGGTGCTGACCGCATCAGAGTAACTGCCGCAGTTGTTTAAATAAAAATCACCGTAACATTCAATTTCATCCAGGGACACTGTTTCCTTTTTTTTCTTTTTAAGAATATCTATAACCCTGTTCCTGATTGAACGGTAAACATAAGCAGCAAGATTCTCAATAGGAGCACTCACATCCGCGATATCAAAAATATTCAGGAACACATCCTGTACAATATCTTCGCTGTCCCTTTCCGAAGTATCATCAATCAGCCCGCGAACATACCAGATCAGCTTTTTATGTTCAGTACTGAAAAAATCCGCCGCTTTCTGTTTTAATTTTTCTTTATCCATTTGATTATTCAGACGAAGCCGGAAAATTTTTATTGCAAAAAAATATAATAATGAATGTTAATTCATTATTATATTCCTGTTTTTTCTAAAAATAATACAGCATTATTTCTTATTCCGGTCATGGAATTAACGAAAAATACCGTAGCCATAATTCTGAATATTTATATTGACTTATAAAGCTGTAATTAAACATATAAACAATGAAAACCATTTTCAATAAACTTTTCCAATCGGATTAACTATTCAGTAAAGAGGGTAAACCTATGACAAACGATCCATTAACACCCTACGGCAACAAACCAATGGTTACACCAATTGTTTCCGCAGTAAATTATCAATATACATCATTTGAAGTATTGCGCCAGATTACGGACGGAGAAATCGACGGTTATACATACCACCGCGATGATAACCCGACAGTAAGAACAGTGGAAAGGAGAATTGCTTCTCTTGAAGGCGCGGAGGACTGTGTGATAAGCACAACAGGAATGGCAGCAGCTACAATGACATTCTTAAGCTACCTTAAGCAGGGAGATAATCTCCTGACATTCCATGATGTTTACGGAGCTAATTATAAAGTATCGCTTATTCTTGAAAAATTCGGGGTTGATATTACATGGCTTGACGCGAATAACTATAAAGAAGTTGAAAACAATATAAAAGAAAACACCAGAATGATATTCTGCGAAACTCCGAGTAATCCGCTAATAAAGGTTCTTGATATAGAATACCTCCGAAAACAGGCTGACAGGAACAACGCGATGCTTGTGGTTGACAATACATTTGCCACACCTTATCATCAGAAGCCGCTTTTTTTAGGTGCCGATCTTGTAGTTCACAGTGCGACAAAAGGGCTTGGCGGGCATAATGACCTTATGGCAGGCGCAATCGCGTGTTCCACAAAAGAGCAGTATGACAAGCTCTGGTTTACAAGGCAGGCTATTGGAACAACCCTGGATGCTTTTTCCGCTTCCCTGCTTGAAAGAGGCCTGAAGACTTTCGAGATCAGGGCGCAAAAAATGTCGGAAAATGCCTTAAATATCGCCCGTTTTTTAAACAAACATCCCAAAATCAGCAGGGTTTACTATCCGGGCCTTGAAACAGATCCCGGGCATGAAACAGCCAGAAAGCAAATGACAGAAGGTTTCGGAGGAATGCTTGCCTTTGACGTGGGGGATACGCAGGACCAGGCAAAAAAATTCGTCGAGAATCTGAAACAGATCATCCATGCAGTCAGCCTCGGATGTACGGAAAGCCTTGTCTGCCTGCCTGTCCTGACAACAATGCTTTACATGCCACTTGAACGCAGGACAAGTTTCGGCGTCAGGCTCAATACTGTACGTATGTCTGCGGGAATAGAAAACAGTGATATTCTGCTGAATGACCTGGAGCAGGCACTGAAAAATATTTAGCTGAAATTAGTGTTTTTTTTAGACTAAAAGTCAGTCAACTTGAATTAATTATTTTTTAATAATAATATTGACATTAATAAAAATGATTACTATATTGGTAATGAAAATCATTTTCATTTACAGGAGGTAAGGATAATTGCCCGGACACGGACGAGGCCCATGGTGGCATGAAAGATTCCAGGAAAAAGGATGGAGAATAACTCCCGCAAGGGAAGTTATTATGGATATACTTCATAATACAAAAGAACACATAAGTGCTGCAGACATATATGTCAAAGCACATGCTGTAAATCCCGCCATTGGTCTGACAACTGTTTACCGGACTCTGGATATGCTTGAAAAAACCGGTATTGTCCAGAAATTTGATTTCGGTGATGGTATGGCCAGGTATGAGCTGATAAACAATCCTGGAGCCAAGGATCACCATCATCATCTTATTTGTCTGAACTGCAAAAAAATAATCGATTACACGGAATTCATGGAAGACGAAGTTGATTTTCTGGAAAAGACAGAAAAAAAGCTGTCAGATAAATACCGCTTTAAAATTACAGGCCATGTTATAAATTTCTACGGACTATGTAAAGAATGCGGTTCAGGTAGGTAGACGGATTGTTTTTTTTCACAATATAATGATAATGATTTTCATTTGCAAATAACATTCATTTTAAAAGGAGGAATATTATGCCGGCAGGAAATGGAACAGGCCCTTCAGGTTTCGGTCCTATGACGGGACGGGCTGCAGGTTTTTGTGCGGGTTATTCAGTTCCCGGATATGTTAACCCCGTAAGAGGAAGAACATTCGGATTTGCAAGAGGAGGCAGAGGCGGCGGCAGAGGCTGGAGAAATCAGTATTACGCAACCGGTATGCCGCGCTGGGCAAGAGGAGGATACTATCCTGACAATTACGGATACGGCTATCCAAATCCGGCTCCGGTTCCGGAAATGAACAGGGAGACGGAAATGAAAATGCTTAAAGAACAGTCGGAATTTATTCAGAAAGAAATGTCCGCCATACAGGACAGAATAAAAGAGCTTGAGAATCAGGCCTCTGAATAATAAGGCCTGTCCGTAAGGAAATAATCCTTAAGGGATTTATTCTTAAAAAGAAAATCCCCGAACAAATAAAATTTTATCCCTGTTATCCACATAATGAATAACAGGGATAAATATGTACAAACATAAAATGGCAGTTATAACATTAAAAATAGACTACAGCCTGTGTGACGCATGCGGAAAGTGCGACAAAGTATGCGCTACAAAAGCACTGGTTCTGAACAAAGCAACCGGAAGACTGGTTTTCAAAAGGCATAAATGCGTAGGCTGTGCTGCATGCATAGATGTATGCGATAAAGGTGCGTTATCATTTGAATAACGGGAAATAATTAATCCTGATATTTATAATAACTTTGACACTTCTGTAAAAATCATTTAAAACTTACTTATACGGAACCCGGCATTTTAATTTGTTATGATTGCGGTTATTCATACTGCAAAAAATATATAAAAAACCAGAAATTCAATTGCTGAAAAGGAGATTTATATGAGTGTTACCAAAAAAATTCTTGTCATTGGCGGTTCTGCCGCGGGGCCGAAAGCCGCTGCAAGAGCCAGAAGGATGGATGAAAATGCTGAAGTCACAATTCTGCAAAAAGCGCCTGATCTTTCAATGGCTTCCTGCGGTTATCCTTATTATGTGGGAGGCTTCTTTGATGACCGCAATATGCTGCTTTGTACACCCACAGGCGTTGTAAGAGATCCGAAATATTATCTGAACGCAAAAAAAATTAACGCGGTCACAAATACTGAAGTTACTTCAATCAACAGAAAAGAAAAAACAGTCAGCGCTGTTAATATAAAATCGGGCAAAGAGGAAAAATTTGAATACGATAAACTGATCCTTGCAACCGGCGCAGTACCAAAAATGCCTCCTATTCCGGGTACTGATCTGGAAGGAATAACCACTCTTCAGTCAATGGAGGATGCCGATTTTCTTAAAAAAATTGGCCAGGACAAACAGATCACAAAAGCAGTAATAATCGGGGGCGGTTTAATCGGGATTGAAACATGTGAAGCACTTCACCT
The DNA here is from genome assembly GCA_016932015.1 of Spirochaetota bacterium. Classification (GTDB taxonomy): domain Bacteria; phylum Spirochaetota; class UBA4802; order UBA4802; family JAFGDQ01; genus JAFGDQ01. Next base: position 89,563 of record JAFGDQ010000063.1, on the reverse strand, counting down.
GGCCGGCATTTCAATAACAGTTATTGAAATGCTGCCGCAGCTTCTGACCTTCCTGGACTGGGAACTTGCCAAGCTCGTTGAAAATCATGTACGCAGCAAGGCTGCAAATGTAATTACTGATAACGGCATTGCTGAATTCTTCGGCGAAAACGGCAGGCTGAAAGGAGTTAAACTTGCAAACGGCACAGAACTGTACTGTGAGCTTGCAGTCGTAGCTATAGGGGTAAGCCCCAACAGTAAACTCGCCAAAGAAGCGGGACTTGAGACAGGCCGGACAGGAGGCATTATAGTTGACAAATACATGCAGACTTCCGACCCGGATATATACGCAGCAGGAGACTGTATTGAAATACCTTCACTGATAACAGGTAAAAACGTACACGCTCCTTACGGAGATCTGGCAAACCTTCAGGGCAGAGTCGCGGGCGAAAACGCAGCGTCTGATAATATAGCGGAATTCCCGGGAACGATACAGACAGGAATCTGTAAAATATTCGATTATGCTGCCGGTTCAACCGGACTTTCGGAAAAAGCAGCAAAAACAGCTGGATTTTCCGATATTGAAACAGTGATTAACGCCAGCCCTGATAAACCCGGATTTATGACCGGAAAATTACTTGTAACCAAGCTTGTTGTTGAAAAGAAAACAGGTAAAATTCTCGGCGCCCAGTGCGTTGGGCCCGGAGATGTAAGCAAACAGATCGCGATATGGGCCATGGCGATAAAAGGCAGCCTTACAGTTAATGATGTTGTCAATGCCGACCTGCCCTATGCTCCTCCTTTTTCACTGGCAATAGACCACAGCATTGCAACAGCTCATATTATGCAGAATAAGCTCAGGGGACTCATGAATGGCATCTCCTGCAAAGAGGTTAAAGAGAAACTCGATTCCGGAGAGGAACCTTTCATTCTGGATGTTCGCGGTGCCGATGAGTTCGAGGAAATGAGAATAGGAATAACCGAACATCTTATTCCTCTTGGAGCTCTGAGAAGCCGCCTTGAAGAGCTTCCTCAGGACAAAAAAGCGGAAATCATATGCTATTGTAAAATATCACTGAGGGGATATGAAGCGGCAAGACTTCTTCAGGGGCACAGGTGGACAAATGTAAAAGTAATGGAAGGCGGCGTAATGGCATGGCCGTTTCCGAGAGAAAAATAATACACGGGAACACTTAAAAATTATGTCAAAGTAGATATTCCATACAGCCGGATTATATACTTTGACATAATAAAAAATATTATGCTGCAAAATCAAAAAATATTATAATACAGGAGAAATTTATGCCAGGAAAAGACGGAACAGGGCCTCAGGGAACAGGCCCGCAAACAGGACGCGGAGGAGGACAGTCAGGCAGAGGCCAGGGCCTCGGTCCGGGCGGTGAATGCTTATGCCCCGCATGCGGAGCAACAGCTTCCCACTCACCCGGTACTCCCTGTTCACAGATAAAATGCCCGAAATGCGGCTCTTTGATGATAAGGAAATAATTCCGGCTTTAATATTTATTTCTGAAATCAACATTTTTAACTTGCAAAGTAAACACACAGGCAAAAATTTGTTTCAAAAAGCCGGGTATAATCTTTTTCTGCATATATTCATGTAATAAGAGAACCAGATTTAATATCTGTTTTAAAAAATTGATAGCTGAAAAATCAGCTTTGACCTAATCAAGATTAAATATTATGAAAACAACTATTGATTGTATACCATGCCTTGTCCGGCAGTCAATTGAGGCTGCCCGTTTTATTTCAGACGATGAAAACTTCCAGAAAAAACTGATCGAAAATATAATGCAAATAATAGCTAAACCGGATTTCACAAAATCCCCCCCGGCTATGGCACAGGTAATACATAAAGAAATAAGAAAAATATCCGGTATTGCTGATCCTTATAAGACAGTAAAAGACAAATTTAACGAACTTGCCCGTTCAATTCTTGAAGAACTCAGGGACAGGATCAGCAGTTCACCTCAACCGTTACATACTGCTGTAAAGCTGGCAGTTGCCGGAAATATTATTGACAGCGGCGTAAGAAGCGAGTTGTCCGAATCAGATGTCAAAAAATCCATAGAGAATGTATTTTCCGAACCGGTAAAAGGAGATATCAACGAATTCTGTAGACAGGTTGAACAGGCGGAAAAAATTCTGTATCTTGCCGATAATGCGGGTGAAATTTTCTTTGACCGCCTGCTTCTTGAAAAGCTGCATCATCCCGGACTTACTGTTGCCGTGCGCGGTTATCCGGTACTGAATGATGCCACTATGGATGACGCTGTTTCTGCAGGCATAGATCAGATTAATACAATAATCAGCAACGGGTCGGATGCGCCGGGAACAATTCTTGAAGACTGCAGCGAGGAATTCATTGACCATTTCAAGAATGCTGACCTGATAATATCCAAAGGCCAGGGAAATTACGAAACGCTAAGTAATGTAAAAAAAAATATATACTTTTTATTCAAGGTAAAATGTCCTTTAACAGCTGATCATGCCGGACTTCCTTTAGGATCAAACGCGGTGCTGCAGTCAACGCACTTTACTGTTAAAGTCTGACAAATGAGGTAACAGAATGTCAACAGTCACAACAGGATATTATGACCTATTAAACATTTCCAGAGACGCGTCTGTAGATGAAATAAAAAAAGCATTCAGGAAACTCGCGCATAAATTTCATCCGGACAAAAATCCTGACAATAAAGAAGCTGAAGAAAAGTTCAAGGAAATATGCAAAGCCTATGAAGTACTTGTTGACCCTCAGTCAAGAATGATGTATGACAGAACCGGAACCGATGAATACAGCAGATTCATCAGAGACAGATATGCCGGCAGCCCCTTTGGAGAATTCGGCGGTTTCCCGGGACGCGGAAGAGGCTGCGGGCGCGGATGCGGGTTCAGGCGATTTCAGAGAAACGCGTATGGTAATTTATTCAACCGGGGAATGAATATTCATGAAATATCAGTAAGCAAAGAGGATGTCGCAAAAGGAATTGAAATATTATTAAGGCCTGATAATTCTGCTGCTGAAAGGACCTACAAGATCAAACTCCCTGAAGAAGTTAAAAACGGCACTCTTTTTAAAATTATTGATGATGAAAACAGCAGTGAATTTTATATCAGGATAAACCTTTCTTAGCAATTTATCCCGCTTTGCGTTTAAGGTGGAGTTACATTAAAAAAAGCAGCTTCGAATATGAACTTAAAAGAACAGACAGAAATTAAAGAAAAAAAAGGAAATTCATATATTCAGATAGAGGTATGGTCAAGAGAGGTATTCGCACTGCCTGAAACAGCTGAGATTTCCGTATCTGAAGACGAACGAGGAGATGAAGATGGGACATCCGTTACCGGGACCCAAATATCAATAAGGTTATATAAAAGGACTCCCTCAGAATATACGATACAAAAACCGGCTTCTGAAATAATCCGGGAGGATATTGAATTCCTTAAGGATTCAATTGAAAACTATTTAAAAGCAAAACATCCCCTGCGCTCAAAGATATATAAATTTCTGGGATGGTGGTTCATCTTCGCAGGAGGCATTACAGTGTTCAGCGTTTGCCCAATTTGCGGTCAGATGGGATGCCCGGTAGGAATCGGCACAACAGGGATTTTAGCAGGCATGCTGGCTCTGATAAAAACAGGCGGCAGAAATTTCTTTGCAGGCATTAAATCATACTTTAAGGCCCTTATAAGTAATAATCAGTAAATTCAATATTTGAATTTCCTCAAAATCAATATTTATATAACAATACATTTACTGCTTTATTTTTACAGCTTACTTTCAGTAATAAAAAATATATTCTTGTTACTGAAAAAAATCGTTGACCTTCCAGTTGCTGGAACATTCAGACTCAATCCGGTTTTAAAGGAGCAGTTATTATGATGTATTCAATCGGCAAATTTTCCGCAATTACAAAAATTCCCTGCAAGACTCTTCGCTATTATGATGAAATAAGCTTATTAAAGCCCGCATATATTGATAGTGATAATAATTACAGGTACTATGATCATAATTCCATTGTAAGGGTTCAGCAGATACTGATCTATAAAAACTGCGGAATGCCTCTCGAAAAAATCGGGCAACTGATAAATAAAAACAATGCTGACGAAGATTTAACGAAAATACTTAAAGATCATTTGTCTGTGCTTGATGAAAAGATTAAAGAGATACACATAAGCCGCTCCGTATTGGAAAAAACAATTCAATCACTGGAGGAAGGAAATATGTATCCTGTAGAAATTATTCAAAAGAAAGAACAGTCTGTTCTCGGAATAAGACAGAGAGGAGATCATGATGCAATCTCGTCCATATTAAGCAGATTATTTGAAACTGCTGCTGTAGAAAAATTTAAAATTACCGGGCCACATACAATAATCTGGCATGAAGATAAGGATTTTTCTAAGGATGACATTGATATGGAAATCTTTGTACCTGTGGAAAAGGACGCACTTAAACAGCATGAGTACCTGCATAATATACCCGAAGCGCAATACTGCAGAACAATTCACAAAGGAAGCATCTCGACAATAATTTCCTCGTATGAGAAAATTTATGATTTTATTGAAAAAAACTGTTATGAAATTGCGGGATCTTTTCAGGAAACCTATCCTCCAACAGGATTTATGAATCCGGCAGAAATGGAAATAGAAATTTCCGTACCTCTTAAATATAAAAATCAATCGCAATAAAAAATCAAGGATAATGTCTGTTTAATATATGTTGTTATATATCATATCAGCAAAATGCAGACTTTTACGTTTGAAAAACCTGTTTTATTAAACATCAGTTATGATCAGAAACACCAAAATCTGAGGAGGATATAAAATGACTTCAATCAAGCATAGAATTCCAGAAGGCGAAGCAATTAATGACAGTATGGAAATTACAATGGAACAATACAGTGAAATTATGAAAAAACAGCTTGGAAAAGAATATGAAAAGTTTTCCGATAATATTATTAAACGGATTAAACCCGGTAAAAATTTTAAAATACTTGAAATCGGGCCCGGACCGGGCTGGGCAGGCATAAGCCTGCTAAAAAAAAGACCTGATCTCGTTCTTGAAGGTCTGGAAGCATCGAGTGACATGATCAGAGTTGCGGGAAAAAACGCAGACAGGGAAGGTGTCAGCGCCAGATGCAGCTACAAAAACGGAGTTGTTGAGGACATGAGAACATTGAACAGCTCAGTTTACGACCTGGTGATATCGCGGGACTCAATGCATCACTGGACTGATCCTGAAAAAGCATTTTCTGAAATTAAAAGAGTATTAAAACCGGAAGGAAAGCTTTACATTCATGATTCAAGACGGGATATGAATCTGTTCGGTAAATTGATCGTTAATATTTCCAGCAGATTTATTCCAAACAATATGGGTAAATACTGGAAGTCTTCAATTGCAGCGAGTTATACACCGAAAGAGATTGAGGAATTGCTGAACAGAATTAAATATGATAAATGGTCTGTAAGTTCAGATTTCATGGATCTGCAAATTACTAAAATATAACTTACAATAGAAAAATTCTTTATTAATAAAGTGCCTGTATCGTGATTGACAATTACTGTAAATTAATTATTCTCAATTATAAAAAAGATTACAGGCACTTTATATGATAGAATTTAAAAGGCTGTTCGGGTCCGGTTTCAAAGGATTAATTATAAGTTTAATTCTGTTCTTCATAACACGGCATTATCTGAAAAATATATTTAATACGCCTGATATTTTCGATAGTTCTTTTCTTACACGTCTTGTTATTTTTATCCTGCTATCTGTAGTTACAACCGGAATAATTATATGGAGCGTAATATCATTGAACCCGAAATTACGGGGCAAAACATTAATCACACAAGGCGCTTTTAAATATTTCCGACATCCTTTGTATGCTGCTTTCCTTACATTTTTTAACTTCGGTCTGGCAATATTTCTTAACAACTGGATATACATTATCTGGGCCGTTCTTCTTCATCCGGTATGGCATATACTGATGCATGAAGAGGAAAAGGCTCTAAAAAAAACTTTCCCGGGAGATTATGAGGAATATTGCAGACAAACCGGACGTTTTTTTCCAAAGATTATCCGGATTTAAAAATAGGTATATAAAATTTTTTCATCCGTTACACTTCAATTCCAGTTTTCCAGTCTTTTTTTTTAAACTGACATAGTTGTATCAATATCCCTTTCATTAACATCGGAAAACAGACTTATAAATTCTTTTTCAAGTATCGGTATTTTATTCTTAATAATTTTTTACTTTATCCAATTTATATTAAATTATGCTTATCTAAATCAGAAAACTTTATTCAAAAATCTGTTTGACTTATAAAAGAATTTCCCGAAAGCTACTTTGTAACTATCAGCTCAGTATTATTGATAAATAAACATCTAATAGCAACAGGAGGTGCTGCATGAGTTCCGACATACAGGATTTAAGTATTTTTGATAAATTCGACTGCAGGTTGAAACCTTTTGGAATTAAATTTCTCCTCTTCAAACCTGACGGAATGAGAAAGCTTGATAAAAATCTTTCTTTCTGCGAAATGTTCAGGGAGGCTCAGGAGCAGGAGCCGTTTTACTCGACAGTGGATAACTTTACATGTGTCGGCCCCATTCTTACAGGCATGGTAGAGACAGACCCGATTTTTGAAAGCGGCTACATTGGCCAGACCTTGAAAATATTTGAAGAAGCAAGAGCGAACCGCAGGCTTTACTATTACCTTACCAAGCTTGAAAGAAACAGCGTTAATTACATTGCTTTTTCATCTCTTGATAAAATTTCGTTTACTCCTGATATAGTGATGCTTGCTGTTGATAATAAACAGCTCGAAATAATACTGCGGGCAATAAGCTATGCAACAGGAAAAATGTGGAGCAGCAAAGGCACTCCTGTAATAGCCTGCAACTGGCTGACTACCTACCCGTATATAAGCGGTGAAATAAATTTTATTATTACAGATGTATCGCATGGAATGAGGGCCAAAGAAGTATATCCTTCAGGTACGGTACTTGTCTCTATTCCGTATGATCAGATTGACCCTTTAATCAGCGGCCTTAAAAAGATTGACTGGGAACCGGCAATGTACACTGAAGGCAGGGAGGCTCATGACAAAAAATTTATTCAGGCAGGGGAACAACTTCATAAAAAACTTGCTTCCGAGCAGAAGTAAATAACAGCAAATGAAATAATTACAGGGAGGAAAAGCATGCCCGCAATTCAGGAGTACAACAACTTCGGTATAGAACTGGAAAATAAGCTCAAATTAAGGACATCTCCTATAGCCTTAAAAATGCTGAAAAAGGAATCCGAGATACCGGAGCACGCATTCAGGCCAAAAAGAGATAAGGGAATACATATTGCCCAGTGCCAGGCATTTGCAATGTCGCGCAGAGACGGGATGACAGTAGCAATGCTCAAGGAGGACCACTGGTGCATGGCTCCTCTTGTGGCTTACGGGTTTGTTGACGAACCTAAAGAGCCGGAAGTCCGGAGATTTTTCGGATTTCCTACTTTTAAAAGGAATGAATATCTGGGAATACTCACAGCGCCTCTTAAAAAAGCCACATTTGAACCTGATCTGGTTCTTGTTTATTCTGATGTCGCGCAGCAAAGGACCATGCTCATGCCTCTGCATTTCTTTGGAGAAGAACCGCCTGTTAATTCACATTTCTTTCCGCCGTCCTGCGCTTATACAGTTATCCCCGTTTTCAACAAGAAGCAGCTTTTTGTTGCTCCTCCCGACATTGGTGAGGATATGCGTACAATCGGGGCAAAAGAAGAAATAATTACCTCAATTCCGGCTGAAATGCTTGAGGATATTGTAAAAGGACTTCAGACACCGATTTTCGAAGGCGCTGATTTCATGCATTCACCCATGATACAGATGGCGGATTTTGAACAGCCTGATCTGTACAAACAGATGTTCACAAAATGGGGGCTTTATGACGAAGACAAATAATAACAGGATATTACCTCCTGTTATTATAACCAATATATTATTTAGTCTTCAAACAGATAGCGGCTAAGCATATCAGTACACTCATCAATAATTTTTTTGTTCTTAGCCTTATGTTTAGAGAAAATTAATACATGCACAATTTCCTCAATCGATGTCTGAACCACAATTGCCGCAGCTTCAATATCCTTTATCCGCAATTGATCCTTCCATATATGCAAAAGGGTTTTAGTTACTTCAATGGATTCTGCTTTTGATTTTTCATTGACCTTTATAAAATCTGAATCAGTCAGAGCCATTACATTTATTTCCTGATGGAATTCAGGATAAATATAATGTGCTTCAATTAGTTTATTGATCAAATAATTTAAAAAATCTCTTCTTTTCCCGGAATTGACATAACTTTCAATTTCAATATTTTCCAATACCGCCCTGATCTGCTTATGATACTCGATAAGCAGTTCCTTAAAAAGCTCTTTCTTATCAGGAAAGTACATATAAAAACTGCCGATTGAAACTCCTGCCCTTTTTGATATCTCTTTTGAATTTGTTTTATAATAACTTTTCTCTGAAAAAAGCTCCAGGCCTGCTTTTAATATACTCTGCTTTGTTTCCCTGCTTCTTTCCTGTTTAGGAACACGTGTATAGTTTTTGTTTTCCATTACAATAATTTTAAAATCCATTTACTAAAAAGTCAAGCAAAAATATGAACTTTAATTCATATTACCTGAAACACTCAAAGAGAAATATACAGAGGAGGATCATAAATGAATAATTTTAACAACAGTATTAATACGGACGAAATAACTCCGGAAAAAACATATTAACGCTTTTAAATATTATTTTTTTTAATAATTGACCTGCCGGAATTTATTTATTATATTGATAATGAAAATCATTTTCATTTAATTGGAGGTTATGCGATGCCGGGAGGAAATTCAGGACGCGGCGGAGGAAGAGGTGGCAGAGGGAATAAGGGAAAACGTTGGGGCGAAAACCAGAACGCGTATAACAGCTATGGCGGAGACAGCATACTGTCTTCATTCAAAAGGTGGTTCTCAGGCACAGGCAACGGAAGTCAGGGTGCAGGAAGGGGACGCGGCATGGGCAGAGGAGTGAGAAATTTTAATGATTCGACACCTTCATCCCGCAATAATGAATATTATGACACGAATTTCAGAGAAAGCGGTTACAGACAGGAAGAACAAAGGCAGACCGATCCGCAGACATTAAGCAGGGAACAGTCATTAAATGAGGCAAATCAGCTGAAAGAGCAGGCAGAGCGTCTGAAAGAAGAGCTGAATAATATACATAAAAAAATTAATACGCTGAACAGCAAAAAGAAAAATACCGAACCAAAGCTGACAGTTGATAAATCTCTCTGTACTGCCTGCGGAATATGCAGGGATTTGTGCCCGAGAAAAGCAATAACCGTAAGGGATTTCGCAGAAATAGATCAGAATCTCTGCACGTTATGCGGCAGATGTGTCAGCCAATGCCCTGCCGGGGCGTTGCAAATTCAATAGACCATAATTACCGGAGCAATTAAATGTTCAGACACAGACAGGGCCGCGGCCGGGGATTTGGAGGAAGAGGAAGAGCTTCAGGCAAAGAATGCATCTGCCCGAAATGTAAAACTGTAATACCTCATAAGCCGGGAACTCCCTGCTACCGGGTATTATGCCCCAATTGCGCCACCCCCATGATGGGACGCTTTCAGTCCGGAAAAAATCCTGAGTAAAAATGAAAACTGAAAATCGGATAAAACTCATCAAAGGAAAACGAATCGCCCTTTTAGCCTCCCTTATTACTGTTTTGCTCGCCGCTGGAAAATACATCATTGGAGTGTACTTTAACAGTGAAGTTTTAACTGCGGATGCAGTACACAGCTTCGCGGACACGGCAGCTATACTGCTATCAGCTTTCGGTCTGCATCTGGCGGGAAGGCCTAAAAACAGCCGCTTCCCTTACGGACTGTACAAAGCGGAAACAATATCTCTGCTTTTCGTGGGCCTGTTTATAGGATACGCCGGAATCGACCTTTTTATTGAAGGAGTCAGTTCAATCCGTTCTCCCTCAGCAGCTGTTGAGCTGCAGATGCTTCCGATGATTACAGCCGTTATCTCAATTATTGTTTCAGTATTTATTGCAGCTATAGAACTCCGGACGTCAAAGGAAGTAAAATCCCTGTCACTTGAAGCAAACGCAAAAGAGTCATTTATGGATATAATTACTTCTGTCATAGTACTTGCCGGAATCATTCTTCCTTCATATAACATTCCCTACATAGAGGGAGGGGTCGTTATTCTTATCTCTCTTATAGTATTTAAAATCGGAGCGGAAAATACTGTTCACTCAATTCTTGTTCTGCTTGATGCTGACATTAATAAGGATATAAAAGATGAAATAAAAGAATGCGTTAATACAATTAAAGGTATCAAGCTGGTCAATCAAATCATGATTCGGGAAACCGGCCCTTTTAAGATGGTCGAGATGGAAATACTCACCTCCCCTTCAGCTACCGTTTTCGTAGCAGGACGTATTGGCGATGAAATAAGAAATAATATTTACAATAATTTCAGTAATATTGAACACATCTTTATAGACATAAAACCTGCAAGAAATGAAATTTATCATGCTGTTATTCCGGTAGAAGAAAATAACGGACTCGATTCCCGGGTATCCAGGCATTTCGGAAAATCAAAATACTTCATCATCATAAGAATTGATGAAGAAAAATCTGAAATAGAAGACTTTTATCTTAATGAATTTCTGGACAAACCCAGGCATATAGGATTGAATGTCATTAAATCCATTGCCCACTATAATATTGATATAATATTTACAATGGAAATAGGAGAAATTTCATTTCATATTTTAAGAGATAACTTAATAGACATTTATAAAATTCCTGATTACAATATTACAGCTAAGAAGGTGGTGGAGGAATTCAAGAATAAAAATCTTGAAAAAATAATAAAGCCAACCCACGCTTCTGATGAACCGAATATACAATAAAAAGTAACTATTCAGCTATAGTTTTTCAGGAAGGAATAATTACAATAAAAATATAAAAATTTCTAAAATGGATTACGAAAATGTCAGATGAACTGGACGATTTTATAAACGATCTGCAGGGCGAACTGAACACCAGGGCAATAAAAGATTACGGACAGGCCGGTTTTGAGCGATGGAAGAATCCGCCTCACAATCATCCTATTAAGAATCCCGACGGATATGCCAGTGTCACCGGATCCTGTGGTGACACAATGGAAATTTTTTTAAAATTTAAAGGCGATAAAGTGAAAGACGCTTCATTTCAGACAAACGGATGCGGCCCCAGTATAATTTGCGGATCTCTGGCTGCTGAACTCGCTTTCGGCAAAAATCCGGAAGAACTAACGGAGATTACAAATAATGCCATTATAAACATAATCGGAGGACGCATACCCGAAGAGGACATGCACTGCGCTTCTCTCGCAGCTGAGACTCTTCAGGAAGCCTTAAGTCAGTATATGAAAAATAAACAACGATCAAAGTAAAACCGTACGGCTCATCCCATTATTTACTGTAGATAATTTTTATTTTCCTGAAAGTCATTGACATATAAAATCAGATATATCCTACTTATATTAAAATCTGAATCATTAATGATATTCAGAACCTGACTATTCAATTATTGGCAATAATGAATATGAATAATTATAGAAAAGATATTAAATTTATCCCTTTAAGCTGAGCTTTTTCCAGGAAGCCCGTGCGGTTTTCCATAAAACAAAGCTGCGATTTTCCCTGCCGGATATAAACACACCATAACCTGAACACTGTAACAGCCCGGCACGGAAATGCTGCCGGACTGTGCAGAAAAAGAATCTTTACATCTTTTACTGATATCAAGTCCTGATAATATTCTGTTCTTTCAAGGAGGTATCAGATGGAATTCGAGTTTACCTGCAGTAAAACAGGCAAAATTTTCAGAACGTCAAATTTTGATATTATAAACAACAAAGGAGTCCTACAAGATCCCTCAGGACAAAACTTTCTTGATGCAGAAATTGTTCCGGCTGATCCATGCCCGTATTGCGGGGAGAAACACATTTATCATGCAAATGAAATGAGCTGCCCGCTTAAAGGATAAGATGACAGATAAGATATTACTTAAAATCAGATTGATACCATAAAATTATTTCCGGAAAAAATATTAAACAGAGAAAAATGCAAACAGTTGCTTTTTCAAAGGAAAACATTATGCTGAATATCTTAAAAAAATTATCAAAGCATAACAGAAACAAAGATAAGCCCGCAGCAGACCGGGGCATTTTTGTTTTCGAAAATACAAGTGAAGTTATCCAGGCTGAAAATGAGTTGAAAAAGTCCGGCTGGACAATCAGAGTTATGGGTCCTCCGCCGGAAATTCAAAGCGGATGCGACCTTGTAATTGAGTTTCCTCTTATAGAGGAGCTTAACATTTTGCGGGAGCTTCAACAGTCCGGCCTCTTTCCTTTGTCTACAGTTCCTGTAACGGCTCCTCTTCTGGAACCGGTAGACCTGTTCTTTACAAAGGATTACGGCGACTATCTTATGGTAAGGGCAGCAAATATGAAAATCACAATTGAGAAAAAAAGTCTTAAAATCGTAAATATATCAGGAGGTGGCTGCCCCGATGTTCCCTATCTCGCATGGCAAATGGTCGGGAAAACTCTATCCGAATCGCCAAAGCCGATTAATATTGGGCATACTCTGTGCGGTTACGCACTTCAACTTGCATATGAGGAGTTAAACGGAAAATGTACGGAATAATTGGCACTGTACCGGATTTAAAATTTCCACTTATGCACGGGATTATCCGTTTGCATGATGGTTTTTTGCAAATAGATGAAATGAGAATTCCGGTAAACCGCGGCACTCCTGCGCTTATAGCGTCTGCAGTAAAAGCATCGGAAGCAACAGGAAGCGATGAAATATACGCTTTTCTTATTGGAGACACAGGCAGGGGAGAGGGCAGCCGGGAGCTTTACAAATTCCTTGTGCAGAATATTACAGAATTTGACTTTGATGTACTTACATTTCATTATATTCAGCCGGATGTTGACTGGCATAACAAGGTATTCCTTGCAGTGGAAAAAATTAAAAAACGTCCGCTGATGATCGCAGATGCAGGATTCATGTATGCGGCAAAGATGAGCGGGCAGGCTCCCTCCTATGACTTCTTTACGCCTGACATTGGAGAGCTTGCCTTTCTCGCTGATGAGGAAGCCCCCCACCCTTTTTACACCCGGGGCTTTATTCTTCATCAGAACAACAATGCGCTGGATCTGATCAAACGTGCGTATGAGTATGAGAATGCTGCTAAATATCTTCTTGTAAAAGGGAAAAAAGATTACATTGTCAAAGACAATAAGATTTTATCTGAAGTGGACACTCCTTCAATTGAAGCAATGGAAGCAATAGGAGGAACAGGAGACAGCCTAACAGGGCTATTAACCGTACTCTCCACAAATTATGAACTTCATGACGCCGCAACTAAAGCAGCAAAAGCTAACCGCCTTGCAGGATATTATGCTGAGGTAACACCTGCCACACAGATAATAAAATTAATAGAACAGATCCCCAGGGCTCTGTCAGAAGCGGATTGATAATACCGCAGGCATATAAGTTATGCCTGCGGTATTCTGTTAAAACTTTATTTCACACGCTTTCTTCAACAGTATTTTCAGGAATCAACTGCCAGTCCTGCATGGAGCCGTCATAGAATTTTACATTCTTATATTCAAGAATTTGCGTCAGGACAAACCACCACGCGCTCGTGAATCCGCCGACACCACAGTAAATTATAATTTCCCTTCCGCTGTCTTTACCAATTACATTTTCTGTAATTTGAGCAAGTTCATCCCTGGTTTTGAATACTTTTTCAGAAGTCCATATCTCCGAAGCAGGCATTGATTTTGCTGAAATAATATGGCCCGGCTTCGGAGCAAAATTCTCGATTTTTGCTCCGGAATATACATCAGCGTCCCTTCCGTCAATAAGTATGGCTTTGCCGATATTGCCTTTAACGTATCGCATTTTAACGAAAATATTCTTATTACCTGTTGCTTTATAATCAGTAATTTTCGGAACAGCTTCATCCGTCGAAACATCCCTGTCTTCTGTTTTCCACTTGTCATATCCGCCGTCTAAAACAGCAGTGTTCAAAATTCCCGCGTATATAAGAGTGTCAGCAACTCTGCATGCGTCGGCAAGAGAATATACACTTTCTGCATTATTGACTATTACTGCTGATGAACCGATATCTACTCCGGCTTTACTAATAAGGCCGGAAAGAACATCATCACCGGGCAGCTCAACATCAAGTTTTCCTCTTGTCACAGCCCAGTCTTTAAACTGAATATTTACAGCTCCCGGAATATGACCCTGCCGGTATTCTTCACCTGTTCTGACATCAATAACAATAATATTATTAAGTTCACTGTCAAGTTCCGCAGTGGAAATGACAGGTTTAATTTTTCTGTAAAACATATTTCATTTATCACCTGGTATTTTTTAAATATATATTAAAGCTTTTTCTCAATTATAATATACTGTTATTATAAAATATAATAAAACAAATAATTTAAAATGAAAATCATTTTCAATAAAAATTTTTCCATAAATGTAAAACATTCTTTTTTTATCAATAACTATTCCGCTTTTTATTAAAATACTTCAGCTTTCATAATTTCCCGCCTGATATATAAAAATGAAAGTTCAGTGGCTCAAAAATCAATAATCCCCGATTAAGCTTGACATTATGATCCCGAAAATACAATATCAAAAGCAATAATATGTATAATCATGATCAATCAATACTACTGAGAATCTGAATCAGACAGTAATCATTGTTTGTACATTAATCTAAACAGCAGGAGGAAATTCATGCCGGAATTCGCGAATCCGTTTTCAGGAATGGCCAACGGCCGTAAACTTACAGAAGAGGAACTGATCAGAGCAATCAGATACATGATAGCAGCTGAATATGAGGCAATTCAGCTTTACATGCAGCTGGCCGAGTCGACTGACAATAAGCTGGCTATAGCAGTGTTAAAAGACATTGCGGATGAAGAAAGAGTACATGCTGGAGAATTTCTGCGTCTCCTGAAAGAACTCGCCCCTGATGAAGAAGATTTTTATAATGAAGGAGCGGAGGAAGTTCAGGAGGAGATAGATAATCATCAGAAGTAAATCTGTCTTTTTTATTTTATGACAATCGGATAAAATTATATATCCCGCTGCTTTAAACAGCTTCACAAATGAAAGAATTACGTATAAAACTTCACTTAAAAAATCACTGCATAGAGACCGCAGCAAAGAAAAAGCTGCGGTCTTTAACGGATCAATATTATAACAGCAATGAAGAGCCGGACAATCTTTTAAAAGAGATAGAATTCCTGCAGGGATTTATCGAACAAAGTAATTTTTCAAAATTACGCTCAGATGACGAAAGATTATCCGGGGACTACGAAGTCTTTGTAGATATCTTCATGTATAAAGATAATTATATTATCGAATACAAAAAATTATAAGCAACATACTTTTCCTAACGATGCATTACAGCTATTTTATTCTTTCCTTTCCTTATAGTCCTCTCAATAAAGAATCCTGATTTAATTATTATTTTTAATGATCCCTGAAATTCATCTTCTGAAACAACGTGAGGTTCTCCAAAAATAAAAGTTGCATCAGCCTTCAATGTTGAACATATTTCCGTAACAAATTTTTCTTTATCCCGCGCTTCATGCAGCACTCCGAATACAAAAGCGAGGTCAACCTGCCCCCTGAGGTCTCCTACCATCAGGCTGTCAAACGAGCATGTTCTTGCATCGATTACTGAAGACAACCCTGCTTTATACGCTCTCTTTTTCAGTACATCCAGCATTCTTTTCTGAGGATCGATTGATATAACTTTGCCGCCATCACCTGTAAGTTCAGCCAGGGGCAAACTGAAAAAACCCATTGCGCAGCCGGCGTCAATAATTTTCATTCCGGGTTTAATGTAATCTTTCAGGATTTCCTCCGGGTTAAGATTTTTTTTCCTGACAGGATTCAGCAGAAAATATCCCGCCCACCATGGAAAAACATCATGTTCTTTCATTTTCGACCTCCTCGGTTTTCAATTCCTATTACTATTTATTCAGACGCAGGCCTGCTGTTTTTATTGCAGAAATTTCCGAAAATTGATAAAATGAATAAAAGTTCATATTTTTGCTTGACGTTATTTCCATGTTTATGTATTTTGTTAATAAATATGAACTTTAGTTCATAAAAATTTATTTTACGCCTCCCTCGCAAATACAGAACAAAAGGAGTTTATAATGAAAATAATAAAGAAAATATCAGGAAATAATATGGACAGAATGCCGGATTTAGCCTTCAGGGGAATGTCATTCCTGTTTCTAATCTGGAGAATATTTGCCGATCCCTCCAAAAAATTGAAAAAATTCGGTATAAAGCCCGGCGATTCGGTTATAGATTACGGATGCGGCCCCGGAAACTATATCAGGGGAGCCTCTTTACTGGCCGGAAACAAAGGCAAAGTCTTTGCAGCCGATATTCATGAACTTGCGATAAAATCAGTAAATAAAATAATAAAAAAACATAATCTTAATAATGTTAAAACAGTGCTTGTTAAAGATAATAAATGTGATATAAAAGATAATACAGCTGACGTAATATACGCACTTGATATGTTTCATATGGTAAAAAACCCCGATACTTTTTTAAAAGAACTTTACAGGATGATGAAAAAAGACGGAAAACTTATAATTGAAGACGGGCATCAGCCGAGAGAGCACTCAAAGCATAAAATACTTTCTTCCGGATTATGGAAAATATCCGAAGAAAATAAAGGCTGGCTTGTCTGCACACCTGCTTAAAGCAATATATTGAATAAACCGGAGAAAACCATGAAAGCAACTGTTATCACGGACAAGGAATTTCATACGGATCTTTTTCAAAGCCTCTATATAAAGGTGACCGAATTCCTTAGCAGCAATAATTTCGAAACAAAAAAATTTGACATCGGAAACGACGATCTTGCATTCTGTACCGGTTGCTTCGGATGCTGGGTAAAAAAACCGGGTGAGTGCGTTATGAACGACATGATGTCAGATATAAATCTCAACTTTATTAACAGCGATACGGTAATATATCTCAGTCCTGTAATATTCGGACAGTTCAGCGCCAATATAAAAAACGCTCTGGACAGGTGGCTTCCGAATATGCTCCCTTTTTTTATTAAAAGGCCTGACGGTTCGACAATGCATCCCTCAAGATATAAAAAGTATCCGTATGTCCTTATCATAGGTTACGGCAATAGTATTTCAGATGAGGATTCAGTGCTTTTTCGTGACGTTACTAAAAAACATAAAAAAAATGCCGAAGTCATGCTATATCGAGACTCTAATACTGATATTACGGAAGAACTTAACAAAATTACTGCCAAAAAAGCAGGAGGCCATCTTTGAAAAATATTGTATTGATAGACGCAAGCCCGAAAGTTAACGAAAGATCTGTTTCAGGATACCTGATTGATATGGTTTCAAAACATATTCAGGAAAATAACGCTGAAAAAATCCGTATAAACATAAGACAGAGCTTCAGAAAAAATGAAACAGAGGAAAATTATAAGGTAATAATTAAGGCAGACGCTCTGATTATATCTTTTCCGCTTTATATATTTTGTATGCCCGGTATACTTACCCGTTTTTTGCAGGACTATTATCAGTTTTATCTTAAACACAAAGAAGAAGCAACACGTCCGAAAGTATACACTATTGTAAACTGCGGTTTTCCAGAGCCAGAAATCAATCTCGAAGCTGTAAGGGTTATCAGAAGCTTCTGCGGACATATAAATGCCGATTTCCGTTTCGGCATTCAGATTGGATGCGGCGGGATGCTTCTTGGAGCTGAAGGCAAACCGATTGTAAAGAAAGTCGTGCAAAAACTGGATAGAATATTTTCGGAAATTATAGAAGACATTCAGAACAACAATTCTGAAAAAAAAGAAAACGTATCTGTATCAGCAATAACGTTTCCTCCGGGCATATTCTTTTTTTTGATGAATAAATTCGGCTGGTATACAATGGCCCGCAGAAGAAACGGTTTAAAAAGAAAGGATTTATATAAGAAGCCTTATCTGTTAAAATTATGAAACATTTAAATTTAGTTATATTTATCCTTGCCTGCTTAATTATTAATGCAGGTTTTCAAAGCACAGGAACGTTTCTGTATTGAGAAATACGGACAGGAATATCAGGATTATTTGACGAAAGTTCCGGGATATTTGTTTTTCTGATCCGAATACTGTTAAATTTACACTGTTATTGAATATACTTGATACTTCTGCTGTAATTATTAATAATATTTTCTAAATCCTTGACGTAAATACAATAGCATGCAACATACAAGCAACAAACGAATCATACCAGCCTCTTTTAGGCCAGGAAAAAATAAATGAATAAATTAGGAATAATGCTTTACGGGTATAACGAAACTGACGCCCGGCTGATTAAAAAAAATCTTGAATCTGTTTTTGACTCTAAAATCATTATATTCAGCGGATCTTCCAGGGAGTCAAATATTGTAGAAGACATTATTTCCGATGAAGCATATGATACTTTTGAGGATAATGAGCTGAAGGTGCTTATGTTTCTCGGTTTTGACGACAGGAATATCAACCTTGCTCTTGAGAAATTCCAGGGAGCGGATAATTTAACCCGCCCAATTTTCTGCGGACTCACTGAAAACAACATAGGATGGCCTTTGAGTCAGCTTCTTGAACACCTTATTGAAGAACGAAATTACTGGAACAACAAAAACAAACAGGAAAACAACTGAACATTCCTGACAATTTAAATTACTGCAACTCCTGAAATAAAAATAATAATATTTTATCGGATTTAACACCAGTAAAAAAATATCAATACAACCGTTTTATAACGATCACGCTCTTTCTCTTTCAAATTATTTAAAGATTCTTATAAATTGGAAAAAATTGAATTAATATTTGACATTTTTTAACTTACTTAGTACTTAGTAAGTTAAATGGAGGCGGCAGTATGACCGATAAAAATTATTACCATAAAATTCATCTTCTTTTATGGTTTGCTATTACAATGCTAACCGGAATTCTATCCGGTTTTCTGATTTCACACAGTGTAATGCTTGGACGCTATTTTACATGGCTCATTGAGTCCGGCAATTACAATGTATTTGTTGATACTTTTTCTGTTTTCAGGGAAGTATCAAATGCGAATTTACATTATAATCTTGTTTTATGGGCTTCATTGATTGTTGGTATATTATGGACCATTTTTTGCTTTATTTTACGCAAAAATCGTATAGTCTCTGCTATAGCCGGGCTGTCCTCTTTCTGGGTAGGTTCTGTATTTTTCGCTTCGGGTTTTGCCAGTGCAGAAGAAGCGGTTTGCACAGGCACAGCAAATGAACTGGTCAGAAATTTCTTTGTAAATCTGAACATTCCTTTACATATATCTTTTGCCGCGTTCTATTCAATTTGCTTTCTACTGCTTCTTATCTCAGGTGTAAAATCAACTCTTAAAGAAAACTCGCATATTTAAAGATATAAGCAACAAACGCATTATTTGAACTTATCGATATTGTTCTATCAGGAGAAAAATATGAAAAAACAGCGCGATGCGGAAGCTACAAAAGCAAAAATTCTGAAAGTTGCTGAAAAAATTTTTGCTGATAAGGGGTTCAGCGGAACAAGCATCGCGATGATCTCAAAGAAAAGCGGATTTTCCGACGGGCTTATCCTTTACCACTTTAAAACAAAAGAAAATCTTTACAAACAGGTAGTTGAAAAAATCTCCGCTCAATACCTGGAAACAGTGACCGGGCCTTTAGATAAAGATTTGCCTGTTGAAAAAGCAATGAAAGAATCTTTAATTGCTGCGTTCAAATTCTGGAAAAACGATACAACCTGTCAAAGAATAAACCTGTGGGCTTATCTTGAGAACAAAGAAGGAACATCTTTCAATGAAACACAGCTGACAGCAAAGCTTACAACTTATATGCTCTCTTTACAGGAGAAAGGATATTTCCCAGGGGATATCCATCCAATAGTTTTTCTCACAATGATCATTGGTTCTATTCAATTCTGGTTCAGATATAAATCACGCTTTTCCAAAATTCTGCAATTAAAGGAAACTGAGAACGAACTTGATGATCTTTTTTTAAAACAATTCGCTCAAATGATAGGAAAAATACTACCCGGCATTTAAATTATATTTAAGGAGTAATTTGTTATGGGATTTTTAGAGAAATACGTCAAACAGTGCAGAAAACCTTCAGGAGGCTTTGGTAGATTTGTGGGCAGAAGCATGAATATCGGGCATACAGGAATCAGGCGCTGGGGCATTAAACAAATTACGGTTAATCCTGATGCGTATATACTTGATATTGGATGCGGTGGAGGCCGGGCGGTAAAAGAACTGGCATCTATGACTTCTGACGGAAAAATTTTCGGAATTGATTATTCTGAGAATATGACTGAGTTGTCAAAACGCGTGAATAAATCATTTATCAACAAGGGCATTGTAGAAATAAAGCACGGAAGTGTTTCATCTTTACCTTTTGAAGATAACATGTTTGATATAGTTACCGCTTTTGAAACTTATTATTTCTGGCCGGATTTGATTTCAGATTTAAAAGAGATACTGCGTGTTTTAAAGCATGGAGGAAAATTATTATTAGTCAATGAAGTATACAAAGATGCAAAATTCGAAAAACGAAACAACAAGTGGGTTGAGCTGCTTCAAATGCAGCTGCATACACCTGATGAATATAAACAATTTTTAAACAAAGCAGGTTACCATATTCTTCATATTAACACTGATTCCGAGAGAAACTGGATCGCTGCTGTTGCTGAAAAAGTATAATACTTTCTGATAAATCTGAAATAACAAGGAGGTGACAGAACATGTCACAATTTGCAAAACCATCGGGTTTTTTTGGAAAAATACTGGCATACGGCATGGCCAGGGGACACCGCGACTTTTACAAAAATGCCGCCCGGATACTTGATCTTCAGAAAAATGATAAATTCCTGGAACTCGGCTTCGGTTCAGGTATATTTATTAAAAGATACGCGTCACATGTTTCAAAAATTTCAGGAATCGATTACGCCGAAGCTATGGTGAAACTTGCATCTGAAATAAACAGAGATCTTGTCGAATCAGGGAAAGCCGAATTCAGATACGGAGATGTTACATCACTGCCGTGGGATGATAACAAATTTACAGCTGCAGTTGCAATTGAAACTTTCTTCTTCTGGCCGGAACCTGAAAAGTCGCTTAAAGAAATACTTAGAGTGTTAAAACCCGGAGGCAGGCTGGCCATTGAAATGGCGTACAATAACGACGACGGGCTGGATCACACTAAACATATTAAACAAATGGGCCTGCAACTGCGCAGCGGCGAAGAAATGAAAGAACTGCTTGCACAATGCGGTTACAGCAATATCAGTATCAATTACTACCAGGGATTAAAAATGCCGATAAAAGGCTATATTGTTCCCAAAGGCATGATCATTAAAGGATTTAAATAATAAACTAAAAAACTGAATTTTTCCGAAATTTCCTTTTCTACTCTTCTATTACTGCAAAAAAATTCTTACATACGCTTACTGACTGGAATCATCCGCAATCTGCAGAGCCTAAGTATTAATCTCTGCAGATTTATCCCTAATGCCCAAAAATATAACTTACTAAAAAGTATTTTCTGACTATCATCAAATTTTTTAATAAAAAAATTTTGCAGGCTTGACTTAGAACAATATTTTAACTATTTTATATGTGTAATTACACATATAAAATAGTTATTCTTTTCCTGTCTGCCACATTTGTATGCTGATAGTACAGGAGGAGCAATATGAATATCGGGTTTTAATCACAATGTTTAAAATTTTTCTTACAGAGAGAACAATGAAAATTAAAAAATCATCTAAAATTATTTTTTCAATGATCATTATACTGGCATCAGCTGTTACTGTTAATTATCTGATTAATATTTCCATGCTTGGAAAAGTTGAAAAATCAGGGAATACGGACCTTGACTATACTGTTTTTATTGAACATTCAATAGAGAGTCCAAAAAATATTAACTACACTTTTAATTTTATCAGGAACAATCTTTCAGAAGTATATACTGATATTGCAAAAGGACACAAATACTTCAGGATAAGAAATGGCGGAGAATTAAAAGTCGGTTCAGTTATTGACTGTTCTGAAGAAGCGGGGAACCAGTCCGTTACACATGAGTATCATGTAACAGATTTAGTTAAGAACAAAAAAATCGGATACTATTCCGAAGGATCAAAAGTATCTGTTGAGCTTCCGTGGGAAACGATACAAAGCAAAAGTAACACGTATGTATACTACGACTTCACTGATACAGGGAACGACACAACAGTGTTGAAACTTACAATTGGAATACAATTTACCAATAGCTTTGACAAATTCTTATCCGTATCAACAGGCGGAATAATACCATGGGAAAAGCATTGCATTGAGGAAATGGAAGGATTAAAAAGAGTACTGAGTAAATCATAATTATTGCATTTAAGCTGTAATTATAATTTTACTTGTATCAAACACTGTTTTTAATTTTTACACAGCAAATAAAAAATACAATGAAAAATGCAGGTAAGCCTGTATTTTTCATCTGAAAAAATTAAAGATAAAAAAATAAAAAGCTATGTCTTTACAGAACGCAATACTCGGACTTCTTAATAAATATCCGCTTTCAGGTTATGATATTACAAAAAT
Source organism: Spirochaetota bacterium (assembly GCA_016932015.1). Lineage (GTDB taxonomy): Bacteria > Spirochaetota > UBA4802 > UBA4802 > JAFGDQ01 > JAFGDQ01. The sequence goes on along the minus strand of JAFGDQ010000063.1, from coordinate 66,788 downwards.
ATTTGATCACGGAATCAAGCATTACTGGTCAACTGAACATACCCAAGTTTACCGCACCCTTGCGTCTCTTAAAAAAAAGGATTTAATCGACTGCGAAACTGTACATCAGACAGGAAAACCGGATAAAAAAATTTATAAGATTACTGAATCAGGGAAAAGCCAGCTGAGCCAGTGGCTTAGAGAGCCCCTGCCCTTACCTGAAATACGTCATTCTCAGTTAATTCAGCTTTCCTATATGGCGGATTATGATACTGACTTTATTATAAAATTTCTAAAGAGCTATGAAAGCTTAATTCTGGAGAAACTTGATATATACACTGATCCTGATCATGAAAAAAACACAATAGACTATGCCACAAGCGAAAAAGAAAAGGAATTATGGAAAATCATTCTTGATAATGGAATAGAGTATTATAAAAATGAAATTAAATGGATAAAGAATTCAATCAAGCGTTTAGAAAAATTCAAAACAAGTAAATCATAACTCAAAAGGGATAAAAAATGATAATCCACTACACACAGATTTTTCTTTTTGTCTGGATCATAGCTTTCTGGATAATTCACATCCTTACATACGGTAAAGTCGAAAGCAAATACGAACAGTCAATAGCAAAAGAATATGAGATTAAACCAAAATGGGCCCCGTTTTTCGGAATTGCTTTTGTTCTTTTCAACCTGAATATTCTTGTCTATTTTTTCCATTATCCAAGCCGGAACTGGATTTTGAACTGTCAATATTTGAATCATTTTATAGCGTATCTCATTGCTGTTATTTTAATGATAATCGCTTTCGCTTTATATGCCTCATTTACATTATCAACCGGAACAGCAATCAGGAAAGGTGTTAATTCCAACCGGAAACCGGAGCTGGTTATAACAGGAATTTATAAATATATCAGGAATCCGGGTTATCTCACTTTTTATTTAGCTTCAACCGGATGCCTGCTTATTATGCCGAATCTTCATACTTTGATTATTGTTATATACATTTTTATTGTTACCTATGGGCATACAATTGAGGAAGAACAGAAATTAAATAAAATTTACGGAAAAAAATACGATGAATATAAAAAAAATACCGGACGATTCTTTCCTAAATTAAAACGCAGATAATTATTATAATTTTAAAAAGATGAACATAAACCTCCAATGCAATAATAACAGAAAGGCAATTGCTGAAATCCTTGAATCACGCGGTTTTATTATTGATGACAGAGCAGAAGTTACCTTTGCAGAAAAGGGCACATCTCTTCCTGCGGAAGGCGTAGTGTTAAGTTTTGATCCGCTTAATTTGAATGAATTCATTGAATTTCTTGATGAATTTCCGAAGTCAGGGTCAGGCAAAGCACGCCATGTTATCGGCAGAAAAGGAGACAGCTATGAAATTGTACAAACTGAAAACATTATCTTCTTCCTGGCTGAAGGCAACATTACTAAATGCTACACTGAAGATTATGAATACGAAGTAAAACAAAAGCTTTATGAACTTGAAAATTCCCTGCAGGGAAACGGATTTGCCAGGGTGAACAAATCCCACATAATAAATATTCTCTGGGTTGAAGAGATTGTACCGTGGTTCGCAGGCAGGCTGCTGCTGAAGTTCAGGGAAATAGAAAATAAAATAGAAGTTTCGCGCAGTTATGTTCGCAGTTTTAAAAACTTTATAGGGATGTAGGATATAAGTAATGAGTATTTTAAAACAATTTATTACAACAGCATTATTATCCGCAGCAGCAGGCATGCTTGTAGGCTTTCCTGTAATTCTTAATGAGAATGCCCCGCTTGCTGAAAACCTGTTCAAAAGCGGACTTGCGGGATGCCTTATCGGTATTACCGCGTTTATCTGCGCGAGCCTCATATTCCGTATAATCCGTTCTCATCCGTTCTGGACTTTCTTAGCTGTTGTTATTATTATCGCCGCAGGTACAGGACTTGCGGGATATCTTTCAGGTATTACTAAAATGCGGCACTATATAGCTGTAATTGCCGGAGCTGAAGTCATTGGCATAGTCCTGGCATTTCTTCTTTTCCGCTATTCAAACAAATTGAACAGCCGGCTCAGGGACGCTAAAAAAAAGTACCGCGTGAACTGATACCCGCTGATACTTATTGCCGGTAATAAAAAATATTTATTTTTTCTTTCAGAAAAACAAACTAATTGACAACTATTCAGCTATTGTTCCTCCTTGAGAAATGGCTTTTGCTCATAGATTGACAGCAGCTGAATAGTTACACTAATTGAATAAAAACAATCTCTTTCAGTGACAAATTTTAAATCATTTTTTTAAATCATAAAAAAACGCGGCTCCGTCAGCAATATACATTCTGGCAGGAATTTCAAACGGAGGATCCTGCCCCTCAAGTTCCCCATTAATCAGCTTTCTGGCTACCGCGATCTCCTTCGCAATTAAATCTTTACTTACAGGAAAAGGGCCGTGTGAAGGATATACAGTATCAAAACTGTCACTTAACTTTGACAGCTTTTCCAGGCTGACGATTAGAGCAGGCACACTCCGGACTTTACCGAACATAAATATCGGCGTCTCGGAAATAGTATCCCCTGAAATAAGTATTCTGTTTTCGCGGTCAAGCAGAGCTATGCTTCCCGGTGTATGGCCCGGAATTAAAATTACTTCAAATTTTCTGCCGCCTATATCAATAATATCGCCTTCCCACAGCGGGGATACAACTGCGTCAGAAGGAACAGCTTCATAATAAAAAGCAAATTCAGCAGGATGCATATAAGCTTTATCAAAAAGACTATTGCAGCCTGTATGATCATCATCTCCATGAGTATTTACAAGCATAACCGGCTTCCCGGTAAGCCCCTCAACAACCTCTCTGATATTTCCTTCTCCGAAGCCGCTGTCAACGAGTAAAGCGCGTTCTGTTCCCTCAAAAAGAAAAGCCCTTACCATGCCGTCTTCAATACGCCAGCTGTTATCGGCTATCTTTACAATTTCAAAATTTCCTTCTGCCATTTTTATTCTCCTGATTATAACTATTCACAACTCTATGATTTTCGATAATTTCCCGCTAATCAGGATGAAGTTTTACATTCAAATTAGCAAGGGATTTTTGAAGTGAGTCTTTTTAAAATTTATTATTTAAAAATAATGAATTGGAAACAATGGTTATTTAACTGTTTTATTTTCTTTGTCTACACTTCAAAAGGCAGACAAGTTACCGATATTAATTGTCGGCTTACCCTTCAATATTGTCTTCTTGCCAAATATATAATGCCGCCGGTCATTCTGATAATTATAATGAAGATATAAAACATACAGGGAGACTTAAATGAAATTCATTAAATATTCGGTATTTCTGATTCTGCTGATGGCGGAATTTGATCTGTTTTCCGCTCCGGAAACCATAATCAGCAATAATGAAGTCCTGGTTTACAAAGTTCATCCGGAAAAAGGAGACCCGTATACTTCAAAAACGGTCTACAATTTTGAAAAGAAAAACGGGGTATTATTCTATTCATATATTCATTATGATAAAGATCATACATTTAAAGTTATCACAGACAAGGATGCGATTCCCCGGAAAATAATCCGGACTAATGCGGAATCATCTGCGTCATTTACTTTCACCGGAGAAGGGTCAGTGATATTGGTTTTGGAAAACAATAACGGAATTACAGAAAAGAACGGGACATTTTCAGAGAATGTATCGGCTGAAAACGCGCTTATAGCAAGGACTCTCGATCTCTCATCTGAGGAAAAATATGAATTCGACCTTATACAATGCGACAAGCTACCGGAACTGGCCGCGTACAGAATGTACTTTCAGGTTGAAGGAGAAACTACAGTTGCGGTAAAAGCAGGGAATTTCAAGTGCAGGAAAGTGCTCTTTTCATTAAGCGGATGGAAAGGCATGTTTTACAAAGCATATTATTATATATCAAATGACGAACACCATTACATAGTAAAAATTGAAAACATGCCTGAAGGCGGCTGCAGCGAACTTGTAAAGATTAACAATTCAGGCACAAATTAATACAGGAGAACATAATGAAAATCAAATACTTTATTCCACTTATAATATTCCTTTTGATCACAGTACCAGGAACAATGATTTCAATGCCGTTCAATATAAAAATCCAGATGCTGATGTTCTTTTTCTTTTATGTTATGATAACTATAATAGGAATTAAAGAGACTGTTACCAATAAAGAACCTGTAATAAAAATCGGAAGCAGAACGCCGTATCTCACGCCGTTTATCTGCTTCTCGGTTCCGACTCTGATAACAACAGCTGTTATGATTCCGCGGGAAACGGAAATGATTCTGATGTTCTCATTGTTTTTTACAGTAAGCATTGTCGCTTATTTTACCGGTATATTCCTTACAGTGAGAAACCTGCGAAATGAATTTTCAAACGGCGATATAAAATCTGAAAGAAAAACAGGCCCGAGACTCCTTTTAATCAATCCTGTAAACAATGAAAGGACCGGCCTGACTGTAAACACCTCTTCAGCATTCCCTCCTCTCGGACTTGGGATAATTGCCGCACTGACACCCGCAGACTTTCAGATAGAAATTATTGATGAAAACTTTGATGAATTTCAGTTTAAAGAAGCTGATCTTGTAGGTATTACCGCATTCACTTCATCAGCTCCAAGAGCGTACGAAATTGCGGCAGTTTACAGGGGAAAAAATATTCCAGTAATTATGGGCGGAATACACGCAACAATGTGTACGGAAGAAGCTTTAAAATACGTGGACGCTGTTGTAACAGGAGAGGCTGAATCCGTATGGCCTAAGGTAATCAAAGATTTCAGTAAAGGCAGCCTGGAAAGTATATATCACGGAACTCCGGCTGATCTTACTGAATACATACTGCCGCGCAGGGATCTTTTCAGCAACCGTTACCTCTTTTCGACAATTCAGACTTCCCGCGGCTGCCCGATGGACTGCTACTTCTGCTCAGTATCAGCGTTTAACGGCAGAAAATACCGCCAGCGTCCTGTTGACGATATTCTATTTGAACTCGAAACTATAAAAAACAGATACATGTTTTTCATTGATGACAATATTCTCGGATACGGGCCCGGATCAGAACAGCGCGCAATCGACCTGTTTAAAGGAATGGTTGACCGGAAGTTAAACAAAGTATGGTTCTGTCAGGCGTCCATAAATTTCGGCTGCAACCGCGAGGTATTAAAATGGGCGGGAAAAAGCGGGTGCAAAATGGTTTTCCTTGGACTTGAATCAGCTGATCCTGAGGAACTTGAAACAATGGATAAAAAATTAAACCTGAAAACAGAATATGATACAGCTTTTAAGAACATAAATGACGCGGGCATAGCTGTACTTGGAGCTTTTATTTACGGATCGGACTTCGAAACAGCAGAATCGATGAGAAGAAAAACCGATTATATTCTAAGCCACTCAATTGACGTGATTCAGTCAACGATATTAACCCCCCTGCCCGGTACAAGACTCTACAAACAGTATGCAGATGAAAACAGGATTTTATACAGGTCATATCCCGAAGACTGGACACGGTTTGATATGGGTGACCTGACTTATAAAATGAAGCGTATGAATAATGATGAATTCTGCATGCGGATAAAAGAGAACAAATCGCGCTTATATTCCAGGTTTAATCTTTTAAAAACCTTTTTAAAAACACTCATGCATACAAGGAAAATGGAAACAGCTCTCTGGGCGTTAAGTTCAAACAAAAATTACAGGAATGTTGCCATGGCTGAACAATCGCAGAAAAACAGTATTTAACATACTGCATTTTTACTGAAGATTATTTTAAGTGAACGCTTAATTTTTTACTTTGGAATTCTCTGTTGATACATGCTCATGAAATTAATGTCATGAGCATGTAATCGAACATTTCCAATAAGGATATTAGTCGTCAAAAGCCATGCTGGTCTTCCACTCTTTCCAGACATTGCCTACCAGATCCGGTGCAGGCTTGAGAGTCATTTTACCGGGCTTCCAGCCTGATGGCGTTGCTTCAGTTCCTTTCTTTTCCCTTACAAGCTGGAAGGCCTGAACCTGGCGCAATGACTCGGCAACATTTCTGCCGACCGAAGGAGTAAGAACTTCAAACCCCTGTATAATACCGTCCGGGTCAATAATAAATCTGCCTCTTGTATTCACTCCGGAATCAGCATCATATACTCCATAAGCAGTGCCTACCATTCCGCCTCCATCTGAAAGCATCGGGAAAGGCACACCGCCGTCCACCATTTTCGATAATTCATGATCATTCCACATTTTATGAACATAGATGCTGTCAACACTCATTGAAAGAACAGATACTCCAAGTTTTTCAAACTCGGGATTCTTTTCGGCGACCGCCGAAATTTCGGTTGCTCAAACAAAGGTAAAGTCTCCCGGATAAAAACATAGTATTACCCATTTTCCAAGGTATTCCGAAAGTTTAACTTCAACAAATTTTCCTTTTAAATAAGCGGGTGCTGAAAAATCAGGTGCTTTTTGTCCGACCTTTATCATAGGTCTCTTTACCTCCTTCTGTATTGTTTGTTCCGCGGAATCTGCTGCTGCAGTGTCTCCGCCTACGGGGCCGCCTTTTGGTCTTTGACAACCCGGTTTAAATTCTTCCGGCATATGAACCTCCTGTAAAAATATTTTTTCAATGCTGATGCGAAACTAAAGACTTCTACATCATAAGTATAAAACAACAACAATATTGTAATAATTACACTATTGTTTTCAACTCTTTTTTTATCTTTCTATTGTAACTATTCAGCTGTTATCAATCAATAAACAAAAGCCGTTTCTCAAAAGAAGGAATAAAAAAACAAAACATATGATCATACCGGAATTATGTTTGATAAAACTCAAAATTACAAGAAAATTATAATTACCGGTAGCCATATTTTAAATGAATTATTAATAATGCTGATCTAAAATTTCAGAGCCACACATAAAATAATTCCAGCACAATCGATTTTACATTTAACACCTGAATAATATCTCTTGACATTATTTTCAATTGTTCCTGTTTCTATAAATATTAATTTGTTCCTATTTTAATTTTCAATAGTCTAAAAACCACTGCAGATAATTCTGCATTATTGTTTTATAGCAATAGTTTTATGCTATAGCTTTAATTGTCAGAGATTACATTCAAACATCTGTAACAAACTTAAACTGAATCCTCAGATTAATCCGTACCGGGGATTTGTAATTTAAAATAATCCAGCTTAAGGAAATATTAAATGAACCGGAAAATTTTCAATAAAATTCTGATTACTGCAATAGCAGTTTTTTTAACTTTAAATTTTCAGTCTGTAAATATTTTTATTTCATCAGTATCCGCTGCCGAATGTGAATGCAATAATGAATCAGGCAGTACAGCATCAGAGTATAAAAACAATATTCTCTATGACATTTACGGCAAGCCGGTAAATTTTAAAAGAATTCCGGCAGTTGCAATTTCACTTGTACCGGCAGTAACGGAAATTATAGAAGCAGTAAAGCCTGAATACAGGCTCAGAGGTGTGACAGTATATGACTCGAATATGTATGTTGCGGAAAAAGCTGAAATATTAGGCGGCTTTCGCATTCCTGACACGGATAAATTAAAATCACTAAAGCCGGATGTTGTTATAGCAGCCTCAATACATAAGAACGTTCATGAGTTATATAAAGATTCCGGCACACATGTAATCATATTGGAAGCAAATAATCCTGAAAGCATTTACAAAAATATAGAAATAATCGGCCGACTTTTACACAAGGAAAACAACGCTGAAAAAATCATCAGTGAAATGAAAGCGAAGATCGCCGGCACTCAGAAAAAAGCATCTGCTGTACCGCAGAGCAAACGCCTCAGGGTAATCAGACTGATGGGCTTTGACGGAAAAAAGCTCCTGGTTCCGGGAGATGATTCTTTTCAGATAGAGACCGTCAGGTTAGCAGGAGGAATCCCGATTAAGACAGGCAGGAAAGGCCAGTCTGTTCAGCTGAGCCTTGAGGAATGGAAAAAGTTTGACCCTCAGTTTGTTTACAGCTGCGGCGATTCCGCAAAAATGTGGTCCGATCTCAGCTCCCTGAAAGGCTGGAAAGATGTAAGCGCTGTAAAAAACAGGCAGCACAGATCTTTTAACTGCAATCACACATGCAGGCCTTCCGTAAATTACGCTGCCTTTGCCGAATATCTGTCAGCCTGCCTTTACGGAGATATTTACTTTTCAGGAGCTCCCCTAAAGAAAGACGGATCAACAAGAAAAAAACAGATCAAACTTGATATTCCTTATGTAAGCAATGCTTCCGTTAAATACGGAACTGTCGATGATTTTGAGCACAAGACACTGGTCATAAAATTAAAAAAGAAATTTGATGTCCTTTCAACACTTACAGGCCTTAAACAGGCCGACACAATCGGCAATCACTTCCTTTCACCTCCAAGATGGAATGACGGGCACAATATCACCCTGGAATCGCTGGAGAAAAAAATATGCAATGCGGTTAACGCAGAACCGGATTCTTCAAGTTTTCTCATGACAGGAGCAGACCTGGATAATCTCGCTGTCGTGTCCAGAGAGTACAAAGACTTTAAAGTATACGCGCTTGTTACCGCAGGAGTCATGGGAAACGCGCAGCGCCAGTCCAGAGACGAGGGACAGTACTACCCTCACGGCACCGTCAATATGATAATTCTATCAAATACCGGACTGTCCGGAGGTGCAATGGCGCGCGCTATAGTAACAGCGACAGAAGCAAAAACAGCAGCGCTTCAGGATATGGATATCCGCAGCTCATACACGCCGCTTGATAATCAGGCAACCGGGACAGGCACGGACAATATCATAGTTGTAAGCGGCGAAGGCATGTTCGTGGATTCCACGGGCGGACACACAAAGATGGGCGAGCTGATCGGCAAAGCTGTCTACACAGCCGTTATTGAAGCAGTCGGTATGCAGAACAAGGTAAAGCCTTCACGATCCGTATTTGACAGGCTCAGGGAAAGAAAGATAACCATTCAAAAGCTTGCTGCGTATGCCGGTGAAAAAATACCGGCAAATAAACGCAATGAGCTGACAGCCTGCATGGAGATTGCTATTCAGGACAAAGAGATTGCAGGCTTCCTTGAAGCTGCACTGGCAATGTCCGATGCATGGAAAAAAAATCAGATTCGCAATGTATCCTGTTTCAACGAATGGAGCCTCTCAATCGCGGAAAAAATTTACGGCAAAAAAATCATCAGGCTGATCAGGGTGAATATTGATAATGATAAAAATTCGCCGCTCAATACAGCGCTTTCCGGATTATTGACAGGAGCAGTATACAGGGTAAAAACCGGATACTGAGTCCGGTTAATTACAAAAATCTTTTTCTGTCCTCTTCAGATACAAGCAGTACATAAGGCTTGTCTGAGAGAGGATTTTTTTCAACAATAACCACCGTGTTATAAACTTCCTCAAGTGCCTCATATGTAATGACATCCTGCGGAGTTCCCTGATTATATACGGATCCGCTGCTGATCATTATCAGTTTATTGCAGTATTCACTCGCAAGATTAAGGTCATGCACAATCATAATAACAGTAATGCCGTATTCCGAATTAAGCTTTTTTACAAGATCAAGTATTCCCACCTGATGTGTAATGTCAAGATGTGAAGTAGGTTCATCCAGAAGGAGCAATTCCGGTTCCTGAGTAAGAGCTTTTGTTATAGCCACCAGCTGCCGTTCCCCGCCGCTGATTTCACTCATAGACTTCTTCCGAAGATGATCGACTCCTGTCATTTTCATGTATCTTTCCGTTATGGAAATATCATCGCTTGTTTCAAAGAACTGATACCTCTCAAAATACGGAATCCTTCCCATCATAATATATTCCTCAACAGTCAGCCATGCGGATTCAATCTCCTGGGAAACGACCGCAATCTTTTTTGCCATCTCCCTGTAAGTCATATGACCTAGATCCTTTCCCTGAAAAAAAATCTTCCCGGCTGAAGGCTTTAGAATTCTGGTCAGGGCCCTGAATAGAGTGGTTTTTCCGGAACCGTTGGGGCCGATTATGCTGACAATATCGCCTTTACTCACGGTAAAATTTATATCATGCAGAATATCTTCAGTACCGTAACCGCAGGACAGGCCATTTATTTCAAGAATCAGTTCTCCCACAGGAGCCCCCTTCTGCTTATAGCATAAACAAAAAAGCTGCCGCCAATAATCCCTGTAACAACTCCCACCGGCAGTTCCAGAGGGGCAGCTATTGTTCTTGAAAGAGTATCGCAGAAAATCAGAAACCCTGCTCCCGCGAGATAGGAGGAAACCAGCAGTATCCTGTGATCACCGCCAATAAACATGCGAAGAAAATGCGGTACAATAAGGCCTACAAAAGCAATTACTCCGGCAAGCGATACGCTTAGTCCTGTAAGAACCGAGGCAATGATGAAGAAAAAACGCTTGGACCTTTCGACTGAAATGCCGAGATGCAGCGCCTCCTCTTCTCCGAGAGCAAGAGCATTAAGGTCAAGGCATAATATATATGATAGAAGAAGCCCCGCTATAGAAACACACAGGCACATTTTAATAAGAAGCCAGTTTGACTCATCAAGAGAGCCCATAATCCAGAATATAATGCCCTGAAGGTCTTCTGCAGTGGTAATGGACTGAAGCAGCATCAGCAGGCTTGATGAAACAAAGCTTATCATAACACCTGTCAGCAGCAGGCCGTTCATCTTTATAACACCCTTTTTAAGGCTGAGAGAATATAATATAAGAATAACGAAAAATGCCCCCAGAAATCCGAACAGAGGCATTGAAAGGATTCCGAAAGAACGGCTTATGCCGAAAACAAGATTAAGGCTTACTCCGAGAGTGGCACCTCCTGAAATACCAAGAGTATACGGTTCAACAAGAGGATTGCGGAAAATACCCTGCAGTATTGCTCCGGCCAGACTCAGCGCCCCGCCTATCGCGAACCCCATCAGGATTCTCGGCAGACGGATATCAAACAGTATGCTGTATTCCGTAGTACCTTTCCCGTTAAGCGCAATTGAGAAGACGTCGGTAATTTTAATATCCTTAGTTCCTATTACCAGCGACAGAAAAGATATTATGAATAAAGCCAGTACAATACCTGCCAGCAGGAGCGCCCATTTCTTTTTTTTTCTTATACTCATTTTGATTATTTCAGGGTAATTGTTTCTATATATATCTTCTATAAATTTATTTATTAAATATCCGGATTTTCATCCGGCATAAACGCACTCCATTCCAGCTGAATTTGCCGTCCTTCCAGACTATTCACCTGTCATTCCAGCCTGGTGAGCAGTCCTTCCAGGTATGTCTGTATCTCCTTCAAGCCCTGTGACCTGTCCTTCCATCGCAGACACAGTGTCTGAACTGAACGAAATCCTGTAACAATGCAATAATTTCTTAACTAACCTATTAAAAAGAGTTATATTTCCAGCTCCGGATGAAGAAACCCGGTCAGTATTTTCAAAGATTCAAAAAACGTGCTGATAGTAGGATTGCAGAATACGTCAGAATCCACTACATAAATATCCTTATTCCTGACCGCTGTAATGGTTGTATATTTCTCCCACAATTTTTTCTCTTCATCACTCGCGATTCCCATATTTACAATAACTATCACATCAGGATTTCCCAACAGAACATTTTCCCTGTTATAACGATTGGATGCCGCATTTCCCGCTATGTTTATTCCGCCGCTGTATTTTATATAATCATTAATAAAATAATCCCTATGAACAGTTACAAGAGGGTTGGCTCCGATCTGCATAAATATCTTTTTAGAGGGCAATTTAGCTGTGCGGTTTTTTATGACATCAATCCTGCCCCTTATATCTGAAATAATTTCTTCCGCTTTTTCTTTTTTACCAATGGTCTTTCCAAGGTTCAGGAAATTTTCGCAGATCTCATCAAAACTTGTCGGAGGCGGGAACTCAACAACCTTAATTCCAAGCTGCTTCAGCTTTGTTGTCTTGTTCCTGTTTGCAAGCATTGTACAGAGAATTAAATCAGGTTTCAGTTCCAGAATAAGTTCAATATCAAAATTCTTTAAATTGCCGATCTTTTCTTTCTTTACAGCATCATCAGGCCGCTTGCAGTAATATGTATTGGCAATCAGAATATTCTGCGCGCCGAGCAGATAAAGTTCTTCAGTAATAGCCGGAGCAAGCGAAATAATTCTTTCAGGCTGTACAGCAGGAATGTCATGCCCTTTTAAAAGAGACGGATCAGTACCTTCCGTACATCCGGAAGAAAATGTCAGCAGTAATATTATTAATAGATATATTCTTTTCATTTTTTTCAGCAAACAAATACTTTGAAATTAAGCAGGCATGTCAACAAATATATTTTCAGGGAATACTGCAGAGACGGACATTAAAGGATGAAGTTTTATCCGGAGATATGGAAAACCGCTTTAACATAATAGTGATTACTATTCCTTTAAATAATTTTCAGTGATCTTAATTTTACTGCAAAAAATTATATTTTGGAGGGCTGAAACAATTATCAGTGTACTTCAGCTTCTTCATCTATAAGAGACAATGTATCCATCTTTACCACTCTCAAGAGACTTTTTTCCAGAAGCTTGTTTTTGAGCGAATAAACCTGATACTCATTTGAAAGTACATTTATCATTATTCTAAGCTTGTCATCTTCAAGATTGACCTTAAAAGGCTTATCATAAAATTTAACATTGATCCTGCTTCTGCTTTTCTGAAATTTGCAGAATACAATTACCTCAGGTTTCAGAATATCCTTTTCACCAAGTTTGATAATCAATGCCAGTTCATTGGTATTTAATTCGCAGATTTCGTGTTTGCCGTAAAAATGCCTGGTGTTATTAAGAAAAGGCCCGAGTATATTTACGAATTTGCTTATCAAATCATAATCAAAATGATTATTTATTGAATTGAGTATTATTTTTAAAGCATCCGCAGGGCTTGCAGCGCTTCTGTAAGGCCTTTTTGATGTCAGCGCGTCAAATACATCACAGATTGAAATAATCTTGGGATATAATGGTAAATTTTCATACGGCAGCCCGTAATATCCCTTATTGTTGAATTTTTCGTGATGGAAAAGTATGCACTGCTGCACTATTTTATTACTTGCATCTATATTCTTGATTATTTCATAACCCAGTTGAGGATGCCTTTTCATTTTCTGATATTCAGTTACATCCAGCTTTCCTCTTTTATTTAACAGCTGCTTATCAAGTTTCATTTTCCCTATATCATGGAGGAATGCGCCCAAGAGCATGGACTTAAGCTCATCAAGGCTGAATCTTTTTAATTTATGTGAAAAAACAGAAACAAGAAGCAGAACATTTACTGAATGATTATATGTATAATCATCAAAGGAATTCAGGTCCTTTAAAAGTTTAATTGTATCTGTTTCAGATGCGACGAGGTCATTCAGCATAACCTCAACCAGTTCTTCAGATTCCTTATACCTGGCTTTGCTGATCTGGTCGGTCTTAACTATTTCATCCATTATTTCGCGGGATTTATTTAAGGCGCTGTAAATACGGTGATTGGGAATATTGCCCATATCCTCTGAAAAAGAATAATAGACAATTTTACCGTGTTTTTCAATAATATTCGTTATTTTTTCATTGGAAAGAGGCGTTCTTGCCTCTAAAATTTTTTCTCCGGCATTGGAAAAAATGGGATAGATTAAAACACTATCCGGTCCCAGGTATGTTAAATCTATTTTAAGCCTTTCAGTAGCCATTTATTATTCTATACTTTTTATCATATTAAAAATTTATTTTTTATTACATCCGTCTTTTACAAAAACTTAATGCACGTTAATTATAGCATAAACTGCTATTTTTGACAATTATATTTTCTTTTTTCCTTATATATAATACTATAAAAAATATCGGTACTATTCAGCAATTATCAGTTTATACGCGGAAATAACTGAATAGTTACATAATAATTCACCGGCAAATATCTCTTGACACTATGCCCCCTGCATGCTTAAAAATTTTATGCAAATGCCATTTTTCCCGGGGAATATTCTCTAAATGAAAGCCTATTTTATTCGAAGACTTATACTAATAATACCTACATTCATTGGTATTACATTAATGGTTTTTGCGATAACACGTTTTGTCCCCGGCGGGCCGGTTGAACGTATGCTTGCACAGGCGCAGCAGGCTTCTTCTTCAATGTCAGGAGCAGGCAGGGGAAGCACGAGCCCCCTTTCGGAAGGCCAGATAAACGAACTGAAAAAATATTACGGCTTTGACAAGCCTGTCCTGGTAAGCTATTTCCACTGGCTTGGAAAAGTTGTAAAGCTTGATCTCGGTTCTTCTACAAGATATTATGAACCTGTATGGGATATCATTAAAAGCAAACTCCCTGTCTCCCTTTTTTACGGTATTATGGCAATGATCTTAAGCTATGGAGTATGTATTCCTCTGGGAATCATCAAGGCAATCAAACACAGAACCGTGATCGACAATTTTTCCTCTGTACTTGTTTTCGTGGGATACGCTATACCCAATTACGTGGTAGCAATCATTCTGCTGATCGTGTTTTCATCATGGCTGGATATTTTTCCTCTGGGCGGATTTACAAGCGACAATTTTTATGCTATGGGAATCCTTGAAAAAATCGCGGATATTTTTTATCATGCAGTTCTGCCTCTTACCGCCTATATGGCGGGAAGTTTTGCTGTAATGACTTTTATGATGAAAAATTCACTCATGGATCATCTCGCTTCCGATTTCGTAAGAACCGCAATTGCAAAAGGACTGCCTTTCAAAAAAGCGGTTTTCAGGCACGCTTTCAGGAACAGCCTTATTCCGCTCGCAACACATTTCGGAAATAACGTATCCCTTATACTGATGGGATCATATCTTGTTGAAAAAATATTCAATATTGACGGCATGGGCCTGCTCGGCCTGGAATCCGTTATTGAAAGAGACTACCCTGTGGTCATGGGTATTCTGGTAATATCTTCACTGCTTTTTATGACAGGAAACATTCTTTCGGATATTTGCGTGGCCCTTGTGGACCCAAGAGTTCAGTTTGATTAGGACTTCGATATGTTCAATTTCAACCCGCTGACAATTAAACAGTTTAACAGATTCAGGTCCATAAAGAGAGGGTATTTCTCACTGATAATATTCATTATTCTTATCATATTTTCATTGTCCGCAGAACTGTTTGTAAACAACCGCGCGCTGCTTGTAAGATATAACGGCGAATTTTATTTTCCCGCGTACGGCGATATAATTCCGGGCAAAGTATTCGGCCTTGACTATGAATATGAAACAAACTACAGGGAGCTTGATAAAATTTTTCATAACACCGGTAGTGATAATTATGTAATACTTCCACTGGTTCCGTATAACGCATTTGAAACAGACCTTAAAGATAATGCTTATCCGCCCTTTCCCCCTTCTTTTGAGGAAAAACACTACTTCGGCACAGACAAAACCGGGCGCGACATTGCGGCAAGACTTGTTTACGGATTCAGAATAGCAATTTTCTTTTCCCTTATACTGCTGATTGCGAACTACATAACAGGCATATCCATCGGATGCCTCATGGGCTATATCGGCGGAAAATTCGATCTGTTCTTCCAGCGCATAATCGAAATATGGAGCAACGTTCCCTACCTGTATGCAATAATAATCATTTCATCAATAATCATTCCAAGCTTTTCATCGCTGCTGCTGATCATGATATTTTTCGGATGGATAAGCATGACATGGTACATGCGTACAGCAACCTATAAAGAAAAAGAGAGAGAATACGTTCTTGCAGCAAAAGCACTCGGCGCTTCGAACTTCAGAATAATTTTCAAACATATAATACCGAATACGATCTCAATAATCGTAACATTTATACCTTTCTCAATTACAAGCGGGATCACAGCACTTACTGCTCTCGACTATCTCGGTTTCGGCATGCCGCCCCCTACCCCGAGCTGGGGACAGCTTTTAAGCGAAGCCTCGGAGTTTACAACAAGCGCTTCCTGGATAGGCATATCAGTCATTTCAGCACTTGTAATTGTACTGACAATGGTTACGTTTATCGGTGAAGCTATCAGAGAGGCTTTTGATCCGAAGATGCACACGACTTATGAATAATAAAGAATATAAGTATGGCAGGTTTTATTTAAAACCTTATTAAAACTTTTCCGGTTAACATTAAAGACAAAACCTAATTTCAAATAAGCAGGGAATATACAATGAAAGTAAAAATCCATTTATTGTTTATACTATTATTTTTCTCATCTGTTCTGTTATTCTGCTCAAAATCAGAAAACGAAGCAATCGAAGAAAACACAGATACAGGAGAGGAGCTTGCTCTTGATTACAGCACTCATGAATTGCCCCAGGACATTAACTGGATTACAAATAATAATTATAAAACATTCGCATCTACTGAAGCCAGAAAAGGCGGACAGTTTAATTATTACATAAACTCTTTTCCTCTAACTTTCAGAACAGTAGGACCTGATTCAAATACTTCCACAAGGTCATATTTCCTTAACAACCATATGAGCCTGATAGATATACATCCGAACACGGAAGAGCCTGTTCCGGCACTGGCGACTCACTGGGCTTTTGATAAAGACGGTAAAACAATGTATTTCAAACTCAATAAAAAAGCCGTATGGTCAGACGGGAAGCAGGTCACTGCAGATGATTATATTTACACTCTGGAATTCATGCGTTCAAAACATATCAATGCTCCATGGTATAATAACTATTACACAAAGGAAATAGATAAAGTAATAAAATATGATGATTACACCATCTCAATTTCAGCACCGAAAAAAGTGCCTGATCTGTGGTTAAGGCTTCCGATATCACCTATACCTAAACATTTTTACGGCAGGCTCGATAAGGATTTCGTAAAAAAATATAACTGGAAAATTGAGCCGAATACCGGAGCATATATTCTCAGAGATTACTCCAAAGGCAAATACCTTATTTTTGAAAGAAAAAAGGACTGGTGGGCCAAAGATTTAAGATATTATGAAAACCGTTACAATGTGGACAGATTCAAACTTATTGTCATTAGAGATGACAATGTTGCATTTGAGTATTTCAAAAAAGGAAACCTCGATTGTTTCCCTGCCAGTCAACCGGAAATATGGCATCAGAAAGGAAACGGCGGAATATTTGATCAGGGATATGCTCGTAAAATACAGTTTTATAATGATACAAGACGCCCTACTTACGGCTTCTGGCTTAACATGGACAGAGAATTATTTAAAGACATAAATGTCAGATACGCGTTTGCACATGCGGTTAATTTTGAAAAATTAAATTCAAATGTACTGCGGGATGATTATGAAAGGTTGCACACTTTTGACACCGGATACGGAAAATATACTAATAGAAAAATAAAGGCGCGTAAATACAGCATTAAGAAAGTCGAAAAATACATGCAAAAAGCGGGATGGAACCGCGGAAAAGATGGAATATGGGAGAAAAACGGACAGAGATATTCTGTTGAAATCACATACGGAAGCCCCATCCATAATCCAAAAATGGTGTTTCTGAAAGAAGAAGCAAAAAAGGCAGGGATTGAATATAAACTCGATCTGCTGGATCCCAGCACATGGTACAAAAAACTTGTTGAAAACAAGCATATGATCAGCTTCATGGGATTGAGCGGAGGCGGACTAAGACCTTCTCCATGGCAGGCATTTCATTCTGCGAATGCTCATAAACCGCAGACAAACAACGCTACAAATACCGATGATGCGGAAATGGACAAACTTATTGAAGCATATGATAATTCGGTAAACGCAAATGAGAGAATAAAATTAAGTCACAAAATCCAGCAAAGAATTCATGATATCTGCGCATGGGTACCGTTATACCAGATGCCTTACACGAGAAGTTTTTACTGGAAATGGATGAAAGTTCCGAATATACCAGGAACAAAAAATTCCTCCGAAGTGTTTGGCGATCCGGGCGGAGTGAGCATATTCTGGATTGATGAGGATGAGAAGAAGGAAACCCTGAAAGCAATGAAAGAAGGCAAAGTTTTCGAGCCGGTTACAATTATTGATAAGACTTATAAAGCAAAAAATTAATAATTCCGGTAAAGTTAATCAGAAATTAACAAACAGGAGTATTTCTTGAACACAGGAACAGACACTTCAACAATACTTGAAGTCAGAGACCTGGTCACAGCATTTCAGACTGAATCAGGCCTGCTGCGTGCTGTTGACGGCGTGAGTTTTGATCTGAAAGAGAACACAACTCTCGGTATTGTAGGGGAATCCGGCTGCGGCAAGACTGTTACAGCGCTGTCACTTATGAGACTGCTGCCCAAACCTACAGGACAGTACCTGAATGGAGAGATTATTTACAAAGACAGAGACATTCTGAAACTTTCTCCTGACGAACTTCATGAAATACGCGGAAACAGCATATCAATGATATTCCAGGAGCCCATGACAGCGCTTAATCCTGTGCAGACAATAGGCAGGCAGCTTGCGGAAACATTCGAGCTGCATTTTCCTGAAATGAGCAAAGATGATATTCTTAAGGAGAGTGTTGCCATATTAACAAAAGTCGGAATATCCGATCCGGACCGGAAAATCTGCGCATACCCGCATCAGCTCTCTGGCGGCATGCGGCAGAGAGTCATGATTGCAATGGCATTAAGCTGCAAACCGGGCATACTGATCGCTGATGAGCCCACAACAGCTCTTGACGTAACAATACAGGCACAGATACTTGAGCTAATAAAGGACCTGCAGAAAGAGACAGGCATGTCTCTCATTTTCATAACCCATGACCTTGGAGTAATAGCACAGATCTGTGATGAAATACTCGTAATGTACGCGGGCAAGGTAGTTGAAAGGGCGCCTGCAGCCGGGCTCTTTCAGGCTCCTTCGCATCCTTACACAAAAGGCCTGTTATCTTCAATACCAAAACTTGACAATGTCAGAAAATCAAAGCTGGATACTATTAAAGGCATTGTTCCCGCAATAGCCGATTATCCTGATGGATGCCGGTTCCAGAACAGATGTCCGGAAGTATTTGAAAAATGCAGAGAAGAACCGCATGAAATACTTATTTCAGCAGGCCATTACGCCAGCTGTTTCAGATTAACGGAGAAATAATGGACGGCAGACTGCTTCAGGCATCTGAACCAATAAATTTTTATTGAATTTTTTTTTAATATTTGAGAAATTATTTTTCTCTTAAATATATATAAATCAAAAGCTGTATATTTATCTATTAAATGGACATTGAAAAACAAATAAAATACTGGAGTCAAAGTTCCGAAGAAGACTGGAACGTGGCATCTTACTTAATTGCAAATAAAAAAAATCGTCATGGTTTATTTTTTGTTCATTTATCTCTTGAAAAAATACTGAAAGCACGTATTTGCAGGATAATAAATGATATCCCCCCAAGGATACATAATTTAGTAAGACTTTGCGAAATAGCTCAATTAAATCCGGATGATTACCAGCTTGATATTCTTGCAGAAATGAATACCTTTAATATCGAAGGAAGATATCCCGGTTCACAAATATTATCTCCTGATAATAAAACTGCTAAGTCATATTCAGACAGGGCAAACGAGGTACGTTTATGGATAATTCAACAATTATAACAGTTCGCAAATACCTTAACTCTTTACAGGACAAGGGAATTCCGGTAATATTCGGGATTATCTTCGGATCATATATAAAAGGGACTAATAATTCGGATAGTGACATTGACCTGGTTATAGTATCTCCAATCTTCGATAGTAATAAAAATCTTAAAGATATCGGAATGCTCTGGAAAGTCGCTGCAAGAATAGACAGCAGAATTGAACCAATTGCCTGCGGTGAAAAAGAATGGATGGCAAATGACAGCAGTATCATTATTGAAATTGCGCACAGAGAAGGAATACAGGTTGAAGCAGCATAATAAACAATACGTATTTCAGATGACCATTATCATTACGCCAGCTGTTTCAGATTAACGGAGAAATAATGGACGGCAAACTGCTTCAGGTAAAAGATCTTAAAATGCATTTTCCGATAAAAGGCGGAGTCTTTTATAAACAGATCAATACCGTAAAAGCTGTGGACGGAGTTTCATTCGATGTAAACCGCGCGGAGACACTGGGCCTTGTGGGCGAATCAGGCTGCGGCAAAACCACGGTCGGCAGAGCCGTACTTCAGCTATACAAGCCGTCGCACGGTGAAGTTTACTTTAACAACAGAAATATATCCGAAATGCATAAAGCAGAACTAAGAGGAACAAGGCGCGATATGCAGATAATATTCCAGGACCCGTTTGAGTCGCTGAACTCCAGGCACACGGTAGGCGCCATTATTGAAGAGCCTTTCATCATTCATAAAATAGGCACTCCGGATGAGAGAAAAAAAGAAGTCATCCGCCTGCTTGACAGAGTCGGGCTCACGGAAAACGCCCTTAACAGGTATCCTCATGAATTTTCAGGCGGGCAGAGGCAGAGAATCGGAATTGCACGCGCAATAGCCTTAAACCCCAAACTGATAATCTGCGACGAACCTGTTTCAGCTCTTGATGTGTCAATACAGTCGCAGGTTCTGAATCTGCTTATTGAGCTGCAGCAGGAAATGGATCTTACTTATATCTTCATATCACATGACCTGACAGTAGTGAAACATATATCGGACAGAATTGCCGTTATGTATCTCGGTAAAATAGTTGAGTTTACGAACGCGGACTCAATTTATCAGAATCCCATGCATCCGTACACACAGGCTCTGATCTCGGCAATTCCAAGGCCCGATCCGCTGCAGAAGAAGAATAGAATCGTTTTGACAGGTGATGTCCCCTCCCCTGTCAATCCGCCTTCCGGCTGTTCTTTTCATACAAGGTGTCCGTATGCAGAGGAGATCTGTAAAAATGAAACACCTTTACTGAATTCATACACAGATGCAGATAACAATACGCATCAGGTGTCCTGCCATTTCGCAGGTAAATTTCAATATTTTGTTGACTGACTTTTGCTTGATTTTTTGCAATTGAATCATTATCCATATAGAATTTTAACAAAAATTAATATTATTTTAAAATAAAAAATCAGTCAGCTTTGCTAACTACAGGAAATATCATGAAGCATATTATCAAATATTTATCTGTTCTATTGCTGTTTACCTCATGCGCTCTGTTTCAGGCAGAAAAAACAGAAACAAAAGATTTACTTCCAAGAGAAACGGATGTTCCGGCATGGAGAATAAAATCTGCGCCGGTAAATTATGACAGCAGCAATCTGGACAGCTACATAACCAGCAAGGAATCACTGGAATTATTCAAAACTTACGGCTTCGAAGTAATGTCGGTCTGCAGATATGCGAACTATTCAAACACGGAAAAAGAAATACTGATTGAAATATTCCGTATGAATTCCCGGTTGAATGCCTTCGGCATTTACAGCATGGAAAGACCGGATAAACCATCCGGATCCGATGTCTGCGACTGGTCCTATTCAACTGATACAGGCGTCTTTGCTTTCATTGACAATTATTATATCAGGGCAAAATTGCCGGTTCCGTATAAAAATCTGCAAAAAGACCTTAAACCGTTTTTTAATACAATATACCGCAATATTTGTAATACTGGAAAACCGGATGATTCTCTTAAACCGCTGTTTTCATTATTTAATAATAACTCGGCTCTTACTCTAAGCTACAGCATACAGGGCGAGCCGGGAATTCCTGTCCTGAAAAATATTTTTTTAAAAGACATCAGTTTCTCAGGATCGGAAAAAACAATTTTCTTCGCAAAAAGAAAGTCCGGCTATGAAGCGAGTTCAGAATACTCTAACCTCCTGAAAGATAAAGATTATCCGTTTATCTTAAGCACTGCTGAAAAGATTCGTATCGCTTTTCATAAGATTAATGACAATAAAATCACTTTTATTGCACTGTACAAAGAATGGATTTTCGGAGTAATAGATGCAGAAAGTCTGAAAACCGGGGAAGAAATCATCTATTTTATGCACAACGAGCTTGAAACTTACTGATCTTCAATAATTATTCTCTAAACGACCCTGAATTTAAATGTAATGAATTTTAACCATAAAAACAGTATATTATGTGTACTGCATACAATTAAAATCTATAGAATTCAATGTACTATATATTCGGCGACATACACGGCAATCTTGTAAAATTAAGAAATATTTACACAGAAATACAGCCTCTTATTAATAATGATGATACGCTTGTTTTCCTTGGCGATTATATTGACAGAGGGAAATATTCCTATGAGGTTATCGACTTCTTAATAGATATTTCGGAAAAACATTCTTCAATATTCCTAAAAGGAAATCACGAGGATATGTTTCTTAAATATCAAAGCGGGAATAATCCTGAAAATTTTCTGATGAACGGCGGGTCAGAGACCCTGAAAAGCTATAAAAAGAATACAGGCAGTACATCCTCGATTCCTTTTTCGCATCAGTACTTTTTTGAAAATCTGAAATTATATCACGAAACTGAAGAATTTGTTGCAGTACATGCGGGTTTAAATCCGAAAATAAATAGTATAGAAGACCAGTCCGGTCATGATCTTATATGGATAAGAGATTATTTTTTCAGATCCGGTGTAAGATGGAAAAAAACTGTAATTTTCGGCCATACTCCCTGTTCTATTCTGCATGGAAAATTAAAAGAGATATACATCGATGAGACTGCAAATATAATCGGAATAGATACAGGAGCCTGTTATGGAGGCCTGTTAACATGTCTCAGATGGCCGGATAAAAAATTGTTTCAGGGATAACCTCAGATAGTCAATGAAAATCAGAATAATTATTCCATTTATTTTAATTTCATTCTTCCTGACACTTACTGATTCATTTTCGCTTGAGTATGACCTTGCAGGAAAAATTGAATCAAAGAGAAAGGATAATATCATCACAGTACTGTTTTCCGCCCTTCCGGAAAGGAATGAGTATTTAATTATCAATAATGATGTTATTCTGGGAAAATTAAAAATACTCAAAGTCAACAAATACACTATCAATCAGAAAATACAGTATAGAGCTCTTGCGGAATATTTTATAGAAAACCAGACTCCGGAAATATTAAAAGCCGGAACAACAATCGGGCTTGTAAAAGTCGAAGGCAAAGAGGAAAAGGAATACGGTGAGCCTAAGTATACGGAAAAAAGCGGATACAAAAACTCGATTGTATCAAAAAAAGACAACAGGGAAATGATACTGATCCCTGAAGGCAAATTCGTATTCGGGTCAAATAACGGCGACAAGGATGAAGGGCCTCAGCAGGTTGTGTTCCTTGATAATTTTTATATTGATAAATATGAAGTATCAAACGCAGACTACTATTATTACGTTGAGCAGACAAATACAAAGCCTCCGGCTTTCTGGATCAACGGCAAATTCAATAAAGATGAAAGCAGTTTTCCTGTTCTGGTATCCTATAAAGAAGCAGAAAAATACGCCGAATGGGCAGGTAAAAGACTTCCTGACGAACAGGAATGGGAAAAAGCCGCAAGAGGGCCCGGACTCGAAATGGCAAAAAAACATAATGAGACTTTTATTTATATTGAGAATCCTGTTGTTTATCCCTGGGGCAATAAGTTTGAAATCGACAAAGCCAACTCCATTGAATTCTGGGAAAACAGGAAAACCGGTAATGAAATAAAAAAAATATATACAAAAGGCCTGCTGCCTGTTGACTCTTTTAATAACAGAAATAAATCATTCTATGGAATAATCAATATGGCCGGAAATGCCTGCGAATGGACATCAAGCTGGTACAATGCCTATAAGGAGAGCAGGCATTCAAACAAAAAATACGGAACCCAGTTTAAAGTGATCAGGGGCGGGGCCTGGTTCAATAATAAATACAAACTGCGGACAACCAGCAGGGAAATCGGAGGTCTGCCGAACCTTTATGAAGATAACATAGCCGGATTCAGATGCGCAAAAAATCCTTCGATGGCGGATAAAATCGTGTCTGAATAAAAAGCAGATATATAGTTATTTTCATAAATATTATAATTTTGTTTTTGGGGATACTGTTATGAGAAGAGTATTTTATTTTATTGCTAGAGTATTTAATTACACAAGCGCTATAGCTATCGGAACAGCAGCAGTCATTTCAATAATAATGATAGCAGAGTTTTACCTTCTGGACCTTTTCCTCGGCCGGGTTTATGAAATAATCCTCAATCTGATTAATATTCAGCAGTACCATATTTTCTTTGCGGTCATGGCCGTATACTTCCTGCAGTTTGGAATACTGTCTTTTATCAGGATTCCGGCGTTTCACAGCTTTCTGAGAATTATCAATAAACAGCTTAAAGGAAGAAGTATAAACCCTGTAATCACTGACGATGATCTCCGGAAACTCTATAAATCTCTTACCAGAATTCCCATTTACAATACGCTGATTGTTTTTGTTCTCCTTGTTGTCAGCAGCGCGGTTTTTTATATCACATCATATGTCAGCCTCAGCCCTTACGGGGATCAGTTCATGATTCTTCTTATGGAATATCTGCGAACATCCATAATACTGCACGGCTTTGTAGTTGTAATTGCAACATTACTGACATATGTACTGACAGACTCTCTTACAAGCCTTGAAAGGGCCGGCTCCTATAATGAATTATGGAAAAGGAATTATTTCGACCGTCCGGTTAGCTATTTGAGGCTCAGAATAAAATTTCTCATTATTATAGCACTTATACTTATTTCTCTTGGAAGTTTTTTATTTCTGATTATACAAAAACAGCTATATCAGGATATAGCTGTCAGCGGTTTTATAATATATTTTCTGAGTTCAGTTTTCGCGGCTATAGCAATTATTATCCTAACTTCAAATTCCATTTTGAGAATTTTCAGGGACATGAGCCGTGTAGCACAGGACATTACCAGAGAACTTCCGGTTAGTTTCCGGGTACTTCCTCTGGAGGGGGAATTTGCGGATGTTGAATACCTGGTACTGACTATGAACAAAGAGATCATCGAACACAGACTGAATCTTGAAGCAAAAGTTGCAGAAAGAACGGAAGAGCTTCGCGTTGCGCTCGTTGATCTTAAAGAACGCGATGACATGGTGCAGAAACAGCTGGACATGGCAGGCACTATTCAGAGGGGAATTCTGCCCGGAAAAATAAATGACTGGAATGAACTTAAATTCTCCGTAAGATACTATGCTATGGAAAAGATAGGAGGAGACTTTTACGACGTACAGAGAATGGGCAGCAACAAAATCGGATTATACGTTGCCGACGCTTCAGGCCACGGAATACCTGCAGCCCTTGTAACAACAATGGCAAAAGTCTCTTTCGGGAACGCGTTTCTCAAATATGAATCTCCTAAAAAAATATTCAGAGAAGTAAACAGAGAGCTGCTCGAGCATATAAAAACGCAGGAATACCTGACCTGCTTCATGGTTCTGATTGATGATGAATATAATGTCACTTACTCAAACGCGAGTCATCAGAAAGCCATTATATTAAGATCTTCAGAAGGAAGAATTGAGACACTTGACACCGGCGGATTATTCATCGGCGCAATCGAGGACGCAAGAGATACATACGAAGAAAAAACTACAAGACTGAACTACGGAGACAGGCTCATACTATATACTGACGGTATTCCTGAAGCATTGAACCCGGCAAGAGAAAGTTATTCAAATGAAAAATTTGAGCAGGTAATTCTCCGAAACAGGGATTTAAAACTGAAGGAATTTACAAATTCCCTCATCGAAGACCTGCAGAATTTTGTCGCAGGATATCAGGTACAGGATGACATTACGCTCCTGGTAATAGAGCTTGAAAGAGACCCTACTATCGATATGGTAAGAGACGTAAGAAAATTAAATTCCGAAAAAAAATATTCCGAATCAGTCAACCTGTTGACAAACGGCCTGGAGAAATTTCCTGAAAATCAGAAACTGCTGTACAACCTGGCAAAAACAAATTTCATGGCCGGAGATTTTGAGAAGGTCATCGAAAACATAAACAAATACATAAGACTTGAAAGCGACAACAAATATGCCTACTATCTTGCGGGTGCTGCCAGTTATAAACTGCACGACCTTGATTCCGCTGTTGATCTGTTTCAGAAAGCGCTGAATATTGACAGCAACTTTATCAACGCGTTATTTGCTATCGGAAAAACCTTTAAAGAAAAAGGACAGAATCAGGAGGCAGGTTATTACTTTGAAAAGATAAAGAAAATCGATGAAGATAATAAACTGGCTGATTATGAGTTAAACGAACTGAATTCAGCAAAAGAAGAGAACGAATCCGTACAAAAATAATGTCATAATGGCTTTTGCTTATAAATTAATAACAGCTGAACAGTCACCATATTTTTATAATTCTACTTGAATCCTTTTTCAACTTCGCTGATGACAGTTTCCGTATATTGATCGATATCTTCTATATCTTTTGAGGGGAACCTGAAACCAATGGCTCCGGCGTGGCCGCCGCCGTCCGCAATATTTAGTATCTCTATTACATTTCTTAAATCAATTTTTTTATAATTAAATGATCGTCTCATTCTGAACTGATAAAGATCCGCATTTTCGTGATTATCATAATAAACAATTAAACTTAATTTTCCGCTGTCTTCAGCAAGTTCATCCGCAACATGTTTTACGTCAGTAATAAAAACATCATAATCGAACTTATTATTTATTTCCTCCATCTCCACTTTATTAACAATAATATAGCTGAATAATTTACTGCTTTGTTTTTTGGAAACAAGATAAGCGTATAATTGTTCCTCCTGTATTGTCAGACGATGCAACGCATTTGAAACATCTTCAATCCTGTTTAAATTGGTTTCCTTTACTGTAAGTTTCATCAGCATTTCATTATACATATTCGAGAAAATCTCATAATATTTTTTTTCACGTCTTGACTTCAGATATAATCCCATATTCGTATCACCGACAATTCCTGTCAGAATGGCCAGAATAAAATTCCTGGAAAACGGGTCAAGAATGAAATGCTCCATAAGAATGTTTTTCATATTTCTCAGCTTTAAAGCAATGAACCCCACGAGTTCACTTGCAGAAGACGCCTCATCCACGAGGCAGGAGCCGGGATCGCCTATATATTCGCTGTCTCTTCCAATATGGTGATCAATTTCAATTTTTACTATATCCTTACTTTTCAGTAATTTTTCTATTCTGCTGTTAATATCAAGCATTGACTTCTTTGCCGTATCGCAGAGAACTATAGTATCAATACCCTTTTTAATATTACTTTTACTGTTAATAATTCTGATGGAGTTAAATCTGCATATCTTAAGCAGGTAGTCCAGATTTTTATTAACATAACCGTCAATATATATCTGAACTGATTTATCAAACTTTGTAAGAAGAATCGCAAAAGCAGTCATTGATGAGATACAGTCTTCATCAGGATTCAAATGCCCGCAGATTAAAAAATTATTCCTCTGAATTATTGTGTTAATAATTTTTCCGGTAATCCTGTTCCGTTCCTGAATAGTATCTATTTTTGTCTTAATCATCGTGTATTGGTAAAATTAATAAGCTGAACAGGAAGCATATATAACAGTTCAGCTTTTAACCGTTTTTTTTCTTAAATTTATAATTTCACATCAATAAGCTCATATATCTTAACCGGAAGTTCCTTACCTTTTACTCTTACAAGGTCCAGTTCTCTGGCAGTTACAAAGTCTTTTACCTGTTCATAGGTGAATTCACTTATTATTATATTTGTTCTGTACTGTTTGTTCGTTCCCTCAAGCCTTGCGCCTAGATTAACGTTATCACCCATCAATGTGTAATCCATACGTGACGAGGATCCCATTAAAGCGACAACCATATCTCCTGTATTCAAGCCTATTCCTATATCAAGAGCAGGTTTAGGTTCAGGCAGAGAAGTCCATTTTTCATTCAGCCTATGCAGCACGTCCATCATCTCAACGGCAGCCTTGCATGCGAGAAGAGCGTGTTCCTCCTGCGGAACAGGAGCTCCCCAGAAAGCCATTATTTCATCGCCCACATATTTATCAAGCGTGCCTTCATATTTTATAACAATATTGGTCATTGCCTCCAGATACTCATTCAGATGTTCAACCAGACCTTCAGGCGTCATCTTTTCGGAAAGAGTGGTAAATCCCCTTATGTCGGAAAAAAGTACAGTCAGAATTTTCTTGTCACCGCCGAGTTTCAATTTTTCAGGGTCCTGCAGCAGCTCGTCAACAATAGATTTCGCTACAAGTTTGGAAAAAGTTTGCCTGATGAATCTTTTTTCCTTCTGCTCGGTAATAACCCTGTAGGCAATAATTATAGTAAATGTTAACCCTATTTGAATAACAGGCGTGGCTGTTGCAGTAATAAGATTAATTGTTTCAAAAAATACCTGAGAACCGACAAAATAAAGCAATACCAGTGCCCCTGTCAGCAGTATTGACTTGATTATTGATATTCTCGGCAGGAAAAAACCCAGAATAACAGCAATCATAAAAAGAATAAAAACATTCTGCCATGTTTTAAGTTTAAGAATAAAATTCTGGTTCAGAACAGTATTAAGCGCGTTTGCCTTATGTTCAATTCCAAACATCTCACCATACGGTGACTTGTGAATGTCAGTCGCTATTCCCGTAGTAGCAAATGCCGCAACAAGAAGAATTTTATTCTGCAGGGAAGGATTGTCAAAAACACCATCCTGATAAAAATAATGATACGGATAATAATTATAGCTGCCGAATCCTCCGACAAAATTAATATCCATAAATCCCTGCTCATCAACAGGTATCTCAATTGTACGGGCTTTATTGGGTTTAGCCATTTTTTCAACAGGGAGATTCTTTAGTTTAATGTAATCACCAATCTTTATTTCAATATCATTTCCGGAGATACCGAAATAATGCATGACTACAAGCAGGTCAACTGAAGGATAATAGTGTCCGTTATATTTAATTATAAGCGGCATCTTGCGGTTAATATGATCAGGATCGGTCCTGACGTTCGCGAATCCAACTCCCAATGCAGCTTCAGCGAGTACAGGGACAGGAGGCACTGCTTCATTTATCCATTCCTCATAAACATCATCCGGATCAAGGTCAAAACGGAGCGTGTTCAGAATTTTCATCCGTTCTTCATGATCCACATATTTCCTGTCATATTCGGTTACCTCAAACGGATAATCTATAAAAACATTCCCGGCATCTTTTACAGCCGCGGCAAATTCATTTTCATGTTCCTTATGATCAAGAAACATAACGTCAAACAGCAGAGCAAGCGGCTTTCCGGATCCCACAAACCTTGTAAATTTTTCATGCACATTCCATGGAAAAGGCCAGTTTATACCGATCTCATTAAACGCCCTTATTGTGTTTTCATCAATACCGAGTATTATGATATCCTCTCTTGCGAGCGGATTCCTTTTTATAATACTGACACCCTGTTTGATCTTTTCCGATTTCTGCTCAGGAGCCCTTATATAAAACTTGAAGTCAACAGAATTGTTTTCCAGTCCGTCAAGCAGGGTAAGCTGGCTATAAACAAGTGCTATAAAAATGAAAATAACCAGCGAAATAATCAGCGCATATATACGGCTTTTGTCCATTTTAAGGAATTCGTTTGCCATGAATAAATTCGCCTCTTCTTTAAAGGATTATTAATCGTACAATTTATCCGATTATAAAGACGGCATTTTTATGCCTTTGGTCTGGAAATCCGCCTCCTGTCAAAACTCACCGGAGACAGAAAACAGCTGCTTTATTGAGATTTGAATAGTTGAATATTATTCCTGTATTCCTGCAAATTTTTTCCGAATGTCAACATAATTTCAAGTTTTTTATTATAGTGTTGACAAATAATTTAATGGAAATAAATGCGTTTTTATAAAAAGGTTCAGAAAATACTGCTGAGAATAAAATATTCCCGGAAACTGAATCATAAGCCAAAGAGGTCCTAAATTGCTTGTAAGAGATGAAGTAAAAAATATTATAACCAAAGCCTGCGAATCAGCCGTTAACGCGAATAAGCTGGAAAATACCGGCCTGCCTGAAATTAGAATAGAATATCCGAAAGAGGAACGCTTTGGTGATTACGCGTCTTCATTCGCTCTTGAATCGGCAAAACTGCTGCGCAAATCCCCGATAGAGATCGGCAACACAATGAAAGAATTTATTGAGGGAAGCAAAATAATCGAAAAGGTTGAGGTCGTGAAGCCGGGCTTTATAAATATTTTTCTTTCAACGGATTTTCTTCATCAATGCCTTATGAATATCAGGAAAGAGGCTGATCAGTACGGGAAATTCGATAAAAAAAATCCGGAAAGAATAAACATTGAATTCGTTTCCGCTAATCCGACCGGCCCGTTAAATGTGGTATCTGCCAGGGCGGCAGCAGTCGGAGATACAATCGCCAACCTGCTCGAAGCCGCAGGAAATACTGTCGACAGGGAATATTACATAAACGATCACGGCAACCAGGTTTATCTGCTCGGGAAATCCGTTCTCGCAAGATATAGGGAATTATCAGGCGAAGAAGTTGAATTTCCGGAACAGGGTTATCAAGGTGAATATATAAAAGAAATAGCGGAAGAATGTGGAAAATATTCCGATGAGATCAATACAATTGCAGATGAAGATGAATTAATTGATTTCTTTGCTGCAAAAGCTATTGAACATAACGTAGCCGGGCAGAAAAATGATCTTGAAAGTTTTAATATAAATTATCGAACATTCTTTTCTGAAAAGACATTGCACCGGAATGGCGATGTTGAGAGTACTCTCGCATTGCTGGAAGAAAAAGGAATGATTTATGAAGAGGAAGGGAAAAAAATATTCCGCTCAACCGACTTCGGAGATGACAAGGACAGAGTTGTAGTAAGAGAGGACGGCAGGCCTACATATCTCCTGGCGGACATCGCTTATCACAAAAATAAAATAGACAGGGGCTATGACCGCCTGATCGACATATGGGGGCCCGACCATCACGGTTATATAGCCAGGCTCAAAGGCGCGATACAGGCTATGGGACACCCGGAAGACAAACTGAAGATACTCATTGTTCAGCAGGTCAATCTCCTGATGCAGGGCGAAATAAAAAAGATGTCCAAACGCCTGGGCAAATTCTCGCTAATGAAAGACCTGATCGGGGATATCGGCACAGACGTTGCGAGATATTTCTTCATCATGAGGACAATGGACAGTCATCTTGATTTTGATATTGAGCTGGCTAAGAGAGAAAGTTCGGAGAATCCGGTATTTTACCTGCAGTACGCGCATGCCAGAATATGCTCAATATTCCGCGAAGCCGAAAAAAGAGGTTTTAAATATAATCCGGAAAAATCATCAACCGAACATCTCAATAATCCGGAAACAATATCCCTCATGAAGCTCATGGTACGCTTCCCGGAAGACATTTATGACGCAGCTGAAAAGGCTGAACCTCACAGAATTGCGTCGTATCTGCTGAAACTTGCCCAGAAGTATCATAAATTTTATACTGAACACCGGGTTCTTTCAGATGACAGTGTAATGACAAATACATATCTCGCGTTATGCGAAGGAGTAAAAATTATACTGAAAAACGGCCTGCATTTACTCGGCATATCAGCACCTGAATCCATGTAAAAAGGGCCGCAAAAATTATATAATCAGTCTTTTCAATGAACGGCTGCCTCAAGAGAAGCAGCCGTTTTTCAATTAACTGCAACAGTGATATTTTCCGCATAATATTCTTCTTAAAGTATTAAAACTGCCTTTTCCTGCGATAAAATACAGTATTTTTCCAATGAATTTAAATATAAATAAAATATTATATAAGAAATAATAATATTGACTAATTCTTCAAAATACTGCATCTTTAATATAGTAACAACTGCACAGCTGTTGTAAAGCCGCATACAAGACCGCTTCGCAGTCGCAGTAATTAACAATTTTAAACATCATAATCCGGTTCATTTTTTTATGAGAAAAGCATTCTTAGTTTTAATTTTTATATCTATTATTATAACCACACCCCATCTTTTTGCAGCAGATTATTCACAGGTTTTATTCGATCAGGCGCTGGAAGCATTCAAATCCGGCAATTACGCTTCATCCGAATTACTGCTCAGAAAGATTGTAGATGAAGAAAGTAACGGATACAGGGAAAAAGCATGGTATTATCTTGCGCTTTCCATCTTTAACCAGAAAAGATATAAATCCGCGATTTTTGAATTCAACCGCTTTATGACAGTCTGCACCAGCATGGAATTATGCTCTCTTGCAAGATATTGGATAGCTGAATCATTATATCAGCAGAACGAAAATATAAAATCCATTCAGGAATTCAAAAGATTCATTTCAATAAGCAAAAATGATGAATATACAGTAAAAGCATATGACCGCATAGGCAGAATATACTTCAGCCAGCAGAGATATGATGAGGCAATTATTGAATGGATGAAAGCATTCAGCAAGTGCTCTGACAAAGAAAAAACCGGTCAGCAAAGGTTAAATATTGGAGAAGCGTATTTCCTTACCGGGAAGTATGATGAAGCTATTGATTTTCTTAAACCGCTTCTGCATTCAAATACAGACACAAAAATCCGCTCCACCGCGATATTGATTACAGGAAGATCCCATCAGATTCAGGGAAAAAATAAAACAGCGATAAAAATATTTTCTGACATGGATGAAAGCCTGATCGGAGAAAGGCCTTTCAGCGATGTTCAGTACTACAGGGCAATCTCATACATAAAACTCGCGAACCTTAATTTTGCCTCTATGCATCTGGAATCATTTCTATCCATTGCAAAGGATTCGAAATGGATATTCAGCGCCAAATTCGAACTCGCAATAATATACCTTAAAGAAGCAAAAACAAAAGAAGCAGCAGTACTGTTTGAACAGATAAGAAATTCCGACGCGAATCCGGCATTAAGAAGCCGGTCCTTAATGGAACTTTCAAAATTATACTTTGATGACAATATCGGGGAAGCAATCAAATGCTTAAAAGAGGCAGTCGAATTTGAGTCTTCTGATTTTAAAAAACAGGCTCTTGTAATGCTCAGCAATGCATATATTAAGACTAACAGACTCGAAGAAGCTGAAACCATACTGGAAGAATTACTGAAAAACTACGCTTACGATAAAAATATAGACAGTATACATTTCCTGATCGGAAGAGTATATCTTGAAAAAAAGGATTTCAAAAGAGCAATCAGTGCGTTTGACAAAGTTAAGCAGGTCAATCCTTTCTCGAAATATATAAATGAAACCGGCTTTTATCTTGGCATTGCATATTCGGAAAACAATCAGCCGGAAAAAGCAGTTGCCACTTTAAAAAAATACATAAATATTAAAAACATTGAAAACAGATATAAAGCTTATGTCCGGCTGCTTCATTTGTATACAGGGGAAAAAGATTATAAGAATGCGGAAAAAACCATATCAACTATCATCAAATACTATAAAAATGAAAATAAAGCAGAAGACGTAATCTATGAATATGCGGAAATACTTGAAAAAAATAAAAAGTCCGGCCGGAAGTATTTTGATCTTATAGTAAGCAATTACAATAAAACACCTGCCGCTGGGAGAGTATTACTGAGCCGGGGAGACGATGCATTTGTAAAAAAGGAATACTCAAACGCTGAAAAATATTACAGGCAGTATCTTTCAGTGCAGTGGAGACAGAATGCCTCATCTGTTTTTCTGTACTATCTGATATCACTTGAAAAGACGGAAAAATACCGGAAAATAATTACAATATCTGAAACAGAGAACAGTATTCCCCCAATGGATGATTATACCGCAAAGCAGGTTCAGTTGTTACTCGGTAAAAGCTATTTTAAAACCAATGAATATAAAAAAGCTTTGGATTCATATTCAGTATGGAGACTCGACGACTTATCCGCGGGCGACCTTCTTATTACGGCAAAATCTTCGCTTCAGATCAATGACATAACAACCGCAGTCAGAGCAGCCGATCTGATAAAAGGAAACAACGGTTTTTACACTGAAGCTCTTTATGACCTGAGCCTGTATTACATACAAAATAAAGATTATCATAATGCGTATTATTATCTCTCAACAATTATAAATGACTATCCGTCATCAGCCTTTGTTGACTCCGCAAAAATTGAAACCGCGGAATTAAATATCAAAGAAGAAAAATACGAAGAAGCGCTTGCAAATCTTAAAGATATAAAAAATAAAAATCTTCAGCCAAGAAAAGATGCATTGCTTATTTTAATTCATTTCAGGACAGGCAATGACAAAGATGCTGTTTCAATGACAGATAAATCATTGAAAAAAATCAGAACATCTGAATATGCAGAGGCAGTTATAAAGGAGAACCTTCTATTCTATTACAGGAATAATGATATACCGAACTTTAATAAATTTGCAGGTTATCTGAAAAACTATTACGGCAACACAGTATTTTTAAACTATATGTATGGGAAATTATATTTTAATACCAATAAATACAAGACTTCCTATTATTATTTCCGGAAAATTGCCGATATTGAAAGCAAATACAGGGATGAAGCTGTTTACACGCTCGGATTGATCAGCCTGTTGAAAAATAAAAATTCCAGACTGGCTTTCCAGTATTTCAGGGAACTATCGGAAAAAAACGATACGGATAGCAAATTTGCCATGATGGGTAAAATCGACCTTTCCATTTTATCCAACGAAATGGGAGATATCGAATTATCCAGAAAAATGCTTATGGATATTATCAATAAAAGTGAAAACAGGCTTCTCCGGATACAGGCTGAAAACCTTGCAGATTATTTCGGTTATAAAACCGGAAATAAAATAACCGCGGAATAGGGAAAAGAGACAAATGCATGCCCCTGCAATACTTATAATTCACGGACCCAACCTCAACCTCCTCGGGACAAGAGAACCGGAAATTTACGGGCACATGACTCTTGATGATATAAATAAAGCAATAACAGAATTATCCGGCAAGCTTAACATTAAAACAAAGATCTTCCAGTCAAACAGCGAAGGAAATATTATCGGTCTTATTCAGGAAAACCGGGAATGCAGCGGTTTGGTAATAAACCCCGGCGCATATACCCACACTTCAATAGCTATTGCTGACGCAATTAAAGGTACAGGTATTCCTGCAGTTGAAGTACACTTATCCAACATTCATTCAAGAGAAGATTACAGAAAAAAATCATTTATCGCTCCTGTCTGTATCGGGCAGATATCAGGCTTCGGCTATTTTTCCTACCTGACAGGAATCGAAGCTCTTCATAACTATTTAACAAATCTGAAAACATCCGGAAAATAATATTTCAGAATCAAACTTAAAATTTCATTTTAAATTTCTTAATAGAACATATGAGACTAAAAAAACTACAGACAAATCTTATAAAAAGTAAAAAATTCCCGTATTTAATTTCAAATCTGACAAATATTAAATACCTGACAGGATTTGGCGGAACATATGCCAATATTGTTATTGATGATAAACAAATATTCTTTATTACGGATTCAAGATACACAGAATACGCGTCTTCCCTGCTTCCGGAATCAATAGAAATTATTCAAATGACAACCGGCCTGCCGGATTCTCTTAAAGATATACTGAAAACCGTTAAAAAAAAACGGTTATACATAGATTATTCAATTCCGCTATCCGGTTACCAGTCTCTAAATAACAACCTGGGTAAAATAAAGCTTATTCCGGGCGCAGATGAAATCGATTCACTGAGAATAATAAAAGATGAAAACGAAATAAATACTCTTAGAAAAGCTGTTGAAATTGCTGATAAATGTTTCGCTCATCTCCTCAAAATAATAAAACCCGGAATCCTGGAATGGGATATTGCGGTTGAAATAGAATATTTTTACAGAAAAAACGGATGCACCAAATCCTCATTCGATTCAATTGTCGCTTCCGGCAAAGGCTCCTCCATGCCTCATTATATAACATCAATGTCAAAAAAAATCCGGCATGGAGATATTTTATTAATTGACATGGGATGCACTTTTAATGGATATAATTCAGACTTGACACGAACTGTATTTGCAGGTAGTATAGAACCCGAATTTGAAAAGATATACAACATTGTCAGGACTGCCCAGGAAAAGGCAATCTCATCAGTTAAACCCGGCATTACCACAGGTAAACTTGACGGTATAGCAAGGGATGTAATTGCCGGGTCAGGATACGGCCGGGAATTCGGCCATTCGCTCGGCCACGGGATAGGCCTTGAAGTTCACGAAAGCCCGGCCATAAAGGGCGGAAGCACATTCAGATTAAAAAAAAATATTCCATTTACTGTTGAACCCGGTATTTATATACCTGAGAAAGGCGGTATAAGAATAGAGGATGTAGTAATAGTAACAGAAAACGGTTTCGAAGACCTTACACAGGCATCCAAGGAAATAATTATATTATAATTAAATTCCCAGCGGAGCCGGGAATCATTCTAACAATCATCCAGACACTTAAAAAATTTAACTTAAACCGGTTTTCTGGATGGATTAATAAGCAAATAATAATCAGAGGTTATATGGTTTCAAGTAACGATTTCAAAAGAGGAATGGCAATCAAATTAGAAAATGATATATATACAGTAGTGGAATTTTTGCACGTTAAACCCGGTAAAGGGGGAGCCTTTGTCCGCACCAAACTCAAATCACTGACAAAGGGTACGGTTATCGATAAAACATTCCGCGGCGGCGAAAAAGTTGAGGACATCCGTGTAGAGAACAAGGAACTGCAGTATTTATACGATGAAGGTGATGCTCTTGTTTTTATGGACACCGAATCATATGAGCAGGAATCAATTGATAAGGATATAGTCGGTGATATTCTTGATTATATTAAAGAAGGTGATCTGCTGCAGATATCAACATATAAAGATAAACCGATCTCAATAGAACCTCCGACATTTGTGAATCTGAAAGTAACATACGCAGAGCCCGGTGTAAAAGGTGATACCGCTACAAATGTTACAAAACCGGTAAAAGTGGAAACCGGAGCCGAATTTCATGTTCCTCTGTTTGTTGAAGAGGGAGATGTTATTAAAATTGATACAAGAAAGGGGGAATACGTTGAACGAGTTAAACAATGATAAAAATTTCCTTAACTATCTGAAAGACTGGATCAACAGCAATCCCGGTACCGCAGTTGGAGTCATTGTCGGCCTGGTACTTGGAATATTCCTGTTTACTCTCGGAATAGTGAAAACAATATTCCTTGCTGTTTTTATGCTTATCGGATACTGGCTGGGAAGGAGTAAAGACGAAAAAAATTCAGTAATTGACCAGGTATCAAATTTTTTCAAACGCAATGACAAATAAAGCCGTTGCTTGATTAAAAGCTTTTTCAAATACCCGGGTCAAATACATAAACCAGTCCATGTGTATAAAATAATTGCCTTTCACTTTACTCCCGCAGCAGATTTATCTGCTCCTTGCATTATATTAAGGCCCTGGATTAAATTCCGGATAATAAGAAATGAATTTATAAAGTGAAGAATAGAAACATATTACTGATCAGGGAGGCATTCCGCGCTTACAAAAACAAGCGGTATGAGGAAGCAGCAGCACTGCTTGAAAAAATAATCACAATCACTCATGATCCATACCCGTATTTTCTTTTATGCGTATCATATCTCCTCAGTAGCAGATTTAGCGAATCTGAAAGAATCATCAGAAAACTAAAAAAAACAGATCCGGACTACCTTCCTCTTCTTCAGCTTGAATCATTCCTGTATCTTAAGGCCGCATCTGAAATACATTCAGTTATTGCCGCATATATAGACAGAATTGATCAGTTCCCCGGAAACAAATACTTCAGGCATGCTTTGAGCAGTTTGCGCAAGGTTAAAGATTTCGCTGTGTTCCAGAAACAGGCAAGGCTCAATTCCTTTGTCTGTGTACCAAAGCCGGGCAGGATCGATATTCAGGCAGATTCATCTGCTTCATATCATTCATACAAAAAAATCACAAAAATAAAAGGCAACAGAGCATTCAGGCCTGTACGCTTTTTACTGATTTTTTCCGTAATAATACTAATCTGTGTTTCTGCCGCATATTATTATTTTAACTATTACAGCAAAGGCAAAAAACCGGCCCCTGTAACGAACTCTCCGCTGGATTCAATAAATATTGATGTTTCCAGATATGACCTGATTGATAAAATTAAAACGGAAAAACCGCCTGTTTTCTATTACTCCAGTGAAGAAGTTTTAAAAGACTTCAATAAAGCAAAAACTCTCATAAAGAATAAAGAATATAATAATGCAATCATTCTTATAAATAAACTGGAAAACAGTAACGCGAATTTCAAAGTGAAGGAAAGAATTAATTTTTTACGTAAATTTATATCAGGAATAGAATACAGGACCTACACGCAAATCCCTGTTCATAAAATATTAAAGACTCCTTATCTATACAGAGGAGTAAATGTAGAATGGAACGGCAAAATCAGCAATCTGAAAGAAAAAAACAACAAGCTGGCTTTTGACCTGCTGGTAGATTATAAAGATGAAGATATTTTCAGCGGAATTGTGGATGTATATTCAGATAAAAATTTACTAAAACAGAAAATCATCAACGGAGACATGGTTTCAATTAAAGGTATTTACATAAATACCATTGGTGAAAACAAACTGTATCTGGTTGCGGACAGCATAAGGAAAACAAACTGAATACTTTATGTACGCAGTTTATAAGCCAGTGCCCCGAAAATTACCTCTCTTAAAAAAGCAGCCTCATATGGTTTATGAAGATACCCGGCAAGAGATTCTTTCCTGAAGACTCTGTATATTTCCTCTTCTCTGTATGTGCTTGAGACTATTACCGGAATATTATCTTTTATCTGTTTAATTAAATCCATATTACTCCTGGCATTCATCCCCGGCATATCCAGATCTACAATTACCAGTTTAATATCATGCCCGTGTTTGTACAACTGCTCAAGAGCCTGATCACTGTCACAGGCAGTTACCACCCCGAATCCTGTTTCTTCAAGCACAGCAGAAGCTTCAGAACATGCCGTTTCATCACTGTCAATAAGTAAAACCTTTCTGTATCCGATCCTGCTCTCGGAAAATCCGGCTTCCGCATTATACGGCTGCACATCCCTGCCTGTTTCAGAAAGAGGGAACAGAATTCTGAATGACGTTCCTCTGCCAGGCTTGCTTATAACTTTGCATCCGCCACCATGACTGCGAATAATACCAAGCACTGCCGCGAGCCCAAGCCCGCGGCCGGAAATTTTTGTGCTGAAGAACGGGTCAAAGATATTGTCCATTGTATCCTTATCCATTCCGCAGCCTGTATCTGTTACATCTATAAAAATATATTCGCCTTCGGCAAGTCTGTCCTTGCAGTATACATCCTTTAAAAAACGGCTGTCGCATTTCATTAAACCGGTTGTAACTGAAATTTTTCCCTCATCATCACCGATTGCATCTGAAGCATTGGTAATAAGATTCATAATAACCTGGCGAAGCTGGGTAGCATCAGCATTAAAATACGGTATTGCATCTGAAAGATTATATTCAATTTCAATGTTCTTTGATATTGAAATTTCAAGTAAATGCCCTATCTCTTCGACAAGTCCGGATAAATTAAGAGGCTCTATAATGAATTTACCCTTTCCTGAATATGCAAGCATCTGTTTACAAAGTTCCGCAGCACGCCTTGCAATTATTACTATATCGTTAAGGTATTGTTTCGCCGGTGACGAAGAAGGCATGTCAAGCATCGCAAGATCCGCATTACCGAGTATTCCCAAAAGCAAATTATTAAAATCATGAGCAATACTTCCGGCCAGCACTCCAAGGCTCTCCAGTTTCTGAGCGTGCAGTACCTGTGCCTGAAAATTCCTGTTTTCCTCCTCAAACCGTTTCTGCTCTGTGATGTCAGTATGCACGCATACTAATCCGATTATTTCGCTTTTGTCGTCCCGTATCGCGTCTGCAATCAACTGAACTGTAAAATCACGCCCGCTTTTTGAAACAGCTTCAAGCTCTCCTGTCCATGAAACACCCTTCATTACTGATTTAAAAATATCCGCAGCTGTTTCTTGATCTTTATAATATGGAGGAGCTCCGCGGTATGAAGAAAGCTCTTTAATACTGTATCCGAATAATTTATTAAAAGATTTATTCTGATAATAGTTACTGCCTGAAGAGTCAAAAATGCCTACAGCCTCGCTTGTATTTTCAACAGCCTTTGTTATTTTTAAAAGCTCCTGCTCGGCTTTTTTCCTCTCTGTAATATCAATGGATGTAATAATCGCCCCGTTTTTTATAGGCGCAATCTTGATATTCAATACCTTACCGCCGTACTTCTGTTCGGGAAATTCACGCATTTCTCCGGATTGTATGCAATTGATTAATTCCGAATACATATCATTATCATGCCTGGAAGCATAATCCTTATACATGATATCACCTACATCAGGCAGCCTGTCTCCTGATATCTTTTTCTGCCTGTTATACGCAATAACACAGCCTTTATGGTCTACAACAACAGTCTGAATCGGATTATTTTCAAATAAAGCGGCGTAAAGGAATTCACTTTTCCGGAGAGCATACTCAGTCTCTTTTAAATCAGCTTCTGAATGTTCGAATTTTTTCAGCTTTCTTCTGAGCTTGTTTAACTCACCGATTAGTTGCTGTTTTGTCAGTTTTTCATCATTCATCAAGAGATTAATTACCCGCGAGTATAATATTTTAAATAAAGAAAGAAGCTACAGCAATCATTCATAAAACAGATATATTAATCAAGAATAATATTGAGATTTTAAAACGTTATATGCAACTTTTTCCCCTTTACAGACAACTTCCATGATATTTAAAAAATAACAAATAATCACATAATTGAGACCTTTTCATGATGGCCGTACAATTATATTAAAAATCGATTTAAACACGGTAATCATTCCCGGTTAAAATGACTAAAAAAAGTATGAGGATAATTAATTTGACATATTTAAACCCATTTAATTATCATAAAATCAGTTGTTATGCAATTTATTCCGGGTATAAAGATGTATACGGATCTTAATCAACGAGAAAAACACGATATGGATACCTGCAAATATAAACCTAATTGCAAACTGGTCGGGACTTCAGCTCTTGTTAAACTGTACGATAAAAAATACTGTTCCGGTCCCTTACGGGAAGAATGCAAAAGAAAAACACAATACGAACAAGGAAAGGATGTAAGCCCGACTCTTTTACCCAACGGACACCATTTCGACCGGAGAAATTTCGAAAGAAGAAAATTACGCATAATGGAAACACTTCAGTCTGTTTTTAACGACAGAAGAATATTTAAAAGAAGGGAATCTGATTCTTAATGATTATTTTACGGCAGGTATTTTAAATTATAAATCCGGCGGCCATTCCGCAATAACCGTTTATCTGGAAAAGGAAGTCTCAACATAATAATCAACCAGATCGTATGACAGCGAACCCGAATCATCCAGCACTGTATCCACGTCTGAAATATTGGCAATAGTCTGCTCACTTGTATCAATTTCCTGCGATGTAAGGCCAAAAGCCAGTATAACAAAAAGCAATGCCGCTGCCAGAAGAGGAAATGAAAAGGACGCGATCGTAAAAATTCTGTCTGTTCTGCTCCGGTTCAACCTGGCATATACCCAGGATACTACCTGATGATTCCATTCAGAATTATCAAGCCGGTTCTGAATTTCATAATCAAACATTCTGTTATTATTGATACTCATAATTTAAGCCCATCATTTTTGAAGTTCTTGAAATCAATTCCCTGCCCCTGTGTATTCTGGACTTTACAGTACCCTGACGAATATCCAGTTTTTCGGCAATCTGGCTTTCAGAATAACCGTATACAAGCAATTCGAATATAGTTTTATACTTTTCAGGCAGGCCTGAAATAATATTTTTCATTTCAATAATTTCCTCATCGAATTTATTGCGTCTGTGTTTTTTGGTGAATGATTCCTGGGCTTTAAGAACCTTAGCCTCTTCTCTTTTCAGCTTTTCAACCATTCTTATGGATTCATTTTTTGCGATTGTATAAAGCCAGTTATTAAGAGACTTATCCATTTTTAATCCATTTTTTTCAATTGCCCTGTATGCTCTCAGATAAGTTTCCTGTACAACATCGTCAATATAACAGTAATAATTTCCTGAAAGATATTTCCGTACAGCCGCAAGTACAATGGATTTTGTTTCTTCTACAAAATTATAAAATTCTTTTTCTTCCATATAAATTAAGTTATTAATACAATTTTATTATTTAATTAGAGCAGATCCCACGATATCTCAGATTTGCCTGATTTCAAATTACACCTTTTTATGTAATTTCTGAATTTCAACTTTTGATCCTGATTAAGTACCTCTTCAAATTCAAAAACTTCTTTTAAATTCAATATTCTTATTTCACGCTTTTCTTTATCAATTTCTTCAAGAACTTTTCTCAGATTACGTTCATCAAAATTTTCTCTTAAAACATTTCTCTTAAGTTTGTTTAAATGTACATAAAACTTTTTTCTGTACTGTTCTTCCAGTTTGTCAAAATTAATATTAATTTTCTTCATTTTTTCAACCTGCATGTCTGAAAGATTCAGTATACGCCTATTTTTTTCAATCGAAATACTGGTAATATAATTCCCTTCCAGCTGATTCTTAACAAAGGTTAACATTTTTGCCTTTACTTTATGGAAATAAAATACGCTGACAGCTACATTTAAAATAATGCTGCCTATGATTATTAATATCATATTACGTTTCATTTAATTCCTCAAAACACTTTACTTATAAAATACAATAAAATTACCGCAATTTTTAAATAATGGTTCACTTTTTTTTCAACATATATTATAATAACAAAGCAAATTTCAAAAAATTACATTTATTTTACTGAAAACCAATAATTTCAGGATTTATATATATAAATCCTGATTATTTTCTAATAAATATTTGACACATAACGCACCTTACATAAAATTAATCCAATTATTATTAACAATGGAGTTACAATAGAAATGATTATAATAGCTGAAAAAATTAACGGTTCAATTCCTTCTGTGGCTAAAGCTATTGCCGCAAAGGATGCAGATTTTATTAAAAATCTGGCTAAAGTTCAAACAGAAGCGCAGGCTACTTTTCTTGACGTATGCGCTTCAGTAGACACAGAGATTGAGCTTGAAACAATGAAATGGCTTATTGATCTTGTTCAGGGAGTTTCCGATACACCTATAGCTGTTGACAGCCCGGACGCAAGAATATGTCTTGAAGCAACAAAATTCTGTAATAAACCCGGCCTTTTTAATTCAGTTTCAATGGAAGGAGATAAAGTTGACGTTGTTTTCCCTGCAATAGCTGATTCAAAATGGGACATAGTAGCACTTCTGTGTGATGATACGGGAATTCCTAAAACAGCGGAAAAACGTCTGGAAGTTTTTGCAGCTCTCATGGAAAAAGCCAAAGAATTCAAAATTGATCCTTCACGCCTGCACATAGATCCTTTAGTTGAAATGCTCTGTACATCTGAAGACGGAATCAATATGATCATCGAAGTAATGAAAAAAATCAAAGAACAGTATCCGACTATTCATGTTACAGGAGCTGCCAGCAACGTATCTTTTAACCTGCCTTCACGTAAGACAGTAAACCAGGCATTCGTAGTTATGGCGATGAATGCGGGACTCGACAGCGTTATTCTTGACCCTTTAAACAGAGATATGATGGGCCTGATATACGCGACAGAGGCATTAATGGGTAATGATGAATTCTGCATAGAATACATCAATGCTTACAGGGACGGAATTTTTGGCACACAAAAATAAACATTTATATACAACTATATAATAATTAACAGGAGTAAAAGTAAAATGGCAAAAATTGATGAAGTAAAAGCACAAGTCGAAGCTGGTAAAACCAAACTTGTTCCGGGACTTGTACAGGAAGCACTTGACGGAGGAAGCGCAGCCGGTGACATTCTTCAGGCTATGATTGACGGGATGAAAGTTGTTGGCGACAGATTTTCAGCCGGAGAAATTTTTG
Organism: Spirochaetota bacterium; assembly: GCA_016932015.1. GTDB lineage: Bacteria > Spirochaetota > UBA4802 > UBA4802 > JAFGDQ01 > JAFGDQ01. The sequence goes on along the minus strand of JAFGDQ010000063.1, from coordinate 22,844 downwards.
TACCTGAAATGCTGATAGCCGCAAAAGCTATGGCAAAAGGTGTTGAAGTATTAAAACCGCATTTGGCCGGCGACGCGTCAACTTCACTTGGAACATGCATTATTGGTACAGTTGAAGGCGACTTGCATGATATAGGCAAAAACCTTGTTTCAATGATGATCGGAAGCGCAGGTTTCGATATGGTCGACCTTGGAGTTGACGTTCCTGCAGAAAAATTTATAGAAGCAATCAAAGAAACTCCAAACGTAAGCCTGGTTGCATGTTCTGCTCTTCTTACAACTACCATGCCTTCATTAAAAAATACTGTTAAAGTTATTAAAGACAGCGGACTGTCAGGTTTCAAAGTAATCGTTGGCGGCGCTCCTATTACTCAGGAATTTGCAAATGAAATAGGCGCGGACGCATATGCAGCCGACGCCGGTGCCGCAGCTGAAACAGCAAAATCAATGGTTAAGTAATCCGGTAACCAGCAATTAGTAGTAACATGTAGGAAAGTACATATAAGGAGATATAATATATGTTAACTAAAAGACAGAATTTACTTGAAACAATAAAGGGCGGAAAACCGGACAGATTTGTTAATCAATATGAGGCTTTTCAATGCGCACCTGAAGTACCGATGTTTAATATGCTTTATTTTGATCCGTATACAATGTCCAATCCTATCCCAATGCCGGGAACTCCTGATGTTGTAAACTCATGGGGAGTTACAATAAGCTGGCCTGCCAATGTTCCCGGAATGTTTCCGGTTCACGATGAAGCACATAAAGTAGTAAAAGATATAGCAGAATGGCAGAAATATGTCAAAGCTCCCAATCTTGATTTCCCTCAGGCGGAATGGGACAAATACAAACCCATGGCTGAAGGAGTTGACAGAAATGAAGTATATGCCACCTATGTAGTCGCTCCCGGAGTATTTGAGCAGCTGCATTATTTAATGGGTATGGATGACTGTCTGCTCGCTTTTTATGAAGAACCGGATGCATTAAAAGAGCTTATAGAATTCATTGCCAACTGGGAAGTTGAATACGCGAAACTAATCGTTAAAAACTATAAACCCAATGCGTTATTTCACCATGATGACTGGGGCAGCTATAAATCCTCTTTTATTTCACCTGAAATGTTTAAAGAATTTATAGTGCCGGCTTATAAGAAAATATACGGATTCTGGAAAGATAACGGTGTGGAGCTTATCATTCACCACAGCGACTCCTATGCCGCAAATCTTGTGCCTTCCATGATAGATGTCGGAATTGATATCTGGCAGGGATGTTCCACTACAAATAACGTTCCTGATCTGGTAAAAAAATACGGCGAAAAAATCTCTTTCATGGGAGATATTGACAGCGGAGTTGTAGACAAGGAAGACTGGACACCTGAACTTGTTGAAAAAGAAGTCAGGAGAGCCTGCGAAACAAACGGCAAACTGTACTTTATTCCAAACACAACACAGGGCGGCCCAATGAGCACATTCCCGGGCCTGTATGAAGCTGTTACGGAAGCAATAGATAAAATGAGTAAGGAAATGTTTAAACCAGTTCTGTAAAATAACAATTTTGTTTTAAAACTCTGAACTTAAAAAGGCCATTTATAATAAATGGCCTTTTTTATTCCTCAAAATATAATTATAAAATTTTCAGGTTAATTCCCGAAGCAGGAAAATTTACAAAAAAAATCCCCTGCTTTAATCCTCAAAGTCAAATTCAGATGAATCAAATGACGTATTCATAATATAATTCATGGAAAATTTCGGATCAGAAGCAAGCTCCACATGTGTGGCATTTTTCGCTATTTCATTACAGAATTTCTGCTTATCCTTAGACAGCAGATGCATCTGGCAGCCTGTACCTGCAGCATTGCCTATTGACTGCGTTGCAACATTTTCATGAAACGGGATCATCCCAATATTCTGCGCTTTACTGATATCTATATAATTGCCGAACGCGCCAGCGATAAGGATTTCATCAATATTCTCAATGGAAAGACAGCATTTTTCAACAAGCATATGGCAGCCTGTACTGATTGCACCTTTCGCGAGCTGAACCTGTCTTATATCGATTTGCGTTATCAGGATAGGTTTTCCTGAATCTGTCTCTTCTTTAAAACATACAATAAAAGCTTTGCTTTTCTCCCAGGGAATTATTCTTTTTGCAAGATCCTGATTTTTAATTTCATCTTTCCCGCAAAAAGCTCCCATGGCTGTTAAAATTCCGTTATCGAACAGTTCGCTTACAATATCAATAATAGCAGAACCGCAAATTCCTTTCGGCTTAACATCCCCTAATACCTTATAAAATACATCGCCTTCGGCTATTTTAAAACGTTCAATAGCTCCTGTCGTGCCTCTCATCCCGGATGTGAGCCCTGCGCCTTCCAGAGCAGGGCCGCACGCAGTTGAAGCGACTCTGTATGTATTCCCCTTCCCAGCTGCAATCTCACCGTTCGTACCAAGGTCAATTATCAGCCTGCTCTTGTCATCATTGGGAAGCGAAGTCAGAACAGCAGTCGTATCCGCTCCGACAAATCCGCCAAGCAAAGGCAGAAAAACAACACGTGCAGCGGGATTTATATTCAGTTTTAATTCCGACGCTTCGGTTAAAACTTCGCTATGAGTAGTGCTTGAAAAAGGAATTTTCCCCAGATGCTCAGGATAAATTTTCAGGAATATATGCTGCATTGTGCTGTTTCCGCAAAAATTAGCCTGATAAATCAAGTTTTTATCAATACTGTAATCTTTACAGATATTATCTATAATTTCATTAACTGTTGCAATTACAAGTGAGTGCAGTTTATCAAGTCCATCCGTATTATTGACTGTATAATCTATTCTGCTTATGACATCGCCGCCTATCTGTGTCTGTTTATTTAATCCGGAATTTACGCCTATCAGTTCATAAGTCTTCATATTGTACAAATATCCGACAACAGAAGTTGTACCTATATCAAAGGCAAGCGCGAATATTTCCTCCTTCTTACCCTGCAGAACATCCAGCAGAGTGTCATTGTACAGTACGCAGGTTATACCGTCTTCATTATGAAATAATTTTGACAATTTCCGGATTATTTCAAGAGACGGGATGCTTAATGATAAACCTGATGCTTTCTTAATAGTATCCCAGTCATTTTCTCCCATCTCTGTTTTTAAAAATTCCCGGGAAATATATTTTAATGACAGGCATGGATTAAAATCAAAGTCCTTCAATTTTGATTCCGTCAGTATTTTAGCCTGAATATTTTCATCTTTTAAAAGAATTTTTACTCCTTCAAAAATTTCCGTCTGGCAGGAAATTACATTTTTGACAGTGCCGTTTTCTTCAATATCTACAGCGCATTTTTTACACTTGCCTTTTCCTCCGCAAACCAGATTAAGAGGATGGCCCGCGGCATCACAGGCATCTGATATTTTAGAGCCTTCCGGCATTTCAACATATTTATTCAAAAAAGGAAAATCAACTCTAAGCATTTTCTCCATGAGGAACTCTCTCCGTATATATTTACTATTTTAATTTTAACCGGATTAAATACAAAGTCAAGTATGAAGTCAAGATTGTTATCTATATTATTAAAGGCATTTATCAATAAAAATAAAAAATCCGGCAGTATTATTGAAAAAAAACGGAGCAATAATTTAAAAAAAATTATTGCTATATTTAAGCATCTTTTTTTACTAGTTTTATATTGCTGTATGCAATTTATTAAACTGGACTGGACAGATAATTTCAGAGCCTGACAAAATCAGTATTTATTAAATGTTTATTTTATGACAGCTTTTCTGTTATAAGCAGGAAACCCCGCATAATCATGTAAATGTTTTAGAGTAAAAGGCCAGGATTACCGGTAATAATTTTAAAATTTTCAATTATCAGGATCTATCGAATTCGCGTCAACAAACATGCAAATACTCCGGCACAACTATTATGTCGTGTTAATAATCTGTCATGTTTAAAATTTATAAATTTAAATACAAATAAGGATTATTTCACCTATGAAACGTTATTCTACTGTCAAGATAACCCTTCTGCTGACAAGCATGATGACTGTAATGGCTGTTGCCATAGTATCGCCTTCTTTACCCCAAATGAATCAGATATTTACTAATGTGCCGTATGCCGATTTACTTACACGTCTTATAATTACTCTGCCCGCACTTTTTATCGCGGCAGCGTCACCTGTTTTCGGATACCTGATAGATAATACGAGCGGCAAAAAACTGTTGCTGCTTTCTTTAGTGCTGTACGCGCTTGGCGGAGCGTCCGGGTTCTTCCTGAATGATTTATACTCTATTCTTTCAGGAAGAATATTTCTCGGAATTGCCGTAGGCGGAATAATGACTATTTCAAACTCATTCATATATGACTTTTTTCGTGATGATGAGCGCAGTGCTTTTGTCGGATATCAGAACGCCTTTGCGGGACTGGGAGGAGTTCTCTTTCTTGCTTTGGCAGGTGTGCTTTCCGAAATACAATGGCATCTTCCTTTTTTAATATACCTTTTTTCCATTCCGGTAATTTTCATGGTTTCCGCTTTTTTCAAGGAACCTAAACATGAACCCGGACAGAAAAAAGAACAAAAGAAAAATAATAATACAGCAGTACCTGCCTTCTCCGGAAACCTTGTTATTTTAATCTATTTATTAATTTTCGCGGGCACAGCATTCTTTTTTATGATGCCTGTACAGATGCCTTATCTTTACAACAAACTCGGTGTTTCAAACTCTTTGATGGGATTCGCAATGAGTATATCAATATTCGCGACATCAGTATTCGCGTTTTTATTCAAACATTTTAAAAAAAGATTATCATTCCCCAGAATATATATTGCTGCTTTTGCTTTCATGGCAGTCGGCTATACAGGTATATCATACAGCAACGGATTCCTGTCACTCATCATCGCGCATATTACAGCGAGTATAGGAATCGGATTTCTGCTTCCTGCGGGAAATCTCTGGATAATGGAAACCTCGCCGGTTGAAATTCGCGGACGCCTGATTGGACGCGCGTCAATGGCAAATTATCTGGGTATGTTCCTGTCTCCGATTCTGGCGCAGCCTATTGTTTCATTATATTCCGTCTCAGCTGCATTCCGTGTTGCCAGTATAATAATGCTGATTATAATTATCGGATTTATCTTTTCCATCAGGAATTTGGATTATATTAAAGAGAGATATTTCGCGTATGAGCAGTAATCAAAATCAAATACTGATTTGGATCACAATATTTACCTGTTCAGATTTATAATTGATTTTACGAGTCTGAACAGCATTTTTACAGGCTTAATACTTACAGCCGTTTGTTTGGAGTATTTTTAATTTTAATGAAGTTAAAAAAAGAATTTATTTTTGAGATATTTATTATCGCCCTTATCTTTATCCTTGTACCATTTTTTTATAATAATATTAATGCATTCTTTTTCACAGACAGCAGTCTGTATGAAAAGACAGCGGATATTACAATGACCGGGCTCACTGTTACCGCATACTGCCCGGGGCCATGCTGCAACGGTAAATGGGCCGGAATGACAGCAACAGGTAAAACAATGAAGCATTACATAGAAAAAGACATCAACATAATTGCAGTTGATCCTGAGTTAATAGAACTTGGTTCAAAAATAATATACAATGGAAAAGAATACACTGCTGTAGATACAGGAAAAAGCATAAAAGGAAAACGCCTTGATATCCTGTTCCCCACACATGAAGAAACCGAAATATTCGGAATAAAAAGAAATCAGAAAATTAAAATTATAAAATAATTCATTTGACATTTTCCGCTTTGTATCTATTTTTAATGGCTATATACAAAAAGAGACCGACTGAGGTAGCCGGTCTTAGGAGGTAATTAAATTGAAAAGTTATGCCTTGTCGGCATAATCTTATTATATTGCAGAAAATATAAAAATGCAAGAAAAAACCGCAAAGCCTTCTGAACATAACTGCTGCACATCCCGATTTATATCCAGAAAAAGAAATATTAAGAATAAATTTTGAATATAAAAAAGACAACACTTCAAAAGTCGAAATATTATAATAAACTAATAATATTGATAGTTTATTTTATATTATTTCTTTTACCCTGCAGGTTTTCCGGAAATGAGATAGAAAACAACTATCCCTGTTTCGCGGGATCGGTATATGAAGGCAAAATAAAAAAATTCCATAAAAACCAGTGGAAAGTATTACCCATAAGATCTGAAAAAGAATACAAAAAAGGAATGACAGGCGGTGAAGCTGAACAGCATCTGCACGGGATTGCAAGATGCTTATCAAAACCTGATTACATTTATCTTTCACACGATGTGTCCGGCGCATGGCGGAGTACAAACGCAGGTAAAACATGGCACAAAACGCTTGATAAAGGACTTTACGCTAACAAATGTCAATCAATAGAAGTGGATCCGGCAAATCCAGACATTGTATTTCTTATTGCTGATAATGCGTGGAACCGGCTTGCTAAAGACTATAAGGGCTTATACAGATCAATAAATGGAGGTGAAGACTGGGAACTTGTTCTGCAAACGGAAACAAATTACGATCCCAAAATTCACAGGATATTCAGGCATAATATAGCATATGATCCAACATCTGCAATAGGAAATAAAGTTCAAAGATGGTATGCTGCATTTGCCGGAAACGGCATTTTCAGGTCGGATGATGGAGGAAAATCATGGCCCAGGAAGCGTTTAAGCAGTCTGAGAGGCCATAGTATTGTTTATGCGATCACACCACATCCAAAAGACGGCAAAACGCTGTACGTCGCAACAAACAAAGGTTTTTATATCTCATATTCTCGCGGAAAAAATCTGAAACCGACAGGAAATTTACCAACCGGACATATTTCATCAATTGCCGTTAACATTAAAAATCCACACATTGTTTACATAGCATTAAAAGGGAAAGGCCTGTATCGTTCAACTGATAACGGAAAATCTTTTTCAATGATAAAAAAATTTGATACTGCCAGAGTGTTTATAAATCCGGGATACCCGGAAATTATTTATCTGACAGGGCTTAAATCAAATACAATAATCAGTCATGACAATGGCAAAACATGGTATGACGATATGGAGACAATACCTGCTCCGGGATTGGGAAGAGACGGAAACTTAAAATCACAATTAATAAAGAAGCTTGGAAAAATTATCCCGCCTTTAAGAAAAAGGACAAAGGGCAGCTGGAAGTCACGAATAGCCGGTGAATTATCAGGTATAGTGCCGAATCCTGAAAATCCTGATGAAGCTGTTGCGTATTCCAGGGCTACAATATGGAAAACTACAGATGGAGGTAAAACATTCAAAGACAGCTCGACTCTTTTTACCGGATTTGCATGGGGCTGGTCCAATTCCGGCGCAGCATTTGACCTGTTTGACAAAAATCGATTTGCCTTCTTTAACTTTGATGTCGGGATGACTATTACAAATAACGGCGGAAAATACTTTGAACTCAGAAATAAAAATATATCCGACTGGTTTAGGAAAGGAATAATTTCATGGATAGGTACTTATTCCGGAGCTTTTCAGCCGGTTAAAGGCTCAAAAATTATTGTTGCATCTGTTGGAGATTACTGGAGAACACAATTAATGCGTTCCGAAGACGAAGGTAAAACCTGGAATTTGATTGAAAATTTAGAAGAAAATAATAATTTCTTTATTTCATTTAATTATGAGAAGCCTAATATTGTGTACGCGGGAAATAAAATTTCACATGATGCAGGTAAAACTTTTACGAATATTAACTTTGGCGAATACAGTGAGAGAAAACCGCAAGTAATCGGCATGTGCCATTCGTACCCGGATACTATTTACGCTATTGATAAATCAAGAAAAATTATTCTCAAATCTGACAACACAGGAAAAACCTGGCAAAAATACGCGAATCCGGGCTGGAAATTTTCAAGGATGGATTCAAGGCCCACTTTTACTGTGGCTCCGAATAATCCGGATATTATTTATACACTTGACAAAACAGGAGATTTGGCCACATTCAACGGGAGATCGTGGAAAAGCTTAAATGCACTTAAATCAGCTTTTGGGGAAAATCCTGCCCACTTTGCAAGGGGCAATTTTATAAGGGCTGTTACTCTTGATCCGGGGAATCCGGATATTATTTATGCAGGAATGGCTGCAAGTGGTATTTCACATATCTGGAGAAGTAAAGACAGTGGAAAAACATGGCAAAATATAACCTGTAACCTTGCCAGAACCGGTATTGGCGCTATTTCAGTAAATCCTCATACCGGAGATATTTTTACCGGAAGCTCGAAAGGAACCTGGATTTTACAGGACCTAAAATAAATAAAAATAGCAAAATGTTCCATAGATGAAAATTCTTTTAATAACTAAAATTATCTTTTTTATCGTGATTACTACAACTTTTTCTTACGCGGTCGAACTGCAGTTATCCGGCAGCTTGAGCGAGATGTACGATGACAATATAAATTCTTCTGAAGACAAGGAGTCAGATTTCATAACAGAAATAACAGCAGGCATAGGCCTGATTCACGAAGGAAGGACTATTAACTGGCATTTACTTGGAGAAAGCACACAACAGATTTATCTTGAAAATAGTGATTTAAACAATAATTCACAAACAGCTGAGCTGGCTATTGCTAAAGAAATTTTCTATAATGACAATATTTCCATTACTGATACATTCGGACATTACCCTGAACCGGGAGACTTTCAGGATATGTTCGGCCAGCTGCTAGGCAGATCCGATTACCTTACGAATACTTTTACAGCAATATATACAAATTATTTATTGCGTTCTTTTTTCTTTTCTCTGGAATATAATAATATTTACATCAAATCGCTTAGCGGAGATACACTCGATTCGGTATCAAACAACGGAATTATTACATTTGGCCTTGAAATGAATTCTTTTAACATTATTTCCATATTTTACTCATATACAAACAGAAAAATTCTGGAAGAATCAGATACGGAAAGTGAAACAACAATACTGCATGAATGCGGGCTGGAGTATCTTCATTACTTTACAAGGCGGTTTTCCGGGAATTTAGAGGGAGGTTTCGAGCAGGTCGAGACAGAAGATGAAACAAACTATACTTTTTCCAGTGCTTTGACTCTGACACATCAAATAGATGAAAATAATACCATTGAATTATCCGCATCAAAAGAATATGAAATGACAATTCTGACAAATGAGGTGTATGATATCTGGAATTTTACTGCTGATTTTAATAGAGAGTTATCCAGATTAACTTCATTTTCTTTATCTTTTTTCTATCAATATGGCAATAATGTATCCCCTGCAACTGCCATCGAAAGTAAATTGATAGGCCTTGAAACAGGATTTACTTACAATTTTTCCGAACATATTTCTTCAGATATTAGCTATACATATACCTATAATCAAACAGAACAGACAGAACCTGTTGATTATTATGTAAAATATGACCGAAACCAGATACAGATTGAAATTAGTGCTGTATTTTAATTATGATCATTGAAAATATTCAATAATCAGATAAATTGATTGAAATTATACTTGATATAGCATACTAATTGCAATTATATATAGAATATTTTTTATGATGGGATCAATAATAACATACAATTAAAAGCAGAATAGATTTTTTAAATACTACAATTTAATACAATTCTATTTACAGGAAGATAACTATGAAAAAGTGTTTAATGTATATAGCCATATTCTCTATTGTGCTTTTTACTTTTGTTTTTAGCAAAAATGTAAATGCGGAAGAATATAAGGTAGGAATTGGAGACATACTTGAAGTAAGAATATTAAAACCGGATCCTTCAAATGACAGAGTTACAGTATCTCCAAGCGGGGATATATCGGTAGCGTATCTTGGAAGTGTAAAAGTCAAAAACAAAACGATAACTGAAATTCAACGCATTGTTCAAACACGATTAGCAAATGGATATTTAAAATATCCCGTCGTAACAGTATCTCTGGTAGAATCAAGAAGCAGAAATTTTACAATTACCGGGGAAATTAATAACCCCGGATCTTATTCATTGACTGAAAACACAACAGTATTAAAAGCAATTTCTGTTGCGGGCGGATTTACAAGATTCGGATCAAAAAGTAAAGTACGAATTTTAAGGCCAAGAGGTGACAGGCCAGGATATACAAAAATTGAAGTTGATGTAAGTAAAGTAATGGACGGTGACGCAAGAGCAGATATTGTGATTGAACCGGGTGATATAATTGTTATATCTGAAAGCTTCTTCTAAAAGAAAAAGAATATTGATATAACTCAAAAAGAAACCTACCGAAGGAAGACAAAAAATGTCTTAGCATATTGAAAGAAGAATAAAAAATGGAAAAATATACAGAACAAAATGACTTTAGTATCAGAAATATAGTTTCAGGTATTTTCAGGCAAAAACAAATTGTTATAATAGTAGCTCCAGTAATAATAATTGTTGTATTTTTAGTTTTACTAATACAGACTCCTGTTTTTGAAGCATCCGTAAAAATGCATATTGTCGGTCAGTCGCAGGTTACATCAGAATTCTATTATGATATAGGCGCAAGGGGCCTTCACAGAACACAAATGGCGATTGTAAAATCTAATCCCGTAATAAAAAGAGCTGTACTTGCATTAAAATTAGATAAACGTCCGCTTGATTATGAAAAAAAATTCTGCCATCCGATTAAAAATTTCTTAATTGAATACAAAACAAAAAAACTTACTGAGAAATTAAACTTGTTAACTCCGGAAGAGCAACGTCAATTTTTCATTAATTTTGCGATGAAATTCCTGAAAGAAAATATAACAACCGATCTCATTCCAGGAACAGACCTTTTTGAAATACGTATCAGTGATTATAGCCCTGAAAATGCCGTTGCTATTGCCAATGTAGTAAGCAGGTCCTATGTAATTTTTGATTTACAGCAGCAATTGGCTGAGCTTACTCAAAAATATGGCCTGCAGCATCCTTCGGTCAGGCAATTAAGAGATAACATATACACAATGACTGAAAAACTCTCAGGAGAGCAATTATCAGAACTTGAAGCATACGGTACAGCGAAAGTCAAAATCATTGAACAGGCATTTTCGAATAATCAGGCAATGGGAAAATCAAAAATGCTGGTATTCTTAGCTGCAATTTTTGGTGCGATGGCAGCAGGAATCGGCCTTGCTTTCGCATATGATATGTTCCTTGATCAGACTTTTAAATCTCCAAACGAAATTGTAAAATATACAGGACTTCCGTTACTGGGTTCAATTCCTGTTAAAAAAAATAAAGACAAAATGCTTCTGGATATAGATGCCTTTAATCCAAACAAATCTGAACAAAAATACTCTGACTTTTTTGATGATTTATCCGACCAGCTTCTTATTTACATGAAAGTTAATCAGCAAAAGACAATATTAATTACTTCTGCATTTCCAAAGGGAGGTGCTACAATTACGAGCGCAAATATCAGTCTTTGCCTTTCTCATAAAATGGGAATACGTACATTGTTAGTTGATGCGAATTTTCGCAACCCAATGATACATAAACTTTTTAATATTCCGGAAGGAGCCGGATTAGCTAATATGCTTGAGGAAGGGAAACTAATTGAATATCATGCTATTCATGATTCAAATAATGAAACAGTAAAGGATATTGCACAGGACAATTATAATGATTCCAGTTCTGAGAAAACATTATCTAATAATATTTCTTCAAGAATTGAAAAAATCAAGCTATCTGAAATAATCTATCAGGTTGACTCCAAACTCAATATTTTACAGGCAGGTAAAGCGTCTATGAGCCCTCTGACACTTTTAAACGATTCGAAACTGGACGCGCTATTAAAAGTATTGAAAGCCGATTATGACGCTGTAATAATTGACACCACAAATTTAAAAAATTATAAAGATCCAGGCCTATTATCATCGCATGTTGACGGAATTGCACTCATTGTAAATGACGGAAGAGAAAAAAGACAGATTGTAATGAATTCTATTTCCTACATTAGACAGAAAAAAGGAAATCCAATTGGTTTTATACTTAACAGAAGAAGATTCCCTATTCCCGGTTTTATTTATAAATGGATATAAATATTTATATCCATTATTAAGCATCTACAATATTACCGGTGATATTTGAATCTGTAATTTCCGGCAAATTATTCAAGCTCGAAATCATGGCAAGTGCTAAATAATAAAAGAACAGCATCTGGCCGAAATAGGAAACGCCGATAAACGATACAGCATGCGCGAACAGGACGGCACCAAGAGCCCATACATATTTTTCAAGACTCACATTCTGTTTTATTTTTAATCTTGCTAACTGCACCGCTTTAAAACAATTTCTCATAATTAAAATAAAGAAAATGAGAGGAATAATTCCTCCATAAACAGCCTCATATACATAATTATTTGTCAGGTCCTGTAATCCCCAGCCCCAGTGCGCGGTTGACCTAACACCAAAGAACATCCATTCCGGGAAACGTCTTATTGCCTGATCCAGTAAAGCAACCCTGTGATACGATGATGATCCGCCGGCAATATCTATTTTTCCGATTATTGTCCAGACCGGCCCTTTCATAACCAGATGAAGAAAAATCAATAGAGATATTACTCCCCATTTAACAAACTTCATCCTGGATCTGAACCGCCATAAAAAAATCCATCCCACTGAAGACAACAGCGTTAAAACCGGCCCGCTGGAAGAAGAGGTAAAAGTGATAATTAGTCCTCCAATAATACCTGTCATAGCATAGAATTTATATTTATTAATCCATATCGCCCACATTAGAGGTATCAATGAAGCACCAAAAGTCCCGGCCATAATGGCATGACTGAACGCGCCCTGAGACCGCAGCTTCCCTTCTCGCTCAACCGTGAATTCAGGCACCCCACCCAGGACGGAAAAGAAATTCCTTCCGGTGAGTTGCTCATAGAACATAAATACCGCAACAACTATACTGCAAACAGCAAGCGTTTTTATGACCGTGCTGTAATCATTAATATCATACAAAAATAATCTCATCAGTAAATATATACCAAGCGAATCAAAAAGGAATCCGGCTGAATTAATAAGAGCTCCTGAATCTGCCCATAAAAGAGTATGAGTAATCATTCTTGAAAATGTCCAGAATATCATAAATTTATCAATAATATTCAGTTTAAAAGAACGGACATCCTTTTTTATAAAAAATCTGATAATTCCGAATATGACCATAATTCTCAGCATATTAAAGTCCAGTCCGGCAATTACAAGCCTTTGCATGTCTGTTATGAAACAAGCCACAATTATAAACGGTACAATTACAAGGTCTCTTTTCAAAATTAGTACAAAAATGCACATCAACAACGTAAGAGATAATGCTATAGGATTCAATACTGTAAAATTATAAATCTGCCATTCTATTTCTCGAATGCCCATTGGAAGGAACCTTATTTATTAAAATTTTTAATTATTTGAATTACTGAAATATTAATTACTGCTATTATGTTAAAAAACAAGAATATTCCAGTAATTTCTAAAAAAAGTTACATAAAAATGTTTTTAATTGACATTATTTGCTTTTTATTTCATATCCCGCGAATAATAATAAATCTTAATTAATATTTAAATTGAAAGGTGCGAATGGATTTTATATTTATAATCAACCGTATCAGACGTATGAGCCCTCCTGAAATGGCGTTCCGGGTTATAAAATTAATTCAAAATAAATTTGAAAGCCACTACCTTAATTTAAACTGTAAAATTCCTGATTATAAAGAACCGGATCATTTACTTTTTAACAATATTGATTTTTCAACTTTTGAATCATCTGCTTTACTTAAGCAAGCAGATCAACTTTGCGGAAACAGAATGAATATCTTTTCTCTAATAGATTACGATATCGGAGAAAAAATTGATTATCATAAAGATTATAAATCAGGATTGCGTGCGCCCAGGAATATATTCGGAAAAAATATAGATTATAGGGACAGCAAAAAAATTGGCGATATCAAATATATATGGGAACCGAACAGGCATCTTTTTCTTTTTCCTCTCGCCTTAACCTACAGGATATATGGAAAGAAAAATTATTTAGAAAAATTCAGTTATTATCTTTCGGAATGGCTTCACCAGAACCCTTTTATGTATGGAGTAAACTGGTGCAGCTCTCTGGAACTTGGAATCCGCTTAATAAACTGGGCATTGTGCTGGCATCTGGTTAAAAATGAAATTGATAAAGAATTGAGCGATAAGTGGGCAGCTTCAATTTACCAGCACTGCAGATTCATCAGTAAAAACTTAAGCCGCTACTCTTCCGCCAACAATCATCTTATAGGAGAAATCGCGGGCCTTTTTATTGCCGGTACAGCTCTTCCTCAATTTAAAGAATCAAAAAAATGGCGGAATATATCTTATAAAATTCTTAAAAATGAATGCAATAAACAAAACTATAAGGATGGAGTAAACAAAGAGCAAGCCATATCCTATCAGCAATTTACTCTTGATTTTTTTATGTTAGCAGGAATTATTGCAAAGAAGTATAATATTATTTTCCCTGAGAACTACTGGAAAAGAATAGAAAAAATGCTCGAATTCATTGCGGCAGTTGAAGATCTGAATGGCAACATTCCACAAACAGGAGACGAAGATGATGCCCTTGTGATAGATCTCGGACAGCGAGAGTATGGTATTTACCGTTCGCTGTTGAACACAGGTGCATATATTTTTAACCGCTGTGATTTTTCAAAAAATATTAATCCCGATAATATCGATTTAAAAACGAAAATTTTTCTTAATCTAAATGATACGAAAATAACAAACAGCTTAAAATCAGAGAAACAAATCCCTCTTCAATTCCCGGAAGGAGGCTACTATGTTCTGGGGACAAATATAAATAAAAAAAACGAGCAAAAATTAATTTTCGACTGCGGTCCTCTCGGTTATCTTTCAATCGCTGCACATGGCCACGCCGACGCACTTTCATTCACCTTTTCAGCAGGAGGATTTCCCATTTTTATCGATCCCGGTACATACGCGTATCATTCAAATAGAGAATGGAGAAATTATTTCAGAGGAACATCCGCTCATAATACTCTCACTGTTGATAATGAAAACCAGTCATATATAGCTGGCAATTTCATGTGGAGCAGGAAAGCAAAAACAAAAATACTAAATTACAGTGAGCCTTTCAGCATAGAGGGTACTCATTTCGGTTACAAATCAAAAAAATCAACTGTTCATAACAGAATAATTACATATAATAAATTAAATAACTTCTGGGAAATTGTTGATAATATTATTACCGGAGGTGAGCATAATATCAATGTTTATTTCCATTGCTCTCCCTCATGTGCTGTTACTTTGGCAGAAAAGCATGTAGACATTAAATTTCCCGGCGGAGATTGCAAATTATATTATGATGACAACATAAATGTATCATTGCACAATGCCGAAATAAATCCGATTCTTGGATGGTATTCACCTTCTTATGATGTAAAGAATCCCGCTACTGCAATAAAACTTAGTATGGATATTTCCGGAAATACCAGTATATGCAGCAAATTTGAAATAAATTTTACACAGGAAAAATTATATGAACATTAGTATTTTTGGTTTAGGATATGTAGGTGTAGTATCATCAGCATGCCTTGCATCAAGAGGCCATAAGGTTATAGGTGTTGATGTTAATGAAACAAAAGTAGAACTGTTAAATAACGGAATATCTCCCATAGTTGAAAAAGACCTTCCGGAACTGCTTACAGAAGCAAAAAAAAACAAACTGATATTTGCCACAACAGATACAGATTACGCCGTTCAAAACAGTGAGATTTCCCTTATCTGCGTAGGTACTCCCAGCAGGCCAAACGGCAGTCTGAACACGAAATATATCGAAAACGTATGCACTGAAATCGGAAAAAGCATCAGGCATAAAGAAAAAAAACATATAATAGTATCAAGAAGTACAATGCTGCCCGGCACAAATAAAGAAATCATTATTCCGACCCTTGATAAGTCTTCCGGGAAAAAAGAAGGAGAAGACTTTTATGTCGCTTTTAATCCTGAATTCCTGCGCGAAGCAACCGCAGTATACGATTTTAACAATCCTCCTAAAACCGTAATAGGTTGCGACACTCCGGAAATCACAGATAAAATAATGGAATTATATAAAGGCTTGCCAGGCCCGATGATTAAAACTTCGCTTGAAATAGCAGAAATGGTTAAATATGTAGACAATAATTTTCACGCATTAAAGATAACTTTCGCAAATGAAATCGGCCATATCTGCAAAAAACTCGGAATTGACAGCCACGACGTAATGAATATTTTCATACAGGATACAAAGCTCAATATTTCAACATACTATTTCAAACCCGGATTCGCGTTCGGAGGGTCATGTCTGCCAAAAGACCTTCGCGCAATCAATTACCTCACAAAGATGCTTGACCTTGAAACCCCGTTGCTCAATTCTCTTATAACAAGTAATAATGTACAAATTCTGTCCGTTATTAAAGAATTAATTTCACTCGGAAAGAAAAAAATCGGAATAGCCGGCTTCAGCTTTAAGGCAGGAACCGATGACCTGAGAGAAAGCCCCATGATTGAAGTAATAGAAACTCTGATAGGCAAAGGTTTTGACCTGAAATTATATGACAAAAATGTTTCTATTGCAAAACTTATGGGTGCAAATAAAGAATATATCAATAATCATATTCCTCATATATCATCATTGATGGTCGAATCTCTGGACGACTTAATCAAAGACAGAGAAGTAATCATAATCGGAAATAATGAAAAAGAATTCGTCAGATTGTTAACAGATACAAAAGAAGACCAGATCATATATGACATGGTCAGAATTGGAGACATACAGAATGCAAGATCAAACTACAGAGGAATTTGCTGGTAAAAAAATTCTAATAATTGTTGAAAACCTGCCAAGCCCGTTTGACAGAAGAGTCTGGCAGGAAGCAACAGCTTTAACCGAGAAAGGAGCATCAGTTACGATTATATGCCCTACCGGCTCAGGATATGAAAAAAAATATGAAGTTACTGACGGTATCACTATCCACCGACATAACCTGCCTATGGAAGCAGACGGCCCGCTTGGATACCTGCTTGAATATTCAGTCGCACTCTTTTGGGAAACAGTAATTGCGTGGAAAATTTTTTTCACAAAAGGATTTAATGTAATCCACGCATGTAATCCTCCTGATCTCATTTTCCTGGTTGCACTGCCATTTAAACTGTTTGGAAAAAAGTTTATTTTTGACCATCATGACATTAATCCGGAGCTGTACCTGGCCAAATTTAACAAAAAAAATCTTTTTTATAAATTCATGCTGTTTTTCGAAAAAATGACCTTTAAATGTGCAGATATCAGCATTGCTACCAATGAATCCTATAAAAAAATTGCTGTTGAGCGAGGCGGGAAAAAGCCGGAAGACGTGTTCATTGTAAGAAGCGGACCGGATGTAAACAGAATGAAAATTATCCCGCCTGTCCGGGAATTAAAAAAAGGCAGAAAATTCCTGGTAGGTTATGTAGGCGTTATTGGCAAACAGGAAGGATTGAACTATCTGATAGACGCATGCGATTATATTGTGAAAAACAGAAAACGCAATGATATTCATTTTATCTGTGTTGGCGGAGGAACCGAACTCGAAAATATAAAAGAATACGCACTGAAAAAAAACGTTGCGGAATATTTTACATTTACAGGAAGAATTCCTACAGAGCAGTTGTTGGAAGCTCTTAATACATCTGATGTATGTGTAAATCCGGATGAATATAACGAAATGAATGATAAATCCACAATGAACAAGATAATGGAATATATGGCTCTTGGCAAACCTATCGTACAGTTTGATCTGACAGAAGGCAGAGTTTCAGCAAGAGATGCTTCTTTGTATGCAAAACATAATGACGCGGTTGATCTGGCTGATAAAATTCTTACTTTACTTGATAATCCGGAAAAAAGAAAAAAAATGGGAGAATACGGCTATAACCGCGTGAAGAGTGAACTGGCATGGAACTATGAAAAAGAAAATCTTTACAGAGCTTACAGAAAAATACTCAGCTAAAAGTTTTCTCCTGCCACCCCTTTTTCCATGTTTTTCTTTGAGACCAGACGTCGTTCCATAATAGAATCCGATCTGTAAATTTTTTTCTGTTCATTAAATTTAATAAACGAAATATAGTTAATTTCAGCAGAACTCTGAAACTTAAAGCACATACGCCTGTTTTTATTTTTACAGCCGTCCAGTGTTCATTCATAAGAGTAACCTCCCCTCTCAGAATTTTAACCATTTTTCCGGATTCCGTAGGCTCGGAAACTCCCCTGTAGTGAATTATTTGTGCTTCAGGAAAAAAAACAGGATTACAGCCAAGTTTTTTTGCCCTGAGGCACAAATCTACCTCCTCGGCATACATAAAAAATAACGAATTAAAACCATTAAGCTTCTCCCACATATCCCGTTTAAGCATCAGGAAACAGCCGGAAATAATATCCACATTTTTAATTGTGTCATATTTCCAGTTGCCATACGGGACAGGGTTAAAGAATGCAGAGGATTTAAATATTTTCGTCAGTCCAAAGATACTGCAAAAGAGACTCCACAATGTCATATTTGAATAAGCGGAGGGGTTAACACTTCCATCCGGAAATATTGTTCTCCCACCGTATATACCATATTCCGGATTTTTTTCCGCGAATTTATATAAATTATCAACAGCATGATTCAGGACAACAGTATCCGGATTCAAAAGCAATATATACTTACCTGAGGCTTTTTTTGAAGCAATATTGTTCGCTCTGGCAAAACCATAATTTTCTTTGGATTCGATTAAATTTACCTGAGGAAAATTAATTTTTATCTGCTCAACACTGTCATCAATAGAAGCATTATCAATTACTATTGTTTCAAATGTAGTCTCAGTTGTCTCCCTGAACAATGATTTCAAACATTCGATAGTATATTTTGATGAATTATAGCTTACAGTGATTACCGAGATATCTACAATTTTTTTTTCCATTTTTTCACTTTTTTAAAAAATCAGATCGATTGCTCAGGCAATCTAATGAATAATACTATTATTTATTTCTAAATAATATTCACGCATATTATTTAAACCAGTTTTAGTCTTTGTGCAAATACAGTAAATAGGTATTGACAATTAAAATTTTAAATATTAATCTTGTCTATCTTTTTATATTAAACTACTTTCATTCTTCCCTGCGGTAATAATAAAATTTCGGTTCTGAATATAATCAAAATGAAAAAGAAAGAAAATTTTATCTTAATAAGTATGAAGGTTTTATTTGTTTTAATACTCGCTGGAAATACAATACAATGTTACTCAACAGAGAAAAAGAGCATTACCGCAAAAACAATTATTCCGCCTGTTTCCTTTGCTGTTCCGCTATCTTTTCAAAATCATTTAATAATAAATTTTCCGAAAGAAAAAAAATGTCAATTCAATATCGATAAACAGACAAATCCCTATGTCTTCAAATGGACCGTTCTGCACAAACCTGTAAACTCGTCAATAATAATAAGAAATGAGCAAACTGAAAATCCTGAAATAATAATTAATTCGGAAGGAATATATGTTTTACGGGTAAATTACAAAGACGGATATAACAATTCAGGCAGTCAGCATGCTTATATCAGCACTTTAAAAAATATTCGATATGTCAGGAAAGGTTCAAAGGGCACCGGTATAAACTGGAATAACGCTTTAGACGACCTGCCAAAAGCTCTAAAAAGAGGGTATACATATTATATAGCCGATGGAAATTATGCGAATCATGTTTTCAATGATCCGGAAAACGGAGCAATCCCAATAATCATTAAAAAAGCATTACCGTCAGATCATGGAACAAGTACAGGCTGGAAAAATTCGTACGGCGACGGGCAGGCTGTTTTCACGCGATGGGAAATGGTGAAAAGCTACTATATCATAGATGGGCAGGTTGGAGGCGGCCCTGATAAATGGGATTCCGGCTATGGAATAAAAGTAAAATACCCGCATTACGGCAATTCACAGTATGCTGTTTTCCTTCACGGATTTCCCTATGGAATAAATTCACCCGGAAATCTTGACTTCAGGCATATTGATTTTGAACATATTGGTACTGACCTGAATTATCCCGGCGGAAGAATTTTTTCATTTTATTTCCCCAAATCCAAGGCTGATGGTTATAAAAACATCATTATTTCACATTGCTATTTACATGACTGCTCAAACATGATGATTTCATCTGCTTATGTTTCAAATATGCTCGTAGAATACTGCTATTTTGCCAGGAATAATTCCAACAAAAAATATCACGGAGAAGCATGGCAGGACTATGGCTCGTCCAATATGGTAATTAGATATAACAAATTCGTTGATATAACAGGTACCGCATTTATTGCCCTAAAAAAAAATTTCGGCCAGAATCATATCAATTGGGCGGTATTTGGGAATATTTTCATGCACACTGCAGACTACAGCAAGGGAGTCGGAATGGGCGCACTGGGAGATACGAACCCATATAAAGGTGCAGTGACAAGGAATATACATTTTTTCAATAATACAATATATAACGTGAACGGATTTAACGCAGGTGTCAATTTCGACAATAGCGACGGAACATGTTTTGCTTATAATAATTTATTTTTATATAACAAATCAAAGATTAAATATGTGAAGGCAGTGCATGATTATTCATATTATTATATGAATAAAAAATACAGCGGTTTCCCGCCGCTATCGAAACACGATTATTTATCAGGTACCGGCGACCCATGTATTGATTCAAAAAAATACAATTTTGAGCTTAAGAAGCCCACAGGTACCGGACTGGCTTTGCCTTATCCGTATAATTACGATATAAACGGGAATGAACGGGGAGCCGATGGAAACTGGGATATCGGAGCTTATGAATTTAGCACAAAATGAATAAATTTTTTATTTTTACTTAAATTATTCCATATAGCATTGATTTTTATCTTTTTTATTTATAATTTTAGCTGGAGACCTTCTCAAAAAATTACCAAACTAATTTTTGATACTTTATAAAAATTCCTGATTTCATATATTTATTATACCATGAAAATAACAAGCCCATTTAATTATATTTTGTTCAGCAATATTTATATCCTGATAATCTCATTACTATTCTTTTCCTCATTCTCTTCATGTGAATGCGGAATTGGGAGACCTCTGCCCGGAGAAGGCCAGGTGGAGGATTATTTATCAAAAGATATTACTGAACTAGCGGTTGTCGAACCGTTAATTGAGAACAATCATGTAATCCTCAATTACAGCAATCCTGACAGCACAACTGATAAGGTTGCAACATTTAATACCAGATATGTGGAGTTTACAGCAACCTACACCTGGAGCATTCTTGATAAACCAGATGGAGCATCACCGCAAATTTCAGGTACAAATTCTGATACTGCTTCTGTAACAATTGATACAAACGGTTTTTATGTTATAATGCTGAACATCAGAGACAGTAATAATAATGAAAAAACTGAATACGCATACATCAGTACATTATCCACACTAAGGTATGTCCGTGACGGTGCAACAGGATCAAATGATGGGTCTGACTGGGCGAATGCATATAATGACCTGCCGGCTACATTAGAAAGAGGTTGCACATATTTTGTTGCAGATGGTAATTACACTAATCATACATTCAATGATACTGAAAGTGGTGCTTTACCGATAATAATTAAAAAAGCTATTCCGGGAACAAGTATTGCTTCTCATGGAAATTCTGACGATTGGTCTGATTCTTATGGTGACGAGCAGGCTATATTCACAAAATGGGAAATAATCAAGAGTTTTTATATTTTTGACGGACAGACCGGCGGAGGACCGGGAAGTTGGGATTCCGGATATGGAATAAAACTGGATTATCCTTATTACGGAACTTCAAGATATGTTGTTTTTCTTCATGGATATCCATATGGAATAAACTCACCAGGAAATCTTGTATTCAGGCATATCGATTTTGAACATATCGGAATCGACATGGAATATCCCGGTGGAAGAATTTTTTCATTTTACAGCCCTGATTCACTTACAGATGGGTATAAAAATATTGTTATCTCTAACTGCTATTTGCATGACTGCTCAAGTATGATGATTTCGTCTGTTTATACAACAAATGTGCTTGTCGAGTACTGCTATTTTGCAAGGAACAATTCAAATGCTGAATATCACGGGGAAGCATGGCAGGACTACGGGTCAGCAAATATAGTAATCAGATATAATAAATTTGAAGATGTAACCGGCACTGCCTTTATCGCCTTAAAAAAAGGCTACGGCCACAGCCATGTCAATTGGGCTGTACACGGAAATATTTTTATGCATACTTCAGGGTACACTAAGGGAGTCGGAATGGGATCATTGGGAGATACCAATCCATATGCAGGAGCTGTAACAAGAAACATACTTTTTTATAACAATACAGTATATAACGTAAATGGATATAACGCCGCTGTAAATTTTGACAATAGTGACGGGACATGTTATGCTTACAATAACATATTTTTATTCAATGAATCAAAGATTAATTATGTAAATACCAAACATGATTATTCATACTATTTCGGAAATACTGAATACACTGGATACCCGCCTTTATCTGAGCATGATTACGTCACCGGGACCGATAATCCCTGTATTGATTCAGGCAACTATGATTTTCATCTTAGTGAATCAGCAGGCCCGGGATTATCTTTACCGTGGCCATATAATTACGACATGGATGGGTATGAACGGGGAGCGGACGGAAGCTGGGATATAGGAGCTTATGAATACCCGTAACAGATAAATTGAAAATTCATAAGAAATAAGTCTTATTGGATAAAAAACTAACCGTAAATGCGGATAATTATTTCTTTTATTTATTT
>JAFGDQ010000062.1 GCA_016932015.1 Spirochaetota bacterium | reverse complement strand
GGAGAAAGATATCTTTCCAGTGTTCTTTTTGAAGGTATTGATGCATAGATTTTTATAAATATTTTAACCATAAAATTTTACTGAATTATTACTCATCCTGTCATTTAACTTCAAATACGCCTGAAAAGAATTAAACATGGTTCTATAAAGCTCCATGTTGGCTTCGGAGAGCTCAGCCAACTTTTCCTGAGACCAAATATGTAATTGCAACTGTTGATTTCAAAGAATAAAAGTCAAAAGTCACCCACAGTAATATAGTTGTGGAAGAATTTAACTTTAAATAATGATGCTTTTTAGTGATGAGTTCACGATGTCCTGGCATATTTTTTAGTTCACAATATCATAGTACTTATCATATACCGCTTTTTTTACATTAGTCCAAACATACCGGATTTAAAAGACAATAATATTCATAACAGTTTCCGTTATTCAATAATCATATCTATCATGAATAGACAACTCGCGCAAAGAAGAATATAAATAACACAGGTTATTATTTAAAGCCTGACAGGTTAATATTTATTAAGCGGAGGTACGGAAATGAGTAAAATTGAAAACATTCACCGGCTGTTAAATTACGGCTGGCAGGATAGTACTATCGCGAGTTACCTGATGATAAAAAAACCTATTGTCCGGTACTATCGTAAGAAACTAAAAATAAATATTAGCAAATACAAATTTTTTTATTAAATCTATCGTGATAAATTTTTACTGGTACTGATTAAATGACAAACAATCCAGATCTTAATCAACAATCAAATAAAAGCCAATAGATGAATTCAATTCAATTAAATAATGATATGTCAATCGTGATTTCGGGGGAAGCGGGTCAGGGTCTTCAAAGCATAGAACAAATAATGTCTAACCTTGCCATATCATCCGGGTATAATGTTTTTACATACAGTGAATTCATGTCCCGGATCAGGGGCGGGAACAACTCAACAGAGATCAGAATTTCTTCAAAGAGAATAACATCTTATGTCGACAGAATTGACATATTCATTCCCATGTGTAAGGGGGCAATGTTCAGATTTAAAGGCCGTATTGCTAAAGAAACAATAATAATAGGCGATGTCAGCCATATTGATGAAATGTATAAAGACGCTTACAGAATAATTTATATACCTCTGCTGAAAATCATGAAAGAATTGGGAGGCAACACGTATATAAACAGCCTAATAATTGGGTTCATTTCAAATCTACTGGGCAGCACATTTGACAGCGCAATAAAAACGATTGAGAAAAGATTTAAAAATTTCGGGGAAGAAATCATTAATAATAATATGGAAGCTGTCAAGACAGGCTTTGAGCTTAGCTGTGAAATAATCGAGGCCGATAAATTTTGCATTCAAATTGAAAAGACAGAAGACGTAAAAAACAATCTTATCCTGTACGGCTATGAAGCCATAGGCCTGGGCGCGATCGCAGGGGGATGTAATTTTATTTCTTCATATCCCATGTCCCCTTCAACAGGAGTGTTTACATTCCTGGCGAAGAATGCTGAAACATTCGGAATAATTGTGGAGCAGGCCGAGGACGAAATATCCGCGATTAATATGGGACTAGGGGCATGGTACGCAGGAGGCAGAGCCATGGTAACTACTTCAGGAGGAGGATTCGCGCTCATGGCCGAAGCGCTCAGCCTCGCAGGAGCGATTGAATCCCCAATGGTCATACATATCGGCCAGAGGCCGGGACCGGCCACGGGTATGCCCACGCGAACGGAGCAGGGCGATTTCTTAACAGCACTTTATTCCGGGCATGGAGAATTTCCGAGGATAATTTTCGCTCCAGGCGACAAAGAGGACGGCATAAGACTCACGCATCAAGCATTTAACATGGCGGATAAATTTCAAACGCCTGTGATAATTCTTACTGATCAGTATTTCATGGATTCATCAAATAATATGAATGACTTCGGAATAACCGGATTAAAAGCGGAGAAATACTTTGAAATAACAGATGATAAATACGCAAGGTACAAATTCATGGGAAACGGCATTTCGCCGAGAGGAATACCGGATCATGGGCGGGGAATTGTACGCGTTGACAGCGATGAACATGATGAAAACGGTTATTTAACGGAAGATTTCAATGTCAGAAAAAACATGGTAAACAAAAGAATAAAAAAAATGGAATCAATCAAACAGGAGACAATTCCCCCTGCACAGTCCGGAAGCAATCATTATAAATATGCTGTAGTATGCTGGGGTTCTGTACGTAATACGGCTGAAGAAGCAATAGCAGCTATTGCCAGGAATGATATTGCGTGTTTTTCTTTTACACAGCTCTACCCTCTTTACAATGGGACAGCAGACTTGCTTAAATCGGCGGAAAAGTTAATTATTATAGAAAATAATGCCACATCACAATTCGGAACTTTTATTAAACAGGAAACAGGTATTGAGTTCGATCATAAAATACTGAAATATAACGGAATGCCTTTTTCGGTAGAAGAGATTACTGCTGAAATAAATAAAGCACTATTGAAGGAATAAAACATGAGCAATGTATTTGAACCAGAAGTCGATACGGACATAGCATGGTGTCCGGGATGCGGAAATTTCAGTATACACCAGATATTATTGAAAACTTTATCGGAACTAAAAATTAAACAGCAGAAACTGGTATTGGTTTCGGGCATAGGCCAGGCTGCTAAAACACCGCAATACATAAATTCAAATTATTTTAACGGCCTTCACGGCAGAGCGTTGCCTGTTGCCACTGCTGTAAAATCGTGCAATCCTGAACTGACAGTGATCGCAATCAGTGGAGACGGATGCGTATACGGCGAAGGCGGGAATCATTTTATTCACGCTATCAGGCGCAATCCGGATATTACCTGTATTGTACACAACAACATGGTATATGGACTTACAAAAGGCCAGGCATCACCAACAAGCAGGAAAGGCTTTATTTCTTCTTTGCAGATTTCCGGTGTTTATAGCGAACCTTTTAATCCGCTGGCTGTCGCTATCTCTTTAAATGCTTCATTTGTAGCACGTGCATACTCGGCTGATGAAAAGCAGACAATTGAGGTTCTGAAGATAGCCATAAAGCACAGGGGATTCTCTCTTGTGGATATATTTCAGCCATGCGTTTCTTTCAATAAACTCAATACTTATAAATGGTATAAAGAGAACACGTACTATCTGGATGATTCACATGATCCGGGTAACAAGGTCGAAGCATTTAAAAAGGCCGTTGAGAACGAAAAATATCCATTAGGGATATTTTATACAAATACTGACAACCTGCCTTTTGAAAAACATCTTCCTGTTTATAAAGACAGCAATGAACCTATGTACAAACGGAATGTCGATAGCGATAAACTCGCAGAATTGATGAAAAACATGAAAAAAAATTGAAAAGATTTCCGGACTCAACATAATAAAAAACAAAAAAGTACCGAATCCTGAAAAATCAATACAGGAAGTATCCGCTTTATATAAAATAAACTCATACATAAAACAAAAACATTGACAGAAGAAAGTAATATGCATATGCTATAAAAAATTCAGCTGTAAATACTAAACAGACTGATGGCCCGGGGAAAAATTTTTTATTATGGGATCTAAAAAAAAAATTATCATTGTAGAAGATCATCCGATTGTCAGGCAGGGATTGAAAACCATTATAGAAGAGGAAAATGATCTTGAAATATGTGGCGAGACAGGCAACGCAAATGAGGCTATAAGAATTATAAGTAAACTGAATCCGGACCTGGTGCTTGTTGATATTTCGCTGGAAGGGAACGCGAACGGCCTTGATCTTGTGAAATCCATGCACAAGAGATACCCGGCAATTAATGCCCTTGTCATGTCTATGCATGACGATAAAATATATGCTGAAAGGGCTATCATGGCTGGGGCAAAAGGCTACATAATGAAAAGCGAGGTAAGTGACGATATCATCAATGCGATCAGAAGCGTCTTAAATAACGAACTATACTTAAAAGCTTCAACTTCCCTGAATATTGTATCAAAGGTTTTTCAAAATTCTTCAGAACGTTCAAAATCCTCAATTGACAGACTCACTGACAGGGAATTTGAAATTCTAACACTTCTGGGCAAAGGGCTGGGTACGAGAAAAATAGCTCATGAACTCAATATCAGCGTAAACACAGTGGAAACTCATCGCAGACACATCAGGAAAAAACTCGATCTGAAAGACTCCGACGAACTGGTAAGTTATGCCATTCAGTGGTATCTTGATTCCCGGAAATAGCCGGATTATTCAGCACATAATTTAAAAATAGCGTATCGGATGGGGCTAGAAATCAATATATCATGTCAATTATTCCATACAACTAATCAGATCTCTGACATTGACAGTGGCGATTCCTGACGCAATGTCCGACATGGCGTATGGAATTATCAATTCGCTGTTATGTATCAGAGAGCCGCACGAGTACACAACATTAGGAACATATCCTTCGCGCTCTTCTTCATTCGGAGTAAGAAGCGGTTCTTTCAGGCGGCCAATTATTTTTGACGGGTCTTCGAGATCAAGAAGCATTGCCCCTATGCAGTATTGCCGCATGGGGCCCACGCCATGCGTGAGTACAAGCCAGCCTTCATCGATTTCAATCGGCGAACCGCAGTTTCCGATCTGAATAAACTCCCAGGGGTAATCTGGCTCCTGTATGATCCGGGATTCCTGCCAGAAGTGTATGTTATCAGAATACATAATATGATTATTCTCCCCGTCCTGACGCGACAGCATGACATACAAACCGTTGATCTTACGCGGAAAAAGAGCCATTCCCTTGTTTTGAACAGCCCTGCCGTTAAGAGTAAGAATATTAAAAGTAATAAAATCTCTTGTTTCAATCAATTGTGGCAAAATATTAATGCCGTTGTAAGCGGTATAAGTTGCGTAATATGTAATTTCGCCGTTATCATCAAAAAACTGCACAAACCGGGCATCCTCTATACCGCTGATTTCATTTTCCGATACGGGGAATATAACCCGCTCGGACAAAACATGGTCTTTATGAAATTCAATTTCATAATTGCTGTTGGCAAGCCACCGCATTATCTCTATCGCCTCGCCGTTTACGGAAATATTGGGATCCAGCAAAAGACGGGCTATTTTAGTCTTGAGCTCGTTATATGTAAACTCATCAGGCAACTGTTCAAGCACATACGCCGTGGTCTCATTGCTGACGTGCATTTCATTAAGTTTAAGCTGAAGCAGATGATGGTTATAAACAGGATCTAGCCGGATATCGGGAGTTTCAACAAATTCGCTTGCAGAATTTAAAATAATTAAATTGTCTTTATCGATAATTCCGTTTCGAAAGACTATGGATGAAATATGCCCCTCACCGGTCGCGCGAAGGCTCATGATGAAACGAAGGCTTCCAGCGGGAAGATCCGTTTGATCCGGATCCGGCACAATAGAAGGATTAAAAAGCGCGGCTGATTCAATCGCGTATTCCTTTGTAAAATAGGCGCCGATAAGCAATTTTTTTGTGTCGCTTATTTGTTTATCCTTTGGAATAAATTCTCTTATCTCTTTAAAATGGCGTTCCAGTATCTGCCTGATATTCTTGTGCCTGTCGGAAAATTCACAAAGAATTCTTTCCATTATGTCTTCAGCTTCATTTCCGGTAAGGTTTAATACACGATCAATAATTTTAGGGATGCGGTTCATACCGGGAACATGATATCGAGTGATAACGCGGGAAGTGTCCCGTAATATTTTTATCTTTTTTCTTTTGACTTTTGGTTTCATATTATTCGGTAACTATACCTTATTGTTCTTTTCTTTGTCCACTTCAATTTTTTACTGCTTTAGATTAAGACATATCACTTTAGATGCTGGGTTATTACAATGTTTCTATTGTCATCGATTTTATTACAGCAGCGGTCTGGGATCATCAAGGCAGAGTTTTATCAGGTCGTCAATCAATGCCGTACCCGCGCACATTACTGTATCGGCGCCGCCCCAGTATATTTTGACGGTGCCGTCAGCTTCCGGAACGGCGCCGCATGTAAAAACAACATTCGGTACATACCCGCTGATCTCCCATGGATACTCGGGCTGCAGTATCCATTGATCGGAAACACCGATAATTCTGGAAGGATCATCAAGGTCATGCAGAGCAACTCCCAGGCGATAGACAGCTCCTGCCATAGTTTTGAAAACTCCATGATAAATATGCAGCCAACCCTGATCTGTTTTGAACGGCGGTGCTCCGGGACCGATTTTCATTTCGTCCCAGTGATATGGAAGCGGTTTCATTATCACGCGTGAATCGCCCCAGTGCACCAGGTCCGGCGAATATGAAATCCAGATGGACCATGGAGAAAGTTCACTATGCGGCCTGTCCAGGCGGACGTAACGGCCGCCTATCTTTTCCGGAAAAATGACAACATTACGCATATCGGCCTGGGTTATTAGTGAAACGCGTTCAACCGTTTGAAAATCCCTCGTCCGCGCAAAAGCTATACGGACGCCGTGCCTGGAATAGGCACTGTAGAGCAGCAGGTATTCGCCCTCGACCGGACAGATCCTGAGATCTTCTATTCCATACTCCTCGTATTCAGCAAAAACCCCGTCCGCCGCCGGAGTGAGAAATGGTTCGGGATGAACACTGAAAGAAAAACCGTCATTACTGTCTGCCCTTCCGATAATGGAACGCCCGTTATGCAAGTGCGAACGGAACAGCATAATATAGCGGCCTTCATGCCGGGCAATACCTGCATTGTGCACTGTGGCTACAGGATATGGAACATCATTCTTTGTGAGTATGGGATTTTTTTTATAACGTGTTACCACGGGATTTTTGATATTCATGGTTTAAATTCTCCCAAAATCATCCTCAATACGTTCGATGTCATCTTCCCTGAAGTAATCGCCGGTCTGTACTTCAATGAAGCGTAAATTTTCAGTACTATGATTGGCAACTCTGTGCAGGCTGCATCTTGGAATATTAACTGATTGTCCTGATTTGAGTTCAAATGTTTTATCATCAATACTTATCCGGGCAGTTCCTCCGAGAATTTGCCAGTGTTCATCGCGCTGCCTGTGCCGCTGCAGGCTCAGGCGTTTGTCCGGGAAAACGACGATCTCCTTGACTTTGTAATCATTTTTATCAGCAAGGATTTTATAATACCCCCATGGCCTGTGATCTTCTCTCTTATTTGTTTCAATTATTGTTTCATAAACATTAATATATTCCTCTACCATGCGGTCTGCCGTAAAATTTTGTTCAACATGATGACGGCAGTACATTCTATCAATAGTTTTTATACGATGTACGGCTTCTATAGCTTCGTCTGTATTTTTTACCAGAAAGCCGTTCTTTCCGTTTTCAATAATCTCAGGCATGCTCCCCCTGTTAAAGGCTATCACAGGCGTCCCGCAGGCCATGGATTCTATCACAGAAAGGCCGAAAGGTTCGTTAAAATTAATTGGATGCAGCAAAGCGAATGCTTTACCAAGTAATTTATTGCGCTCTTCCGGTCCGACACTGCCTGCATAAACTATCTTTTTATTATCCAGGTACGGTTCTACGTACCGGCAATAATAATCCGCATCCTGTATGATCCCTGCTAATATCAATTTTTTATTACATGCCCGTGCGATTTCAAGAGCTTCACGGGCGCCTTTATCATTGTGAATTCGGCCGAAAAAAAGCAGGTAATCCCCAGGCCCGGATTCGAAATCAAACCGGCTTAAATCTATACCGTGATGGATGGTTCCGACATAATCCAGTTCCGGCGAACGGTCGGCATTGCTGATGGAAACATAGAATGTTTTGTCGTTGTATTTTTTAAAAACCGGCAATATCCCGGGAGATGAGAACCCGTGAATAGTCGTCAGCACCGGGGTGGAGATAAATCCGGAATAGGTCAGGGGCAAATAGTCGAAATTGTTATGGATAATATCGAACTCATCCGCGCGTTCAAAGACCTCCGCGATATGCAGGCATTCCCATACTTTAGGTATAATGGAGCTGTCCTCTTCATAGCCCCGCTTGCAGACTGAATGGAGCCTGCCGGAAGTTTGAGAATCTCCGGTTGCGAAAAGAGTCGCATCATGACCCCGGGCTGCCAGTCCCTCGGTCAATAGAGAAACCACGCTTTCCCATGGACCGTAATGCCGCGGCGGTGTGCGCCATGCGATCGGCGAAAGCATTGCTATGCGCATGATAAATTTTCCCCTGATCTCGGATACTGTATCAAATTTTGTTATCCTTTATAAATTTTGATACAGGCTCTTAAGTGTTTGAACGGGATGGCGGCTGTTTTAAAATCTGGTCAGCGTAAAGTTTTTGCAAAGCCATATGCGACAGCAGCCAGGCCAGCGTTGATTCCGCGCCTTCATTCTGATTGATCCCATTAGCCATAAGCCCGTCGCGGCATCCGCCTGTCCCGGGGTCATAGAGCGACATGTTAAGATCATTGTGCCCCAGGAACCAGTTAAAACATAAAACCGCATTGTCAATCCACGTCCTGTCGCCTGTAATATTGAAAGCTTCGATGCAGGCTTCTATCATAGCATGAGTCTCGATGGGCTGCTGATCGAAACGGGCTTTTGGGCCATTCTCTTCATACCAGCCGTTATTGCCGATAGGAGAAAAATGACCGCTTTCAGTTTGTATCATAAAAAGCCATGTGAGCGATCTGAGCCCCATATCAATTATTTCCTTGTTCTGTGTCCATTGGCCTGACAGCAGCAGAGCATGAGGCAGCTTGCCGTTCGCATAGTTTAACGCTTTTTCAAGCCAAGGCCACTCGCTTTTCGCATTGCTGTTGAACTGACTGAAAAGCCTGTCCGCCAGGATTTCCTGTATTCTGCGCGCTTCACTGTCGCCTGAAAATTTTTGAAGATAAGAATGT
Source organism: Spirochaetota bacterium (assembly GCA_016932015.1). Classification (GTDB taxonomy): domain Bacteria; phylum Spirochaetota; class UBA4802; order UBA4802; family JAFGDQ01; genus JAFGDQ01. Next base: position 8,794 of record JAFGDQ010000062.1, on the reverse strand, counting down.
ATACCCATCAGAGAAAAAGCCACAGCGCGCGGTGACAGAAAGTTCTCAACGGCTTTTATCGCGTGATTAAACAGATTCGTTGCCAGCGCCATTTGCCCGGTATGATCAAGATAAACAACTGCCTTACCAAGGCTCCAGAGAGCTCTTCCATGCGCGTCCTCCGAGCCTGTCTCTTCCACCCAGCGCCTGTCATAAGTCATAAAATTACGGAACCGGCCCTCCTCTGCATTAAAGGCGTACTGTAAAAAACTGAGGTAGCTGTTTTTAAGATAATCCAGGTTGCAGATGCCGGCAATAGAGTATTTTTTCGCCATTGCCGAGACGATCAGCGCTCTCGCGTTGTCATCAGTACAGTAGCCGTGATCACGATTCGGGACAGTATGGACTGCATGCTGCAAAATGCCTGTATCATCCGTAAGCATTTCCAGATGATCAAGCTTTAGTTCGGGAAGATCGAAATTCGTGATTGTTTTTACGTTTTCAATATATGTATACCGCGGCCTGGGAGACCTGGCGCGGCTGGACTTCGCATCATTGAATACCTCCAGGTATTTTCTGGCTACTTCTTTCCAGATCGCCTCCCGGGAGAATGTGTAGGCTTTTTTGCGTATTGTGTTGCGGTTAATATCGTTGCTCAGTACATCAATAACCTGTTCCGCTATTGCGTCGGGATCTTTAAAGGGCACTATTATACCCCTGCCGTCTGCCAGCATCTCGGTCGCGTACCAGTACGGCGTTGATATAACGGCTTTTCCCGTGCCCATGGCGTATGCAAGGGTTCCGGAAGTAATCTGGGCTTCCACAAGATAAGGTGTTATGTAAATATCAGCGCATCCGAGATATTCGCATAATTCTTTCAGTTCCACGAAACGGTTCTGGAAAATGACCTGTTCCCTGATATCCAGCTTGCGCGCCAGCTGCTGCAGGCTTATCCGGTATTCTTCCCCTGAAAATTTTAAAACATGCGGATGCGTTGCTCCGAGTATTATATAAGTGATATCAGGATGTTGTTTTTTTATAGCCGGGATTGCCTTCAATACGTACTCAATCCCTTTTGAAGGGGAAAGCAATCCGAATGTCAGCATTACTTTTTTCCCCTCCACTCCGAACTGGTCTTTGTAGTAATTGGGATCGATAAAAGGCGTATCCGGTATGCCATGATGTATAAAAGCGATTTTTTCTTCAGGCACATTATAAATATCTTTCAGAAAACCGACAGCTTTCTGACTCATTACTATCAGCTTATCCGACAGATCGGATAATTTTTGCATGACTTCCCTGTATTCCGGAGCCGGATCTTTCAGGACAGTATGCAGCGTGGTCACAACAGGTACACGAAGTTCCCCGAGAAGCTTCAGTAAATGGCTTCCCGCCGGCCCGCCGAAGATGCCATACTCATGCTGAACGCAGACAATGTCCATGTGATTGATGCCGAGAAACTCGGATGCCGTACTGTAATCGGACAGTTTGTTCTGGTTGATTTCAAAGCGTACTTTTTCAGGGTATGCGTATCCCTCCAGCCTGTCATTTATGACTACAGCCCAGCAGTTTATATCCGGAGCTTCCGCCGATATGGCCTCGACAAGATCAGTAGTGAATGTCGCTATGCCGCACTGGCGGGGCAGATAGTTTCCGATAACGGCAACAGAATCTATTCCCTCGTAATACTGAAGAACAGGTGTCATTTATTTAACCGCCGAGTATTTATTTTATTAGTACCTAAATCATGAAATTCGCAAAATAATTATTCTGATAATTCTGTCATATTTGGTTATATCTAAATTCATAATTTATCTCCGTCATATAAATTTTTCTTAATATTAATTGGCAAAATTCCGCCCATTTCACCTATAACATTAACAAGGTCTGATCCGGCAGGAACGACTACCTTGGCGTTTAATTTAAATGCTTCTTCCACCATTTGTATTCTTCTCAGTAATTGGGCATTCCCGATAAAATATTTTTCAGCAGCTTCGTTCACAAGCTTAATAGCCTGGGCCTCGCCTTCGGCCTGTAGAATCCTGGCTTGCCTGACGCCTTCCGCTTTTTTAATTTCCGACCTTTTTTGCCCGTCAGCGTCCGTTTCCGTTGCTGTCGCGAAATCAACTGCTGCTATCTTTTCATTCTCCGCCTTAACTACTTTGTTCATCGTTTCCTGTACGTCCTTGGGAGGATCAATTTCCTTCAATTCCGTTCTGACAACGTCTATTCCCCAGTGCGCGGTTTCCGTAGTAAGAGTTTTCAAAAGTTCCGTATTTATCCTGCTTCTCTCACTGTTGGCTGATTTAAGTGACATAGTGCCGATGATATTACGCAGGGTTGTCCTGGCCAGGTTAACTATCTGCCACTGGTAATTGTTAACATTGTATATTGATTTTTTTATTTCATTCTCTTCTTCCTTTACCTTAAAGTATACCTGCGCATCCACCCTGGCGTTAAGATTGTCATTGGTGATGATCTCCTGGGGTTCGGCATCCACCATCTGTTCGGTAATATTAATTTGATACATCTTTTCGATTACAGGAAAAATCCAGTGAAATCCCGGCTTTGCAAACCGCACATATTTCCCAAGACGCTCGGTCAATCCCCTGTGAGTCGGGCGGACAATCCGTATTCCCGACAAAAACAGGATAACAATAACGGCTATAATTACATAAACCCCGGATAGGCTCATAATATCTCCATTTATAATAGTATTTTTAATTTTTCTTATATTTTTATTCCATTAATATGGAATTGTCAATTCATGATAACCGTGAGTTGTCAGTAATGGATTGTGCTATGAAGATATTTGTTTATATTTTTTATTATTTCAGGATTATTTGCCTGTGATCCATAAATAATTTTTACTGCTCGCGGCAAATGTTTTAAAGTATTCCGCAATATTATCAAATGCAAAAAAAGACAGGCTTAATTTCAGCGGGATATTTTATTTTTTATTAACTAACCTTATGATTCTGTCCTGAATCCCGGGTTTCAGATGACTGAATTTCACATGAATAATTGATTCTTTTTTTGAAGTTCTGATAACTTCAGCATCAAGGCGCAATAAATATTCCTGCGTATCCGAAAAAGAGATTATTAAATCGTCACCTGTTTTAAATCTTAAATCGGGATTATTTAAAACTGCTCCGCCTGCGCTTAGATCATACATTGTCAATGAAACAGGATCATTTATTTCACGTATCTTATTCGCGTAAACAGGCAGGCATACCTCTTTCCTGAAGAAAAATCTTCTTTGAGAAGTTTGAAATTTATTTGAATGAAGGAAGTGCAATATATTCCGTTCATATTTTATGAATTGAGTCCTGAAACCATATATACCGGAATTATTGTGTGTATAGATAATTGATGGGCTGTTAGTTGTAATATTTAAAGGCTTTTCTTTTATTATAATTTTTAAATATCCTTCCGAACTGAATACTTTACCATAGAATTTTAAAGTTGAATTTATAACCGCATAAACAGGCATTCCATCCGGCAGGTCATGAGTTGTTCTTAATGCTGAATAAGAGGAAATATTGTTGAATCTTAATTTAACTGCCAAATCATCTATTAATGAGTCTTTAATACGATCTCTTTTTCTCAGATGTTCAATAGCTGAATGGAATATAAGTGAATCGAGTAAAAGCAGATATTTTTTTTCGGGATTTCTAAGAAATACAGTCAATTTTTTTAGTAATTTTTTTTCTTCACCGGTAATTCCGAACTCTGTTATAAGATTTTTATATTTTTCATTATATGTTCTGAATAACTTTTTTCTTTTTTTATATTTATAAATTTTTGAAATGATAACAACAATAACAATTATTGCAGTAATTGCCGTTATCGTAAGGTAAATGTTTAAAGAGGCATCATAAAAAGCCTTTGGAAGACCCTGAAAGTAATCATTAAAAGACAAGCTTAATATTTTTAAAATCATCAGTCGATGCTCTTTGTTACAAAAATTAATTTTTATTTACAAAAATTGTAAATAAAAAAACAAATAAATTCAAAGTTACGGATACTGCTGCATTTGTATCTGCCTGTTGTCTCCGCTTTTCGTTTTAAGGCCGTGCTGATAAAAATGTTGCTGCCATTTTCTCCGGAAAATTTTTCTGCAACCAGCAGGAATGAGTTCACAATTTTTTTCATTCTTCTATTCCCCATAGAAACACCTCTTAATAATTTCATTTTACGAAAATACAGCGTAAATATCCTTTAAATACTTTTCAAATTCAGCAAATACATTCCTTGTTTTCATTTAATTTACCTGATATTTATAAGCAAAATTCACGTTAATTCACCGATAGCATTGACCATGTCGGCTCCGGCAGGCAGAACTACAGTTGTTTTTGTTTTAAAAACTTCTTCCGGTGTTTGTTTGATAATATGTATTTCAATTATAAGGAATTGTCAATTCATGACAAATGTGAGTTCTCTCTAATGGATTGTGTTATGAAGGCAGTCGAATATAATTTCAAGACTGATTTTTTTATCCGCATAAAAATGCGGAAAAATTTTACAAAATATAAAAATAAACTATTAAAAAAATCGGTCTTGAAACGGAACTATGACAATTAACAGCAGCCGGGTTGCTGAGACTATCGTATCGATTCCCGCCACATTAAAGGCGCCGTAAACAGACAAAAATAAGCCTGACAATGTTTTTTCAGAGAAGCAAGAAGCGATTATAAATACAATAACCTCAACCGGCAACAAAATCAGCGTGCTTGTAGCCGGCGATCAAAAAACAGCCCGCGAAAGCCTTCGTGGGCTTCTGGTCTCTTCGACGAAGCCGGCTTAGTATATCATTTAAATTAAATGTTTAACATATCCAATTATTACCAGATAAGATATGTTTGGTAAATTGCGCTACTATTTGTCTGTCCGCCAAAGCTTATGTTTTCTCAAAAAGCGTCATTATCTCCGATTATTCTTAACAGATGCCTGACTGTCTGAGAAGTTCCATACGGTTCTCAAGCAGAGCCCTGTCGTATGGAGATTTAACTGTGCGTTCCGTCAATTCTGCAATCAAACGCATTTGTTCGCCGAGCGCCTGTCTCCGGTCTGGTTTTTCCGTTAAACCGGAAACAGTCAGAATTGCTCCAAGCATGCGCAGCATGACCGCGACATTACCCTCAGCGCTTCTCCGGATCTGATCAAAAGATTCGGAAACCAGGCCGGCAAATGTCCGGCCGATAGCGATTACCCTAAGTTCACCCTCCATGTAGCGGTGTAATGAGGGAAAATTGCTGACAGCAAGGCGGGCAAGAATAACAGTCAGATAATCAACACACATCACAGCTGTAGTTACATCATTGATGCCGGGTGAAAGCGCCCTGAGCGCCATATCCACTATTTGCCTGATACCGAAAGCGCAATCCTGCTGCAGCGTCCGGTGGCGGCTGATATTATATGCAGCCCGAAGAGCAGCGGCAATCTCCCTTCCGGGAGGGCGTTCGAGCGCGAGCGACGCGAGAGCGGTACCGCTGACAACAAAATCACCGACACCGCGTTCCATTCTTACTATGGTATTGTGCCCGCACGCCAGCCGCAAAATCGCCGCGTTGTCTACGCTTTGAATATACCCGCTTCTCTCAACAGGAATCGGCAGCCAGTTGCGGACGGGCATTTGACGCGGTAAAAGGTCTTCATCATCAGCCTCCATTTCGCGCGCGAGGTTTTCCGGGAAAAGCCGGTAAACAGCTTCCACGGTTTCTTCGGCGACGGAAGCAATAATGCTGGAGGCCTGGATAGTAATCGCTATGTGATGGATAAAAAAAATCAGGGCACCGATACTGCATATTGCCAGAACAACCGCTAAGAATACCGACAGGCTCGGGATAAATCCGTCCTCGCCGTCGCGAATAGTGCGCAGCACTATCAGACAATAAGTGAAATTTCCGGAAAAAATTCCGAGAACCACCTGAGTGACTTTGTCGCGTATAAAATTCCGCAGAATGCGGGACGTGTACTGGCCCGATGCCAGCATCAATGTCATCAATGTCATCGAAAATGTTATGCCTACCACAGTCATCATTGAACCGGCAATCATTGATAACATCCCGCGAGCCGCCGCTCCGCCGGCGCCGAACAGGCGGGGCCAGTTTTTAGTCCATTGCATGATCCCGGCAGAATCTACAGAAATTAAAATTCCAGCGATAATTACGCTGAACGCGACAATCGCCGAAGGCATAAACAAAAAACTCGTGCGCATATTTCGAAGAAACCCTTTTAACCTGTTCATGGTTTAAACCTCCGTTTGATCGCGTAATTACCTGACCCGGACGAACCGGAACCAAAAAAAATTGGCGGGATAACAGGATTAACAAGATATAATATTGATCAATAAAATACAAAATCTTTTTGACTCTCTTAATCGGGTATATAGTCATTGATAAACATATTGAACGCCAGCGCAGACCTCCTTTATGCGATCGAAAAGTTCACGCTCCTTAAACGGCTTGCGCAGATAAGCGTCGGCGCCTGCGTCAATCGCCTTTTGCCTGTCCTCCTGAAAAGCGCTGGCAGTTACCGCTATAATGTGAATTTTTCCGTTCTCCATTGCTTTTATCATGCGGGTTGCCTCATAGCCATCCAGAACAGGCATTTGCATATCCATCAGGATCAGCTCAGGCCGCCATATTTTTAATTTCGCGATCGCGTCATTGCCGTCCCTGGCTTCTTCCACATCGAATCCGGCAGATGTAAGCATTATTCTTAAAAATTCCCGGTTATCAGCGTTGTCATCGGCGATCAGTATCCGGTACTGCTTCAGGCCAGGTTTTAATCCGATAACTCTTCCTCTCTTTTTTTCCTCTTTATCAAGCGTCTCGCTGCCATCAATATCAATTGTTAAAATAAAACACGCCCCTTTTCCCTCTTCGCTTTTTACCGTAATGATCCCTCCCATAAGCCTGGCGTACTGCTGGCTTATCGCCAGGCCGAGGCCTGTGCCGCCTTCCCTGATCCCCGCTTCAGCCTGCCCGAATTTCTGAAACATTTTTCCCATATCCTTCTCCGATATGCCGGGGCCCGTGTCTTCAACTTCAACGACAAGTCGCGTTTTATCATTTTCATGTTTTACGCGCGCTCTCAAAGCCAGGCCGCCTTCTTTGGTGAATTTCACGGCATTGCCGACAAGATTGATGATTATCTGCCGCAGCTTGGCTTCGTCAGTGGTAATGTATCCTGGCAGTTCATCGGCATGTTCGAAAAGAAGGGTAAGATTTTTCGCGTCTGTTTTTATTCTGAACATTGCTTCTATGTCGCGGAGCAGAGCATGGAGATCAAAGTTTGAAGGATTAAAAGTAATATGGCCGGATTCTATTCTTGACACTTCCAGTATGTCATTAATCAAAATAAGGAGATGTTCCCCGCTGCGGTTTATGATCTCCAGCCAGCTTTTTTGCTCTTCAGAGAGCGTGCCGTCATTCTGTAAAAGCTGCGAATAGCCCAGTATCGCGTTCAACGGAGTGCGTATCTCATGCGACATGCTGGAAAGAAAAACGCTCTTCGCGATATTCGCACTCTCCGCGGCTTCTTTCGCCTCTTTCAGGTTTTCTTCAAATTCTTTTATGTGAGTGATGTCGCGGTTTATGCCCACGAGCCCTGTAACATTGCCTTCCCTGTCTCTCATCGGCGCTTTTGTGACATCGAGCCAGTGTATTTTACCGTCTTTGCCTGTTACCTGCTCTTCATAATTAATCAAATTTCCGTCGCGCAGCAGCGTAGTATGTTCTTTTGTGGATACTTTCGCGGCTTCTTCGTTCGGCAGTATGTCAAAATCGGTTTTCCCCAAAATTTCCGAAAAACTGCCGAGTCCGAGATTTTTAAGAGTGCAGTTATTCGCCATAATGAACCTGCTTTCCGTGTCTTTCGCGTAGATATCGTCAGGAAGGCTGTCGATCAATGTACGCAGCAGATTTCTGCTGTTTCTCAGCTCATCTGTGCGCTGTTTAACCAGCTCTTCCAGGAGATCATGATATTTTTTCAGCTCGTCTTCAGTTCGCTTGCGGTTTGTTATATCGCGGATGTTGCACTGTATTATTTTAAGATGATCTTCAAAGTACACATTGCTGACAAACTCAACATCGATTTTCCGGCCGTTGTATGTTACAAGAGGCATATCTTCATAACGAATATACTCTTTTTCCTGCAGCTCAATAAAATTTTGTTTGTTGGTAATTTTATCTTTAAAGGCTCCTATTTCCCAGATTGCTTTTTCAATGAATTGCTCATAGGAATAACCCAGCATCTCGATTAAAAACGGATTTACATCCAGAATAATTCCTGTTTCAGCGTCGAGAATGAGTATACCGTCTTTCGCGGATTCAAAAAGGCGGCGGTAACGGTTTTCCGAAACAATCAACGCGTCTTTCGCCTGCATGCGATCCGTGATATCGCTTACACACGTCATAAAATACAATGCCCTGCCGTTATCGTCCTGGCGCAGTGAAGTCGCGACGTCCGTCCAGATAATGGAACCATTGGCGCGAATGTACCTTTTCGTGAAACGCGCGGAATCGATTTCACCTGAGAGGACCGGATCCAGAATTTTTTGAGTAAACTCTATGTCATCAGGATGAGTAATATCCTGCCATTTCCTGTCCTGTAGCTGTTCCGGAGAATAACCTAAGAGATCGCAGAAAGCCCTGTTCACATTTATTTCGCCGGAGGGAAGAGTGATGGATTTTCCAGTGATTGAATGGTCAAAAACATACTTAAATTTATCCTCGCTGTTCCGGAGGGCTTCATCTGTCCTGTTACGATCAATAATGAATGTACGGATATTTATAAAACCCAAAAACAT
>JAFGDQ010000061.1 GCA_016932015.1 Spirochaetota bacterium | reverse complement strand
TCAGAATACTTCACTCTTTTTTTATCGGACTTCATCGGCTATGTTTCTTCCTTATTTGTCCTGCGAGCCGGTGATTTGCTAACATGACAACATGTGTTAGTCCCCATATATCCCGATCAACAAAATAATCTTTCACAGGTGCCAGCATGTATCCGGAAGAAACTTTTTTACCGTCCTTTTTACCGAGAATTATCATGTATTCGCCGTCAGAATGTTCGAATATTTCTCTGCCTGAAAAAAGACATCTGTATCCGTCACATGCAGCGAAAAGAAAATACCTGTTTTTATCAGCGTTAGGAAAATTTAGTTTAAGAAAATGTCTTAGACTGTATCCTTCTGCTGATGAAATTCCCTTAAAGCCCTGACCATGTCCGGTTCTGAACCAGTGATTAATGTTTATTTTTTCTACACCTTTTAATTTCGCTGTATAAACTTTATTTCCTTCTATACAGGAAATTGAATCAGAACCGCACTTTTCACCTTTTTTCTGTACCGGTAATTTATCATATAAAGTATTTATCTTTTTCATCGATATTTCCACAATATCATCAAGGTAGCGCAATGTATCAAGGTCTCTGGGACAGATTAATCTCAACCCTTTAATATTTTCTTTATAAATATTCTTCTCGTATTTCTCCGGATTTTTTGATGACTTAATTTCTTTTCTGTTATACGCAAGTGTTACCGGAAAGGAATCATTTACAAAAATTATTTCACCATAGCTGAAATTAACTGATTTACCTGAAGAAGATATGAACGTAACAAGCATATCAAGCGGCCTGTCAAATATTTCCTTATCTTCCGGCGATTTTGGAGCAATTCCTTCCAGAATATGAAGAACCGGTATTCCAAGATAAGCATAGGTACCAACAAGTGACCCCTCAGGAGAAACTTCCTGAGTTCTGATTCTTGTTGCAGCAAAACCATTTAATGTTCTGGTTGTAAAAGAATAATCTTTTTTTAGTTCACCGGTTACTTTCAATGTAATATTACCAGGAATTTTTTCGTATAGTGCAACCGGTGTAGCTCCAGTTACAGACATAATATCTATTTTTGAGATTTGAGTTAATAATTGCGGAATAAAGGTGACAATAAAGATTACAGCAAGTAAAATTATAAGTATAATAAATAGTTTCTTCATTACAGTGGTTCCTTATCAGGGTTAAAAATATTGAGAGGCCGTTAATTACAAACGGCCTCTCTTATATATTTGTAAATATTGCTATAACTTATAGTTTCAATTGGAGTTAATTATATCTCTGCTTTTGCTCCAAAATAAAATTGTCTGCCGGGTCCCGGATTAAAAGGATCCGCAGCATAATCATCAAATATATTTTTCACCAGTATATATGCTTCGTAATTTTGCATAAATTTTTGCGAAAGTTTTACGTTGAACATTAGCGGATTGTGCAGTTTAACTTCTTTATAGACACTGGTTGAAAATTCATCAGTAGTATCCGGATTTGATTTCATAGCATATTTAATTGCATTCGCAGTATATGAACCAAAAATATTAAGAGAAGTATTTGTTTTTACTGAATTAAGTCTTATATCAGCTATAAACTGATGTTCAGGATTATCTTCGAACTTTTCACCTTTATTAAGTTCAGTATCGGTTATACCTGTATCAAGATTTTTTATTTTTACAAATACATAAGAAAAATTTAAATTCATATCAATAATACCGGCTACTTTAGTTAATTTACTGCCGGTTATTAATTCAATCCCTTGTGTTTCAACTCCATCAATATTAGTATATACTCTATCACCAATCGAATCTATATATACTGACTCAAGTTTATCTTTAAATTTAGTATAGAAATAGTCTGTTCTAACACTAAGATTTTTATTCATAAAAAAAAGTTCAATTCCGGCATTTAAATTTTGCGATTTTTCAGGTTTTAAGCCGACATCAGCATTACTATTTTCAATATCACTGTACATAGCCATTGTTGGAAGTTTAGTCTTTTGGGAAAATGATGTTCGTAAAATCAGAAAATCTTTTAAAGGTTCGTACATTGCACTGATAACCGGATTAAATGAATCTCTTGTTCCCCATATTGTTGAATCATCTTCTGCTTTATACTGATCAGTTAAAATATCATCTGTATAACTCTCTCTAACCTTGTAATCATTAAGTTTCTGAGCATCGTAGGAAATTCCGGCAGTTATATTAAAATTTTTAATTGTAATTTCATCTTCAACTGCAAGGGTAATTTGTGTTCCTGTAACAAGTTTTGTATCAAACCATGAGTCACCAAAATTATTATAAGCAGCATCTGCATTACCAATTCCTGTTCCAATAAATTCACCCATTGCTTTTTCGCGCTCTAAGTGCTTATCATATCTAAAAAGTACTGCCCCATTTAGTTTATTCCCGGTTGTCAATTTATAAGAAGGAAATACATTGAATCCAGTGATAGTGTTTTGCCAGTTAGAATGAACACCACCCCACCACATTGGAACACTTTCATGTTCCGGATCTGTATATGCATCAAGTATTTCATAATTATAGGAATAAAATATGTTTCCTTTTACATAAAAATCACCATTTTCATAAGTGGTATATGGTGCAACTGATATTGATGTAACTCTTGGCCAGGTAAACGCCATTCCATTTAGAGTATTTCTATTGCTTTCATCCCATTCTTCATATTCAGGATCATATTCTTCAGTATTATATAAGCTTACAGTATATGTATCTTTTTTACTATGACTGAAATTAATAGAAAGGCCAGTTTCAAAGCCATCCCAGATGTTATAACCAGATTTTAATGATAAATTATATTTCATTGATTCCTGTCCTGGCCATTCACCTGTTTCATTAAGATAAGTGTCAACTGTTGAATTTGACAGATTTATTGCAGGATAACCTAAATCGTCAGTCATAAATTTATCATACCACTTTCTGCGTTCACTTTTTGAGAGTTTTTTTGATACATCGTATGGAGCTTCTTTCTGAACATTTGCAGTAACCCAATAATAAAAATCACCTAAAGGCATTCCATGGGCTGCATTCAAAGTATAGTCACCATTTAAACCATACTCAATTCCAGCTTTTGTAGAAAGAGCAGTTGGTTTTTGAGTTACAATATTTATTGATCCAATTGTTCCGGAAGTACCGTATAGCACTGAAGATGTGCCTCTATTAATTGTAATTTCAGATGCATTTTGAATTGATATTTTTGAAATATCAATATTAGTGTCATAAACATCAGTTAGCGGTATGCCATCAATGAGAATTGCTACTTTATCCATGTCGTAGCCTCTCATTTTAAATCTTCGGTGCCCCTTGGCATGTTGGAATGTCGCAACACCTGGAATCATTTGAAGAGTATCATCCAGAGTTTTTTCCGCTCTTGCTTCAATATCAAGAGCACTTACAGTTGTAGTTGTTGTAGCGCTTTCAATATCAGCAATTCTTTTGCTTTTTACAACAACCTGACCAAGATCAAATACCTGAGTTTTTGATTTTCCTGCATCATCACCATCTACACTTACAGCTTCCTCCTGAGATACATTTGTTTCCTCCTCTACTTCCTGAGCATTAAGGGCAGAAAGAGAAGTCATTAAAATTAAACAAAATGCAATAAAGAATAACTTTTTCAATTTATACCTCCAGAAATTTAATATTTATTCATCCACTTATTACAAAATTGTTTAGATAATAGCTTATTAGATTCTAAATTGAAAGGAGCACTTGTTGTAATAATTATTTCGCTGATATCAGGATTAAATAATGATATAAGCTGATTGGATGCTTTGTCTAATTAGTTTTCTAAATACTTATCCTTTTACTGTCAATAATTATTGTATATTATTGTGCATAATTGTAATAATTTAATATCTTTTGTAATATTTATCACATATTTTTTGATAATTGCCTTGACAATTATTTATCATCCAATTTAGGATATATGATAACATTGTAAATTTAATTCACAAAATTTATATGAAAAGAAATGTGTAAAGATTAAAAAACATGCGAACATCGTGAAAAATTAAAAGGTATGCCTGGAGAATGTTCACCTGAACAAATAAAATAATGTCATGGTAACAATAACAAACCTGTTTGTTCATCGGAAAATCAAGAGTAAAGATTGTTTTATTCCCTAAATAACCTAGTTGTAACAAAAATCATACCGGCTACACAGAAAACTGCGTAGCCGGTTTTTTTTATCCGGAAAAAATAATAGAAAAATAAAATATATAAATAAATTTAATTATTTGACAAATGTATAAAAATTCTTTTATCCTATTATTAGATCATGCAGGTAATTACATTCTTTACATGGAGGATTTAAATGTCATACAATTATTTAACAGCAGTAGATAGTTCTGAAGCCTCGATGAAAATTGCAAATTATCTTGTAAAGATTTTAAGAAAAGAGGATAAGATTACTCTTTACAGTGTACTTCCAAATCCCACAATTATTTACAATCTGAATGAACCAACAGCCATTCCTTTATTTGCTGAAAACAAAGATGTATTTTCCATTTTTGAAAAAAGTAAAAAAGACGAAATGAAAACTGTTACGGATAATATTATCAAAATCCTGAAAGATGCAGGATTTAAAAAAGATAATATTACAGTTAAGCTTGAGACTCAGAAAGAAACTACCGCACATCAAATTGCTGACGAGGCTGTTCAGGGTAAATACGATACCATAGTAATGGGAAAACATAATTCATCAATCATCTCTGAATTTTTCATGGGAAGTGTAACAAATAAAGTTATTCATTTATCCAAAAATATACCCGTAATCGTTGTATAGTAAAAGCAGATTCTGTGTCTTCTTTTATCATAAAATGGATGTTTAATTTAGCCTAATTAAGGCTGGATAAATATACACTTCAAAAAAATAAATCTTAATGTCAATTGATAACCTGAAAAATAAGCTATCAATAATATTATTTAATAATACTTTATCTGATTACAGTAAAGCTGTTATTATAATATTATCGGGTATATTAATTATATGGATAATAAAAAGAATCCTGATTCCCAGGCTTCAAAAAATCGCAGTAAAGGCCAAATCCTCCCTCGATGAAATTGTAATCCGTAATATCGCAAAGCAATTATATCCCGCATTATATTTTACAGTTATTTATTTAAGTTTACAGCATCTGGTTATTAATAATCGTCTTTATTATATAATAAAAAAAACAGGTCTTGTTATTATTATTATTTCAATGACCAGATTCATAACAACTCTTAGCACTTTTATATTAAAAGCATACGTTTTTAAAAATAATGATAATTTGCACAAAGAAAATATTTTATCAGCTATTAAGACTGCTATTCTTATTCTTTGCTGGACTATCGCGTTAATTATTTTTCTCGATAATATTGGAATAAAAATTACCGGTCTTGTTACCGGTCTTGGAATAGGCGGTGTTGCGGTAGCATTTGCGGCACAGGCTATGTTAAAAGATATTTTCAGCTACTTCAGCATATTCCTGGATAAACCGTTTGAAGCAGGTGATTTTATAATTGTTGACAAATATATGGGAACTGTTGAACAAATCGGAATTAAAACAACTCGCATAAAAAGTCTTAGCGGTGAACAACTCATTTTTTCAAATGCAGATCTTACCGATTCCCGTGTCAGAAATTTTAAAAGAATGGAGGAACGAAGAGTCGTTTTTACACTTGGAGTAACATATGAAACTCCTGTTGCCGTTTTAAAAGAAATTCCTGATTTTATAAAAAAGATTATTGAAGAAAAAAACAATACCCGTTTTGACAGATGCCATTTCAGTACCTATGGTGATTTTAATCTCGTCTTTGAAACAGTGTATTATGTAAATACTAATGATTATAACGTTTATATGGATACTCAGGAATACATTAATTTAAGAATTAAAGAAGAATTTGAGGAGCAAAAGATTGAATTTGCCTACCCTACCCAGCTTTTATATATGGATAAGAAAGTGTAATTTTATTTTTTAATCATAAACCACAAACCGGTTTCATCATCAAACAAATGATAATCTATATTTAGATTATCTAATACACTGCGTGCATGTTCTGTATTATCTTTCCCGAGTTGTTTTTTCCCGTGACATTCCCAGTCAGGATCAATTTTTCGCATTTCTACTGTCACTTGTTCCCGAAGCTCATCGCTTCCAAATCCGCCGCCTATATATGTTTTTCCGCCCGGTTTAAGCACACGATAAATTTCATTAAAAGCTTTTTCAACATCCTGCCAGAAAAAAAGTGATCCCCGGCTTATTATTAAGTCAGCAAAATTATTATTAAAAGGCATATCATCTGCACTGCCCGGTATAAGCTTAAGCTGCTGATCGACTCCTTCTGATTTAATATTCTGAACAGCAATATCATTTATTTCTGCTGAAAAATCTACACCATACACCTTGAATTTATACAACTTCGCTATGGCTATACCAAGATGTCCCGGGCCGCTTCCAAGATCTATACAAATACCTTTATCAATCCCTGTACGCTCTACAATCTGATCAGCAATTACCGGATATACCGGTGCAAAGATTGTTTTAGCAATTGTATCAAAATTCTTACCGGTTTCTTTATTAAATTTACTTGTTTGAGTTTCCATCGAAAGTATCCTGATTATTCTGACGTGCTATTATCTTTTCAAGACGTATTACATCAAAATTTCTGCTGTGATTTAATACTGAATAATCAATTCCGAAAATTCTGTTATAAAACTGATCAGCTATCATAGTAAGATCAAAATTAAATATTTCCGGATGAATTATATTCGCAATGTACATCAATCCCAGTATCCAGTCCGGACTACCTGCTGTATGATAAGGATGAATATTAAATATTTTATTATTTTTTACTGCCTCTGCTTCCACTCCATTTTCTATATAGAATTGATAAACATCTGAAGCCGGGTACCCGTGAGATCCGTATACAAGTATTATTTCCGGATTAAGCTGATTAAGTAAATCGACAGGTATCATTATACCAGGTATTTCCTCACGATTAATATCCTTGTTAACACAATATCCACCTGCAATTTCCACTAAATTACATTCAAATTTATCTCCAAAAACCGCAATCAACGGATGATTAAGGGCGAAATAAACTCTGGGTCTGTCCTTGTCTTTAACCGTATCTGATATTGAATTTATATTTGTTTCAATGAAATTTCTTAATTCATTAGCTTCATTTTCCCTGCCTGCAAGTTTGGCATAATGATCAATTGTATCAAGATATGATTCAGGCTTTTTTGTTTTTGAGTACAGATCTTTAATATAATCAGTTTTTATTATTTCATGAAGAACGCCGCTTATAATTTTGCTGTCATGTTCACCCAGAAAAGCAAGAATAGTTCTGATATTTTCAAGTGACATTATATTTTTATATCCGCCAAAATAGCCGAGCGGTTCAAGTCCGTTTTCTTTACAGATATTGCCTGTATAAGATAAGGAATACCCACATTCACATTTTGCTTCCTGTTTATAGTCAATTACATTCGAACACATCGGGCCGTTAAATCCTCTTTTTATTAAAGGAGTTCCGCACTCAGGACAGTTACTGTTTAAATATTCAGTCCCCGGAGAATTAAAAAGATAAACGCTTTCAAGAATAGTTCTCAATTCCCTGCATAATGATTCCGCATCTTTTATTGAAGGTTCATCATTATAGTCAGTATCACAGAATGGAAGAAAACGCATTACCTGTAATGGAATACTTTTTGATATGGATGCAATATGTTTTGCTGTTTTAATTAACTCATCTTCCATCCCTTTAATATATACAGCAGCAACTTCAGTATGTACATTGCTTTTCGCGCTTAGTTCCAGATTCCTGAATATTGGCTCATAAGTCATGGCGCCATGTATTTTATAAGCATCGTCTGAATGCCCTTTTATCCCGATATTTATAAAGTCAATATGTTCGAGAAGTTCTATGAAAGATTTTTCTGAAAAATATGCATTCGTTGCACATCCAATCAGAAGATTGTTTTCTCTCGCGAGTTTAGCAAGTTTTTTAAAAGTATGGAAAGAGACAGCCGGTTCATTAAAACAGAACATTATTCCAATGCACTCAAGGTCTTTAGCTTTTATGATAATCTCTTCAGGTTTTAAACTTTTAACAGCACCCTCAATTGATTCCTTGCTTTCAGTAAGCAGCCAGGAAACACAACCTGTACATCTGAAATTACATCCGATGGTGCAAACCTGAAGAAATTTTGAATTTGGATAATAGTGCACCATCGGCATTGCTTCGATAGGTGCAGGAACTGATACTAAATACATGTCAGGATATTTTTCCTGTATGGTTCCATTACTGCCTTCGTACATTCCGCATTTACCGGTACCGCTTTCAGATATATTGCATTTGAATTCACATATTTCGCACTGCATAATTTTGTTCCTGTTGTTTATTATTGTAAATATGAATAACAATGGAATAATATTTGTCAACGGATTTGTTAATATTTATGATAATATGTTAAAATTTGTAATATTAGAAGAATTTTTTATTTTTGATATAATTTTTGAGGTACACATACTCTTATTGAGCCGTTTACTTTTTCAACTTTCACTTCAATCCGATAAAGTGATTTCAGATTATTTGATGTAACTACTTCGTCAGATTTTCCGTCTGCAAACAGAGAACCGTTTTTTATCATAATAACCCGATCCGCGATCCATAAGGCATGCTCCGGCGAGTGCGTCGATTTAATAAATGTGTAACCTGCTTCAGACAATTTTAATATTTCTTCAAGAAGCCTGAGCTGATTCCCGTAATCAAGCCCGCCAGCCGGTTCATCCATAATAAATGTACGTGCCCCCTGGGAAAGAGCCCTTGCAATAATGGTCAGCTGCCTTTCACCGCCGCTTATTTCTGTATACGGTCTGTCTGCAAGATGAGAAATTGAAAGTCTTTTTAAAGAATCATTTGCAATTTCAAGATCTCCTTTTGAATATTTAAAGAAGAAACTTTTATGAGGTATTCTGCCCATTAAAACAACATCAATAACAGAATATGGAAAGGCACTTTTATGAATCTGGGGAACATATGCAATTTCACATGCAAGTTCTTTATTTGTTGTATATATTAAATCTTTTCCATCAAGTATAACGTTACCTTTATCCGGCTTTAAAAATCCCAGCATTAATCTTATTAAAGTACTCTTGCCGCATCCGTTAGGTCCAAGAATTGTAACAATCTGGCCTTTTGAAATAGTAAAATTAATATCCTCAAGAATTTTTCTTTTTGTATATCCGAATGATAAATCTTTTAATTCAAGACTCGACTTCAATTCCATGCCCTCCTTGCATTTTTAAGAATTATTGCAAAGAAAGGTATACCTATAAGTGATGTTGTAATACCAATGGGTATTTCAATGCTGAATAAAAGCCGGGAGATATCATCTACAACTACGAGATATGAAGCTCCAATTAGAGCACAGGCCGGAATCAGTACTTTATTATTCGGGCCCACTATCATCCTTGCGATGTGCGGGATAATAAGACCAACCCATCCAATCATACCTGCAGCCACAACAGTCAATGCACTGATTACTGTGGATAAAAATATAAGTAAAATACGAATTTTTTCAACAGGCACACCTAATGCCCGTGCTTCTTCATCGCCCATGCTAAGTGCATTAATATATCCGGAAAACAGAGAGATAAGAATGATACCAGCTAGTTGAGGTATCAGCATAATTTTTAATGTACTGCTGTCTACAAATGACAGACTGCCAAGTAACCATTGTGTGATAGCAGGAAGCTGGTCATAGGGATCAGCAATGTATTTGACAATTGATAACAGAGAAGTAAAAAATGCTCCGCTTATTACACCGCCAAGAATTAGAAGAAGTATGGAATTACCTTTATGAATCTTAGCTATACCAACTGAAATGATAACTGCAAGAAATCCGAAAGAAAATGAAGAAATCTGTACGATATACCAGCTTTCAGAAAAAACCATTCCCAAAGCAGCACCAAAGGATGATCCGGCTAGTACACCTAATAAAGATGGGGAAACAAGCGGATTGACGAACATGGCCTGAAAAGATGCTCCTGATACAGAAAGAGAGGCCCCAATCAGTATAGCAGCAATGATACGTGGTAAGCGTATTTCCATAAGAAGATTACTGAGCAGTTTAAGTTTCTCTGGATTGATATTCCCTGCATTAAATAATTTATAAGAAAAAAAATTAATTATATCCTGAAGCGGGACAGGATATTTTCCAAGTGTCAGTGAAATCAAAATAATTAATAGCATTGTACCACTCAGAACAGGGAAAAAAATTTTCGGTCTAATTTTCATCAGTAACTATATATAATTTTTTTAATTTCGTTTTCAGACAAATCAATATTAAAAAACAGTTTAAGAAAATATTCTGTTTCCTTTATTAAATCTTTATTATATTTATCAGGATAAAAGCATTTTAATATCCATTGTAGACCAAGTATTCTCATAAACGAAGGAGGTCTGTCGAACCAGTTTATGGGACTGAGCGGTATTTGATAAACACTTTTGTTTTTAACAGCTTTAAAATTTTTCCATTTAGGATCATTATAAATAATTTTAAAGAATGAGACTTCCCTGGTTAAAATAATATCAGGATCATAAATCATTACCTGCTCAATACTGATCCGTTCCATGCCGTAGCCGGTTTTAGGCTCGCCTTTAATGACATTTGTTCCTCCTGCAACTGAAATCAATTCAGAATGCATGGACCCGCTGCTTTCCGTATATAATCCATCCTTACCTTCAGCATAATAAACCTTAGGCTTTTCGTTTTCAGGAATTGAAGATATAAAAGTTTCTGATTCTATAACAACTTTATTTGAATAATCAGCTAATTCTTTTCCTCGCTTTTCTTTATTAAGCAGTTTACCAAAAAAAAGAAATACTTTTGAATAGTCCGAAATGTGATTAACAAATGTATTTATAACCGGAAACTGAAGCTTCTCCATAGATTCAGAAGATTTACGGTCAAAAGCTGACCTGTTCCAGGACCAGGTAATAATTATATCCGGTTTCGCTTTAATTATCATTTCAATATTCGGAGTCCTGCCCTGACCGTAAAATCCGCCAATTAGCGGCAATGATTTAAAATGTTTACTAAAATAGGGCCTTTCTTTATCTGAAACCGGAACGTTTTTGCCTACGAGAAGATCAGGGGCAATTGTATATAATAAAAAAGTCGTTGGCGGAGAACAGGAATAAACCTTGGTAATTTGATCGGATACTATAACTTTCTTCCCGGTCATATCTGTTATTTCTTTAGCATAAACAATACTA
Organism: Spirochaetota bacterium; assembly: GCA_016932015.1. Classification (GTDB taxonomy): domain Bacteria; phylum Spirochaetota; class UBA4802; order UBA4802; family JAFGDQ01; genus JAFGDQ01. Next base: position 13,499 of record JAFGDQ010000061.1, on the reverse strand, counting down.
ACTGCAGTTGTTAATACAAAGATTATTAATAAATAAATAGTTAGTTGCCTTAATAGTTTTCTCATTTTATTTATTTCTGTAATAATTGGAATTTTCAGCACAGGGTTTGCAAAAATATTTTCCATCTTTTGTAATTTCTTTTAAATCCATTACTCTTTCTCCGCATTTTGAACATGTTACAATTTTTAAAGGCCTTCCGGGCATATCTTCAGGATTTAAATCTACTTCAACTTCGCATATATCAAAAAGCTCATCATCAGAAAGTTGCAGAAAGTCAGTAGTCTGCGGATTCTGCTCTATCATTTCCCTTGTTGTTACGGTATCGCCATCCAGATTTTTCTGGGAAATTCTTATTGCTTTACGTGTCTTCAGATTTATAAAAGTAGCTGCCATTTTTCCGTAATTCAGAATCTTCATGGTACGTTTCCCTGGCTGGCACCCGGTTACAGCAAGAATTGCATCAGTAGCGCATCTGTCCATTTCAACAAAAACCATCAGGTCTTTTCTGTTATTACCTTTGGGATCTGTTATACCTACAGCATTCATTCCTAAAACAGCCATTCGTGTACCGATTGCTATACCTCCACAAAGTCCGCCATGAAAGGCTTTTGCTTCCTCAAGGCAGTTATCCAGATCTAAAGTTACATTATCCATAATAAATACTCCGATAAAAATCCTTTATAAAGTAATCTTAAGTACCATTGTAGATCAATAAATATAATGGATTTCTGTCAATATTTATTTTTATATAAGATCAAACTGTTAACCTGCGCATTTCGAATTATTAAGAGTATTATTATAATTCTGCTTTAGCACCGAAGTAAAATTGTCTGCCTGGTCCGGGATTAAACGGATCTGCTGCATAATCATCAAAAATATTTTTACAAAAAGCATATACTTCATAGTGATTCATGAACTTCTGAGATATCTTTATATTAAACATAAGAGGATTGTGCAATTTGATTGTTTTATAATAATCAATTGAGTAAGCATCAGTTGTATCAGGATTGCTGCTCATAACATATTGAACAGCATTTGCTGTATAATCCCCATAAATATTTACTGCAGTATCTGTAATAAAATTCATTCTAATATCAGCTACAAATTGATGCTCAGGTGTACCTGCTATTGTATCACCTTTATAAATATCAGTATCTTTCGTATCTGAATCAAGGTTATTAGCCTGCAGATAAACATAAGAGAGATAAATATTTAAGTCCATGATTCCGGCTACTTTATCAAACCTGAATCCTGAAATAAGCTCAATTCCCTGACGCTCTTCACCTTCAATGTTCATATAATATTTTAATCCTTCAGTCTCGTCATAAAGAGTCGCAAGTTTATCCTTGAACCTGCTGTAAAAATAATCTGTTCTTACATTGACGGATTTATCGAGAAAAAATAATTCAAAACCTATATTAGTATTATATGACTTTTCAGGTTTTAGACCGCTATCTGTGTCTTCGGAGACATTACTGTACTGAGACATTGTAGGAAGCTTTGTTTTCTGAGAGTAGGAACTACGTAAAACAAGAAAATCTTTAAAGGGTTCGCAGGTAACTCCTGTTACCGGATTTATAGAATCTCTTGTACCCCAAATCATTGAATCACTGTCTGCAATATACTGATCTTCCATTGTTGTATATTCTCTGTACCATCCGCTACGCCCCATACTTTTGAATTTATCAAGTTTCTGAGCGTCATATGATACACCTACATTAATACCAGCCGGAATATTTATTACGCTTAAATCGATTTCATCTTCAAGTGCTATTGTTATTTGTTTACCGGTTACCTCTTTTGTATCAATCCAGTCATATCCTGCGGCGTCATAGGCATAATCCGCACTTCCTTCTCCTGTATCGACAAATTCCTCGTCTGCCTGATCACGTTCCAGATGTTTGTCCCAGCGGAATAAAATTGAACTGTTTAATTTATTCCATGATGAAATAAGGTAAGATGGAAAGATGTTGAATCCGGCTGAGGTATTTTGCCAGTTTGAATGAACTCCAGCCCACCATTTAAATGCTGTTGTTTCCTGAATATCTCCATATGCATCCAATACCTCATAATTACTAATAAAGAAAACATTCGCCTTAACTGAAAAATCATTTAATTCATAATTTATGTATGGCGCAACCTGTACATTATAAACATCCCAGGTGGAAACATATGCACTCACAGAAAACTTATCTGTACCGTCCCACTCATTATTTTCAACGTCATAGCCTTCAGTATTGCTTACAGAAAGACTGTATCTTTTAACATCCGCTGAAGAATAACTGGCAGTAATGCCTGTTTCTAATACGTTATTAAAAGTATAACCCGTCTTGCCTGATATATTATATTTTTTTACCTCCTGATGAGGCCATTCACCAGTATCATTAAGATATGTTACTGCTGCCGATGAAGTATCATTAACTGTATAACCAAGGTTATCAGGACAAAACTTATTTAACCATTTGCGGCGCTCACTTTTGGTAAGTTTTTCTGAAACTTCATAAGGGGCCTGTTTTGAAGCAGTTGCTGTTAACCAGTAATAAAAATCCGATAATGTATTTCCATGTGACATGTTTAAATTATAATCACCGTTCAGACCATATTCAGCACTTGCATTTGCAAATAAATCTACAGGTTTTTTAGTGACAATATTAATAGAGCCAACTGTACCTGTTGTTCCATAAAGAGCTGAACTTACTCCTCTATTAATAATAATCTCGGAAGCGTTCATTACAGGTATTTTTGATATGTCCACATTTGCTTCATAAACATCGGAAATCGGAATTCCATCCATAAGAAGTGCAACATAAGGCATATCGTAACCTCTCATTTTAAAACGGATATGACCTTTACCATGCTGATAAGTCGTAATACCGGGTGAAGACTGAAAAGTATCACTCAAATCTTTATCTGAATGAGCCTCAATGTCCGCCGCAGTTAGAATTGTAGTTGTTGATGATTCTTCTATACTGGCTTTTTTTGATATTTTTTTGTCAGTAACAACTATTTTTCCAAGATTAAAAACTTCGGTTTTCGACTTAACTTCTTTATCCGGATTTAATTCTTCTGCTGTTTCAGAAACATTTTCAGCTTCATTTACAGATTCCTGGGCCTGAAGAGTTATTTGAGAAATAAAGAGAAAAATTATTAAAATAAATAAGAACTTCTTCATAAATCCTCCTTAAAATTAAATGTAATTTTTATCGACACGTAAAACTGGCCAATATATTTGTTTAAATATAATGGAAAAGTATATAGTTGTTTCCATAATAGATGTACAACATTTAATTACTATACTTCAGTTCTGTATTTACTAACCTTATATTATAATTGATTTTTTTGAATAAAAGATAATCCGGCAATCCTTAGCTGTCTCCAATAGACGGTCAAAGATTGCCGGTGAGGTAGTAAATTGAAAAATATAGCCTAATCCATTATATTTTGAATTAGACAATGGATGTGGTACTACCTGCGTATTAAGCTGAAAGTTACTCCTATTGTCAATCCATTATATATGCATATATATAATGGATTGACGTCAAGTTTTTTTTGTTTTTTTTATAAATAATTATAATTTTTTAATTTACTCAGGAGGTTGAGAAAGCAGTATTCTGTTAACCTGCTTATCAGAAATTTTATAATTATAAAATTCGGAATAAAAATATTTCATTTCGTCAATCAAGTCCCAATCTTTAAAAATATCTGGATAGAATTTTTTTGCAAGGAATAAAGGCAGGAGTACTGTTTCTCCGCTTGCAAGATCCCACCAGAACGTTCCTGTTGGAATTTTATATATATTTGTGTTTTTTACTGCTTCTGTATTTATAAGGGCAGGATTATCATTTACCATATCTATTGAACCTTTCATACTGCATGCCATCATTGGTATTTTCCATTCGTACATTTATATCATAAGTATCAGTCAATGATCTTGCATTAAATATAGCTGTCTTCAACCCCTCGTAAGCAATATTTCCGCCTTTTAACATTACAAGTTTATGACAATACCTGCCTGCGAGGTTTGGATCATGCAGGGTAATAAGTGTGGCAAGATTTCTTTCAGACGTAATGCGTTTTATTATTTGCATTATACTGTACTGTCTTTTGAAATCAAGATGTGAAGTTGGCTCATCAAGCAGTAAAATTTCCGGTTGCTGAAACAATGCTCTAGCAATAAGAACCATTTGTTTTTCACCACCGCTGAGTTCATTAAAGATGCGTGATTCAAGATGAAGAATACCAATTTCATGCAGTACTGATCTGGCATGTTCATAATCTTTTTTGGCAGGTTTTCCTAAAATTCCATATCTACTGCTTCCTCCCATTATGACCATTTGTAATACAGTGAATGTAAAAACTGTATCAGCATCCTGAGGTACAATTGCAATTACCCTGGCAATAGACTGCCTGTCCATAGTACTGATATCACTATTGTTTACAGTAATAATACCACGACCATTACTTAATATTCCATTAATGCACTTAAGTAATGTTGTCTTTCCCGAACCATTAGGACCAAGAAGTCCACAGATTTCTCCTTTAATTAATGAAAAACTAATATTATTTAATACTTTAATATTTCTATAACAGTATTCCAGACCATTAACAGTTAAACACTCAATATTCTGCATTAGAGATACCTTATCTATTATAATTTCCGGAAAATGAAAAAGATACAGTGTAATTTTTAATTTTATTTTAACAAATAATTCTAATATGTTTCTCTAAATGATCTGTATTAAATGTCAATACAATTGTATCTTTTAGTTAATTTTAGTAATAATAAGTTTAATATAGTTAATAAAATACCAAATTCTTTTAGATTTAACTTTGACGGTCAGGAAATAATTAGAATATAATAATTCACGTCTGAGAGAAAATGATTATTCTTTTAAATGAAAATTTGAGAGTAAAAGGAATATTATTTTTAAGGTTTAATTTAATACAGATATGGAATTTATGATAAGCGTTTTCCATAGTCAGATAAAAGCATTTATAAAAAAACAGGGGATTCTGCAATAATATAGAAACCCCTGTTTTTTATAATCATGATTAGCTGATATCCAGCATTTTTTCCCAGAATGTGTGCGGTTTTTCGTCAATGTTCATCCAGATATGCTTATGGTATGTATATTCATCGAGAACCAGAACCGAATTCTCTTTAGTCCATCCGGATTCTTTAGTACCTCCCCAGGGTGTTTCCGGAACAATATTTAAATGCTGATTAATCCATGCTGTACCGACTTCAATTTTATCTATCATTTTAAGAGCTTTTCTGAAGTCAGTTGACCATATGGAGGCGCATAAACCGTACCTGCAGTCGTTAACGAAATCGATTCCCTCCTGAGCTGTTTTAATTTTCATTATTCCTACTACCGGAGCAAAGATCTCTTCCTGCATGAATTCCTGTTTATTATCATAAGCCTCGATTATTGTAGGCATAACAAACGCACCGTCTTTCATTTCAGGTGCAGTCGGACGCTCTCCGCCTAAAAGGACTTTTGATCCGTTTTTCTTTGCTGATTCTATAAATCGCTCTGCAGTATCTCTGCAGCCGTTATAAGCAAGAGGGCCCATCATGGTTTTTGGATCCATCGGGTCTCCCACTATAATTTTACCAGCTGCACTAACAAAATGCTCAACAAACTTATCGTAAATTCCCTCCTGAACATACAGCCTGCTTGGCGAACCGCAATTTTGTCCGGAATTGAAAAATGCGCTGTAAGTCGCTGTTTCAACAACTGCATCAAGCTCGGCATCATCGAGAATAATCATTGCATTTTTACCGCCAAGTTCAGATGCGACAGGTTTAACCATGGAACTTGCTATTTCCATAATTCGTTTACCGATATGTGAATCGCCGGTAAAGCTTACCTTATTAACATCGCGACTGCTTACAATAGCTTCTCCTACTTCTGATCCCGGCCCTGACAGAATATTAACTACACCGTCGGGAATTCCGGCTTCAACTACATATTCAGCTAATTTAAGTACAGTTAAAGGTGCACAGGATGCAGGTTTAAGAATGCATGTATTTCCTGTTACAAGAGCAGGAGCTAACTTGGAAACAGCTGTTACAAGAGGAAAGTTCCATGGTGTGATCAATCCTACAACACCGCAAGGCTCACGGAATGTCATTACTCTTGACATGGGATCAGCACTGATAGTCATTCCTGTCAGGCTTCTGCCCAGACCGGCCATGAATTCAAACTCACCGATTGCAGCAGGTATATCAAAATTACTTGTTTTACTTAACGGCCCGCCATATTGGGCAGTCTCCATAGGAATAAGCTCTTCTGCATGTTCCCTTATAATATTAGCCAGTTTAAATAGATACCCTGCCCTTTCACCTACATAAGTATTTTTCCATGCAAACTTAGCTTTTTTTGCTGCTTCGACAGCTTTTTCAACATCTTCAATTGTACACTTTGGAGCTTTGGCTACAACTTTATTATTAGCCGGATTTATAATGTTCATTGTGCCACCCTTAACAGGTTTGCACAACCTACCATCAATCAGAATCTTAAAATCATAATTTAAAAAATCCATAATCGTCCTCTCATTAAATATTTCATAATCAACAGGGACCTTTGCATTTTTGAGCTGGTTTGCGATCATTTTAATCAGCAAACTGGACTGCCTTACAGTGTTGTCCTTAAAATTGACCGTTTAGTCTCTTTCGGTCTAATTTCCCGCGGCTTGCCGCGTGGTTGTTCATTTAAATATTTGTATTCAATATTTTAATCAGGCCAGGTTCATGGCGATTAATTTTAATTGAGTGAATTCCTCCAATCCTATAACTGAATTTTCCTTACCAATACCGCTCTCCTTGAAACCGCCCCATGGCATTTCCGGTGAAATTGTTAAATGATCATTTATCCATACAGCACCGGCATTTATCTTTTTAGCAAATTTCATAGCTTTAGTTATGTCTTTAGTCCAGACAGATGCGCAAAGTCCGAAGGAAGTATCATTAGCAAGGTCAATTACTTCATCTTCTGAAGAGAATTTCATTATACAGGCCACTGGCCCGAAAATTTCTTCCCGTGCTATTTTCATATTCTGCGTAACATTTGTAAAAACCGTAGGCATCACAAAACAGCCTTTATCCAATGGTGGATTATCAGGCCTTTTTCCGCCGAGAATCAATTTAGCACCTTCATCTATACCGGATTGAATATAGTATTCAACTTTATCCCTGTGTTCCGTACTGACAACAGGCCCCATCCATGTATTTTCATCAAGGGGATCACCTACAGTGATTTTTTTTGCTTTTTCAACGAACATATCAACAAATTGATCATGATATTTTTCATTAATATAATACCTTCCCGGAGAAGCACATACCATACCGGTGTTGTTATACGAACTGAAAACAGCTCTTTCAACAGCAGCCTCCAGATCCGCGTCTTCCAGAACGATGAAGGGATTTTTTCCTCCAAGTTCAAGTACAAGACGTTTAATACTGTTGCTGGATTTTTCCATTATATCCTTACCGGTTTCACAGCTGCCTGTAAAAGAAATAAGGTCAACATCCGGATGGCTTGCTATTGCCTCTCCAACAGTACTTCCCGGACCGGTAATAATATTTATCGCTCCTTTCGGTATATCGAGATTATGCAATATTTCAGCGAATTTTAGTGCTGCGAGAGAATCAATGCTGGGTGGTTTCACAATACATGTGTTTCCTACTGATAGTGCTGCTCCCAGTTTGGCTCCAATCATTATAAGCGGTACATTCCACGGTATGATCAGAGCGCAAACACCAACAGGCTCCCGAATAAAAGAATGAAAACTGTTTGGACTAATGGGGATTACATCGCCCATTAATGACCTTGCAGTATTGGCATTATATTCAAGATTCACGACTGCACCCATAACCATTCTTCTAGCAGTAGTTATTGGTGTACCATGATCAAGACAATCAAGCATTGCCAGTTCTTCAATATTTTCCCGAATTGCCTGTCCAATAGTGTTTACTATTGCAGATCGTTCTGCCTGTGATTTAGCAGACCAGGCTGGAAATGCATTTTTAGCAGCTGCCACTGCTTTTTCAACATCTGTTTTGCCGCCAAGAGGTACTTGTGCTATTTCTTCACCATTTGCCGGATTTATGACCGGATATGTCCGGCCTGAATCAGCATCCATCCATTCGCCATTGATCCACATTTTGTAGTTCATAGATATTACCCTCATATTTTTTATTTTTTCAGGTAAACGGCGTCGGAAAGTATAAAAGAATATTATTCCTTCCGGGATTAAGTATTTGCACATAAACATTGAAGCTGAAGAAAAATGAATATCCACTTTTCTTCAGCTTACTATAAGATCGGTGTATTATGAAATATTTACCGGATCTGACTATTTATCATAAGAAGTACAGATAAACTTCAGATCAGTGAATTCTTCCATACCGCATACAGAATCAGACTTACCTACGCCACTTTCCTTAACATTCCCGCCCCATGGGAATTCGGAAGTCATCATTCTAGGCATATTGATAAAAACGCTGTCTACACGAAGATCATCTGTCATTCTTAATGCCTTTGCACCATCTTCCGACCATACACCCGCGCAAAGTCCGTATTCGGAATCATTTGCGAGTTTTATTACTTCTTCTTCTGATGAAAATTTAAGAATTACACCTACAGGCCCGAAAATTTCCTCTCTGGCAATAGTCATATCATGTGTGCAGTCGGCAATAACAGCAGGCATCAGGAAAAATCCTTTCTCAAGTGCTGCATCTTTAGGTTTTTCTCCGCCATATACTATTCTTGCTCCCTGCTCTTTTGCGGTATTGATTAAATAGTTAACTCTTTCAAGCTGCTGTTTATTTGCCATTGGCCCCATTCCGGTTGACTCTTCCCATGGCAGTCCAACTTTAATTTTTTTGACTTCTTCAGTGAATACTTCTACGAATTTATCATAAACTTTTTCGTGAACATAATATCTGCCTGGTGTTGAGCAGTTCTGAGCGCTGTTTCCGTAATGTCTTCCAGCCTGCATTTTTGCGGCTTTTTCAACATTGGCATCTTCACATACTATAACAGGATTGTTTCCGCCTAACTCCATAACGCATTTTTTGGCTGTCTGGCTTGCTGCTTTTAATATTACTTTTCCTGTATCGCTTGCACCGGTAAAGCGTATCATATCAATTCCGGGATGAGTTGACAATGCGTCACCAACACTTCCTCCCGGTCCCGTTATAAGATTAACAACACCTTTTGGGAAACCGGCTTTTCCCATTAATTCGATAAATTTAACCCCAAGGATCGAGTTAACACTGGCGGGCTTAAGTATACATGTGTTTCCTGTAACAGCAGCAGGTCCTACCATGCTGAGCATCATCATTAATGGTACATTCCATGGAGTAATAACTGCGCATACACCAATCGGGACTCTTTTAAGGTAACCGACTGTATTGGGCATAGAATGCGGAAGAACCTGTCCCATTAGACCGCGGCTGATTGAAGCTATGTATTCAAGCTGATCAGCTGCTGCCATAGCGAATCCTCTTGCCAGCATTACAGGTGTTCCATGTTCATATACTTCCAGTTCAACTAATTCCTCTGCATGCTCTCTAACCTGAGCTGCCAGACGCATGATTAATTTTGCCCTGTCCTGCTGAGTTTTTTTTGCCCATTCAGGAAGAGCCGCACTGGCTGCTTTAACAGCTTTATCTACATCTTCTTTATCTGCCACAGGTACAAGTCCATACTCTTCTCCTGTACTTGGATTATAAGTAGGCATTGTTTTGCCGGAAACAGCATCAACCCATTCACCGTTAATATACATTTTATAACTTTTCATTCTTGTCTCCGAATATTATTTAATATATTTTTTTCATTAACTTATACAGGCGCAGAATTAATTATACACCTGTAAAAAAATTAATTATGTTTTATACATACATATTTCAATTGGGTGTATCCTTCAGGGCCAATAACTCCACCTTCTTTCATAAGGCCGCTTTCCTTGTATCCGCCCCAGGGTGTTTCTGCGACTAGATTCATATGCTGATTGATCCAGACGGATCCGACCTCCAACTCATTAACAATCTTCAGTCCCCTTGCGTAATCTTTTGTCCATACGGAAGCGCACAGTCCGAAGACACTGTCATTGGCTGCATCTATTGCTTCCTGATCAGAGCTGAATTTATACATACCCACAACCGGACCGAAAATTTCTTCACGTGAAATAGTCATATCAGATGTCAGATCAGTAAATACGGTCGGAGTCAAATAAAAGCCTTTTTCGAATTCCGGCCCTTCAGGTCTCTTTCCGCCGCAAACCATTTTTCCGCCTTCGTCTAACGCAATTTTAATAAAATTTTCTATACTGTCTCTTTGAGTTTTACTTACAACCGGACCCATTACTGTATCAGGATCTTCCGGAACACCAATTTTAATGGCATTTGCCGTTCCAACAAATTTTTCAACAAAGAGGTCATGTACTTTTTCATGAATATAGAATCTTGATGGCTGCGCACAGTTCTGCCCGACATTCTCAAAAGTGATTCCGCACAATTCTTCTGCTGCAGCTTCAACATCAGCATCTTCAAGAATGATAACCGGATTTTTTCCGCCGAGTTCCATCATTGTAGTTTTTACTGTCTTGCTTGAAGCGGCTATAATATCTTTACCAACTTCTGAACTTCCTGTAAAACTGATAAAATCAATACCAGGATGTGATGAGAGATAATTTCCAATTGATCCGCCGGGACCGGTAATAACATTTATCAGTCCGGAAGGCAGATCAAGTTTACTGATGATCTCTGCAATTTTAAGGCCTATTCCTGAATTCAGAGTCGGCGGCTTTAAAACGCATGTGTTGCCTGTTGCTATACACGGTGCAATTTTTGTAGCAATCAGCAGAGTTGGTACGTTCCAGGGAGTTATAAGGGCACATACTCCAAAAGGTTCTCTCTTCATGTATACAACAGTATTGGATTCACCTGGAGGAGCCCCTTTACTTGGAGTAACAGGAAGTACATTTCCCATTAGAGTTCTTGCACCTGCAGCAGCAAGCTCAATATTCTTAACAGCAAAATCAATCATTATAGGAGCATGCCTTGCAGTTGCTCCATGCTCAGATATTTCCAGTCTGACAAGTTCGTCCTTATTTTCTTTTAACGCAGCTGCTATCATTGCTGCAGCTTCTGAACGCTCTTCCTGTATTTTTCTTGCCCACGGCTTTTGCGCTTTTCTTGCTGCTGCCACCGCTTTATCAACATCAGATTTATCAGCAAGCGGAACTTCTGCAATTACATCGCCATTTGCAGGATTATGAGTGGTAAATGTTTTTCCAGAATCGGCATCTACCAGTGTTCCGTTAATCAACATCTTATAACGTTCCATATATTCCCTCTCGTATTATTAAAAAAATCTTGACTATATATTTTACTTAACGTTAAGTAAAATATATAGTTACTATTTTCCCATTTGTTCACTAAACTTCTTAAAGCGATATGTAATTCTCTCTAACACCTCATACAGGCACTTTGAAACTTAAGATTGAAACATCGAAGTAGATCACAGTGGAATAATTAGTAAATATTTGTAACTATTTATTATTTTTAGTAGCTTTTTGTCAATAAAAATGTAGCATGCGTAATTATTTGTAATACTTTTCAAATTCTGCACCAATAAAACCGACATAATTTATAAATCTGTTTATAAAATTATATTTTTACTTTCTGTTTCCTTTCTTAATCTATCAGTTTAATAAACATTCACAATCAATACTCAATCCCAGCACTCCGTAATTGATTTGCTATTCCTGAAAATTTCAGATAAAATTGAGTTGCTTTTTTATTACTTCGATAAAAACCTCTAAAAAAATTACAGAGATAATTATCTTTAATATTATGGTTATTGATTCTACTCAATACAGAATAAGATATATTTTACGCCACAGCTGGTCTATCTCATGGCCGATGATCATTATTATGCTTATGGATTTTTTTGTAGGCATTACTGACGTATATATTGCAGGAAAACTCGGTAAAGAAGTTCAGGCTTCCATAGGATTTATATCACAGATATACTTTGTATTTATGGTAATTGTTAACGGCATCACAGTAGGTGCAGTATCCCTGATTTCCAGGCTTTTCGGGGCCGGAAAATCCGATGAATTATCTCAGGCAGTAACTACACTTCTATTTTCTTCCATTGCAGCTGGAGTACTGATTGGTGTTCCTGGAGTATTATTTTCAGGATACGGAATCAGACTGCTTAACCTTCCGGAAAGTTTAAAAGAATATATAATACCGTTGGTTAAGATTTATCTTGGCGGTGTATTATTTCATTATTTCCTTATAACATCCAACGGTGTACTCAGAAGCTGTAAGATGGTTAAGCATTCTCTCAAGGCAATGGTGGTTGTATGTACAACAAATATAGTACTAAACTTTTTCCTTGTTTTCTTTACTCCATTTGGTTTTTACGGAATTGTTGTATCTACTGTAATCAGTTATGCTGCCGGAAGTTTTGTTAACATTTTCCGAATTTCAAATATTTGTACCGGGAAAAAAACCTTTAATATTTCTCTTCTAAAAAGAATGTTCAAGATCGGTTGGCCCACAGGATTGCAGCAAATGGCATGGCATATTGGCGGCACCGTTCTGTTTCTTATAGTAAGCATGATTCCCGAGAACACAATTGCAGTAATTGCAGCATTAACAAACGGACTTAAAATAGAAGCTGCAATATATGTTATAGCCTACGCATTTAACAGTGCCAATGCTGTTATAATCGGGAATTTTCTTGGAGAGAAAAGATATAAGGATGCTTTTAAAAGCGGTATTGTTACTGGCGTTCTTGGAGTTATTATAATTTCAATACAAACTGTAATTGTCATATTGAATGCAGACTGGATAGCAAGTATTATCTCTCCCAATCATATTGTCATAAATGAAACAATGCGCTATCTGTACATAAACATGCTTAGTGAACCTTTTATGGCATGGGCAGTTATTACAAGCGGAGCATTATTAGGCTCAGGTGATACAAAGACAGTAATGAAAATTGTAATCTCAAGCCAATGGCTTATACGGCTTCCGCTTGCTTATTTATTTGTCGTTCATTTTAATTACGGTCCAACCGCGGTATGGTGGGTAATGGATTTATCAATTTTAGTTCATGCGATATTTGTATCAATACGCTATTTCAGGAAAAAATGGATATATAATAACATATGATCATTGCAAATTAAATATTTGTTGATTGATTACTCAACTCGACTGACTTTTTAATTTAAAATAATATTAATTCCTGTTAAATGTATAGAATTTTGAAAAATTTTTAGCATTTTCAATCTTCGTCCCGGCTATCATTTTCGGATGTACAACAGGAATAAATATGCCCTGAATTAAAACTATAATTTTCCCGTTATAAATTCTTTAAAATTTTTTAGACAATTTTTTGGTAGCGTTTTTTTAAAGAGACCTGCTCAGTCAAGACATCTCTTTACGACTTAATCTATAAATTTCAAGTATAATG
>JAFGDQ010000060.1 GCA_016932015.1 Spirochaetota bacterium | reverse complement strand
TTAAAGGTAAACAATATGGAAAGTTACAAAGGCAAAACAGCATTTATTACAGGTGCCGCAAACGGAGTAGGTCTTGGAATGTCAGTAGCATTTGCAAAAGAGGGCATAAATGTTATAATGAGTGATATCCGCAAGGATGATCTTGAAAAAGCGGCTGAAGAAGTAAAACAATATAATGATGCGGTTTCAACAATAGTTGTTGATGTATCGGACAGGGACGCAATGAAAGAAGCTGCTGATGAAGCTGAAAAAGCATTCGGTCAGCTTGATATTCTCTGCAATAATGCGGGAATCAATATTTTCGGGCCTCTTGATCAGGCAACATATGATGACTGGGACTGGATGTTCAATGTCTGTTTCTGGGGACAGGTTAACGGTATAATGCATTTTCTTCCAAAGATCAAAAAACACGGGCAGGGAGGACATGTTGTAAATACTGTATCAATGGCAGCTTTTGTAACTTCACCCGGAACCGGTATACACAGTGCTATCAAAGGCGCACTCAGGGGTATGTCAGAAACATTATGGTATAATCTTTGTCCTCAGAATATCTGGGTTTCAATAGTATGTCCCGGCTTTGTGAATTCAAAAATTATGAGTACCGAAGAGCTCAGACCTGAAAAATTTAAAAACAGCGGTTACAAGATTGATCCGAATATGCTTAAGGCATCTAAAAACGCAGAACCTGCCGAATTGCCGGGTATGATGCCTGAAGAAATCGGAGAGAGAATTCTTCAGGGTATGAAAAACAAGGATTTATATATTTTTACCCACGCAGAGATGAAGGAAGAGCTGGAAGAAAATTTCAACTGGATACTGTCATATTTTCCTGACGAGGAAATAAACCAGACCAGGAAAGAATTTGAAAACATGCGCAGAAAACCCAATGTTGAAGCAAGAGTCAAATACGATACCCGCGGCAGGATTGTTCATAAACCATAGATTATAATTTTATATCTGAAATATAATTAAAATTTAACGGGACATTTGAAGGATTCAATTTCCTGTGTCCCGTTTTGTTTTTAATTATTTTTTTTCCTGTAACTGCAGTAAATGGTATGTTAAGTTTTATTCTGCTGCTGTCAGTTTCACATATAAATTTGTTGTATCTCCTTCTGCGATCATATTTTCATTCCGATTTATTCCGGCTTCCCGGTCAGGAGACTGTACAACCTTCGGTAATATTTTCCCTCCGGCAGCGGGACCGTTGTTTAATTATGAAAGGCCGGTACATTCCGGGCATACAGAGTAAATTTCAAAAAACATCAACAGTATTCCGTTATCTGCTGTTTTCTTCGTCCCTGGTATACATTGCCGGATATTACTGAATATACAAACCGGTCATCTATAACAGAGTTTTTTTATTAAAAGTCGTTGTTCTTAAAGTTCAGTACAGTGAAATATCTGATCAATTATACTTTCCTTATTTGTTATTATTGTGCGAAGGATTTGCCATATAGTAATTATTTAATTTAAGTCACATGTGACCTAAATTAAATATGTGGTTTTTTTTTGATAGTTTTGAAAAATATGTAAAATACTTAACGTTAGGTGATACATATGATTTCTGATACAAAAAAAGCAAACATGAAGATTATAAAACGGATTAGAATATGCATTATTGTGATGTTAGGTCTCTCTATTGCAACAATTGCATATTTGAATACGGGTATTAGTGCAGGTGAATCAGGTAAAAGAATAGTCTCAATAGTGATGTCGCTGATACTTGTTTTTAATGCTGTTTTAATTTTCAATTTAATGTCAAAATATCTTTCAAAATCTATTTTTTTATTAAAAGATATTTTTTCAAAAGGCTCATCAGGCGATCTTGAAATGAGATTTCCTGTTAAGGCTGGAGCAAAGGATGAGTTTAATGAGTTAGGAGTACTGCTGAATAATTTCATGGATAAAGTGCATGATGCAATTAAAGAAGTAACAGATGTAGCACATAATTTAGGTGCATCTTCGGAAGAAGTATCAATTACAATTAGTCATTTTGCTGAAAATTCTCAGAGTCAGGCTGCATCTTCTGAAGAAATGACAGCTGCAATGGAAGAAATTAGCGCAGGAGTGGATAACGTATCCGAAAATGCCCGGTTTCAGTATGATAAATTTAAAGATTTTATTTCGATAATGGAAGAGCTTTCTGAAATGATAAATTCGATGGCAGATATGCTGGCGAATGCGCAGGAACTTTCAAAAAGAGTATCGGTACAAGCCAAGTCAGGAAATGAATCGCTGAATATGATGGATACGATGATGAGTCAGGTAACAGAAAGTTCCAGGAAAGTCTCGGAAATTATTGATATAATTGATACTGTATCAGATAAGATAAATCTTCTTTCTTTGAACGCAGCAATTGAAGCAGCCAGGGCCGGCGAATCCGGCAGAGGTTTCGCGGTAGTAGCAGATGAGATATCCAAACTGGCTGAGCAGACAGCGGCAAGTATAAGCGATATTGATTTGCTGATTAAAAAAAATAACGAAGAGATAGTTGCCGGCATGAGGAATGTCGGAGATACTGTGAGTAATATTGGCGGTATAATTGAAGGCGTTGAGTCGATAAATGAAATGATGGATTCTATTTACGCGAATATGGGAATGCAGCAAACCACTAATGATCTGGTAAACAGTACTACTGAAGAACTTCGTGTGCGTTCCGAGGAAGTAAAAAACGCATTGGAAGAACAGAAGATCGCAATAAGCGAGGTAATGAAATCAATTACAAATAATAATGATCTGATACAGTCAAGTGCAGCCGGTGCCGAGGAGATGAATGCTAATGCCGGTAATCTTTCCTCTATGGCGGAGAGTCTTCTGGCTAAAGTCGGATTATTTAACGTGTAAGGCAGAGAATATTATTTTAAAAATAATATTCTCTGCAAAATAAATTATTAATAATAAGAGGATAACTTTATATGGGCAAAGAGGTTATTTTTGATAACGGTAAAATGACAGTATGGTATTATGATGATTGTAAAGTAATTCATCATAGATTCAATGAATTAATACACGGTCAGGATTTCAGGGACGGATTCACTAAAGGTCTGGAAGTCCTGAAAGAAAAAGGTGCGGTAAAATGGCTTGGAGAAGAAGGTAAAACCAAGGTCCTAGGCAGGGAAGATCAGGATTGGGCAGGCAGAGTCTGGAATACCCAGATGCTGGAAGCAGGATGGAAATACTGGGCAATGGTTCAACCGAAGTCAGTTACAGGTACAGGTAAACTATTTGCAGAAAAAATGATAAAAGATTATGCGAACTTAGGCGTTACAGTAAAGATTTTTGAAGATGTGGACTCTGCATTAGACTGGTTAAGAGAGCAGGGATAAATATTTTAATCTTTTCGGGTTTAATTTCCCGCAGCTTGCTGCGAATATTTCTTAAAACAGACCTCCCCGAAAGAGAAAATTCCGTAATACCCACTCGGTTTGCCGTGGAGGATATGGAGTTTCAGGTCTGTGTTTTTATTCATTTCACCTTTTTTGGATTTTACAAATTATTTAATATTATACTTTTATAATTGGAGATCATAATATGGATAAAAAAGTAATTCTTGATGATGGAAAAATAAGAATATGGTATTATGATGAATTTAAAATACTTTATTTTAAATTTACAGGATTAACATATGGTCAGGAGCTGATTGAGGGAATGAGTAAAGGCATGGAAGTATTTAAAGAAAATAAGGCGACAAAATGGCTGAGCGATAAGGGTGAAACACCCACAATGAATAAGAACGATCTGGAATGGAATGAAAATGTATTTAAATGGGAAATGATAAAAGCAGGCTGGAAATACTGGGCAATTGTTGAACCGGATAAAACTTCCTCCAAAATGCTTTTTGATAAATTTATAAAAGATTATGCTGAACTAAACGTTGCAGTAAAAATGTTTGCTGATATGGAATCGGCATTTAACTGGCTGAAAGAGCAGCCATAGAAAGTTAAATTTACTGGGAACAGCATACAATAAATTGTGTATTCACAATTTATTGTATGCTCACAATTTGTTTTTGAATAAGCATCGTCGCTATCCGCACTCAAAGCATTCCTGTCAGCACTTCTCAGGCCGTAATTACGGGTTTATTCCTCAAACTGCCGGAGAAGATTATATTACAGCGAAAGAATATATTCTTCCAGATCGCTGATCTGTCTGTCGGTCAGTCCGGTTGTAACGCCGTGCCTGTTGTTTTTGTTGAATTTAGTAAGAACCTCCTTTATTGTAGCAGCTCTTCCATCGTACAGATACGGAGCAGTTCTCCATATTTCTATTAGCGAAGGCGTATCGAAAAAGGTCTCTTTTTCGGGGCCTGTTCCGAGGCCTATGTTATATTTTTTCTGATCCGTAAAGTACGGGCCGCTGTGACAGTCTCCGCAGCGCGCTTTTGCAAAAAGTATTTTTCCTCTTCCGGCTGCTTCGCTAAGCGCGGTTTTCCCGGAAGCATTTCTTTTAAGATACGGGCTCGGAACCGGTTTTAACGACTTGAGATATTCATCCACAGCAGCTGCATCCTGTTCGGGACGTACTGAGAACTGGATATATTTGAGCCCTGCACGTACAGCTGTCTCCGCATCGGCACGTATGCCGGTAACCATTACAGGAGAAGTCTTGTGAGAAAGAAGAAGGCTCCTGGTCTGTTTTGGGTTTCCAATGCCGTCGTTGAGCAGATCCCAGTTGATGCCGTCTGCACGGGCATTCGGATGGCATGACACACAGCTCTGCCATTTCTGCAGGCAGGCCGATGCATCATTAAACAGCATCTCTCCTCTGCGGGAAGTTGTCAATTCGGGTTCATCTCCAAGTGAGATAGAAACAGCTTCAGGTAGTCCGGCAGATGTAAGATTAACAACTCCAAGAGAACCGGTAAAATATTCCGCAATAAATGCCCTGCCGCCCGCAATAATTACATCGCGCGGGCCTATGCCGTTAAGCGGGATACGGCGCCTGATGCCGGTCATAAAAGAAAGGTCATTGGGAGCCTCACGTAATGCGGCGGATGCGCTTTCTCCTGATTTTAGAGCATCGAGTTTTTTGTGCATTGCTTCAGCATCTATAAGTGACAGCTCATTGGTGCCGGAATGAGTTACTGCAAGGTATTTGCCGTCTTCCGTACTCGCAATGCCGCAGGGATTTGCCGCACCTAGATCGAGGTCGTCCAGCAGAACCGTATTGACGAAACTGTTCGAGTTCGCATCAATAACAGCAAGCGCGTTCGTGTTCATCCACCCCCTGTCAATCTGGGAAGTAGGCAGGTGATATCTCGCGAGCACGCATGCTGCGTAGGCATATTTGCCGTCAGGCGAAATGCTGATTCCACGCAAATCAATGGAGCCGCCGGGAAGTCCGATATTCTTTATGAGCTTATCTGTTTTGGTGTCTATTACTGAAACTTCTGCGGCAATGAAACCGGAGTCGGCAGTGCCGGAAGGTAACAGGTTTGCTGCAAACAGTTTACTGCCGTCAGGAGTAAGAACCGCTGCAACAGGCTGTCTTGAGACCGGAATATCGGCAGACGGTTTATTCGTCTTAAGGTCATACGATACGACCTTGT
The DNA here is from genome assembly GCA_016932015.1 of Spirochaetota bacterium. GTDB lineage: Bacteria > Spirochaetota > UBA4802 > UBA4802 > JAFGDQ01 > JAFGDQ01. The sequence goes on along the minus strand of JAFGDQ010000060.1, from coordinate 10,936 downwards.
TTTCATACTGGCAGCATACAAACAGCTTTTTATCATCTTTACTTAATACAGGAGATACGGGGCCATGACCGGTGCTAAAACTTTGTGTGACCTTACCTTCAGCAGTGCCAACAATACTGACAGATCCGAAATCAAGGCCTGTCGTGACGTACAGTTTTGATCCGTCTTTTGACAGAGCCATGCCGGTCGGTTCAGCGCCCAGGTCGGTTAACTTGTAAATCTTTTCAGTTTTTAAATCAAGAACCGCTATCCGCCTGGCTGTTTTTTCAGCTATATATATCCTTGAAGAGCCGGCATCAAAAGCCAGCGCAGTCGGTGACAGATAATTACCGGCACCTGATGCGGTTCTTTTCGTTCCGGGATGCCGGACAAGTGATTTCTGCAGTGCGGCCAGTTCCCTGATATTCTGAGCTTCAATGTCATACCATTTCCGGGCATCTGCCTCCAGCCGCTTATATTTTTGCGCGTTGGGCTCTGACATATAACTTTCATAGCTTCCGCCATGGGGAGCTTCAAGATCGATCCAGCAGGACAGAATTCTGAGCTCCTTTTCAGTGAGTTTAACATTTTTATGATTCACATCTTTATCATCTGTCAGGACTCTGATCATGCCGCTTTTTGCGGAACCGAAAGAGTAGGGCGGCATCTGCGGCGCCTGTGAAAATATGCTGGCAATACTAATAGCTTTATTGCCGGTTGAAACACCGAGACCGTTCATTAGGGAGTTGTATGATCTCGTAAATGATTTTCTGGCGGGCCAGCTGAATACAAGGTCTCCGCGCAGATCGATACGGGATACATGATTTGCCTTATGACAGCTGACGCAATGCTTATCGAGTATAGGCTGAATAAATTTCGGGTAATCAAACCCCTGGTTCTCGATTCCCAGCGGCGTTTCAAGCTTTTGGGGGGCGCCGGCAAGAGCAGTAGTCCCTACAGCAGGAGCTTCGTTCTTGCTTTCATGACATCCTACGCAGGAGAAAGTCTCTCCGGGCATAAGAGTTGACCAGCTGCGCATGCTTGCAATACTGTGGCCTTTGGAATCCAGCACCTGAAAATAAACCGGTGTCCTTGCAGGCACATTGAATGAAGCGGAGCCGTCTTCATGGATTTTTGTCTCACCCAGAACCTCTTTAACGTCCCATGAACCGCCCCATTGAGCGGGCGGATTGATGTTAGGGGCTGCAAAGATTACATCGGACGGTTTGGGTCCCATAATCATGCCGGCATAGCCCTGGTCGCAGGCTCCTGAAACCCGGTACCTGAGCGCGATAACGCGAAGTGTCTTTGCTGTGCCTCTGACAACGCCTTTCATGCCTTCGCCTTTATAAACATCCTCCATAGTAAAAGTGCCCGTGCTCTTGCTGTAATTGGCGAGCTGCGCGACTTCAGGAGGGTCATTTCCCCATATATCTTTCCATGGCGCCACAACTACAGGATGGTGTAATGATCCTTCGCCCCAGGCGAGAAGTTCCTGTCTTTTCCCGTCAATGTGCTTTAAGTAGATTCTGTACGGGGCATTGCTTATGCTTCCGAATCTCTCCTGACCTTTATCACGATAGGAAACAAGATACCATTCGTCATTAAGCGGATACGGATATTCCGAATTTCTATATACTCCCCCCATAGCCATAAAATCATTTTTATCAAGGGTTTCCGTTTTACGCGGAGGGCTGACCATTGTAACATGTTCCGGGCCGTTGGAATTTTTTGAATTATCAATGACGCACACCTCTCCGGAATAAGCGCCGTGATGCCCGCTCGCAATAGCGAAATATTTGTTCGGGTTCCCGGGAACCGGACGGGCGTGGAATATATTCATGGGCCATGTGGTCTGATTTCCGAAAACTTCCGTCTGCTGGCAGCCGTCAGGGGCCATTCTGAACAATCCGCAGATATTGGCTATGTCGCGGTCATTGTATTCCCAGCGTTCGTAAAGAACGAGTCCGTCATTGCGCAGAACCGGGTAGAACGTATGTACCTGGTCATAACCGAGACGGCGGATATATTTTCCCTCGCCGTCCATAACGAACATGTTGGAAGTGGCCTGCCAGCCGCAGTCTATTGTACCAAAGCATCGAGTAGAGCTGAACATGATATCCCCATTGGGCAGGCAGCATGGCTCAAAATCGGCCACTGTAAGACCGGGAGGGTTGAATGTGAGCTGCTTTATCGGGTCCGGGTCGTCGATCTCCATTTCGTATAGAAGAAAACCCTGTCCTCTGCCTTTGGACATCGCAAAAACCACCTTTTTTCCATCCAGAGAGATGCAGGGGTCCTTTACGCACATGTCATCTTTTGTTAAAATTTCTTTGTACTGGGAATAATAATTATCGAATTTAAGCAGACACAAAGCGCCTTCAGCCTTGAAATGCTGGTCAGTGATATCACGGGTACCGACGTTAACCCAGAATCCTATGGCAATACTGCCTATGTTGTGGCGTCTGTTGAACATGATGGTTTTTAACTGAGGAAACCGGCTCATTCTGTAAACCCGACGCCAGTGACACGCGCTTTCGAATGAACCGTCGCATTTCGCAGCATATTCATCAGGAAGGGATGCTTTTATTTCGTCCGCAGTTCCGCCCTGTTTCTCCCAGTCATCGATTATTTCGTCGGGAATTTCAGCAGGCATGGCTGAATCAATAGGAGCATTTAAAGAAGATCCCAGAAAAGAGCCTGCCATTATTAAAACCGGTACGAGAATAATTCCTGCTATTGCTGCTGTGAGTACAACCCTTTTGAAAAAGAGCGGCTTTCGGCTCAAAAAAACTGTTTTGAGTTTTCTGATAATACGGTTAAAGAACATAATTTACTCCCAAAAGTATCTGTTGATGACATTCTCCATTTACACAGTTAAAAAGCAGGATTAACTTAATAAAAGGAATTTCGAAATTCAAACTGAGGAAACCATTTTCAGGCATTCTGGTTTTGATCAAATTATAAAACAGGATTCTATCTTTCAAGAAGCATTTTCAGTAATGTTAAAAAATTTCGTTCATTTAAAATCTTTCCGATAGCCGGGATTTCGGTTCAGGCAGTTTATAATTAAAAATTAAACTCACCCTTCTCGTTGAACTCAAGCTTTAACGGGTTTTTCCTGATAGAAGAAGGAAGCTGTATAAGGGAATCCCCCTGCAGGGAATAGCTGCCTTTACGTTTCTTAAAAGTTTTTATCAGGCTTGAGCTCATTTCTTTTGTGCTGAATTCATTCGCAATATGAAGAACAGATATATTCGCCTTATTTACGATATCAGTAGTAATGCCGTCAACAAGGTGTTTATTGTTGACTGAAAATTTGTAATTCAGTTTTTTGAAATTCAGCTTTGCCTTTGTTTTATTTGTCATTAAAATATCAAAATTGACTTTCAGTTTTAAATCAAGTTTTGTAAGGTCAGCTGCAGTTTTGGTCTTTTTCCCAGATAAAAGGTCTTCAAACATATTCTGTATTGTTCCGCTGTTCAGGTTCTGCTGGCCGCTTTTGATGAGAGCATCAGCGATTTCTTTTTTTGTTGGAAGCTTTACTTTGAAATTGGCAATTTTTATTGAAGGTTTTATTGCCGGTATTTGCTTCTTCAGCTTGTAGCTGAAAGCAATATTGTCCTGCAGTCCCGGCAGATCAGGCAGCGGAATAGTAATAACCGTATCAACGACACAGTTCAGATAATCCTTCTTCGTATAATCTTGTATTATTTTTATAATATCTTTATATTTTAAATTTACCGTAAAAATTGAAGACTCCTTTCCGTTGGCTTTTATTTTCAATCCTCTGGCTGTACTTGTTTTAAAAAACTGTTTTCCTTCAATGAAGAAGGTAAATGCTATATCCTGAAGTTTCAGATTTAATGGATATGGATTTGTAACTTCAACGTCAAAAAGAAGTGTAATGTCATAAAGGGATATGGACTGAATATCAAAATTTTTTATTCTTGCTTCAGGTTTCTTTTTAATCTGAATTCCCTGGCATGAGAACAGTAATACGGCGATAATAACAGGTAATAGTCTTTTCATTTTTATCTCCAAAAGTTTCAGGAAAAATTATCCATTTATGTGATTATATTTTAAAGATTAATTTTTAAGAATTAACAGCGGAAAATCCGGTTTAAATATGCCGGATTTTCCGCTGTTAATATATCAGATCATTTTTTTATGTCATAAAATCTCATCGTTTAATATCCGTAAAATTTAACCAAAGTATCAAACGGCTCCCTGTCACGGAAGTCTTTGTTTATTTCATTATCCCAGTCCGGATATCCAATTGCAATGCACAGTGCAATTAGTTTATCTGATGAAATTTCAAGCACTTCATGTATTATATCAGGATAAACTACTGCCATGGCCTGTGCAATTGTCCCCAGTCCGCGGTCTGCGGCAAGCAGCATGATGTTCTGAACTGCGGCGCCTGAGTCGTACATTCCCCAGCAATTGACCCCTTTTTCCTGGAAAAAATAATTTTTACTCATAAGAAGATAAATACAGGTCCCGGCCCCGTAATTCCGGAAATTGATAATCATGCGTTCTTCCATTTCTTCAGGCTTCATCTCTGTTGTGCGGCCGCGCATCTCCCTGGCCTGCATTTTGTGAATACGCGTAATATACGGTTCCGGGAATTCATAGGGCCGCGGCACTTCAGACTGCGAGTTCTGCATTGCGGCTCCGCCGCGTTTTATAAATGCTTCCTGTATAGTTTTAAGCTTTTCTCCTGTTGCTACCGCGAATTCCCATGGCTGGGTATTTGCCCATGAAGGTGCGCGCATTGCCAGCTCCAGAATTTCCTTTATCGTTTCCCGGTGCACCTGGTCCGGTTTAAATGCTCTGATGCTTTTTCTCTCTTTTATTGCCTGAACTAAATCCATTTTTTATTATCCTCCCGTAAAAAAAATTCATTTCGTAAATAACTATTAAGTTAAAAATGCATTATTTTTTGTTAAAGTCAACAAGCATTTTATGATTATTTGAAGCCCTGTTTTATTAAAATAATTTCCGGGATTTTTCCGCCCGGAGTTGTTCAGTAAAAATGAAACCATCCGGAAAAATCCATTTGACTTCCTTTAGAAAAAATATCCTGTAAGTTACATCAAAAGAGCTGATCATTTTTTAATTTTGCTTCATTCAGAGATTATAATCATGATCGACATTATCCTTTATATCGGGACAGCGCAAGGCGTAATTTTAAGTTTAATATTACTGACAGCCAGGCGCGGTAACGCCCGCGCGAACAGGATTCTGGGTATCAAAACCATCCTGTTTACTTTTGTTATATTTTCCTTTCTTTTCAGGCCTGAAGAACTGACTGATATCTGCTTTCTGTGCATTGCTGTTCAGCACATATTCCTGATTGTTTCACCGCTGATATTTTTCTACACTACGGCCCTGACAGATCCTGAAGTAAAATTCCGGGCCGGGCATTTTATTTGTTTTGTTCCTTTCATTCTTCTAATCGCAGGCTATATTTTAAATCATTATATGCTGGCAGATACCGGACTGGATAAAAAGGAGCAGACAGCATTGACCGGGTCTTTTGCCCAGAGCATGACTTATCTTATTATTTTTGTGATGATGTCTTTTTTAATTCTTTCTTTCCTTAAAATAAAACAGTACAGGAAAAATATCAGAAATTTTTTTTCCAGCCTTCATTCCGTCAATCTCCGCTGGCTTCAGGGTATAATTATTATATATGCAGTTATTTTGATTTTTTCCATAATTGCTCAGTTTCTGGATAACGGCTATTATACCTGGGGTATGATGTGCATTCTCCTGTCCTTTTTCGTTTATTTCATGGGGTATATGGGATTGAAACAGCCTGAAATTTTTTCCGGTATTACCTTATCACTAATGGACAGATGGAGTATCGACAGAAAAAAATACGGGAAATCAACATTGACTGACGAAAGAAGCAATGATATCCTGAAAAGATTAATCGATTTAATGGAAAATGAAAAATTATATCTTGATAATGAATTAAAGCTTCCTGCTTTGGCCTCCAGGTTGGAGGTATCTCCACATCATTTATCACAGATAATCAATGAAAAGCTGAATAAAAATTTCTTTGATTTTATCAATCGGTATCGTGTTGAAGAATCAAAAAAAATGTTAACAAGCGAAGAATACAGTCACCTTAATATTCTTGCCATAGGCCTGGAAGCGGGCTTTAATTCAAATACCACTTTTATTTCAGCTTTCAAACGCTTTGAAAAAGTAACTCCCTCCGGCTACAGAAAAAAAATATTATAATCCTGAGCCTTGTTTTTTCAATCTTATCGGATTGAAAGACTTTTATTAGATCTTCTGTTAATATAGTAAGAAAAGTTAAAAAGGAGAACTTATGAGTCGAAAAAAAACAGGTGAATCTGCCGGAAATTCCATTAAGGTCAGCAGGGGCAAATTTTTAAAATATACCGGGCTTGGAATTCTTTCAGCAGCTCTCACAGGCACAGGAGTCCTGTCATATCTGAACAGCACGAAACTTTCAGCGGTAAATTATATGCTCAGGATGGGGCATTGCGCGCCAAGTGTAATGAAAACACTGCTGAATGCTGACGGAAGCTCAGACGATGATATCATAAAACTGGCCGGCAGCCTTTCAGGCGGGATCGGAAACTCCGGCGCTGAATGCGGAGCTGTTACTGCGGGTATTATTTATTTAGGCCTGAGGAACTCTGATGTAAGCAGAGTAGTTTCAGCAGGGAAGGAATTTATGAAAAGTTTTCATTATCATAATGGTTTTTTAAGCTGCGCAGAAAATAAAAACGGTATGCGATCCTGTATAAAGGCAATAGCATGCTCCCCTGAAAGTGTTATCAGGATTAATAAATCGGGTAAAATAACGCTTACGGAAACAGATAAGGCAGTACTGAATATTTTTCGCGATAGTAAGTTCCATTGTGCTGCTGAGGTTTTCAATAATTCAGGTATAAAAAATCCGCAGATTTTAAAAGCCTCTCAGGGTTTTATAGGGGGAACCTGTTTTGCCGGAAAAACCTGCAGTGCGCTTGCCGCAGGAGTTATGGTAGTAGGATTACGGAAAGGTGAAATTGAAAACAGCTATCTGCGGGTGATCCATATGATAAATATGATGGATAAGGGAAATGAGTGGCTTGGAAATGAAGTAAACAGCTTTCATCGTTCAATAAATCTCGGGAATATGCTTGTTGACTGGTTCGGGAAAACTTTTAATACACATATGTGCGGTGAATTAACAGGAATGCCTTTCAGTAGTAAAACTGAAGTACAGATCTTCTTCAGAAAAGGAGGAATCCGTAAATGCAGAAATATTTGCGATAGAGTTGCATTGAAAGTTGCGGAACTTTGCAAGTCTGTATGATAATTTGGCAATCCCTGTATAATAGAAAACATAATGTATATTCACACTAAATAATTACGGATGAATAATATATTTATACTTTAAAATTTATCAGCAGTGTAGTATAATTTAAAAACATTAAGCCTGCGTATCGGATTTTTCAATTACTAAATTTTTTACTATGTGAGTAATATGATTATTGCACTGTTTCTGAAAAAAATAAGGTTATTCAAAGACAGATTAATCAAGCCTTTTCGAAATATATTAAATGGGAGGAGACTGGATGTAAAAATTTCTTTTATGGGATTAGCCTGTGTTGTGATAACCGGGACAGCAATGGTAATACTCGCCGTATGGCAGAGCGGGCATTACAACAAACTTGCTCAGGATGAAGTTAATGCGCTTATAAACGCAGACCTTGACCATATAACCCGAGGTGTGTGGAACCTTGTCAAATCCACTAATGAAGCTGTCCAGGAAAAAGTGAATAGCAACCTCAAAGTGGCAAGGCATATTCTTTCTGCCTCAGGAAAGGTAAGATTATCCGATGAAACCATGGAATGGACTGCGGTTAATCAGTTCACGAATCAGCCTTCTGTTGTGAATTTAAGGAAATTTTACGTTGGGAACAGACCGTTTGAAAAAATCATAAGCATGGCTGTTAATGCACCGGTTGTTGATGAAGTAACACGGCTTGTCGGTGAAACGGCAACCCTTTTTCAGCGGATGAATAGAAAAGGGGATATGCTGCGGATTGCAACAACTGTGAAGAGTGCCGGAGGGCAAAGAGCAATCGGTACATATATTCCCGCAGAGAATCCTGACGGGACTCCCAACCCGGTTGTTTCGGAAATACTGAACGGCAATACTTATCATGGACGGGCCTGTGTCGTTAACGCGTGGTACCTGACCGCGTATGAACCGGTAACGGATGCTTCAGGTAAACTTGTGGGAATGCTTTATGTCGGAGTTGAACAGGAGAATGTTATCTCACGGCTTAAAGAGACAATATACAGAACAAGCGTCGGAAAAACAGGATATGTTTATGTCCTTGGAGGAAAAGGTAAGGACAGGGGACATTATATTATTTCCTTTAAAGGTGAACGTGACGGAGAAGATGTATGGATGGAACGGGACAGCGATGGAAGATATGTTATACAGGAAATAATAGAAAAAAGCATAATGCTGAATCCCGGTGAAATGGCTACTATCCGCTATAGATGGCAGAATCCCGGGGAAAATGAGCCCAGGTGGAAGATAGCCCGTCTGGTTTATTACAAACCATGGGACTGGATAATCGGTACAAGCGTTTATGAAGATGAGCTTGAAGTTTATTGGACTGTTCTGGAAAGAGGCAGAGCTCGGATGATTCGTGTTATGATCCTTGGGGGAAGTATTATCGGTATTTTGGTTATGATGTCAGCTGTTTTTGTTTCATGGAATATTATCCATCCGGTGCGTCAAATGACAGCAGTGGCCGAGAAGATAATTGACGGGGATCTTGATCAGAAAGTCAGGGTTGATTCGAAAGATGAGATTGGCGTGCTTGGAAGCACTTTTAACCAGATGACAGGAAAACTGAAAAGAGTGATGGAAACTCTGGCAGGCAGTGAGGAAAAATACAGGCTTATATATGAAAACGCGCTTGAGGGCCTTTTCCGGACTTCACTTAACGGGCGTTTTATAAATGCCAATCCTTCTATTGCTGCGATACTGGGCTATGATTCTCCGGAAGACCTTATGCAAAGTATAAAAAATATCAGTACCGATCTTTATGTAAGGCCTGAAGACAGGAATTTTTTTGTAAACACTCTTCGTGAAGAGGGATTCATTTCAGGTTTTGAAATTAAATTACGAAAGAAAGACGGCTCCGAAATATGGGCGTTTGTCAGTGCGAGACTTGTACATGAAGATAACGGCGGTTCATCATATATTGAAGGATTTATTGCGGATATAAATGACAGAAAGCAGGCTGAAGAAAACCTTGCAGAAACAAGTAATTATCTTAATGAAATAATCAATAGTGTTCCTGAGCCTGTTTTTGTCAAGGACAGTGAGCTGCGATGGGTACTGGTAAATGACGCTATGTGCGGTTTTCTGGGTAATACCCGGGAAAATATTCTGGGGAAAACAGCTTATGAATTTTTGAATAAGGAGCAGGCGGATATTTTCAGGAAAAAGGATGAATATATTTTGTTAACCGGAAATACGGATATTAATGAAGAAACATACATTCTTAAAGACGGGGATGTACATAATCTGGTAACTAAAAAGGCCAGGTATACTGACAAAAAAGGAAATAAGTTTGTAGTCGGACTTATAAAAGATATCACAGACATTAGAAAAACGGAAGAGGAAAAAGCGCAGCTTGAAACAAAACTGGTTCAGGCTCAGAAAATGGAGGCAATAGGAACCCTGGCCGGAGGTATAGCCCACGACTTTAATAATATACTTGCAGTAATTATCGGATATGCAGAACTGGCAATGAATACTGTATCGGACAATTTGCAGGTCAACGGACACCTTAAAGAAGTTCTTACCGCGGGCAACAGGGCGAAAGATCTTGTAAAACAGATTCTAACATTCAGCAGAATGGCAGAAGTGAAATATTCCCCTATTAATATCACAATAATTATAAAAGAGTCTTTAAAGATGCTGCGTTCGGTAATTCCTTCAACTATTGAAATTAAACAGAACATTGCCGCTTCTGGTCTGGTAATGTCTGACCCTACTCAGCTGAATCAGATCATTATAAATCTCTGCACTAACGCTGCTCACGCGATGGATGAGGCCGGGGGTATTATTGAAGTTGAGCTTCATGATGATGAAGTAGATGAAAAAGAGGCGGAGAAAACAGGAGATATTATGCCAGGCAGTTATTTTAAACTGTCCGTCAGGGATACGGGAAAAGGAATCCCTCCGGAAATTATTGATAAAATATTTGAACCGTATTTCACAACGAAAAAGACAGGGCAGGGTACCGGGCTCGGACTGTCTGTAATTCACGGTATCATTAAAAGCCATAACGGGACAATAAAGGTTTCCAGTAATATGGATGAAGGGACTGTCTTTACCATATTTTTACCCAGGATAAAGTCGGAAGATAAAAACTCAATCATTGAGGCTGAATATTCTCTTGAAAAGGGCAGCGGGCGTATTCTTTATGTGGACGATGAGCCCATAATTACAAAAATGGGAGCTGAAATACTGGGAAGCCTGGGCTATTCTGTCGTAACGATGACAAGCAGTACGGAAGCTCTGGAAATTTTCCGTAGTGACCCTGATGGATTTGATCTTGTTATTATTGATATGACCATGCCCGGCTTGACAGGCGCAAAATTTGCCGAAGAACTTATCTCAATTCGAAGTAATGTCAGGATTATTTTGTGTTCAGGGTATAATGAACATATTTCCGAGGAAAAGGCAAAGGAAATCGGTATTAAAGAATTTATTCTTAAGCCAATTACATTGAGTAAACTTTCAGGAACTGTTAAAAAAGTGCTTAACAATAATCAGGATACTGTCTGACTTTTGGTATTATATTTTATGGCTCTTCAGGAAATAAGGTGGAAAAGTAAGAGGTATAATGGATTATTAGTCACATGGAAGAGACATTAGAAGAATTTTATAACG
>JAFGDQ010000059.1 GCA_016932015.1 Spirochaetota bacterium | reverse complement strand
CGTTATAAAATTCTTCTAATGTCTCTTCCATGTGACTAATAATCCATTATACCTCTTACTTTTCCACCTTATTTCCTGAAGAGCCATCTGTTTTAACTATATATTATTATATAATAAATCCTCCGGAGTCAGTATTCGGAGGATTTATTGTTTATATATCTTTAATCCGGCAGAAAGTAACTTCTCAGTTATTTGGATTTTTACGCAAAAACCGCTCCGCTATAGATGAATAGTTACACAAAAAATTAAAAAGCTGTATTAACACCCGTAAAAACAAAATAACGCTTATAATCCGTACCTGACGCATAGGCAGATCCCGGAATAAAAGCGGCACCGTTAACAAATACGGAAAGGTCGGAATAAATATTCCATTTGAATGCCAGGTCAATACCATGGCCCGCGAATATTTTTTCCTCTGATGCGCCGCCGTCGGCAAGTGAATTTCCCTTCTTATGTTTCAGGTACATTGAGTATTTAAAAATAATGTACATGCGTTTAAGGTAAAGTTTTCCGGAGTCAGTCATCGGCGCTATTGAGAATCCGCCTCTCAGAATATGCAGATTCGTTAGATACGGCCTGAGCGCGTAACCGCCGGAAAATGTACCGAAGTAAATAAATCCGGTATCTTTATCTGAAACGTTGCCGTCCGGTGAAGCTCCGTTTCTGTCTTTGTCCCCTGATCCCATAGCATACTGGAAAATAACAGTCGGGTTCATTTTCATGTCCGGATAATAATCAATCTCCGAATTTAAGGCAAAAGCGGAGATGCTGCTTTTGCCTCCTGATGTATCGTAAGACTTTCCTGTTTCATAAACTGCTTCTGCATAATATGAAAGGTTTTCGCTTATCATGCCTTTTGAACCTATACCCCAGTACCGGGAATCATATTTTGTTTTAGAATCTTCCGCGTCCTTCTGCAGGTCGAACTGAGCAAGGGCAAAAGCGTACACTGTCTGGTTCAGGATTGTTCTGAAAGCGGTCGCTCCGGTAAACGCGCGTCTTGCTCCGTCGGAAAAGTCTTTTGAACTCAGCCCGTACGGATTGAGCTCTTCAGCCAGCAGGCCTGTATACATTCCAAGCATGGAGACATTAATGAAGCGTGAATAGTAATTCACCTGCGCGCCGTCACCTCTTCCGTTAAGCACAAGGCCTGTCCCGATTCTGTAGAATTTTCTTCCTGCGGCAATGCTCACGCTTCTGTTCATTGTTGAGTAACCGGCGTAAAGCATATCAAGCTCAATAAGATTGTTATGCTTGTCTATATCTCCGTATCCTTCATCTTTCAGAATTCCCGTATAAAGGTCTTTGGCACGCGCGTAAACAAAGATATTGTTTTTAATATATGCCTTTAGCCACAGCCTGAGGTCAATTGAATTGACTGCAAGCTTTTGATATTTATCCCACTGATAAAAGGCCATCGGCGTTATCCATCCACCGAACTGAATATGATTTGCAGGAAAAGCTTTGGGTTTAACAGCGGATTCCATGTCTTCATCATAGGCCTGTGACTGTGTTTTAATCTCTTCACTGGGAGCGTCTTTCTGCTGGCTGTAAAGCTGCACCTGAAAAAATATAGCAAACAGGGCGGTCAGTATTAGTATACGTTTCATTTCGCGGCTCCTTCTTTGTATTCCGAGGCAAGCCGCAGGAACTCAATAAGCTCTTCACCGCTCATCATGTCGTTTTCGCTCGCGTCAGGGTTTAACAGTTTATGCGCAACGCAAGTGCGGAAAGCATAGCGCCCGGATTTAAAGAATTTGTATAGCAGGGAGTCATTCAGGCCTATATTATCCGCGACCGCGAGTGCGACATATCCTTTTTTTACAGGATCATCTTTTTTTACTTCTTTTTTGGAGGCCGGGAAATCGGCCTTCATTACCATTTTGAAGAGAATTTCCGCGTCCCTGACAGTAACAGTACTTTTTTGCTCCACAGTATTCAGAAAATCCACTTCATCGCCTGTCTGTCTCTGCTGGGAAAAAACACCTGTGGAAATTAATAATACAATAACAATAAATAGTATTTTTTTCATTGTTGTCACCTCATCAATTTTAAGGAAAAACAGGAACTACATGTATGTTGCCCGAACCATAATCATAATAGGAGGGCGTTTCAAAGATAGTCTGTTCAATGTCCCCGATCTGGTCAGTAACTTCGTTGATGTCGGACATGTCTTCCAGATATTCCTTCTCCTCCTGAGTCAGCTTATTGGTAACAGTTCCCCTTGAAGCTTCCTGCCTTGACGCGTTAACGTCCCTGGGCGTAGAGCTGTCATTGTCCTGCCTGTATTCCAGCTTTCCTTTTATTAAATTGCTGGAACCGAGATTATTCCGCGCGAGGATTTCCCCTTCAATTACCTTAACAATCATGCCTGAACCCGGGCCGTAAGATACATCCTCTTCCGTCCCTCTTACGCTTGATGTGGCAACAGGGGTAGTAATTTTGAAATCTGTTTTAAGCTTCTGAATTCTGGAAATTCTTGCTCTAATTCCGCCGCGTTTCAGGCCGATTGCGGTTTTAGATTCAGATGAATTCAGAAGGTTATCTTCAATTTTCATCATACTCATCTGTTTTATAGTAACTGTATTATTGTTAATATTGAGTATTACCTCTGACCTGATCCCTGTGCTTATCTTTGTGCCTTTCTGTAGTGTAATTCCTGATTTCAGGGCAACCCAGCTGCGGCCTGTCTTGTATTTGGCCTGGCCTTTAACTGAAGTAACCGTGATCTTTGCGAAGGCACTGACTGAAGATATCATGAAGCACAGGGTGAATAAGAATATAAATAGATTTATCTTTTTCATTTTCATTTACCTGTTTTTGAGTTAATGTGAATATAATTACATCAGCCAGTATGAAATCGAACCGTCTTCAAAGAGATATAGCATTTCATCAGACATAGCTGTAAAATTAGCGGGTATCGGCAGACTGTCTGCGGCGCCTGCGTCTATCTGAAAGATAAAGATATAGTAGTAATAGTCTGTACCGCTTATTTCCCCATCTGTAAAGAATCCATTAGTTATCGGAATAAACTCACCTATTTGATAAAAAGAATCATCTGAACAGGTCATGCAGGATCTGTAAACATTCATATTTGAATAGGTTTCAGAAATTGTAGGGTCGGATGACCAGGTAAATTCTGCATATGTATTACCTAAAGTATAATCCGGAGTATCAATATCATAAATACATGGATACATATTCAATTGTACAGTTACTTCGCCGCCAGGAAGGTCCACCTGGGTACTTCCAATGTAATTAACATCGTAAGTTCCAAAAGAATAAAGAAAAATGTATCTGTCCGGGCCTGAAGGCACTTCAATACTTATTGAAGATGCGTTACCGTCAGCAACAACATAAGTTTCTTCCTCCCAGTCATCCGCAAAAGCCCATAATAGAAATTGCGTTGTATCTCCGGGTTCATAATAAGTCTGCGCGTATACCTCAGAACTGAAAATGTTAAGTATTCTGTCTATGAGCGGAAGTTTCTGCTGATCAATAACAGCGTGTCCGTTTTTGCTGATCATGACAGTAACTTTTGTGATATTGTCAGCAGAACATGTGAGCAGTGTACTTAACAGAAGCAGTAATAAAGGCAGTAAACGAAAGGGTTTCATATTATACCTCCTCTTTGTTAATATCAACAGAATAGAGTTTACTGGAGGGAGTTTAAAGAAGTATTTTATTTTTTTTTCACCGGGAAGCGGATAATCTATCCTGCTGAAATTTTGATTTTTAAATAATTGCCTGATTTAAGCTGATATTTTTTTATTCCATTTGTCAAGTTGAATAATTAATAAATAACTCCGAAAGGTATTTCAGCAAATGCTTCTGCGGTTTTTTTCATGACATTTGCAATATTAATATTCTGCTAAAGGTTTATTTTTGTGTCTTTTGAAGTTCTTTTAATGTCTGCCTGACAGCCTTGAGAGCGGAGGCCGGATCATCAATATCTTTCACAGCTTTTTCCATGGGGCAGGGGCCTGTGCCCTGGCGGTTTATAATATATTCAGCAAGAATGTCATTTGAATATTCAATACCGTATTGAGACAGTATGCTTTCCGCCTTTGTGCTCATGACAGACCCGAATACTTCTTTTACTCCGGTTAAAACAAAGAGCATAGCTGCCGCTTTACCTACAATTTTATCGGCGGCAGAATATCCTTTCAGGTCTATGCCTGAATCAATAAAATCAATTACAGGCGATATCCCGTCTTTTATGCTGGTATAGGTACTGTCTTTTTTCACCAGTACACATGTATAATTTTCCGTCTTTAAAAGATTTACAGCTTTTTCCAGGTCGTTCATAATTTTCAGGGATACCGTCCTTTTCAGATATTTACTGTACAGGTCATATGCATTGATTTTTCATTAAAAACCGCGGAATACAGCAGGCCCGGAAGTATATGTCTGCAATTAACTGTTGATTGGAATATGTTTGAATTATTAAATAGAGTCAAATTTATTTTTTAATTGATTTGTAAAAAAACAGTCTTTAAATAAAGATAACATAAAATATTAAATACGTATCAATAATTTATGAAACTGCTGATTGAAGACATTACCCTTAATCCTGATCAGAGTGAAGATTTAATACCTTTTATACTGAAGAAGAATTATAATATTAATGCCGATGAAATATGTATTGCGAGAAAGTCGCTTGATGCGAGGGACAAGGGAAACATTGTATACAGATACAGAGTAATTGCCGATGTGCGGGATGATCAGGCTGGCAGCCTGCTTAAAAAGAATAATCTAAGTGTTTATGAGGAACCTGAAGAACCGGTTATAAAAAAGCGCAACAGCAGCGAGCCTGTTATCATAGTCGGTGCAGGGCCCGCTGGTCTTTTCTGCGCTCTGAGGCTGATTGAATCCGGAATAAATGTAATTGTGCTTGAAAGAGGACAGCCTGTTGAAGAGCGCGTGAAGGATATCGCCTTGCTTGAAAAACAGGGAGTTCTCAACACAGAGAGCAACGTGCTTTTCGGCGAGGGAGGAGCGGGTACGTATTCGGACGGTAAACTGACTGCGCGTACAAAGCGGCCTGAGTCGCGCTGGTTCTTCGGAGAGCTTATCAGGCATGGAGCTGATGAATCTGTTTCGTACGAAGCAAAGCCCCACGTCGGTACAGACAGGCTTGGACAAATTATCAGAAATATCAGGAACACAATAGCTCAAAACGGATCACAGATTGTCTTTAATGAAAAGGCAGTTGAGTTCATTACTGAGCGCGCAGCAGTAAAAGGAGTCAGGACTGAATCAGGAAAAGAGTATGCCGGAAGAGCGGTTGTGCTTGCAACAGGCCATTCCGCGGGCGATGTGTTTAAGATGCTTAATTCGAATGATATAGCACTTGAAAAAAAAGGGTTTGCCGCAGGTGTACGTATTGAACATCCTTCAGGGCTCATAAACGGCATACAGTACGGAAATTCAAAATTTAAAAACAGCCTGCCTCCCGCTGAATATGTACTTACATTCAGCAATAAAAAAACCGGCAGGGGGGTATATTCTTTCTGTATGTGCCCCGGAGGACAGGTCGTAAATGCTTCCTCTGAAGAGAATTTGCTTTGTGTTAACGGCATGAGCAATTCAAAGCGCGACTCTCCTTTTTCAAATTCCGCGCTTGTAGTTACGGTAAACCCTGATGATTTTCCCGGAGACGTATTAAGCGGAATAGAATTCAGGCGAAACATTGAAGAAAAAGCATTCAGTGCAGGCGGCGGCGGTTTTGTTTCTCCCGCGCAAAGAGTGACCTCTTTTCTGCAGGGCAAAGTTGACGCAGGACTGCCTGAGTCCAGCTACTTACCTCAGGTTAAAGCAAATAGTATTGCCGCTTATCTTCCCGCATGGATTACTGATGAGTTAAAGCAGGCTTTACAGGTATTTGACAGAAGGATGAAAGGCTTTCTTTCAGAAGATGCACTGCTGATTGGAGCTGAAACCCGGACTTCATCGCCTGTCCGCATCTTGAGGCGTAAAGACTTTCAGTCTGTAAGTATTGACAGGCTGTATCCCGCAGGAGAAGGTGCCGGTTACGCAGGGGGAATTGTGAGTTCGGCTGTTGACGGAATCAGAATTGCCGATTCCATACTTGAAAATATTTAATGTTATGTAAAATATTAACTTAATGTTCTTCCGGGTTAGCTTTCAGAGTGAAAGATTTTATACTGAAAAAGAAAAGGCAGCTTAGTATTTATTCATGAAATTTAACTATTATTTAAACACAGGAAAACGTAGATTCCGCCTGCGTTCAGGTGAAACATATACGATCGGCAGGAACCCGGATAATGATATTTTTATTACAGATACAACAGTTTCAAGAACCCATGCCAGGCTCTCCTGGGACCAGGACACATTTATCATTGAAGATTTAAACAGTACTAACGGAATTTTTCTGAACGGCAGTAAAATCAGCTCAGCCCGGCTTAACAGTAAAGACAGTCTCCGGATTGGAAGGATTGAGCTGCAGTTTACAATGACACGTGTCGGAGTGGATGTTATGGAGGAAACAATTTCCCCTGAGGACAGCATTATACTTGAAAACCGTATCAATGAGCTTATGAGGGAAGTTCATGACCCGCTTTTAAAAGAAAGGTTTTCAGAAATAAAAAGGCTTTTCAGCGCGAAAAAAAGAAATTTATCCGATCTGGCTTATCGTGATACTCTTACCGGTTTGTACAACAGACGCAGCTTTGAAAAAAAGCTGGCTGATGAGTGGAAAAGAAGAAAGCGCTACAGGCGTCCTCTTGGTCTGATCATGATTGATATTGATCATTTTAAAGAAGTAAACGATACTTACGGACATCAGAAAGGAGATTCCGTTCTTCAGACAGTTGCCGGCATTATAAACGATAATGTCCGTTCAAGCGATTTTCCATGCAGATACGGCGGAGAGGAGATAGCGATAATTCTGTCTGAAACTTTACCTGAAAACGCGGGAAAGGTCGCTGAAAAACTGCGTTTACTGGTAGAAACTCAGGTAAAGGAAATTGAAGGGATTCTGGTTACCATCAGTCTCGGTGTAAGCTCCTATGCGGATAATATGAATGACCCCGGGGATATCATTAAAGCAGCGGACAGCTGCCTTTACAAAGCAAAAGACGCAGGGCGGAACAGAGTTGTTGTTTCCTGATAATGACAAGTTTAAAACCCGTAATTTTCTATTCCGTTTAATTTTACAGAAATATAATAATCAAATCCCTAAAACATCTTGCATTTATTAACACCCGTCTGCATATTAATCCGTTATTTCAAAAAATGTACTAAATAGAAATATTCAGCTATTGATTATTTCTGGTCATTAAACTAATAAGGTTAAAAAAGTATTCTGATACACATCAGAAGTAAAAATATGAGAAGAAAACAAATAAAAAATAATACCGGGAAGAGCAGGAATAATCTGATATCTTATTTATCGAAAAGCGTAATAGAGGCGTCTCAGTTTGATCCCGGAGTATTTGAAAAATATAATGTCAAGCGGGGACTCCGCAATGCTGATCATACAGGTGTACTGGTAGGGCTTACTAATATTGGTGATGTTATCGGCTACAAAAAAAACGGCAATAAGCTGATTCCCGTAGAAGGAAAACTGATTTACCGCGGAATTGACGTTGAAGATATCGTAAAGAATGCTCTTGCTTTTAAAAAACATGCTTTTGAAGAGGTAGTATATCTTTTAATTTCAGGCAAACTGCCGAATAAAGCCGGTTTGTTAAAATTCAGAGAATATCTGGGAACATTGCGAGTGCTTCCGGATGATTTTACAAATAACATGATCCTTAATTTAAAGGGAACTGATATCATGAATATTCTGGCCCGTTCAGTGCTGGGATTATATGCTCTTGACAGTAAAGCGGATGATACATCAGTTCCGAATCTTGTTGAACAGTCATTAAATCTGATTGCCAAGTTTCCTATTATAATTGCTTATTCGTACCGCGCTATGAGACACGCGTTTGAACATAAAACGCTGTCATTAAGGCATCCTGATGCCTCACTTGGTACAGCGGAAAATTTTCTGCTCATGCTTAAGGGGCAGGATAAATACACCAGGCTGGAAGCTGACATACTTGATCTTTCACTGATTCTTCACGCGGAGCATGGAGGCGGAAACAATTCGACATTTACAATCAGGGTTACCAGTTCAACAGGTACCGATACATATTCGGCTGTAGCGTCGGCAATTGCTTCACTGAAAGGACCGCTGCACGGAGGGGCTAATCATCAGGTTCTGGGTATGATGGAGGATATAAAACAAAATGTCAAACGGTGGGACAGTGAAAAACAAGTCTCGAATTATCTGTATAAAATACTTAATAAAAAGGCAAATGACAGGTCCGGTAAAATCTACGGTATTGGTCATGCCGTATATACAATTTCCGATCCGCGCGCGTTACTTCTTAAAAAAATGGCAAGGGAACTTGCAATTGAAAAGAACAGGCTTGAGGAGTTTGAATTATATTCAATGATCGAAAATCTTGCACCTGCGATTTTTCAGGAATATAAAGGTTCAAAAGCCGCGAAAAGAGTGTGTGCGAACGTGGATTTTTACTCAGGTTTTGTATACAGCTGCATTGGCCTTAAACCCGCTTTATACACTCCCTTATTTGCAATGTCGCGGATTGCAGGCTGGTGTGCCCACAGGCTTGAGGAACTCACATTTGACGCCCGTAGAATTATAAGGCCTGCATACAAGAATGTATTCCCGCGTCGTGATTATAGTTGATTTTAACAGATTTTTAAGGCTTACCTGATCCCAATGATCCGGCAGTATTCAGCAAAAGAATGCAAATCAATTCATGACCCGGATTTGAATTTCCGGGTCATGAAATCTGAATATACTTTTAATAAGGAACAGATACCCGGGCTTTTGAAATATTAAAGCAAAGCAGTGGAAAAATACCGCTCAGCTCTGTCCGGCAGCACAGTAGCGATATTTCCCCTGATCTTTTTTGCTGCTTTTCTCGCAGCCCAGACATTTGCTCCGGAGCTTGTTCCTGCCAGAAGCCCGAAATGCCTGTTGAGTTCTCTTGTAGTGTTGATCGCATCGTCATCTGTAACCTCTATTACATCATCGACAAGCGATACATCAAGAATGTCAGGAACAAACCCGTCGCCAATTCCCTGTATCTGATGAAGTCCGGGTTCATGTCCCAGAAGAGCAGACACGTTTTTAGGCTCAACAGCGAATATCTTTACATCAGGATTGTGCTCCTTCAGAAATTTTCCGATTCCCTGAAGCGTGCCGCCGCTGCCGATGCCTGCTACAAAGCAGTCAACCTCACCTGTCATCTGGCGCCATAGTTCATGCGCGGTTTCCTCGTAATGAGCTCTCGCATTATGAGGATTTGAAAACTGATTCGGGACATAAATACGCTTGTCTTTTGCCGCCATCTCATATGCAACCCTTACAGTTCCAGGCAGTGATTCTTCCGCAGGTGTAAAAGTAATCTCGGCTCCGAAAGCGCGTATGAGTCGTTTGCGTTCATCCGACATGTTTTCAGGCATTACAAGGTGAACTTTGTAATCTTTCAGCTGGCAGATAAGAGCGAGTCCTATTCCCGTGTTTCCGCTTGTGGGTTCTACAATTATCGAATCTTTGTTAAGCAGCCCTTCGCGTTCAGCTCCTTCAATCATTGCGAGCGCGACCCTGTCTTTTATGCTTCCGCTGGGATTAAGGTATTCCGCTTTAACAAAGATATTTTCTTTTTTCAGACGCACCAAAGGTGTATTTCCAATCAAGTCCAGTATATTATTTGTCGTAAGCATTTTGTAAATCTCCTGAAAGTTAAGCTTGTTTCGAATATCAGGTAATATTATCCGATTCGTTTTCAATACCGGCTCAAAGAGGTGCCTGCCGGATTATTATTTTTATGGTAATTATTCCTTCCTGCGAAGCAGTTTTCATGCATAATATAGATAACAGCTGAATAGTCACTTTTTATGAGTATAAAAATGTCATCAACTGCTGCTTTGAATTTAACATAATGCAGAACAATAGAAATGCTTCAAATAGTCAAATGGTTTTCAATCGTATGAAAAAACAGTATTTTTGATCATTGCAGGATTCATTAATTCTATATCGTATGACACTATATCTTCACAGGCAGCCGTATGTTTTTTATCTCCAGCGGTTCTGCATGTAAAGCAGTGCTTTCAATATAATATTTATTCTGAAAGCAGCCTTCATACTACACGGGTATGCAGCCATACTAAAAATGATGCCGTCATACCGGAAGAGAGTACCGTCATACTGGACAGGCATGCCTCCATACTGAAAAAGAAGCCTGTATACATTAAAATGATGCCGGTTAAAGTAAAAATGTTGCTGCCATGTAAAAAGCATTTTTTAAGGTAAAATAATAAATTTTACGGGAGTTAATAAAGTAATTACTGTGTTCCGCTATATGACAAATACTGCAGCTTAATTTTATTGACATATTGTGTACTGATGAATATCTTACCTGCAGTAAAAAGGTTTCACCTTTCAATTCAAAAAAATACAGAACAAAATTTCTGCTTACGTGTTTTAATCATAATGTAATTTCTGTTGAATCGATTGATATTCTTATCAGCATGTATTCTGCATCATGCGGCTTTTTAAACACAGTATCAAAGGAGATGATATGGCGGATTACGAAAAGTATATTTGTACAACCCTGCACAAAAGGCATTTGCTGCCCGGGCCCAAACCGGAGGAAAGGGATATGCTGGCAGCTGACGGACTTCGCATAAAAATGGAGCATATTCTCTGGGTCGATGAGGATATTATACCGGGTGCATATTACAATGAGTCTGCATGGATATGGCCTTCTTCCTATCCTGGTCAGATTACTCCGGATGAACTCGCAAAGCGTACAACTCCGAATGCGCCCATGTTCCCGCATGTTCATGACGTACCTGAAATACTTTCATGGTGGGGGACAAATCTGGATGACCCTGAAGATACAAGCTCTATGGGTATGATAATGGGTGATGAAGAAGTTATGCTTGATAAAAGCTGGGTTGCGTATATTCCCGCGGGCATGATGCACATGCCCACAAAGCCGGCAGGCGGCCGCGTTACGGATAAACCGGTGTGGCACTGGACATTCGCACCTGGAATGTATACGCGTGAAAAAGAAGTGCATGAAGAGGATGCGAAGCATACTACCGACCTTCCCAGGCCGGGCGCTCCGAAAAAAAATACTAAGGAAAGCCTGAAGTATTTTGTTTTTGCCGGTGATCAGAAAGATATAAAAAGACCGGATTTTATGATGGAGATTAATCCGGAATTTTTCAGACACATAGCCTGTATTGATGAAAAGATTATACCCGGCTGTGAGTTAGGCTGTGATACGTTCTCTATTCTGCCGGGAGATACATCAAAGTCAGGTATTCAGATAATGGATCCGCATGCTTCGTCACATGGAACGATAATAAATCTTACCTCTTTGAACTATGACAGCATTACAGATCTTGCAGCTGAAGCGGAGCTGTGGATCGGAGGGGAGAAACACATTATTACAAAAGGTTTCGGAGTATATATCCCGCCGAATGTGGAACAGGGCCCGCTTGTTGTTCGCAATGTTAAAAAGCAGCTGTTTTTTATGATGTCTTTTCCTGTGGGGGAGGGGATCAAAAAATTTCCCGGAGGGAAATAGCCTGTTATAAATATTCATTATTCTGAATCAAATAAAAAAAGGACCTGTATAAGCAGGTCCTTTTTAATTCTATCCGGTTTCAGATATATTTATATATCATCACCCCATATTTTTCTTTTGTCGCCGCAATTCATAATAATAGAAAGCTCAATATGAGGATGTCTGAAATTTTTCCATTTCATCTTGTCAATTTTAACGCCTTTTGGAAGCCATACTGATGAAGTTGAATTCAGCTCGTATGTCTTTCCTCCCATCTCAAACTCAATGTCTGCTCCGAGATCATGAGGGCTGAACGGATTCCCGCCAAGATTTATCAGCAGCTCATCATAATCATGGGCATGTTCTCTATGATCTGTTTCCGGAATACCTGTTACCCATGTCAGTTTCATGAAAGAGTATGCTTCAGGAACCTGGTCGCTGCTCATTAATGTAATAGTCTTGCGGTTCTTCAGCCCCTGGAAAACATCATAAGTATTCTCTTTAGGTGAGAATAATGAGTAATCTTTGGTATCGTTCGGATCTTTTACGGGAAATTCTTTTTTGGCTTCTGCAACTCCGCTGTCTCCCCATGCATCCATCAGATTGCCTACATTCAGCATAAGTCCGCTCATTAAATGAGGTTTAATATGCGGCCACTGATCAACAAATTTTTTGTAATGCATCGGGCCGTGAGGAATTCCTTTGGGAACAAACATTGCTCTTGTTTTATTTAATAAAACAGGCTGTCCGGCTACATAAAAGTCAACCTCTGCGCCAAGATATTCAGGATCATCAGGATTGCTGCCTATCATCATTACTATTTCGTCATATTTTTTATGAACCATTTCAAAAACGCCGGGATTCGGTTCAGGCATATTGTAAATCCAGCCGCCTTCCTGATAGTGATTAGCTCCGGGAAAAAGCTTGTCGCTTATTACAGTCATACTCGGGATTTGTCTGTTCATAATCGCCGGGCATACTTCGCCGTCAGGGAATCTTGCTATAAGCTTGTCATAGTTAATTTCGGCCATGTTTTTACTCCTTTTAAAATAAAGTCTTTTTATGTAATTGAGATTTTTAAGAAAAATATCTGCTATAAAATGTACTGATAAAATAGTACGGTTGAAAAACCGCACTAAATCATAAGACAGAATGTTATCATGACAATATTTAAAACTACTAATATAGTCAATAAAAAAATACTAATCATTAGTAATATTATTGAATAAATAGTATTTCTTCTATAATGCTTCTGACATTCGCTGCCGCAGGAGAATTATACCGCCTGAACTGTATGAAAAGCCGGAAGAAAAGAATAATTCAACCCGGGGGGCAGTATAAACCTTATGCATATCCGGGGTGACATAGTATAGTATCCGGATTGTTTTTTTTAGATATTCTGTATCTCAACTCTGTTTCTTCCATTTGCTTTTGCTTTATAAAGGCCTTTATCCGCAGCCGCAATAAGCAGGTCAGGGCTGCTGTGTTTTACGGGGACAAGTCCGGCTACACCAAGACTGATTGTTACATAATGTGATGCTTCGGAATATTCGTGCCGTATTTTAAGACCGGCAACACTTTCTCTTATTCTTTCAGCATGTTTTAATGCATCGTCTGTTTTCAAGTTGGGAAGCAATATAACAAATTCTTCCCCTCCGTATCTTGCGCAAAGGTCAAGCGGCCTGCGTGAGTACTGCCTGATGACATCCGCGATAAGCCGAATACAGCTGTCTCCGGCCTGATGGCCGTAATGGTCATTATATTTTTTAAAATAATCAATATCTATGAAAATCAGTGATATCGGCTTCTTCTCTCTTATGGCATTCTTCCATTCATGTTCGATATTATTGTCAAAACAGCGTCTGTTTTTTAAACCTGAAAGATCATCCGTATTTGAAAGCCTGGTTAATTCTTTATTGGCTTTTTCAAGAGAAACCGATTTTATTTGGAAAAGGAGCTTATATAAAAACTGATCTCTCTTTTTTCTTGTTACGCTGAAATTCGCGACTACACTGATAACAGTGATTATGAAATAGTATAGAACGAAATTAAATAAAATATCAATAGTTGAAAATTTATAATAACTTAGCATTAAGTAAACAGTAAAAACGATAATTGAATAAACAAGGCCGTATGAAAAATTAATTCTGATTACAACATTAAGGATTACAGGGATCAGGCTTAGCCAGGCGATATTGTAAAAGCTTGTATAGGAAAAGTAGGACATGTTCAGAATCAATATTGCCTGTAAAACCAGTATTCCGGCAATAACTCCGGCTATAATATCAAAATATTTATGTAATGACTTTGCGAATGGTATCAGAAGAATTGCTGTCATGACCGGAATAAGAAAGACAAGACGGACTAAAAATATTTTTTGATATAGAGAAGGAAACGTTATATAATCAGTGATCATAAGCAGGTTATAGATAATAGTGGAAATTATCCCCGTTATAAAATACCGGTTTAATCTTTCAGGTAAATCTTCAGACTGATAAATGTTTTCAAGTTTTTTGCTGAATTTAAGAAAAACGGATCCGGATTTTATCTGCCTGTAAATTTCGGTTTCCGTACTGTTTAAATCATTTAATGATATTTCAGCAGCCGGATATTTTGAAGCAAATTTATTCAGAAAGAGCAGTTTCGCAATCTGTTTCATTTGTTTACTCTGCAATATGTTATTGTCGGAATATTTACAATTATACTATTAATTGTGCGGATTTCAAATCTTTTAAAATTCAAAATCTTGAAATTATTATTTAAAGCAAAACTGCTGTTAAATACGATATTTTAATAAATCGGGAAACATAATAAAGGACTTGATATATAATATGATAACATCTGAAATAGGACAGGCTGTAAATTCAGCCGCAGGATTCCAGGATAATCCTTTTATAATGCTTACTTTTATTGCTGCTCCGGCAGTACTTACAAATGCTTCCGCGTTGCTTGCAATGAGCACAAGCAATCGTTTCGCGAGAGCTGTGGACAGGGCAAGGGAAATCGCGAAACAAATTGATAATGTTACGGATATACTGCCGTCAAAACTGGAAAGGCTTGTGAATGAATTTACAATAACTGAAACAAGAGGCCTGCTGCTCCTGAAAGCATTACGCTGTTTTTATTTATCGCTTTCTTCATTCGCAATGGTCGCGCTTGTCTCTCTTTTAGGATCGGCAATGTCTATATTCAGTTCTCATACTGCTCAAACAGTCTTTCTCGTAACTGTCTTATTGTTAGGTGTTATTGCTGTAGGCGGTCTTGTATATGGCGTAGTGCTGCTGCTGCGTGAAACCCGGATGGTAATAACAATAATGCAGAAAAGAATTTCAGGCATAAGGGAAAGTATAGGATTGAAGTGAAGATGAGAAATAAAGATTTTCCAGAATGCAGGAATAAAAGCGCCAGAATAGTAAAAATTAATAGTTAGAAATGCCTGGAAAAATAATTCTTATAGTATCCGTTTATTTGTTATTGCTAATAACTTTATCTGTTTTCGGGTTTGCCGGCGACAGAAGTAAAGAAACGGCTGATCTGGCTTTAAAATATTTTACTGAATCCGAAATTGAGACAGGTGCAGCACTGTTCAGACACAGACTGTTTTTCTCAATACTGTATGCGGTTCCTTCCGTTTTGTTATTGTCGTATCTGTCAGCCGGTGCATGGCGGAAATTCAGGCAAAAATACCTGGGTAGAATCCGTTCTGAATATGCGGCATTTTTCCTGTCATTGATAATAGTATATCTTGGTTTAATTTTATTCCGGTTTCCCTTCTCTCTTTATTCGGGATTTTTTACAGGAAAGAAATACGGACTTATAAATATTGATATTGTTACCTGGTCATTACGTTTTTTTTCTTCTTCTATAATCTTTATACTTCTGTTCAGTTTTTTAGTATTACTGTTCGCGTTATTTATTAAAAAGACCAGAAAATATATTTTCTATATTCCGGTAGTATTTTTTCTTTTCGGGATTATTTATGCTTATATTTCTCCAAGGTATATTACACCTCTTTTTTATGAAACAGAGATTTTAAAAGACAACCTCCTTAAAGCGGGAATAGAAAATCTTTATAAAAAAACCGGATTACAGATCAGCGAAATTTATGTGCTAAAAACAAGCGCTGTACATAATTCGGCAAATGCCTATATGATTGGTACCGGGCCTGCAAAAAGAGTAGTGCTGTATGATACGTTGCTGGGAAAATTTACTGATGATGAAATACTTTCAATAGTAGCTCACGAGACAGGACATTACGAAGAAGAGCATGTGACAATCGGTCTGATGATCGGCGCGTTTGGCATTATGCTTGTGTTTTTTCTGTTAAAAAAAACAGCCCGCAGTTTAACAGGAAAGGATATGGAAAAATTATTTCATGCGGATATGGTTCCTGTTCTTCTTCTGCTGATTATTATTTTTTCGTTTGCAGCAAGGCCGGTCGGGAATACAATATCAAGATATATGGAAAACAGGGCTGATATGTATTCACTTAAACTTGCCGGTAATTCCGATGCTTTTATAAATTTAAGTGTCCGGTTAAAGAAAATAAATAAAGGTAATATTATTCCGAATAAAATATATTCTGCTTTTTATAGTACTCACCCTCCAGTACTTGAGAGAATTAAAACAGCTGAAGAATACAGGTAAAGGCACGCGGAGTAATTTTTAATAGATAAATTATAATATAGTTTGACATTCATCAGGAAAAATAATATACTATGAAAAAATTTATAAAGAAAGTCGTCTTTATAATTATCTGCTTTTACCAGTAAACCGGGATATAATAAAAATTTTATATAGTCTCGGTTTATGCCTGTCTGATTTTATATGTTCTTCTGATTAAGTACCTGACCGGCGATTTTTATTACACGGGAGGAAATCATATGGAAGATTGTAAGAACCTTGCAAATTGCAGCTTTTTTAAGAAATATGAACAGGAGGAGTGGCTGCATGATGCTTTGAAAGGTTATGTAAATCTGTATTGCAAAGGCAAAAAACAGGATCATTGCATCAGGAAAAAAGTTAGTAAAGTTCTGGGCGGGCCTGAGCATGTTCCGGTGAATATGAAGCCGAATGGACAGCCAATTATTGGAACTACGGATGCGGACTGGTCTGACGAAGTTAAGAAGATTATTTCTTAATTGTTTATAGCAGGCTTTTCATTCTATCAATTATCGGTTTTCAGTCTGTATACGCTGACTGCATGTCTTTTTCTGAAAAAGAAATAGGTGTTTCGGGTAAGAATATAAATTAGAAAAAATTGTTTATATTCTTACAAAAAATCCTTTCCAAAATTCTTCCGGATTCATTATATGTTAAATTAATAAAAAGTGATATGTCACTATTGAATGAATTTATACACTTTCTGTAATTCTTTATTTCCTGCTTTGTTTAATATTGCCCCCAGATTTTGTAATGATTTTTCGGGAAATTAAAAAAACGCATCGTTTAGGACTTATAATACATCAATGCTTTTATAAATGCACAATATATTGATATTTTTTTAAAAAAATAACAACATATTGTGGTATTTTATTTGACTTTTTATTATCAGTTTCCGAATATAAAATAAGGAGACGGGAAATGAAATGTCCTTACTGCAGTTCATATACACATCGTGTAATAGATAAAAGAGAAAAACACGGTGCGAATTCTATCCGCCGCAGAAGAGAATGTCTTGAATGCAGCAGAAGATTTACCACTTATGAGAGAATTGAAATCAGTAATATTATGGTGGTAAAGAAAGACGGCAAAAGAGAGCCGTTTGACCGAGAAAAAATACTAAAGGGAATAATGAGGGCGACGGAGAAAAGGCCTGTCAGTGCGGAGGATATAGATAATATGGCTGATTCTGTAGAGACGTCGGTCCGGACAAGCTTTGATAAAGAGGTTAACAGCGGGGAAATAGGAAATCTTGTCATAAAGGAGCTAAAAAAGGCTGATAAGGTTGCCTATATCAGATTTGCTTCTGTTTATAGAGATTTCAAGGATGTTGAAACCTTTGACCAGGAAATTAAAAAATTACTGAGGAAGAATAAATAGTATGGAAATATCGTTTGAAGAAAAAGTCTCTGTGCAAAAGGGAAGTGCACCTGGTGGAGTTATAAAGGAAGAAAGTTATGGCGTAAATTCAGAACATGGATTTACAGGTTTCGTAAAAAGAGACGGGACAATTGTTGATTTCGATCCCGCTAAAATTTCAGGCGCAATAAGAAAAGCTTCAGAGAAGATAAAAAGAGGCCTTCAGAAAGCTATAGATATTCCTGACCCGGATGAAGTTACCGGGAGAGTTATTTCAGAGTTAAATGATCCAGCATCTCCGTATTTTGTTCTGGAGATGGACGGCAAAAGACTGCCTGAAATAGAGGATGTACAGGATCTGGTGGAGATTGTTCTCGCGCAAACAGGTTATCATGATGTAATGACAGCGTATAAGCTTTACAGGAAAAAAAGAGAGAATATAAGGAAGCAGCTGAAAATACGTACAAGGCTGGATTCCGGACGCACTGACTCAACGGATGCACTTCTTCTGGTTGAGTCAACTACTCAGAACGTGACACATCCATGGGACAAGTCAAGAATTGTTGAAGCTCTGCAGAAAGAAACCTCTCTTTCGTATGAAGAATCAAGAAGCATCGCGAAGTCTGTTGAAAACCGGGCGTTCGCATGGAATGACTCGACAATCAGTACTGCTCTTGTAAGAGAGATGGTAAATAATGAGCTTGAAGAAAGAGGCCACATTGAGTGCCTCAGGGACATGGCGCAGTTTTCCATTGCAAAACCTATTCTAGAAGGGCTGCTTTTTTCAAAGTCAGATGAAAACAGCAATATCAAAAATAACAATCCTGAAGCTGTTACACAGACAATAGGAGAGATTGTATTAAAGCAGTACGCGCTGAGATTTCTTTTCGGGGACAAACTGGAAAGGGCGCACGCAACAGGACGCATCCATATTCATGATCTTGGTTTTCCGGACAGAGTATATTGTTCTTCTCACTCTATAGAATACATTAAAAAATACGGACTGAAGGGGCTGGTAAACCTTACCAGTGAATCAAGCCCCGCAAAATCCGCTCAGGTGCTGACAGGACATTTAAATACTTATCTCGCGTCCATGCAGGCTTATTACGCGGGAGCACTAGGGGTGGCCTACATAAATATTCTTTACGCACCTCTTCTTGAAGGTCTTTCGGAAAAGGAGATTTATCAGAGAGCACAGGAACTTATTTTTAACGGATCCCAGAATGCGTTCTCAAGAGGCGGGCAGAGTATTTTTCTGGATTTCAATATACATGCCGGTGTTCCGGAATATCTGAAAAAGGTTCCGGCAATAGGCCCGGGCGGCAGATATATGCTGATGAATGCTGACGGCGGGAAAGTTGGCCTTGAAGAGTTCACTTCAGATGAATTATCATCCGGAGATTACAGGCTAATGGTTTTGAAACATGGCGGCCGTGTAGTGCTCAGAGAGATTTTGAAAAATGACGGACAGATTGAATATGACACGTCGGTTCAGCAGGAGCTTGAGGCAAATGGTGAAAAAATAGTTACGTACGGCGATTATGAAAAACTTGCCGGAGATTTCGCGCTGAAAATGCTGGATGTCTGGGAAAAAGGAGATACCAACGGCAGGGTTTTTGAATTTCCGAAATGCGATTTTCATGTAAGCGAAGAATCATTTTCTGATCCTGAGCAGCTTAAGATTCTGGACAGGGCATGTGAAGTAGCTTCCAGGAACGGCTCGGTTTATTTTATTTTTGACAGGGATCAGGTTACTCTTTCCGCGTGCTGCCGCCTTCGTACAACAATAAATGATAATTATATGCTTATGCATCCTGAAAGCATGAGATTTTGCGGATTCCAGAATGTTACAATTAATATACCGCACGCGGCATATCTTGCAGCAGAAGACGGGCAGAAAAATACTGACGGCCTTCTGGAAAAAATATACGAGTCAATGGACCTTGCAATTGAGGCTCATTTGCTGAAAAAGAATTTTGTTGAAGAAAAAATGATGAAGGAAGGCGGGCCGCTCTGGCAGATAGGCAAACAATGCTGTGACGGTAAAAGATATGTTGATCTTGATAAAAGTACTTATATCGTAGGACTGATAGGCGTAAACGATGCAGTTAAGTTTCTTACGGGAAAAGAAATGCATGAGTCTGAAGAGTCGGTTGAACTCGCGATTAAGATTGTAGCCGCAATGAATGTAAAACTAAGAGAGTACACTGAAAGATACGGGCTTAAGTTTACTCTTGAAGAGTCTCCGGCTGAAAGCGCTGCCAGAAGACTGGCAAAGACAGACATGATTTATTTTGAAAAGTACGCAACTGACATTGTTAAAGGCAGCTTTGACGATGATTCCATATATTATACAAATTCCATACACCTTTCTGCTGACTGCAATGTAAGCATTGTTGAAAGAATAAGAGTGCAGGGCCTGTTTCACGGCCTGATCGAATCGGGTGCGATTACGCATGCATTTGTAGGAGAGGAAAGGCCTTCTTCAGGAGCAATTTTTAAACTGGTCAGGAATACATTTTTCAGAACACAGTCAGCTCAGCTTACAATCAGCCCTGAGTTTACATACTGTAATGACTGTCATAATGAAATGAGAGGACTTATTGAAAAATGCGACAGATGCGGAAGCAGCAATGTTGACGGTATCTCGCGTATTGTAGGTTATTACAGTGTTATTCATGACTGGAATAAATCCAAGAAAGGGGAGCTGAGGTCCAGGAAAGAGGGCAACTACGCGCTGGCAAACAGGGACGGTATTTCAGAATCAGGTAACAGTATAATGCCTTCCTATAAAAAGAGTTCTGTTTCAATGAATCATGAGGATATAATTGGCCGGAACGTAAACGGACTGGAGGAAGCCCGGGCTTCCTACGGAAAATCCGGTTCATGCGAAAACGGCGTATGCACTTTATACTGATCAGGAGGCAAGTAATTTGAAAAAATATCTTATTGTAATATATGGAAAGAACGGATGCGAAAAATGCGTTCAGTTAAAAAAAGATGTTGGCATGATTCTTAAGGAAGAGAAAAGCCGCAATGACTTTGATATGGATTATCAGAACCTTTCCACTGTTGAAGGAATGCAGGCGTATGCTCTTTCCGAGACAGTAAACGGACAGAGAATTCCCGCTCTTCAGATCATGAAATTCAACAAGGAAAGAAATTCCTATATAAAAATACCGAATCCGGAATACAGCACGAATACTTCCGGAAAAACCGCTTCCTACTATCTGCAGCTTGAGACTGATTATTCTATGGATAATCCGGTTATCGGGACAGAGAATATAAAAGAGCTTATGTCTCTGGCGCAGACAATATCCTGATATTCATGAAATCCGCTGTTTTTACATATCAGAAAACAGAATCAACAATTGACTTTGAAGGGCGAATAGCCCTTGTCTTTTTTACACAGGGGTGCAATTTCAGATGCTGTTACTGCCATAATCCGGAATTGATTCCTGTAAAAGACAATAATATGACTTTTGAACAGTTGGGGACGATTCTTGAAAAAGCAGGGGATAACTGGATAGACGGTATATGTATTACAGGCGGCGAGCCTACTCTGCAGAAAGCACTGCCTGAAACATTGTCTTATATTAAGAAGACGGGAATGGACATCAAGCTGGATACGCAGGGCAGTTTTCCGGATATGCTTGATAAAGTTATGCAGTATTGTGATTACGTTGCAATGGATTACAAGATATCTGCTGACAGGTACCCTGTTGTTACAGGTGTAGATATTGACAAAGTATCCATAGCGCAGAGCCTGAATCTTCTTAAAAAAGGCAGTGTAGAATATGAGATCAGAACAACTGTAGTTCCCGGGATTCACACTGAAGAAGATATAAAGAAAATATGTTCGGAACTGATCGGTGTCAGAAAATTTGTACTTCAGACATTTATTCCAAGGGATAATCTTCCCGGGAAGGATCTGAGAACTGCAGAAAGAACTCCTGTGGACATGATTGAATCTTTTGCCGAACTGTGCAGAGGATATTTAGAACAGGTTGTAATCCGCTGATCATAATAATTAAATTCTATCCTGATATTAAATAACTTCCTTTTAAAGAAATCCGTATATAATTTTCCTCAATCAAAAAAATACCGGATAATTGACAAATTCTATTTCATTCAGCTTTTTGTTCCAGTATGCAGAAAAAATACAGTCATATTTATTATAAAGCAGGAAAAAAATAAAATCGGACTTGTCGAGGATTGTTAATTGATATATTTTAATATGGTACTTTAAATTAAAGTATATATAAAAAACAGTAAAAATATAAATTACAAGTGCTTTATCCAGCCTTTCTATTGCTGTTTTATTTTCGTATTATATTCTGGATATAATTATATGCTGATTTCCTACAGATCCGATAATAATATGCTGAAATATGTGCTTTGGGGCAGTATGTTAGTACTGCTAGGATATATTTTAGTTTTTATTGAAACTGCCGCTGCGCGATTGCTCCACCTCACAGCTATATC
Organism: Spirochaetota bacterium; assembly: GCA_016932015.1. GTDB lineage: Bacteria > Spirochaetota > UBA4802 > UBA4802 > JAFGDQ01 > JAFGDQ01. The sequence continues at coordinate 60,017 of JAFGDQ010000059.1, read as the reverse complement.
ACTATTTGACCTGCTGCTGATAGCGACGGTTGTTATAGCCTGGTCAGCATTGTTTATAATAGTGGTGCTGGCAAAAAAAACATACGGCCCGACTTTTGAAAAATATTTATTTATATGGCATCTTATTGCTTATCTGGCAATGTACGGAGTATGGGTTTATCTCCTGTATGATTTTCGAATATTTGCTCTTTTCAGTTCATTGCTTGCAATAACGATTGTTCTTACTTACACAAATATCATTCAATCCCTGATTATGTCTGTCAGTACTGTCATTGTTTATCTTATAGCAGCATATCTGTCCGTATATAGTGAAGGGCACACAGGGAATTTTACTTATGATGTATTTTTTGCCGCATGTTTTCTTCCTTCAGCTGTCATTCTTTCAATTATAGCTAATCATATTCATAAAAAAAATAAGGAACTGAACGAATCGAAAAATTACCTTGAGGATGCGAACAACAGGCTTGTCTCTCTTAATAAGGAGCTTGAGCATAACCATAAAATGGCAAAAATTGAACTTGAACTTGCTTATGATATTCAAAAAACACTGCTCCCTGCTGAACCGGTCAGTAATGCGGACTGGGATATCGCCCTTTCCTACAGGCCGAGATATGGCGTGTCGGGTGACTTTTATGATTTTTATTATGAAAACAATATCTTGTCAGGATTGTCTTTATTTGACGTATCCGGGCATGGAATCGCGTCAGGCCTTATAACCATACTCGCAAAACCTGTTTTTTCAAGGTATTTTAATAAATTCAGAAATGATCCTCTGGAGCGGGTGATTGAAATTGCCGACTATACATTAAGAAAAGAGCTTAATCAGATTAGCATGTATATTACAGGTATCATGATTCGACTTACGGGCGAATATTTTGAATATATTAATGCGGGGCATCCTGATATTCTGTATAAGAGTAATTCAACGAAGAATGTTGAGAACATATCCAACATTGTACCGGGAAACAAATTTCCGCCGATTGGCCTTATTGATGCTGTTTCAGCATATAAATCTGCAAAAGTAACTCCGGAAAAGGGAGATTCGATCTTAATGTATACTGACTGTATAACAGAAACAAATAATCATGATAAATGCAGATATGGGACAGAACGGCTGATTGAATCCTATAAACAGGCTCCGGACGGTACTGCGAAAGAATTAATGGATTTTATTGTGAACCGTTTTTACAATTTTCTTGATGAAAAAGACATTGATGATGACTTTACACTGATTGTTGTAAAAAAATTATAATCCGCCAAACTTCCATAAATACAAAAATATTCAAATTTGCTTTCTGATCAAATTTTTGGATTTTATTTTGAAAATAGCCGTATGAGTGTTTATTCTATATACCCACATTTTTTACCTGATTGATAAATAAATAAAAATAATACTTTTAATAATTATTTAGATTAATAATTCTGCTATTAAAACAAATAAATTTCAATTCTTTTGTTTAGAGATTATAAGTGTATGATCATTATCATAACTTTATCATAAAGGTAATATGAACGAAAAATATGAAAAAATAAATAATGTCTGCCTTCTTATTATTGCCTCCATTGCAATAACTGCTGCTTTGATTTATACAAAAACTGTACTTGTTCCGTTGGTAATAGCTTTTTTCATTTATACATTACTTACCCCTTTGATAATCCTGTTAAAAACAAGGTTAAAGCTTCCGGGAATTATCATTGTTATAGTAATTTTTTTAACTATTATAATATTTACAGTTCTGACAGGATTTTTCATTGGAGGATCGTTTAATGATTTTTTCAGTGATGCTGCTATTTATAAAAACAGGATTTTAGAATTTGTCAGCTGGATTCGTGACACAGCCGGGTCATTAGGATATGATTTTGATTTATCGCTTGATACGCAGATTAAAAATTTATCACTTTTTTCAATGGCAGGCAATATTACTTTAGCCGCAGGCAGTACTTTAGGATATTCAGTGCTGGTTATTGTTTTTCTTCTTTTCTTCCTTCTCGGGGAGACCAGATCCGGGGAAAAGGAAAATAAATTTATATTCCAGATTAAGCGCAGTATTTCAAGATATGCCGTAACAAAATTATTTACCTCACTTGTAACTGCAGTTATAGTCTTTTTTGTTTTATTTTTTTTCAGAGTTGAAATGCCGTTTCTTTTCGCGGTACTCACATTTCTTTTTAATTTTATTCCCAGTATTGGTTCTGTAATTGCTTCAATTCTGCCGCTTCCTGTAGTATTAATTCAATACGGATTCGGAATCAGACTATTATTAATCCTGATAATTTCAGCTACGGTTCAGTTTATAATCGGCAATTTTCTTGAGCCGAAGCTGATGGGGGAACGGATGGATCTGCATCCTGTTACTGTATTGATTTTTCTTATGTTCTGGGGACTTGTCTGGGGTATTCCCGGCATGTTTCTGGCTGTTCCTATAACCGCAATTTTAAAAATAATTCTCGGCAAAATTGAAGCAACAAAAGCAATCTCGGAGCTGATGGCAGGCAGGCTTCCCGGAGATTAATAAATTTTGATTTCTTTACTGCTGCAGTTGTTACACAATAATGGAGAGTAATATGAGAAGCATCCTCCATATCCATCCGTTATGCTGTTGTAATTGACTTTCCTTTTATTTTTAATTATACTGATTTAAATTTTTATATTTTTGGATACCATTAGATGCAGAATAACATTACAGCTGACATAAAACTGCAGGCGTTTATTAAAGCAGCACATATGATACTCAGAAAACATACCTTCGACGAAACCGCACGCATAATTTTTGATTACTGCTGTGAAGCTACGGGAGCCGAATCCGGATACATTGCTCTTCTGCGTGGGAATGGGAAAGAAAATGAAATTCTTTTTCTTGAATCAGGAGGAATGGACTGTTCCGCAGATACTAGTTTACCTATGTCAATACGCGGTCTTCAGTCTCTTGCATATACGACTCATCGGACAGTTTATGAAAATGATTTTATGAACAGCGAATGGGGAAGCTTTATGCCTTACGGCCATATCATTCTCCGGAATGTGATATTCGCTCCCGTGAATATTCAGGGTAAGACTGCAGGAATAATTACGCTTGCTAACAAACCTGCCGACTTTACAGATGACGATGCGGAAATTGCATCTGCGTTTGCAGAACTCACAGCAATTGCATTGCATAACAGCAGACAATCAGGCCTCTTAAAAGAGAAGACTGTTTTGTTTGACCTGGCAATGTCAAAAATACAGGCTTTGAGCGGACTGGCTCCGTTATGTTCAAGATGTAAAAAGGTTCAGGATGATGAAGGATTCCGGGCATACTTTGAAAACTATATAACCGGACACAGGAAAGCTGAGATTGCCCGCGGTCTGTGTCCTGATTGTCTTAGAGAGGTTTACCCCGATTATTATGACAGGATAATAAATTTAAATAAGAAGAATGAAGATGAATGAAATATTTAAGATAAATTCTATATATTTAACTGCTCAATTACAAAGATTAAAGTAAAAAGTCAGTCAAGTTGAATTAGTAAATATAAGCAGAGACGCAGTATGCAGTATTCCGCGTCTTTGCTTATGATATATTCTCGGTAATAATTTTATCGCATACTAACTAAAACTGGTCACTGCCTTTTCTGATATAATCGCCGCCGTTGCCGCCTGAGAAGTGTATGATCGGACGTTCCAGTTTCGGAACCAGTATCGGGCTGTGGCCAAGGCCTCTGGGAACATAAACCAGACAGCTTTTGGTAACTGTTATTGTTTCATCGCCTATTTCAAATGAAAGCTCCGCGCCGAGATCATCGGGATGATCAGGATCTGAACCGAAGAACCCGATAAACTCGTCAAAATCATGTGTGTGATTTTCAGGGCCTGTGTCATTTGAAGTCTTGAACCACACGGATTCAAGATACGGCGCACCGCTGAGTTTTTTACCGTCAATCCATAGCAGTAATGTGAGAAACCCTTCAGGAGCTGACGGCAGTTTTCCGTCTACAGGTGCGTATTTCTCAACCCGGTTATCTGCATAAGTCCCCGGAGCTGCAGTTGCTTCAGCCGGAATCTCTTCATATGTGTCAGTATTAACATGGCACATATAATTGAATACCGGTTTCGAAACGTTCCTTACTTCCATATTGCCGTAGGCCGCACCTGCGGGTACAAATACTATGCAGGTTCTGTTTAAAACAAGCTTATCGTTTTCAATCCACAGCTCTATTTCAGCATTCAGATTTTCAGGGTCCTGATAATTACCGCCTATAAACATTAAAAGTACGTCAGAATTATGCTTAAATAATCCTTCACGTTTAAATGGTTTTTTAATCCAGTTGGCATTACTGAAAATACAGCCTTCGAAAAAAGTTTTATCCATTGTTACAATTTCAGCGCGTGTGTCGTCTGAAACAGGCGGAATTACGCCTTTTGCATCCGGTTCGGCTAAAGCGAAGTATTTCGCATTGGACATTTTATTGTCTCCTGTTAGAAATTTTTAAACAACACAGAGAAGTCCGCCGTCATGAGGCAGTACGCAGCCTGTTATCTGGCATCCGGCGTTGCTGGCAAGAAAAACACAGAATGCTCCAATCTCAATAGGCTCACCGAATCTGTGTGCAGGCAAATCCTTTTCGATTGTTTCAATTGCGCTCGGCGGCAGATCCTTGTCAAGGTCTGAATGAGTCGGGCCCGGAGCAATAACGTTAACACGGATTCCATTATCTCCCAGTACAACAGCAAGATATTTTGAAAAGATATCAAGGCCTGCTTTCGCAGCGTTGTAAGGTGCATTATGATGATGTTTTGAACCGCTTACGCGCTGGCCTCCAACAGATGAAATATTTATAATGCTGCCTCCGAGTCCCTTGTCGCGCATTGAAGGAGCAATTTCATAAATGACATTGGCAACGCCGTGAAGGTCGGTATTGATTACACGATGCCATTCGTTAAGTCCATCTTTGCTGAGGAACGGAGTTGTAGTTGCTACTCCGGCATTATTTACAAGAACATCAACATGGTCAAAGAAATTGAAGACTTCTTTAACAGCTGCCTGTACACTGCTCATGTCCGCAATATCGCATTTAAAGCAAGCGTGTTTTCCGCCGGACTCGTTAAGCTCTTCAACAACCTTTAAGCCGCTTTCCTGATTCCGGCATAAAATAACAACATTTGCTCCACTCTGCGCGAAAGCTGCGGATATACCTTTGCCTATACCGCGGTTTCCGCCTGTAATAACGACATTTTTGCCGCTGACATCAAATGCGTTTGTCATATTTGGAATAGGTGTAGTCTTAAACATATGTTTTCTTCCTCGTTTTAATATTTAAGTTATTGTATCGGATTAAAAGGTACTGCAATAGCAGACTCCAATAACATAGAAGAAGTGTGTTTATGAAGTTGTTATTCGTCAAACAGATTTCCCGGTTTTCAGAAAAAACAGGGGATAAATGGATTTTTCTCATAGATTAATAACAGCTGAATTGTTACGAAAAAACAGAAATACAATAAAGAAGTATAAATAACAAGTACTGGAAAAATAGTAATTGTTTTCTGAAACTACATACTGTAAAGTGTTGCTTTATAAATAAGACATCATAAAAAGTTTTTAAGTATCCTGTATTAAAGAATGGAAAAATAATTTTTTTAAAAGGGTACCTCCAATGCCGTTTAATCATACGATAATTGTTCATCAAAATACAGCTGTTGTGGAAGCAGATGGAATAATTGATTTGTCATCCATTATTCAGGTTATGAGAGATGTCGCGTTTAATGTTGAATTTGAATCCCATTTTAGCATAATTGTTGATTTGCGAAAAATGAAATATACTCCAACTTCGCCGGAAATCTTCACGATCAGAGATTCCATAAACTCAATGAAGCAGCAATTTCAGGGAAATATCACACTGGTAATGGCCAAAGAAACTTTATTTCTGGCGAAGCTGATATGTTTGCTGGCAAAACCATATCAAATAAAAATGAAAGCTGTTACTTATTCAGATGAACTTGAATCTTTAATGAATAAACAATTTAAAGAAGACTCGCATGAATAGCCTTGCTATTTACTTTAAATTAGATATTTTTTTTAATCTAACCCTTATAAATTTATCAGAATTTAAAAATATTTAGTGTACTGATTTTTTTTATCTATGCGATAAATTTTTGTTTCTTTTATATGTTTACAGGCATAATTGCTTGTTATATAACTTTATGCTGACGGGAAAAACTATATAATGCCGGAAATGATCAGTAAAGATAATAATGATGGATTTTTAATAGACGCTGTTAAACTCACGAAAAAATTCGGGGATATCACTGCTCTTGATGAAGTATCTTTTTTTCTTAATAAAAGAGAGGTGTTTGGTTTTCTGGGTCCGAACGGAGCCGGGAAGACCACAACTATTAATATTCTTACAGGTCTTTCAAGAGCTGATTCCGGAAGAATCAGTGTAGCAGGTCTTGACTGCACAAAAAATCCTAAAGCGGCTCAGCATCTGATTGGTATAGTTCCTGATGAGAGCAATCTTTATCCCGAACTTACGGGCTTTGATAATCTTTGTTTCTGCGCATCACTTTACGGGATACGAAAAGAGGAAAGAAAGAAGCGTGCGGCGGAACTTCTGGACCTTTTCGGGCTCAAACAGGCAGGCGGAAGAAAGTTCGCAGGCTATTCCAAAGGAATGAAGAGGAAGCTGACTATTGCTGCGGGCATTATTCATCATCCTCAGATTCTGTTTCTTGACGAACCTACAACAGGCATTGACGTTGCAAGCGCGAGGCAGATAAGGCAGCTTATTTCGGAACTGCCGGAGAAGGGAACAACTATTTTTCTTACCACTCATTATATTGAAGAAGCTGAAAGGCTTTGTGACCGTATTGCTTTTATAGTAAACGGAAAAATTGTCAGGACAGATACTGTAGAAAATCTCCTGCAGCCCGTAAAAGGAAAGCAGATTATGCTGCTCTCAGTACAGGGTGCTGCCGGAAAAGCGTCAGCTGTTCTTGCAGATGCCTTTCCTGATTTTAATTTTCAATATGTTTCAACGGATCAGATAAGAATTGAAGCCGGTACTGATATACATCTTGCTCCGTTTGTCAGGCTTCTGGATGAACATGGAATCGAACTGAATGAAGCTAAAAGACAGGTGCCGACGCTTGAAGATATTTTCGTAAATGTTACAGGTATTGAAGCGAAAATTTTAAGAAAGGAATCCGACAAGAAGAGAGGCCAGGCATGAAAAAAAAATGGATCGCTTTCTGGAATATACTCCTGAAAGATATGCGCTCCTATTATCTGAAGCCGCCGAATATAAGCTGGGGAATTATTTTTCCGATAGCATGGATAGGAATGTTCTTCATAAAAACCGGAAGGGGAGTGGAGGATGTTTTTGACCTTCTCCCGGGTGTAATATCGATTTCAGTGCTATTCGGTACTACTTCAATGCTTGCTGTTACTGTTACGTTTGAAAAAAAAGCGCGTTCTTTTGAGAGACTGCTGCTTGCTCCTGTCTCTTTAAATTTTCTTATGTTCGCAAAAACAACCGGTGCAATTTTTTTCGGGGCTGTCAACGCAGCGATTCCGGTAATTTTTTCTCTCTTCCTTGTAGATCTATCAAATGTATCATGGGGGATTATAGTACCAGCGGTTGTACTGATAGCTATTGCTTCCGCGTTTCTGGGACTTTTTGTTGCTGTAACAGTCAGTGAAGTCTTTGAGGCCCAGACCTTTTCCAATTTTCTGCGTTTTCCCATGGTATTTCTTTGCGGCCTGTTTTTCCCAATAGCATCTCTTCCGTTTTTCCTGCGTCCTCTGTCATACGTCTTTCCTCTTACATATGGTGTTGATATTCTCCGGGGTGCGGTAAGCGGGAAAAATATAATGCCGCTTGGACTGGATTTTTTAATAATCATATGCTTTTGCTTAATCCTTTTTTATGCCAGTATTAAAAACATAAACAAAAAATGGATTACATAAATATGATTTTGGAAGTTGAAATATTTATTATTCAATTTTATATTTCAAATCTTTAAGCTTATTGTATACCCTTCAGGAGAATTTAAGTATGAAAAGTGAATCAACTTACATTCACGGCACTCATACGGAGGAACAGAAACGCTTATCACTGCTCAATGAAATTACAAATAATGCATTTATTGATTTTCTTTCAATTTATCATAATGATTCAATTCTTGAAGTCGGATCAGGACTTGGCATACTTGCCAATGAAATAGCTGCACGGTTTCCGGACACAGCAGTAACAGGAATTGAAATAGCAGCCGAACAGATTGAAAAAGCGCGGAATAATTTCGGCAGTACTGAAAATCTGAAATTTATTCAGGGAAACGCGTTATCTCTTGATATTGAAGATTCTTCATGTGACCTGGTTTACTGCAGGTATGTACTGGAGCATGTATCTGATCCGCAGACTGTACTCAAAGAAATTTTAAGAGTATTGAAAGACGGTGGAAGATTCTTTATACAGGAAAATAATGTCCTGATGAATTCTTTTTACCCTGACTGCCCTGACTATAATTTTGTTTTAAAAAAATCAATAGACCTTCAGTCAAAACTTGGAGGTGATGCAGAGATCGGGAAAAAGCTGTTTTATCTGTTAAAACAGGCAGGCTTTTCTTCAATAGAATTAAGTATTTGTCCTGAGGTTCATTATTATAATTCACCTGCTTTTGATCCATGGATTGTCAATTCCATTGAAATATTAAGAAGCGAGAAAGACATGTTAATGAAAATGGAAAATGTCATCGAGGATGAGATTGACAGCGCTATTAACGAACTTAATGAGTTGAGACAGAACCCTTATGCTTCGTCATATTTCTACTGGAACAGGGCATCAGTAGTTAAGCAGGGAAATGATTCACGGCTATAGAGAAGGAAAAAGAGATATGGGTTTTTCTAAAGCAGATTTTCAGCAGGTTCTATACATTCCGGTGAATTGTTTTTCGGTGAGTTGACAAACGGAGTTACTTCGTATGCATCCATGAGGCCTGAGTCATAAGGTTTCAGTAAACCTGTTAAAACTGATTCAGGATATTCATTATTATTAAGCCATAGTTCCCGGTTTTCTTTATCGATTATAACAGGCATTCGTTTCTTATCATGTATTTCCCCGACAAGTTCATTTGCTTCTGTTGTAATTATGCTGAAAGTAAAAAGTTTTTCATTGTCCTGAGTGTTCCATTCGTCAAAGATTCCGGCAAGACTGAAAACAGGTCTGTCTTTCAGGAAAATGTAGTACGGAATTTTGCTCTTACCATCCGTCTTCCATTCGTAAAACCCGTTGGCAGGTACGAGGCACCGCTTACTTTTAAACGGCGTCTTGTAAGCCGGCTTTTGAGTAATAGTTACAGCCCTTGCGTTTATCATTTTAAATCCTGCATTCGGATCTTTTGACCAGAAAGGAACAAGGCCCCAGCGGAAAAGGCTGAATTTATTTCCGGTACCGTCATTTGTTATAATGCCTGCATTCTGTGACGGAGCCACATTGTAACTGATATCCGGTTCGCTGTTCCAGCCCTTTATATAGAACTCGATCTGAATATCAGGCCTTTCGCTCTTTTGTGTGAATCTTCCGCACATTGTTATAATCCCTGAAAATATTCCGATTATGAAAAAAATATAACGCATTCATTGAGTAATATGAATGCCGCCTTACCCGCGAAATTTTTCATGGCTATCTTCTGATATAAGTATTGATTATCATAAAAACAGGAAGTTGGCAAAAAGTCAAACAGATATTTGATGTGCTTTTTTCCTAAAAATGTGCTATTATTAAAAATCTCTCTTGCCAACTATTCCGGAATAATAACACTGGCTATCAATCGGAATTACATCATTTTGATATAATTAATATTTTATAAACATTTCCCATGATATGGAATTGTTTTGATCAGATTCTATATATTGCGTTATGGTTAAGTAAAAAAATCTACTATCATTCAGAAGTAAACAATCAGAAGGTTTTATAATGAATTCAAAATTCAACTTAGACAGCGATTCAATAGGCAGATTACTGCTTAAATTTACTGTTCCGACTTTTTTTGCAATGCTGGTACAGACTTTATATCATGTTGTGGACATGATTTTTATCGGGCACTTTGTGGGTTCCATGGCAATTGCGGGACTTACTATTGTACTCCCGATTCAGCTTTTTGTAGTAGGCATGGGCCTTATGACCGGAATGGGAGGCGCTTCTCTTATTTCAAGGCTGCTGGGAAGAGGGAATATGAAGCGTGCCGAAACTGCTCTTGGAAATTCCATACTGCTTAGTGTTGTTGTGGCTCTAACCCTTTCTATGTCAGGCCTTGTAAACGTAAAACTTTTATGCCGCGTACTGGGCGCGACAGATACGATATTGCCTTATTCTGTCGATTATCTCAGAATTATGCTGATAGGCATGACTGTTGCAACCTGCGGGTTTGCCTTCAGCTTTTTAATCAGAGCAGGCGGGAATCCGATGATCCCTATGATGGGGCAGGTACTGGGTGCTGTATGTAATATTGCTCTTGATGCTGTTTTTCTGATCAAGTTACAAATGGGAGTTCAGGGCGCGGCATGGGCAACAGTTTTATCTCAGGTCATTGCTTTACTGTTCTTCCTGAGGTATTATCTTCTGGGAAAACCGGCAATCATTCTCCGTATATCAGCTTTTAAGCCGGATTTTGCTTCCATCAAATCTATACTGGCAATTGGCGTTTCCTCTCTTGCAATGACACTTGCCAACAGCCTGTGCGCTGTGTTCGTTAACCGTACAATCGTATCATACGGCGGGGATATTGCAATGTCTGCGTACGGCATTATTAATCAGATTCTTATGTTTGCCATTATGCCTGCCATTGTAATAGGCCAGGGAATTCAGCCGATTATTGGTTTTAATTACGGTGCTCACCGCTATGACAGGGTAATAAAAGTAATTTTAACGGGATTAGGAGCAACAGTTACGTCAGGCGTTATTGTATTTTTAATAGTATTCCTGATTCCTGAAGCTATAATAGGTCTTTTTACGGGAGATAATGAACTTATTATGCTTAGCGCGTATGCTGTTAAAAGAGTTTTTGCCGTAATGTATCTCAGCGGATTTGTAATAATCGGTTCCAGTATTTTTCAGTCACTCGGAAAAGCTGTTCAGGCTTTTCTTGCGACTATTTCCAGGTCAGTAGTTTTTCTTCTGCCTTTGATTTTAATTCTTCCGCGTTTTTTTCAGCTTGACGGAGTATGGTGGGCTTTTCCCGTAAATGATTCTCTGTCCGCAGTTTTTGTAATCGCCATTACTATACCGTTAATAATGAAACTCAGGAAATTAAGCTCTGTAAAAACCGGAACTGCACCTGAAAAAGGGAACCTTATATAAGGAGTTTGTTCTATGTCCCGCAAAGTAAGTTCACCGTGGATAATTCTTGTTGTTATTATTTTATTTAATATGGCACCGCCTTTAACGCAGTTCAAGGTGCCGCCTGTTATGCCTGTTCTGATGCAGGAATTTAATTTTTCTGCAGGTGCTGCCAGTATGCTTATGTCAATATTCGCGCTTACCGGAATGATGATCGGTATACCCGCTGGATTTATATTCAGGCATGCAGGAGTCAGAATAACCGGACTTATAATTATGCTGACACTTTCAGGAGGTGCTGCTCTTGGAGCTTTCAGTAACGGATTTTTTCTCCTGTTAATGAGCAGATTTATTGAGGGTATCGGGTTGAGTCTGGCCTCCATACTCGGCCCTCCTGTTATAGCTTATTACTTTCCCGGTAAAAGGCTGACTAAAGCTATGGGATTTTCGAGCATGTCTGTTCCCGCGGGTTTAATGATGGCTTTTACCTTGTCGCCGTTTATTGAGCGTCTCTGGAACTGGCAGACTATATGGCTTGTCTTTTCAGCTTTCAGCCTGATAACAGGTATTCTGTTTTTCTTTAAAGTAGGATCAGCCGCATCCGGTATGCACAGAAAAATACCGGAAAATGCTTCCGGGCATGGAGGCATCGGCAAAGTTTTAAGAAACAGGGATATCTGGCTGTTAAGTTTCCTTCTTATGAGTTTTAACGCAATTTTTTCAACGTATCTGACATGGTTTCCTTCCTATGCTCATACGGAGAGGGGGCTGCCGCTTACTGAAGCAGACCTGCTCACCAGTGTAATGACACTGTTTTTAATTTTTTCCGGGCCTCTTGGCGGATGGCTGTGTGAGAGAATCGGGTCCAGAAAGGTTATTTATATTTTTCCTCTGTTCGTGTTTGTTTTTGTACTGGCCTTTACTCCGGTGACCGCCACTCCCGGACTTCCGGTAATCATGATCGTGCTTGGGCTTGTTATATCTTTTGTGCCTACTGCGCTTTTTTCCGAAGTTACTGAAATTGTCAGGGACAGCCGTTTACAGGGCCTTGCAATGGGAATCATTCTTATGGGCCAGAATGCCGGAATGCTTACAGGGCCTATGTCCTTCGGTATAATGCTGGATAAAGGTTTTGGATGGTATAATTCTTTTATTGCTTTTATTCCTGTTGGAATTCTGGGAATAATTGCCGGACTGTCTGTAAAGGGCAGCAGGCATCATATCGGCAGTCAGCAGCATGAATAATTTTATCCTTCAATAATAAAGCTTTCAGCCTGTTGCTGAATGCTTTATTATTTCAAATGCCTCCTGTTATTACAAAAAATAATTATCACCGGATCAAATACTTCAATTCCGATAATATAATTATAAAAGCATTTATTTCGCTAAAATTTTATCACTATGTTTTTTTAGCATAAAAATATTCATCAAAACAAGGCAGGATTATATAAATATTTCATTTGATTAATAGAAAAAATACATGTAAAATAATAATTATTTTTTTACATTATTCGCCAGGTCAATTAAAGGAATCCGCCTGGATCAGATAAAAATGCGAATTGATATTAAAACTCTTTTTCTTCTTTTTGTTTTTATAAGCCTGATGGGAATAATAGTTTTATTCTCTTTATGGCTGCAGCACAGGAAACGCTTTCCGGGTATTTTATTATGGCTAAGTTGTTATATTTTAGTGCTATTCAGCCTTGTTTTAATTCTTCTGCGCGATATAATTCCTGAAATATTTTCAATTGTTACATCAAACGTATTATTACTTGCCGGATTGACTGCCATATACGCAGGGCTTGAACAATATCTTGAGTTGAGAACCCGGCAGTTTCATAATTATATCATCATACTGCTTTTTATATTAAGCCATTCATATTTTACATATATAGTTCCGGATCTCGCAATGCGAAAAGTCAATATCTCTCTGGGATTTGCCGTAATTTGCATACAGGTAATATGGCTTATGTTCTACAGAGTAAGGGGGCATGCCCTTAAAGCGATTGCGCGAATAATCGGCCTTTTAACTGCATTGTTTCTTCTGATCAACATAATCCAGGTAATCAATAACCTTGTAAATTTACAGGGAACACATATTTTCCAGTCAGGTACGTTAGACGCTGTTGTTATTTTAGTTGAAGAATTTCTTCTTATGGCACTGGTTCCAGTGCTCGTTCTTCTGGTAAATAAAAGAATCGCGCTGGACCTTGAAAGTGAGCTGTTCCTCCATAAACAGACTGCAGATGAACTTCGGAAAAGCCAGGAAAAATTTTCAAAATCTTTTCAAACATCTCCAAACGCGATCATAATTTCACGGCTTGAAGACGGTAAAATTATTGAAGTAAATGATGCCCTGGTATCGATTACCGGCTATTCGCGGGATGAACTTTATAATGATTCTGCAACAGGGTTAAATCTCTGGTCTGACAATAAAGACAGAGAAAAGATGCTGTCAATACTGAAGCTTGAATCTGAAGTTAAGGAAAAGGAATTCAGATTCCGGATGAAAAACGGAGAAATCAGAACATGCCTGTTATGGTCGCAGATCATCCGGCTCTCAGGTGAGAAATACCTCATTTCCAGCTTGCTTGATATTACAGAGCGTAAAAAGACTCAGGATGAGTTGATCGAGAGCAGGCATTTTCTTTCCGAGCTTATTGATTTCAGCGGAGCAGGCATAAGCATTAAGGATCCGGAGGGTCGCTATACTCTGGTTAACAGGATATGGGAGGAGGGTAATTCATTAAACAGAGAAGATGTTCTTGGGAAAAAAGATGAAGAATTATTTCCCCCGGAAACGGCTCGAAAGTTCAGGAATGATGATTTAAGTGTAATTGAATCCGGCATGACAAAAGAGTTTGAGCTTGAGCTGGATTTAAAGAACAGTAAGAAATACATTCTTAACACTATTTTCCCTATAAAAAACAGAAATGGGGAAATAACCGGAATCTGTGCCATAGGAACGGACATTACACCTATTAAGAGAGCGGAAGATGAATTAAAAAGCAGCAGGCGTTTACTGTATGAGATTGTTGAAAATAGTCCGGGGGCTATTTGTGTAAAGGATGCCGCAGGCCGTTATACACTGGTTAATAAAAGATGGGCGGGTTACTGGGGCTTTGACCGGAATAATGTACTGGGAAAAACTGACGCGGATTTGTTTCCGGAAGAAAAAGCAACCGCTTTTAGCTCAGATGATGAAGAAATATTAAAGTCGGGCAATACAAGAGAAAGATATTTTTTTACGGAGAATGAGCATGGTAAAAGCTATCATCTTACTAATATTTTTCCTCTTAAAGATAATAACGGCCGAATAAAAGGGGTTTGTTCAATAGGGACAGATATAACGGGAAGCAAGAAAGCTGAAGAGGAGTTAAAACAAAGCCGTCAGTTTCTATCCATTCTTATTGAACACAGTACCTCGGGTTTTTGCGTAAAAGATACTGAAGGGCGTTATATACTTGTAAACCGGAAATGGGAAAAAGATACAGGCTTTGAACGAGATGACGTTCTGGGAAAAAAGGATGAAGAGATTTATCCTTTTGACAGAGAAGCCGCTCTGAAATATATGGCTGATGACAGAGAGGTAATGGAGTCAGGCGAAAGCAAGGAATTTGAATTTCAGATAGGCGGCAGAATTATTCTGAATAATGTGTATCCTTTAAAAGATGATAAAGGAAATATTTCAGGAATTTGTTCAATCGGCACTGATATTACAGAGCGGAAAGAGGCTGAGAAACTTCTGGCTGAAAAAAGACAGCGTCTTGCATATATTCTTGAGGGAACAAATGTCGGGACATGGGAATGGAATTATCAAACAGGTGAACTCAAAATTAACGACCGCTGGGCTGAAATAATCGGTTATACTATTGAAGAGCTTGAACCTATAGATGAAAGAATGCCTTCGAAATTCATGCATCCGGATGATTATAATAAGTCAAAAGAATTATTCAGGAAACATTTCAGAAAAGAAACTCCCTATTATGAATTTGAGCTTCGTATGCGTCATAAAAACGGTAACTGGATATGGGTTTTTGACAGAGGAAAGGTCGTGAAATGGACAGATGCCGGCGAACCGCAGCTCATTTGCGGTACTCATCAGGATATCAATTTACGAAAAATAGCTGAGGAAAAAATAGTACATATGGCGACACATGACACATTAACCGGACTCCCCGCAGTAAATCTGGTTAATGACCGTTTATCTGTTGCGATAAGTATGGCGCGCAGGCATAAAAGCCTGGTTGCGGTAATGTTTATTGATCTGGACGGCTTTAAGGAAGTTAATGATACGCTCGGCCATAATGCAGGGGATTTTGTTCTGCAGCAGACAGCAAAACGGCTTCAGGATTCAGTCCGTGAAACTGATACTGTCGCACGTTTCGGAGGGGATGAATTTCTTATTGTAGCTGCAGAACTTAATTTCCCTCAGGATGCAGAACTTATAGCGAAAAAAGCAATTAAGCATATTACAGAGCCGATTTCTTTTGAGGGACATACAGTTAATCTTTCTGCCAGCATTGGAATCGCGTTTCATTCTGATGAGTATGCGGATATGGAGGAATTGATTAAACTGGCTGATGAAGCAATGTATGCCGTGAAAAAGACAGGTAAAAATAATTATTCTTTTGCGAACAAGCCTTCATAACCGGTTTCTAAACCGCTATAGTAAATATTTTTTTTATACCTCGTCATTCTGACCTCTTCCGGCATCATCATGACCCGTGTTATGGAGATTATTACACAGGTCGGAATGATGCTCTGCAGCAATTCCATTATTAATATTAAAATTATGATTATTCTAAATATTTATAGTTTGATTTAATTCCAGGATTATGGTAAAATTAAAATCAAATTTTTGAAAGATCAGTATTCTTATAAGTAATTTCTTTTATTAAAGCAATTCTTTGGATTCAGCTTCATTCAGCCGATAAGCTGCAGTTTCCTAAACAGGTAGACTGTGTTAAAATTATTTCTTTTCACATAGTCTCAGGATCGAAGGGAACTGTGAACTGATTATTTTGTTAACTGTTAAAAATTTTTTTCAGGTTGTAAATATATTGAAAAAAAGAATTATACCCGGATTCTTTTAAAATGCTGCTAGATATAAAGACACTCTTTTTTGTTTATATCTTAATCTGTCTGTCAGGCGTTATCACAATGATATTTCTGTGGCTGCTTAACAGAAAACGTTCCCCTGAAATTGTTTTATGGCTTGTTTCATACATACTCCAGTTTGCCGCCGTTTGTTTAATTCTATTAAGAGATATTGTTCCTGATGTTTTTTCAATAGTACCGGCAAATATACTAATTATTTCCAGTCTTGCGGTACTGTATGAAGGATACAAACGCTATCTTGGTGTAAGTAAACGGCAGTTCCGGAATATTGCCATTATAATCATATTCGCAATAATACACAGCTATTTTACCTGTGTTAAGCCCGCTCTTTTATTGAGGAATATCAATCTGGCTGCGGGGATCATTATTATATCATTACAGATAGCCTGGTTTATGATTTATAAAGCAAGAAAACATACGCTGAAGATTATTACCCGCCCGATCGGAATCACGGTTCTGCTTTTATGTATCAATAAAATTTTTTATATTTTTAATAATCTTCCCGGTACTCAGGGAGATAATATTTTTAAAGATGGAAAAGCTGACTCCCTGTTTCTTTTTGCTGATGCATTCATTGCTTTAACTCTGCTTCCGCTTATAGTTCTTCTTGTAAATAGAAGGATGTCTCTTGACAGGGAAAAGCAGATTGACCTGCACAGGATAGTTGAAAATGAATTAAAGAGCAGCGAAGCAAAGCTAATAGAAGCGCAGGCCATAGCAGAACTCGGGAACTGGGAACTTGATCTCGTGTCCGGCATTCTCATATGGTCGGAGGGAATATTCAATATTTTCGGGATTGATCCGGTGGAATTTGACGCCTCGTACGATGCTTTTCTCGGAGCAGTTCATCCTGATGACCGTGAAATGGTTGATAAGGCTTATACTGAATCCCTGGAAAAGAAAGAACCCTATGAAATATCCCACCGTCTGTTAATGAAGGATGGAAGGGTTAAATGGGTAAAGGAGATATGCAGAACCAGCTATGATGATGATGGAAATGCTTTAAAATCCGTAGGCATTGTTCAGGATATTACGGAGCAGAAAAAAACGGAAGAGGAGCTAAGTGCCAGCAGACTTTTTCTTGAAGAGCTTATTGATTACAGTGCTACCGGGATTACCATAAAAGATACAGACGGCCATTACACATTTGTAAACCGTATCTGGGAGGAAGACAATAAAATTGAACGTAAGGATGCCCTCGGGAAAACAGATGAAGATCTGTTCCCGGAAGAAAAGGCGGTTAAAATTCGTCAGGATGACATGCATGTCATTGAATCCCGGAAGGCGGCCGAATTTGAGCTTGTTTTTGGTTGTGGGGATAATGAAAAATATATCCTTAACGTAGTCTTTCCAGTAAAAAATAAGGAGGGCATTATAACCGGGACATGCGCGATAGGGACTGATATCACAGAGCGCAAACTGATGGAGGAAGAGCTGAAGAAAAACCGTCAGTTTCTGTCAATACTTATTGATCACAGTTCTGCCGGTTTTTGTGTTAAGGATATGAGTGGCAGATATGTGCTTGTCAACAGGAAATGGGAAAAAGATACGGGATTTAAGCGCGGGGAAGTAATAGGAAAAACTGACGAAGAGATATATCCTGATAACAGGGAAAGGGCTTTAAAATATATGACTGATGACCGGGAGGTGATGGAATCGGGCAACAGTAAGGAATTTGAATTTCAGATAGGAGATAGAATCATTTTAAACAACGTATATCCTATGATTGATGATCAGGGTATGATATCCGGGATTTGTTCAGTTGGAACAGATATTACCCAGTTAAAGCAGGCAGAAAAGGAAATAATTGAAAGCCGCACTTTTCTTTCCGATTTGATAGATCACAGCAGCACGGTTATATGTATTAAGGACCTTGAAGGCCGTTATACACTTGTAAATAAAAAATGGGAAAGGGAATCAGGTTTCAGCAGGGAATATGTCATCGGGAAAACTGATTTTGACCTGTTCCCTGAAGAGACGGCAAAGTCAATCCGCGAAGACGACCTTGAAGTAATGAAATCAGGAATTACCAAAGAAAGAGAATTTCAAAGAGATCATGTTTACGGCATAAGGTATTATCTTACAATTATTTATCCTGTTAAAAATTTTAAAGATGAAATAACAGGTGTATGCGCAATCGGTACTGATATCACGGAGCGGAAAAAAGCTGAGGACGAGCTGAGCAGCAGCAGGAGATTTTTATCCGATCTTATTGAGCATAGTGATACTGCTATTGTCGTTAAAGACCTGAATGGACGTTTTGAACTTGTCAATCGTAAGTGGGAGGAACATACGGGGTTTAACCGTTTGAATGTAATAGGTAAAACACATACGGATTTTTTTCCTGACGGGCTCGCTAATCAATTTTTTGCCGATGACAGGAAAATAATTGAATCGGGCATTACGAATTACAGGGAGATAACCGTTGACAATAAAGAAGGGAGCAGATATCTTCTTAATGTAATTTTTCCAATCAGAAACGATAATAATGAAATTACAGGAACGTGCGCAATAGCAACTGATATTACTGAAAGAAAGCTGGCGGAGAAAATGCTTGCCGAAGAGAGACAGCGGCTGGCCTACATTCTCGAAGCTACAAATGTCGGCGCATGGGAATGGAATATTGAAAAAAATGAAATTATTTTTAATGAACGCTGGGCTGAAATTATCGGTTATTCACTGAAGGAAATCGGCCCGCTTACAAATGAAACTCCATCCGCATTTATTCATCCGGATGATTATACAGTCGCCAATGAAATATTTGACAGGCATTTTAAAAATAAAATTCCGTTTTACGAATGTGAGGTCCGTATGCGTCATAAAAACGGCAGCTGGATATGGGTACTGGATAAGGGAAAAGTCGTGAAAAGAGCGGATAACGGAAGACCTTTACTTATGGCAGGAGCGAATCAGGATATCACAGACCGTAAACAGGCGGAAGAACTGCTCGGAATGGAAAGGCAGCGTCTCGGCTATATACTCGAGGGAACAAATGCAGGCACCTGGGAATGGAATTACCAGACACATGAATTCAAAATTAATGACCGCTGGGCTGAAATGATCGGTTATACTATTGAGGAGCTGGAGCCTGTTGATGATCAGATTCCCCGGAAATTTATTCATCCGGATGATTTTGACAAAGTAAAGGAGCTGGTTGAAAAACACATTAAAAAAGAAATTTTGTATTATGAATCTGAAGTCCGTATGCGGCATAAAAACGGCAGCTTGGTCTGGGTACTGGCAAGAGGAAAGGTGGTAACGTGGACTGACTCCGGCGAACCGCTGCTTATTTGCGGAACACAACAGGATATCAATTTACGCAAGATCGCTGAAGAAAAAATTATCCATATGGCAACACATGATATATTAACCGGACTGCCTACTATTAATCTGGTTAGAGACCGTTTGTCTGTTGCAATGAGCGCGGCACGCAGGCGCAGGAATATTCGGGCAGTTATGTTTATTGACCTTGACGGTTTTAAGAAAGTTAATGACTCTCTGGGACATAACGCGGGAGACCGCGTTCTTAAACTGGTTGCCGAACGCCTTCAGAGTTCAATACGTGAAACTGATACAGTTGCCCGTTTAGGCGGAGATGAATTTCTTATCATAGCTGCAGAACTTAATTTTCCCCAGGATACTGAACTCATTGCTAAGAAAGCCATCACGCAGATTGCCCTGCCGATTGAGCTTGAAGAACAGACTTTTAATATTTCCGCCAGTATAGGAATTGCTTTTTATTCTGATGACTGTACGGAAATGGAGCAATTGATTAAACTGGCAGATGAAGCAATGTATACCGTAAAAAAGTCCGGTAAAAACAGCTACGCATTTGCAAACAAACCGGTATTAAATTAATTTTTTGCTTTGATTTCATACCGGAAGATTTTATATCTTGAAATAACCTATTTTGTTTTTTAAGTCGACAGCCATCGTGGCAAGCCTGTTCGCGTTCGCTCTCATTTGCTCCGCACCGGCAGCACTTGACTGTATCAGGTCGTTTATATTGGTTATTGATTTCATAACTTCCGATACAGCTGTTTTCTGCTCTTCTGATGAATTCCTGACTTCCTCTGACCTGATTTTAAGGTCATCCATATTCGTATTTACAGCTTCATTTGTTGACTGCTGCTGTTTCATATCTGAAAAAAGATCAGTCATCATCTGATTGATTGAATCAACGCTGTCAATTACACGTCCGATATTGTCAATGGTATCAACAACATTTTTCATTCCGCCGGCGATTTCAGTTTTGTTTTTATTTATTAAAGAATCTATATCGCCTATACTTGCAGCTGTCTGGTCCGCGAGTTTTGAAATTTCATCGGCGACTACGGCAAAACCTCTGCCTGCTTCTCCCGCACGGGCAGCTTCAATTGCGGCGTTAAGTGAAAGAAGATTTATTTTATCGGATATATCGTCAATGATTGTTACTATTTCCGACACTCTGTCCGAGCTTTCGGTTATTTTTTTCATTATAATATCCATCATGCTTAACGACTTGTTCCCGGCTATTGCCTGCTCTGAGATATTATTTGAAAGCTCCTGAGCTTCCATTATTCTTCCTGCCATCAGGTTTATCATTGCAGAGAGTTCGTTCATTAAAGAGATAAATTCTGTAAATTTGTTATACTGAAAACTGGAATTTTCAGATACATTATCCACGCCTGCACTGATCTCTTCCATCGTTGCCGTTAATTCCTCTGAAGAAGCTGCCTGGTTTTGCGAGTTGTCCGAAAAGTTGTTTATTGTAGCTGAAAGCTCTTCCGATGAAGCGCCCATTTCACTGGAGGCATCCATTACTTCACCAATCAGCCTGCGTACATTATCTATAAAATTGTTAAAAAATTTACCAAGTTCATTCAGTTCATCCTTCTTTTTCTCTTTTACCGGGTATCTGGTATTAAGGTCACCGGATGCTCCTTTTTCAAAAACCTCTTTAAAAAATGATAAAGATTTTGAAATGTTGCCTGTAATAAGAATTGAAATTAGAACTGCCACTATTATCAGTAATAATGAAATGCTCCCTGAAATAATCAATCCCCGCATAATGGCCTTTTGTGATGTTACGCTGGATTCATCAGCAGCTTCTTTAGCCCGCATGCTCATTAACTGGAATCCTGCAAGAAATACGTCAGTATCTTTTTTAAAGGCGTTTGTAATTTCCATAATCGAAGAATAATTTTTAGCTGATACCTGGCTGAAAAGTTTCTTTTTCTGATCTTCCCATGTCTTCGTTAATTCATCAATTTCAGCCATAAAATCTTTCCATTTATCATCTTTAATTTTTTCTTTAAGGCCGGTTAAAAATTCAGCGGAGGATTTAACATTTTTCATGATTTTATTGAAAAATATATCGGACATTCTGTCTTCTTCTTCATTTTCAACCGCTGAAATAAACTCTTCCAGTTCAAGATCAAAATCACTCATAACTTTTTCAGCCTTCAGAGAATTATAAGTGACGACAAATGTACTGTATAATTTTTTTACTATACTTTCACTGTTCTTAAGCTCGTAAATTAATATTCCGTTTGTAGTTATGGAAAAAATTAAAAGCAGTAAAAAGCTTAATTTTATTTTTGTTACAATTTTAAAATTCATAACCTTCATTTCATTTACTCCGTTTTGTATTTCGAATCCGGTTATCATTATTTTTTGATAAAGATCCGGTATGGGATTTATGATTTTTTAATTCTAATAATAACCGAAAATGAAAAAAATTATTGATAGATATCTACCCGTAAGTTAAATAAAAATATAAAGGCTGTAAGCAGGTAAGTTGATGTTATAAGATTATTTTTAAAATTTTTATAAAGTCAAAGTCTGACTTTTACTGACCGTAAATATCAGTATTGTTTTAAAAATAAAGCCCTTTAAGTTTATCGGCATGTTGCTATGATATTATTATTGATGAAAAGTATAAATTTTCATAGGAAAAAATTAAAATATGTATTTTAGGCTGCCGGCAAATGGAAATGATCAGTGTCCAATATGTAACCGGAATGGGATTTCTGTGTAAAAGATGTTTCCATTTTAAGAGAATATATGATATATAATTACATATTATAGAAATCTGCAAAAAATATGAAAGTTTAAGGGGTTATAATATGAATAATTCAATTCAAATAGTATGCCCTTTTTGCGATGCTTTGAATAGAACGCTTGCTTCCCGGATAAACGATAATCCAAAATGCGGTAAATGCCGCAAGCCTCTGTTTACGGGAAAGCCGGCTGAACTTACTGCAGCTAATTTTGATATACACACATCACTAAACGATATTCCGGTGCTTATTGATTTCTGGGCGCCCTGGTGCGGCCCGTGCAGAATGATGGCTCCCCAGTTTGAACAGGCTGCGGCTCAGTTGGAGCCGGAGTTCAGGCTCGCAAAGGTAAACACCGAAGCTGAGCAGATGCTGGGAGCAAAGTATAATATACGCGGTATTCCGACTATGGCTATGTTCCTGAAAGGGAAGGAAATTAACCGTCAGTCCGGAGCCATTCAGTCTGCAGATATAGTTCGATGGGCAAAGAAAAATAATTAAAAACCGGAGGCGGAAATGTCAAAGTTGATTACACCTGAAATTTCAAGTCAGCTTAAAGAACATTTTTCCGGATTAAAGAATCCGGTTAAGCTTATTTATTTTACTCAGCAGAATGAATGCGGAGCATGTGCAGATCAGAAAGAGCTGCTGGAGGCTCTTGCTGAATATAGCGGGAAAATAAGCCTTGAGGTACACAGGCTTGATACAAAGATTGCGGTCAAATACGGAATCGATAAGGTACCTGCAACTGTTATAACAGGAAAAGACGATCCAGGCATTCGTTTTTACGGACTTACCGGAGGATACGAGTTCGGTTCTCTTGTTGAAGCAATCAGTCTGGTGTCAGCCGGAAAAGACGGTGTTGATCCGTCAATCCGGTCAATTGCTGAAGTCATTACCAAACCGGTGCATATTGAGGTTATGGTTTCTCTTTCGTGCCCGTACTGTCCGAAAATGGTACATATAGCGCATCAGCTGGCAATGGCCTCTGATAAGGCGCAGGGTGATATGGTAGATGTATCGGAATTCCCCCAGCTTATTAGCCGTTATGATGTTCACGGAGTTCCGCTTACAATCGTGAACGGCAAGCGCGGATTTGAAGGTGCTCTTGAGCCTGATCAGGCTATTCTGAATATAATAAAAATATCCGATCCTGAGATTTATGAAATACTCGAAACTCAAATAAGAGAAGCGGAAGGTGTAAAAAAGACAAAAGAAGTCAGCAAGAATGAGCTATATGATGTAATCGTTGTCGGAGCAGGCCCTTCAGGATTAAGTGCCGCGCTTTATTCGCAGCGGAAAGGGAGAATAACAGCATTAATCGGCAAGGAAGCAGGAGGGCAGATCAATGATACGGCTGTGATTGAAAATTATCCGGGTGTAGCTTCTATCGGCGGACCGGAGCTTGCGCAGGCAATGCGTCAGCATGTTGAAATTTATCCTGTTTCGGAAAGGTGCCATACACAGGTAGATTCGATCATGGTTAAAAAAAATATTTTTCATGTTCATACGGAAGATAAGCAGATTTATAAATCCAGAAGCGTTATTTTTTGTGCCGGTAAACGATACAAGCGTCTGAATGTTGCGGGAGAAGAGCGTTTTATTGGACGCGGGATAGCATGGTGCGCGACATGTGATGCGCCTCTTTATACGGGAAAAAGAGTTGCAGTAATAGGAGGCGGAAATTCCGCGTTTACTGCCGCAAGAGACCTGTTGCGATACGCCTCGCAAATAACAATGATACATGTTCTTGATGGTTTTCAGGCAGATAAGGTACTTGTAGAAGAAATTATTCAGGCGAAAAAAAGCGGAAAAGTTAAAATCTATCTTAAAAGCCAGGTCAGGGAATTCCTCGGCAAAGACAAGCTTGAAGGAGTACGGATCGCATCTGATGAAGGTCAGGCAGTGACTGATGTTGCAGTTGACGGAGTTTTTCTTGAAATCGGGCTTGAGCCAAACAGTGCTGCTGTAACAAATCTGATTACTCTGAATGAAAACGGGGAAGTCCCGGTTAACAAAGATCAATCTACGGAAATACCCGGGTTTTTCTCGGCAGGAGATGTCACCGATGAGCCGGATAAACAGATTGTGATAGCTGCGGGCGCAGGCGCAAAGGCTGCATTATCCGCAGACAGGTATCTGAATTCGTTTCAAAAGCAGGTCATATAAAAGATACTGCGGCAGTTTATTTTCCGAATCAGACTTAAAAGGCGCTATCTTTCAGTAATGTTTTTTTATTTAACCCTTCTGAATATTTTTTACTCATATTTTTTACATTCTTGTAAATTTATCCGGCAAATGCGTCATTAATATTTTTCAAGTTGACATAATATCCTGAGACTTAATACTTAAGTACAGGCTGAAATAGTAAAATTACTGTTAAACAGATAAATCCGGTTTTTTTCGGAATTTTCCACTCCGCGCCTGATTTGATCGTATATTATTATTCAGATTTGATAATATAAACTGATATTTATTAGCCTTCTATGCCGTATATCAGAATTCAGCCTGTAATAAACTTCCGGTTTATTACTTTTCATTAATACAAAGCTCAATTTGAAAACAGGGGAAGTAATATGGCTCCAGGTCAACTTAGTTCTACAAAATATATAATTGTAACCGGCGGCGTCCTTTCAGGACTGGGCAAGGGAATTGCCGCAGCTTCTATCGGCCATCTCCTGTCATCAAAACTTAAGATTGTTCCTGTTAAATGCGATGGATATCTGAATGTCGATCCCGGCACAATGAATCCTTATGAGCATGGTGAAGTTTTTGTCCTTGATGACGGCGGTGAAGTTGACATGGATTTCGGGCATTATGAACGCTTTCTTGCTGTTACATGCAAATCCAGCTGGAACCTGACAATGGGAAAAGTTTTTGATATTGTCCGGCAGAAGGAAAGAAAGGGCGATTATCTTGGAAAGACTGTGCAGTTTATTCCTCACGTAACTGATGTAATAAAAAACCATATATTTAAAGTTGCTGAAGAAGAAGAGGCCGACCTTGTAATTGTTGAGATTGGGGGTACTGTCGGGGACATGGAAAATGAATTGTTCCTGGAATCAACAAGGCAGATGAAAGAAGATGTGGGGCGTGATAATATTGCCTATGTGCACCTTACATATGTTCCTATTCCTGAAGGTGTTAATGAACAGAAGTCAAAACCAACGCAGCAGAGTGTTATTCTTTTAAAGCAGAGAGGTATTTTTCCTGATATTATTATTGGCAGATGCCATGAATATCTGACAAAAGAAATCAAGACAAAGATATCAAATTTCTGCGATGTTGATCCAGAGGCTGTTATTACCGGCCTTGATGTTGAAGATATTTATGAAATTCCTGTTGTTTTTGAAGAAGAGGGCCTTCCCGGCATACTTCATAAGAAATTAAATATTTACAGCCCGCCTGATCTGAAAAAATGGAAACAGCTTATTGCTAACCGTAAAAATCCTGAAAAAGAAATCACTATCGCAATGTGCGGCAAGTACACAAAGCTGGAAGATTCATACGCTTCCATTGTTGAGTCGTTCAATCATTGCTCCGCGCATCACAGCTGCATTATCAATTTAAAATGGATTGATACAACCGACCTTAAGGATATGTCAATTCTTGATGAAGTTAACGGAATAATTGTTCCTGGCGGATTCGGTTCCCGCGGAGCTGAAGGCAAAATTGAGGCCATACGTTATGCGAGAGAGAAAAACATACCGTTCCTTGGTCTCTGTCTTGGACTTCATATGGCTGTTATTGAATTCGCGCGAAACGTCTGCGGCCTTGAAGGCGCCAATTCCACGGAAATGGACCCTGATACAAAATATCCTGTAATAGATATACTTCCGGAACAGAAGAATATAACTGAAAAGGGCGGTACAATGAGGCTTGGAGCCTATACAGCAGTGCTGAAAGAGGGTTCAGTTGTAAAATCATTGTACGGCGGTGCTAACGAAGCTTCCGAAAGGCATCGTCACAGATATGAGGTTAATCCTGAATTTCACGGGATTATTGAAAAAAACGGAATGGTCTTTTCCGGTTCATCAGCTGACGGCAGGCTCGTGGAATATATCGAACTTCCAAAGCTGAAATATTTTGTCGCTACTCAGGCTCATCCTGAATTAAAGTCAAGGATGGATGCTCCGTCTCCACTCTTTTACGGTTTCGTAAAAGCCTGTTTTGAGTAATATTATCATATGAAATAATATTTTTAATGTAAGAGGGTTTTGCCCGGAACCCGGTTGAATAAGAGTTCCGGGATAATGTATCTATTTGATGTACTCTGCAATTTTGTTCCCGAAATCTGCTGTTGATAAGATTTTTTCTTTCGGTGTATTTTTATCTGCAATGTCGCTGGATCTGTAGCCGTCTTTTAATACTTTTTTCAACGCATCCCAGATCAAAGATGCTTCTTCTTTAAGATCAAAGAATTTTTCCAGCATAAAAGCAACGCTGCCTATCATGGAATACGGATTCGCGATATTCTTTCCTGCAATGTCCGGTGCGGAACCATGGGCAGGTTCAACATATCCTTTGTCAGGCCCGACACATGCCGAAGGCATCAGACCCAGTGTCCCGAGCAGTCCGCCTGCCTGGTCAGTAATGATGTCGCCCTGCATATTCTCAAGCAGCATTACGCCGTTGAACTGACGCGGATTTTTTACAAGCTGAAAAGCGACATTGTCAACGAGGATAGAATTGTACTGAACATCGGAATAATTTTTTGCTATTTCCTCTACAATCGCGTTCCAGAAACGTGATGTTGCCAGAACATTTGATTTATGCACATTAGTGATAATTTTATTTCTGCCCTGAGCTTCCCTGAAAGCTACATGAGCGATGCGTTCCACATCTTTTCTCTTATATGTACATTCGTCTGTGGAATATTCCATACCCGTGGATTCGCCTTCTACTTTTTTCCCGAAGTATATTCCGCCTACGAGTTCTCTGATCATCATTATGTCAATTCCTTCACTTACAAGTTCCTCTTTCAGTGTAGAAATTTCAGCATAGCTTTTATCAAGATATACAGGCCTGTAATTCGCGAATGTGTCGTATCGTTCTCTTAAAGGCAGAATGCCCGCTATTTCAGGCCTTTCCGCCTGAGGTATCTTGTTCATTTCCGTAACTGCCAGCCCAACAGGGCCTTTTATAATAGCGTCTGCTTCGTCACATACTGATTTGGTTTTTTCGGGAAAACATGATCCGTCGGAAAAATACGCGCTTGCTCCGAACGGGCAGTATTCCAGATTAAATTTGTGTCCGAATTTATTCTCTATGGCGTTTAATACTTTTACGCCTTCCTTAACTATCTCCGGGCCTATGCCGTCGCCTTCAAGTACTGCTATCATTTTTTGCATTTTGTAAAACTCCTTTTGAATACATTATTATCTATTAGTATTTTTTATCTGCGTAATCCACCCATCCGCCTGACTCGATCAAAGATCTGTCGAATCCGGCAAGATTAAAATTGTATGTCTCTTTTATATCTCCGGACTCTAATGTAAGAGTAGAGGAAGAAATGTCTACTTTTGCTTCTGTATCCTTACTGGCGAACTTGCTGAATATTTCATTGATTGTGTTTTCAGGCAGCTCCATTGCAAGCATACCGCAGTTATACATGTTCTGTCTGTATATTCTTGCAAAGTTTGCCGCGAAAACAGCGTTTATATCATTTACTTCCAGAGCCCATGGCGCGTGTTCTCTTGAAGACCCGCATCCGAAGTTTTCGCGTGTTATGACAACAGCCTTTCCTTCTATATCTTTTTCCGGATTAAAAGTATCCAGCTTTAAATCTTCAAGCAGATAAGGTTTTAAAGCTTCCTTTGTAATCTCGGTTAAATACTTGGCAGGAATGATCTCGTCAGTATTTATATCGCTTCTGTCCAGAAAAAGGACCTTGCCGCTGAAATTTTTCATTTTTTGCCTCCTTTGCCGGTAACTTTTTTCTTAGCTGGTTTCTGTACTGCTGTTTTTTTAACTTTCTTTTCAGCTTTCTGAGCAGTTTTCTTCACAGGTTTTGCTTTTGGTTTATCGCCGGATATTTTTGCATTTGTTATCTTTCCTGCTATTGCCGTGGCTGCAGCAGTTGCAGGACTCATCAGATGAACCATTCCGCCTTTCCCCATTCTGCCGTTGAAGTTTCTGTTTGTTGTTGACGCGCAGACTTCTCCATTCGCAAGAACGCCGTTGCTCATTCCAAGACAGGCTCCGCATGTCGGGTTTGTCACACAGAAACCCGCTTTCATGAAGATGTCGATAATTCCTTCTTTTAACGCCCGGGAATAAATATCCGGAGTTGCCGGTGACAAAACTCCTCTGACTTTGTCACTTATCTTTTTGCCTTTAAGTATTTCCGATGCAATCCTTAAATCCTCTATTCTGCCGTTTGTGCATGAACCTATGTAAATCTGGTCAATATTAGCCCCTTCCATTTCTTTAACGGTTTTTACTTCATCAGGTTTATAACCGACTGTCATCATCGGTTCCAGATTGCTTAAGTCGTATTCTATAACCTTTTCATACTTAGCGTCTTTGTCCGAGATGAATTTTGAATATGCTTTTAACGCATCCTGCTTTGTTATGAAATCCTGCTTAATGAATTTCCACAGGTAATTTACTGTTGTCATGTCAGGATAACAGATGCCGCTTGTTCCGCCAGCTTCAATTGCCATGTTGCACAAAGTCATTCTTGACTCCATGCTCATCTTGTCTACAACAGGGCCTGTGAACTCCATTACCATGTTGGTTGCGCCGTTAACGCCTATCTGTCCTATGATGTACAGAATCACATCCTTTGCATAAACGCCTTTCGGAAGCTTTCCGTTCAGTACGAACCTGATTGTCTTCGGCTCCTTGAACGCGCATACTCCTTTCAGTATGCCTACTTCAAGGTCAGTTGTACCGACTCCTGCAGCGAAAGCTCCAAAAGCTCCGTGCGTACATGTATGAGAGTCGCCCATTATAACAGTGTATCCGGGCCTTACGAAACCTTTTTCCGGAAAGATCGCGTGGCATACGCCGTTTCTGCCTATGTCAAAGAAGTCTTTAATATCATGCCTTTTTGCCCAGTCTCTCATGATCTTACCCTGCTCGGCTGTTTTTGAATCCTTGGCCGGAGTAACATGATCAATTACTGCTTTTATTTTTGTGCTGTCAAACACCCTGTCTTTGCCTCTGGCAACAAGGTCGGCAATTGCTACCGGCGTTGTAATCTCATGACAGAAAACAGCATCAAGCCTGATTACATTTATTCCTTCAAACGGCTGATCTTCCAGATGTGATTCGAAGATTTTTTCTGCGATTGTTTTACCCATATGTTCCTCCTCGTTATTTTAATCTCTTTTGGTTTAATTCCCCGCGGCTTGGCGCGGAACATTATGTTTTTATAGTTTTTGATACCCCGCTGCTTGCGACGGGGTTGTTCATTCAAATTTAGAATTTCATTAAAAATTTAATTTCCAAATGCCTTTTTGGGCGGTGTGACCATCCAGTATGCTTTCAAAGTCTTTTGTCCCTTGTTCCTGAGGATATGAGGGACATCAGACTCGAAAGAAATGCTGTCGCCTTTTTCGAGGTCGAATTTTTCACCGCCGATTATAAATTCACCTTTGCCTTCAATAATAATACCAAGCTCTCTGCCTCTGTGTCCGTATTCTTTGCTGCCTTTTTCCATATCAGGGGCAATTTCAAGGTAATAAGCCTCTATTGCGTGTTCCTTGTCATCATCAATGGTTTTTGAAAGCTGTTCGTATAAAATGCCCTGATTGATTATTTTATTTCTTTCACCTGCTTTTACCAGGTTGATTTTCTTCTTTTTTTTGTAATCCTGAAACAGATATTCAAGATCAATTTCAAGTACATCAGCAAGTCTCAGCAGCGTATCAATTGCGGGTGATACTTTGTTTCTTTCAATTTGCGACACAAGGCTTTCGCTTACCTCTGCCTTTAACGCGACTTCTTTCAGGGTCATTTGTTTTTTTTCCCTGATCGTACGGATTTTTTCCCCGTAATTATATTTTGTATTGTTTGTTTTTTCCGGCATATCCTTACTTTAGTAATACTTAAGTTACTTTAATATATATAAATGTCATCAAAAATTGTCAAGTTTTTTTGCAGGATTTTTATAATTTGTTAAATTTTTTTTTACTTGATATTTTGCCGGCTGTGATGAGAATTAAAAAAATTGAATAACAGGAGTCGCTATAGTGAAGAACTAATTCGGAATAACACTTTTTTGAAATGCTAATTTCGTTTGAAATGTAAATTTCAAAAAGCACACATGATGTCATGTCAGTGCGATTTATACTGAAAAGTGTGTTCCGTATTAATCTTTAACTCCGCGGCCTGAGATATATCTATTAAAGCCGCGGTCCCGCGGCTTTTTTAATTAATACGGAATTCTTTTCAAACAATCAGCGCATGTGACAGACTCAATAATACCATAAACAACTTTATTTCTCAAACACTGCTTAATCTGAGAAAATAAATTTCTAATATTTAATTTTATTTTTGATAATATTGAAGGTAGCAGAATGAATAATATATACTTAAAATTCAGCTCTGTATCATTCAGCTATAATTCGTCAGTTGAACAGCTTTTTACTGATATATCATTTCATCTTTCAAACGGATGGACAGGATTTGTCGGCGCGAACGGTACAGGTAAAACAACATTGCTTAAACTTGCAACGGGTTATCTTACACCTGAAAAGGGTAATATAGAATTTCCGGAAAATTCCATTTACTGCATGCAGAGAACAGATGATCCGCCGAACATGATGACGGAATTTTTCAGGGCACGTGAGAGGTGTGCCAATATACTGAAGGAACAGCTGAAAATAAAAGACGACTGGCAGAACCGCTGGCAGACATTGTCACACGGCGAAAGAAAAAGAGTTCAGCTGGCAGCCGCATTATGGCAGGAACCGGAACTGCTTGCTGTGGATGAACCCACAAATCACCTTGATTCGTATGCCCGTAAACTGACAGCTGAGGCATTATCAGAATACAAAGGCATAGGGCTGCTTGTAAGTCATGACCGGGAGCTTCTTGACAGGCTTTGCAAGGCATGCGTTTTTGCAAAGCCGCCTGCTGTGAGTGTACGCCCCGGGGGTGTGACTGAAGCAGCTGCTGCCATTAAACAGGAGCAGCAGGCTGTTCAAAAGCAGTATGTGATTCAGAAAAAGGCTGTAAAAAAGCTGAGACGCGAGGCCGTCCGCCGCGGGCAGGAAGCAGAGCAGGCTGATAAAAAGCGCTCCAAGAAGCACATTGCGCCTAAGGACAAGGATGCAAAAGGAAAGATCGACCATGCTATACTTACAGGGAAAGACGGAAAGGCAGGTAAACTGTACAAACAGCTGCAGACCAGGGTTGACCGGATGCAGGTGGACTTTGAGAAAATAACAATAGAGAAGAAAAGAACTCTCGGAATATGGCTTTCGGGATCTGTAACAAAACGTGATCAGATAATTAATCTGCCTGCAGGCACTGTTGCAATGGGCAAAGAAAAGAAGCTTATATTTCCTGATCTGAATATCAGGCCTGCTGACCGTATAGCTGTTACCGGGCCAAACGGTTCAGGTAAAAGTACGCTGATTAAATATATGCTGGAGCATTTAAACATTGAATCTGACCGCATAACTTATGTACCGCAGGAAATAGATGTGCAGGAGGCAAGGCAAATTCTTAAAAAAGCTGTATCTTTATCAGGGGAAAAGCTCGGGCATCTGATGAATATTGTTAGCAGGCTGAATTCCGTTCCTGAAAGGCTCCTTTCCACTGCTGAGCCGAGTCCTGGTGAGACCCGCAAGCTGCTTCTTGCACTGGGTATGACGCGTGATCCGAATATTATTATAATGGACGAGCCTACGAATCACATGGATCTTACTTCCATTGAATGCCTTGAGAGTGCGCTCTGTGACTGTCCATGCGCTTTAGTGCTTGTCAGCCACGATGCTTATTTCCTGAGTAAGCTTACCAGTCTTAACTGGGATCTTATACTTCAGGATGACGGAAATACGTTTAAACTCGAATACAGATAAAAAAAATCCTTAAATATTTATCAGTATCTGAAATTAGTATTAAATATTAAATTGAAATGGGTTACCTGTTTTAGGCATTCCCGAACATCGAATTCATTTTCATCAGCATAGTAAGGTCTCCGGTAACCTTATATTTGCCCTGCATGAATGCTGCCTGCCCGTCAAGTTCCCCTTTTGATATAGCTAGCCATATGTCTGCAGGTGAATTTATAACAACATCCGGGCTGCTGTGATTTCCTTCATGAAAAGAACAATCGCCGTTTTCTATAGCAAGATGTGCAGTAAATTCCTCATCACCTGTTATCTGAAACTGGTAAACTGCTTTTAATCCGTTTGCGGATTCATGTCTGAAACCCATGGGCATTATTTTTAAAAGTTCATAGCAGCTGTTCACGGATTCCGGTCCGTTTACATTATTCTGATTATTTTTCAGGTTTGCAGTTTGTGTTTTTTCCCTTTTATCTTTTTTTGATTCCTGCATCAATCCTTTCAGCCATTCTTTTCTTAAACCTTCATCATAATTCAGTTCGGTAAAATTCTGTTTCACATATGATTCAAATCTGTCTAAGAGCCCGGACTCCTGCCAGTGCCTGTAATCGCCTTTCATGAACTCTTTTTCCCGCGTTACAAGATCTCTCATAAATAAATAGAACTGGTATGTCTCGTCTGTTACAGGATATGTCCTCTTTTCTTTGATTGCTCTTATGAGATCAGAGGCAAGATCTTTGGCTCTTGCCTGCACTGCATCTTTGCCGAGGAATCCTCCCGGATTTACAGCCATTGAAGTCAGTGCACCCACTGAAAAAGCGCCAAAGACATGCATAACTCCTTCAAGGTAGCGACCAACAGCGGCTTCTCCCATCCCTGCGGAAACGCTTACAGCAATACCAGGTTTTGTTGCAGTACGCGGTTTATGACCAAAGCTCAATGAGCGATCCAGGAAAGTTTTCATTTGTGCGGTGACATGACTGAAGTAAACAGGCGATCCCAGGATAACAGCATCTGCGTTAAGCAGCTTTTCAATTATTTCAGGATGATCGTCCTTTCTCCAGCATCGTGCGTTTTCAAGACAGAAGCCGCACCCTACACAGTATTCAATGTGTTTCTCAGACAGAAAAATTTCTTCCAGTTCAAAGGTGATTCCCTGTTCAGCAATTGCAGAACCTATCATTTGAATCATCTGGCTTGTACTTCCCACATTACCGTGCGGTGAACCGTTAATTGCTGTAATCTTTAATTTATTCATTATATCCTCACTTTTGTTCTCATCTTTTTTATATTCTGTAAATGCCGGGGTGCTGATTCCCGGATTTGTAAAAGACTGATCAAGACCGGATTTTCTCATTATGTATTCCGGATATCTTTTGTTAAAAGGTATCCCGACTCCGATCATTATGATTAGCGGCAGTATTAACTGAAAAGCATAACCAGTTAATATTGTTTGTTCAAATGGCAGAAGATAGGGCAGGAAAGTAATGAATGCAGATACTGCAAATATTCCGGCCCAGACTAAACTCATGTTCCGGTTTATTATTTTAAAAATATCAGTTTCCCAGAATTCCTGAGGTGTTGTTTTCTTCGCATAGTATTCAGTGAAGTTTGATTTCATGAGTATTGCAGAGAAAAATATAACAGCAAAAAATATCGCATATAAAATTCCCAGAGGTGAATAGAACATTACCTGACCCAGTTTCTGAGGGAATATCCAGAAAATAAGTATGTTCAGTAACATAAATAACATAACGCCTTTATGTATCATAGAAAGGCCGCTCTTCATTCTTATGTAATACATCATTGGTGTCATTGCTATAAGAATAATTACACTCAGTAACCGTATTACCTGTGTGTCGAAGCCTGTAATGTTGCCTGCAGTTATAAAAGCTGTCAGAAAAACAAACTGAAGTATTTCTATTGACTTTATCATTTCTCTTAATCCATTATTATTTTATAAGTATTTGTTATACGAGGCTGATAATGATAACCAGATTTACTGTTAAGACATTATTTCTTTTATTTGACTGTTATAGTCACTATCATTTCAGCTTTATTGAATTCAAATACAACATCTTCATAATCAGGCGGTCCGAAAGTACTTCGCGCATTATTCGAAAATCCGTAGTCTTCTTTCGGTATTCCAAGTGCGTTTTTATCCAGCTCGTTATTTTCGTTTTCATCATGGTAGAGGCTTATGCTGTAGGTGCCGTAAGGAAGATTTTTTATAACACATTTTGATTGCTGATTTGTTATTCCTGTCATTTCTCTTCTTATCGCTTTGTTTGTGTCCTTATAGCACTCTTTCGAATTACAGAGCGCAATCATTGCTTTTCCATTGTTATTTTCAAAGCCGTTCACGATTATTGTAAGAGTTCCGGTTTTTGAGGTTTCTTTTGCTAAAAGAAATCCTGCTGTTATTAAAAGTAAAAATGTTAAACACAGAATTGAAATTTTTTTCATTGTTTATTCTCCTTTTGTTGATTCAAAGAGAACATAATTGAATTTTATTTTGTTGTCAATATGGGAGGGAATGAATGATATTAAAGAGGGAATGAACGGTATTTAAATTCCAAGTTTTTCTTTTAAAACAGGCGCAACCTTTCTTCCCACTGGGAGCGTGCTTTCGTCTTCGTCACTGAGGTAGGCCATGTATCTGCCGCCTTCATAGTATTTTATCTGTGACAGATATTTCGTGTTTATAATAAACTGCCTGTGAATTCTTACGAAGTTATCTGAAAGCTTGTTTTCATAATTCTTCATTAATTGATTTGTTTCAAAATCTCTACTGCAGGTGTGAACAGTTGTTTTTTTACCGTGAGAGGATAGGTAAATAATCTCATCAGATTTTATCATGTGATATTTTTCGTCTTCTTTTATAGACAGTGAATAATTTTCAGAGCTGATTTCATTCTCAAGCTTCACCTTGTTAAGTTTTTTTTCCAGTTCATCTTTTTTTAACTGGAGATGGCTGGTAAGTATTGCGATTGCTGTAACAATAATCGCGATTAAAATTGTTGGAAAAATATAACCATATTTTTGCTCAAAAACTGTGTAATCAAATATTTGATAGATCAATAAATGACTTATTATTATTCCAAGTACGGCTGCAAATATAGAACCGAAAAGTGAAACAGACAGCAGGACACTGAGAGGCTTTTTCCCGAATAAGTAGTATAAATAATAGCCGGATAAATTACATAATATTGAAACTGTGTTTGTAATAATAAAAATCATAAAAAACAGCTTCCATAAAGGTAACTGATAATCTTCAGCAATAAATGAAAATACGAGTAGAGTTATAACTGTATTTATAACAAGCCATATTGCAGCTGATTTGATTTTTCCCCTGGAAATATTCATGAAATGGTAACCGGACAGAATTTATTGTATTTTTTTAATTATTAAGTCAGAATATTTTTAAATTATTATAATACTTCAAGCAGATTTTTTACGGTTTATGCTCAATGTCTTAATATTATCCGTTGTTTTTATATTGATTAATATGAAATAGCGGTATTTTTTTTCAAGCGTATGCCTTTTTTTAAAAAGTAGTTGCCCTTCAGCCGTAAATGTAATATAGGTCAGATATTCAAACAGATAATGAATCGTCCTTAACAGGGCAATTTATAAAAATAATTATTATTATTCATTTATCTGCATGGAATATTATTTAATCTCCTATGTCTTTCAGAAAAAAAATATTAATCCCTGTTCTTACTATTATAATTGTTATTTTTACAGGTATAGAAACAGCTCAGGCATATATAGGTCCGGGTGCCGGATTTGCCCTGGTTTCCGGTTTCTCAATACTATTAATAACAATTATTATCGCGCTATTAATTATTATATTCTGGCCGATCCGGTTTTTAATAAAGTCTGTTTGTGGAAAAAAACCGGAAAAAAACAGTAATATTGACCGGATTGTTATAATCGGCCTGGACGGTATGGACCCTGTTCTTGCTGAGAAGTATATAAAGGAAAAAAAACTTCCTAATTTTAAGCAGCTAAGTTCAGAGGGATCTTTCAGAAAACTTAAAACAACCACTCCTGCAATTTCGCCTGTCGCGTGGTCTTCTTTCATTACAGGCGTTGATCCGTCAGGACACAGCATATTTGACTTCTTAAATCGTGATTTAAGTTCGTATAAACCGGTACTGTCATCATCAAAAGTTGAAAAGCCTTCACGCATGCTGTCACTGGGTAAATATTCGATACCTCTTAAAAGCGGCAGGGTAAAAATGCTTAGAAAGGGAATTCCTTTCTGGAATATTCTTGGTAAATATAATATTTTCAGTTCTATTCTGCGCGTACCAATTACATTCCCGCCTGAAAAATTTAACGGGACATTGCTTTCCGGTATGTGCGTACCGGATATTAAAGGTACACAGGGAACTTTTCTTTTTTACAGTTCAAACGGAAGTATCAATAAAGAGACTACTGCCGGAATCCAAATACCGCTTACCATCAAATCGGACAGGATAAACACTTATATTCCGGGGCCGGAAAATTCAGTTCTGAAAAACGGTGATGAGATAAAACTTCCTCTGGAAATTCAGTTAAATGGAAATAATGAGGCATTGTTCAAAACAGGTACGGATACTTTTAAGTTAAAAGAAGGAGTATACTCTGAATGGAAGAAGCTGTCCTTTAAAAATGGACTTAAAAGAAAAATATCCGGTATATGCCGTTTTTATGTAAAAAAAATAAAACCTGATTTTGAAATGTATGTTACACCTATAAACATAGATCCTGAAAAGCCTTCAATTCCGATCTCTCATCCGCCGTATTATTCAATTTATCTTTCAAAGATGGTAGGAGATTACGCTACTCTCGGACTTGCCGAAGATACATGGGCCCTTAACGAAGGCATTATTGATGAAGATGCATTCATAGACCAGGCTTATAAATTTCATGAGGAACGGGAACAGATATTGTTTAACGCTCTTGATAAAACTCCGAAAGGCTTATGCGCGTGCGTTTTTGATATTACTGATCGTCTTCAGCATATGTTTTTCCGTTGTCTTGAAGAATCTCATCCGTCAAATAAGAATAAAAGGGTAATGGAATATAAAGACACAATTGAAAATCTGTATGTCAATATGGATAATATGCTGGGCCGGATTCTGGAAAAGGTTGATAAGAAAACTATGATCGTTGTTATTTCAGACCATGGATTTGCTTCTTTTAACAGAGGAGTGAATTTAAACACATGGCTGCTCGAAAACGGTTATATGTTTCTGAAAGACGGCAACAGGTCGGGAGAATGGTTCAGCAATGTGGACTGGGACAGGACAAAGGCTTATTCGTTCGGACTGTCAGGCATTTACATAAATAAAAAGGGCAGGGAGTCCAGTGGTATTGTTGATGAAGACAATGAATATACAGAGCTGAAAAAGGAATTATCGGATAAATTAACAGGACTTGTTGATAAGGAAAAGAACTGTACTGCAATTAACAGAATGCTGGATACGGAGAATTTTTATTCCGGCCCGTATGCATCTGAAGGGCCTGACCTTATGGTATGCTATAACAGGGGATACAGAAACTCATGGGAATGCGCGTCGGGTTCTGTATCTGATTCGGTCTTTGAAGATAACACAAAGCACTGGAGCGGAGATCACTGTATGGACCCGGAACAGGTACCGGGCGTATTCTTCTGCAATAAAAAGATAAATACGGATCAGCCTGATATTAAAGATATTGCACCGACTGTTCTTGATGCTTTCGGTGTAAAGAATCCTCCTTATATGCAGGGAAAATCTTTAATAAATAGTAAGCAATAGAATTTACATTTAAAATGAAAAAAAATAAAGCTAAAGAAATAACCAGAAAAAAATTTCTGGATAAATCAGTAAAGGCCGGTGCTGCGCTTGCGCTTTCTCCGCTTATTTATTCGTGCGCCGGATCAATGAGTGGAAAAGATACAGGAAAGAAAGTAATAGTAATCGGGATAGACGGCATGGACCCGCGAATATTAAGAAAGCTGCTTAAAGAGGGAGTCCTGCCGAATTTCAGGCGTTTGATTGATACAGGCGGTTTTAAGGAAATGAGGACCAGCATTCCGCCGCAAAGCCCTGTGGCATGGTCTGACTTTGCGGTTGGTGCTTCGGCTTCAGTGCATGGAATTTTCGATTTTATTCACAGAGACCCTGCTGCAATGACGCCTTTCTTTTCCACTTCGCAGGTGAAAGGTTCAGCCGGCACAGTGGAGATAGGCGACTGGGAGATTCCCATTTCCGGCGGTACTGTTAAGCAGCTCCGGCAGGGAAAGCCTTTCTGGGAGTATCTCGGAGAAGCGGGTATTCCGACTACTGTGTTTAAACTGCCCGGAGAATTCCCGGCAAAAGAAACAAATAAAAACGTAACAAGCGTTTCAGGCATGGGCACTCCTGATCTTCTCGGTTCCTACGGGACCTTTTCTTTTTATACTTCGCGTCCTGATATATATAAGAATATTACAGGCGGTAAGGTTATTCCTGTAAATTTTGAGAACAATAAATCAGAGCTTTATCTGCCGGGGCCGGTCAATTCATTGAAGAAAAACAAACCGGGTACAAAGATACCTGTAACAATATGGCGTGATTCTGAAAACAGTGTTGTTAAAATTAAAGTACAGCAGTACGAAATGCTGATGAAGGAAAATGAGTGGAGTGACTGGCTGCAGGTGGAATTCGATTTAATGAAGCATGTCAGCTCAGTGAAAGGTATTTGCAAATTATACATCAGGCAGATTCATCCTCACTTTGAAATGTACATATCGCCGGTAAATATTGACCCGTCCGAACAGTCTTTGCCTGTAACGCAGCCGGAAGAATACGGTGCGGAACTCGCCGAAAATGTCGGTCTGTTTGATACAAAAGGGCTTCCTGCAGATACCAAGTCGCTCAGTTATGAAGTGCTTCCGGAGAACGCTTATCTTGATAATTCAAAACAGATATTAAAAGAGAGCAGGGCACTGTTCAGGTATGAATGCGATAAATTGAAAGCTAAGTCATCCGGCATGCTGTTTTATTATTTTTCGAACCTGGATCAGGACAGTCATATGTTCTGGCGCGCGATAGATAAAAAACATCCGCTGTATACGCGTGAAATCGGAAGCAACTATTCAGATGTTATAAAAAAACTGTACATTGAGATGGATGATGTACTCGGGGAATTCTTCAGCAGGTTTAATATTGAAGATCCGAATCTGAGGCTGATTGTTTTATCCGATCACGGTTTTGCTCCGTTTTACCGTTGTGTTAATCTGAATACCTGGCTTTACAGGAACAAGTATATTTCTTTTTTTAATAATGAATTCATTGAGAAGGGAACTTATTTTAAAAATCTTAACTGGGCAAAGAGTAAGGCATACGGGCTTGGTATTAATGCTTTGTATCTGAATAAAGAGGGCAGGGAAAAGTACGGCATAGTAAAACAGAAGGATGAGGATAAATTATTAAAGAAGCTGAAAACAGAACTTCTGGCTTTAAAAGATCCGTTAACAGGAATTAATGCTGTCTCAAATATCTGGTTCGGCAAGGAGCTCTATAACAGAGCTGATGACATTGTTCCTGATATTGTAATAGGCTGGAACAGAGGGTACAGAGCATCCTGGGAAACCGTTCTTGGAAGCTTTACCCGTAAAATTTTCAGCAATAATCTTGATAAGTGGAGCGGCGACCATTGCATTGATCCTGCACATGTGCCTGCCGTTCTTATTTCAAATAAAAAAATAACAAAAAAAGATCCGGCTCTTCCGGATGTTACTGCTACAATACTTGCTGAATACGGGATTCCGGTTCCGGAAAACATGACCGGTAAACCAATATATGAAATATAGGAAATGAAAATGAAGACTGCAAAAATTAAAATCGATAAAGATCTGTTTGATATGAGCAGGGAATATTCATTAACTGCGGGCTACAGCAGTGTCGAAGAATTCATTACACATCTTCTTGAAAAAGAATTAAAGAAAAACCGCAAAGTACCCGGAATTGATGAAGATATGGAAAAGCAGCTGCAGGGGCTTGGATATATTGAATAAGCAGGTTAAATTTTTACTGTTATGCTGTATTTAAATAATTTTTTTAATTTGATATTTGACCCTTTCAGGAAAGCTGATCCTGTATGGCCTGTTCTTATAGTGTCACTGGCTGCAGGCATTTTTGTGATGATTGTCTTTCGTATGACGTTAAACAGCAAAAGAGTAAAGTTCGCAAAAAGGCGCATAATTGCCCATCTGCTTGAGATCCCTCTTTATAAAGATAATATCAGGATTCTTCTGTCTGCTCAGAAGAATATACTTAGATTTAATCTCAAATTTCTGACGTCAATATTAAAGCCTGTACTCATTGTAATAATACCTATGTCTGTTTGTGTCTTTCAGATGCAGAAATGGCTCGGTTATGAGCCTTTAAGTACTAAAGGGTCAGCTGTTTTCAGAGTGATACTTGATGATAAAAATGCGTTTAATAAAATAAGCATTGAACCAGGTGAAGGGATTAATATTGATACTCCTGCATTGAGAATAGCGGAGGATAATGAAATTTCCTGGAGAATTTCCGCTGATAAACCGGGCAGGCATAATATTAAGATAAATATTGATGATAGTGTACTGTATAAAAACATCATTGCAGCTGATGATACACTGGTAAAACTTACCCCCAGGATAATTTTAAAACCCGGTTTTTACAAATTATTATATCCTTCCAATAAATCCCTGACAGCAGATACGAATATACGCGAAATTGCAATTGATTACAAACCGAGGACTGTTAATTTACCGGGCCTGGAGATGCACTGGCTTGTGCTTTTCAGTATGCTTACTATTGTGTTCGGGCTTGTTTTCAAAAAATTGCTTGGGGTTCGGATGTAGGGGTGGCAGGCACATAGGCAGGAACAGGCACGCAGGCCAGTCCCTGCGGGGGGGTATTGTTAACGCGTGTATCCGAGGGATTTCAGGTCGTCCATAACAGCCGGGTCTATTTCTCCTTCGACTTCGTTGACGGCCTTTTTGCTTTTGCTCAGGAATAATTTCAGGTTTGCTTTCATTTTATCTGCTGTTGCTTTTTCGGTTCTGATCAGGTTGTTTTTTTCAAACGGATCTGATTCAAGATTGTATAGTTCATATTTTTCTTTGTCCAGAAGGAAGAGCGGCAGCAGGCTTCTGTCTTTAATGTAGCTGTCAAAGACTTCGATGTCCGCTTTTGCTTCGTATATAAGCTTCCATTTAGCTGTTCTCACGCACTGATTATGAAGGCCGAAATTGTTGTATTCGCTGAAGATCACTCTTTCGTGCTGATAATTAGCTTTTTTATTTTTATTAAATACAGAAATTCCTTCACATGCTGCGGGGACCGGAATATTGTACAGATCGAGTATTGTAGGATACAGATCTATAAGCGCGGTTAAACGGTCATAGGTTACTCCCTTTTCTTTGATAAGCGGAGATTTTATTATAAGCGGTACGCGTATTATTTCATCATAGAAATGATAGCCGTGACGGTAACGGTTGTGTTCGCCGAATCCTTCGCCGTGGTCTGCTGTTATTATGAGCGTAGTATTATCGTAAATATCTAGTCTTTTCAGTTCACTGACAAAATCCCTGATTACATCATCCGTGTATTTTATCGCACCGTCATACAGGCCGATTGTATTTTTTACTGTCCGGGGATCAAGGTTCTCGCCTTTTTTGTACTGCCATCTGGGCCTTCTGATAATCCTGTCCCGGGGCTGGTCTGTATAAAGCTCTTCGTATTCTGCCGGCGATTTATAAGGGCTGTGAGGATCAATTGCAAATAAGGTCAGAAAAAAGTTATTATCTTTATTTTTCTGCAGCCATTCCCTGCCAAGGTCAAATACCATCTGAGCATTGGGAAGGCCTTCCCAGTGTTCCCTGGTATCCATGTAATCCTCAAATCCCTGATCCAGGCCCCATGCTGAACTCGCGTTGCCGTTTCCTATTACAGCCGCGGTTTTTATATCTGAGTCTTTTATCACTTCCGCGAGTGTCAGAAAGTTTCGCGAAAGGCCTGCTTTTTCCGTCTGGACTCCGTGCTGAGACGCGTGCAGTGATGTAAATATACTTGCGGTGGAGGGCCTTGTCCATGGTGCATTTGCTATTACATTTGTGAATGTAACTCCCTCTTCGGCAATTTTGTCAATTGCGGGAGATGTATTACGCTCATAGCCGTAACAGCTGAGATGATCCGGCCTTAGCGCGTCAATTAAAATAAAAACAATTTTATTCTCTTTATTTTTTTTGGTAAGGGTTTCCACCGGATTCAGGTCCATATTCGGAAAGTAGCTGTTATTTGTAGCAAAATTTAAAGATATGGTAAGTGCAATTGCTGCACAAATAATAAGGCCGGTAATAAATAATATTTTTTGTTTGAACATAGTGCTGAAAATTTCCTTTTTATTTTTTGTATAGCGTATTATATCGGGTTTATTTTTTATAAAACAAAAAGAGCAGCATTCCGGGTCAATTAATATTATGAATAATAATTAATATCGAAATATTCGGAATTTTTACTGTGATTTGCAATTATCTTATTCAGATACTTTAGAGTTTATAAATATTATTTCAAGAAACTTTTATCATTTTTTGAATTTTCCTTGTACAATTTTTGTATGTATGAACAAAAGGATACTTTAATTGTTGCATATCTGTAAGAATAAGTTAGAATAGTGTTTGCATCGGAAATTTATCCTTTACAGATATAATTCTCATAAAAAAGCCAGATAGAATGTAATCCGGAGAAATATGAAATCTTTGTTCACAAAAAAAACCGACCAAAAAAATGAGGATATCATTATAGTTTCAGGACTGCCGCGTTCAGGTACGTCAATGATGATGCAGATGCTGGAAGCAGGCGGTCTTGATATAATGACAGACGGGAAAAGAACTGCTGATGATAATAATCTTAAAGGTTATTATGAATTTGAAAAAACAAGGAAAATCAAGAATGATATATCCTGGATTCAGGATTGCGGCGGCAAGGCTGTAAAGATTGTATCTCCCCTGCTGTATTTTCTTCCTGAACAAAACCGTTACAGGATCATTTTTATGGAGCGCGATATGAGAGAGATCATCAATTCGCAAAATAAAATGCTTGAACGGTTAAATAATGCAGGAAGCGGCCTTTCAGATAAGGAAATGATTTTAAAAAACAGAAATCATATAAAAGATATTAAAGAATGGATTTCCGCAAGGAATAATATGGATGTTATTTATATCAATTATAATGAAGTAATAAACAGTTCGCTGCAGAAGTCAAAAGAGATTAACGAATTTCTGGAAAATAAACTTGATACAGAGAAAATGTCAGCAGTAATTGACAGAACCCTATACAGGCAGAGAGCAGGCGCAGGCACTCTTTAATAATACAGCATATTATTTAACATTGCTGCTGTTTTTTTAAATACTGCGTTTATATTTTTTCCTTTCCCTGGAACAGGGCTGAACGCGGCGGTACTATTCTTTTTTGAAGTTTAACATAATTGCATAAGAGTATTACAAAAGGCGTCTTATTAAAATAAAGGAGTCAGTTATAAATGAATAAATCTGATTCGATTATTGATGCGATCAAAATACTGGATCTGCCCGCGGAATTTTCAATAAATGATATTAATCTTTCCTATAAGGAACTTCTTTTTAAATGGCATCCTGATCATTGCGAAAAGATTCCTGAAGAATGCAAAGAGATGACTCAGAAAATTATTGAAGCCTATAAAACTTTAACGGCCTTTTGTTTTAATTATAAATTTTCCCCTGGAAAGGAAAATGCCGGCAAAACTGCTTTTGATGATCCTGAAGCATTCTGGGACAGTAAGTTCGGAAACGATCCGCTGTGGGGCTTTCCGGATAAAAAAGAATAAATATTTTAAAAATTATCTTACATAATTTTATAATCCTGCAGTTATTTCATTATCATCACCCGCAACATGTATATCCTGATACAGTTAATGGTTATACCAAAATATCTTGACAAAGTTGCTGTTAACTGTTTAATGCAAATGATTGATATTAACTCTTGGTTTTCTCTTTAATCTTTTTCGGTATTATTCTCCGCGGCCTGCCGCGGGAGGATTTTTCAGGCTTTGATGTCCCGCTTTTTGCGGCTGGCTGTTCATTCGGAAAATATAAAAAATTAAAATATAATGTTATCTGTTTTTTCTGCAGACACAGATCAACATACGGAGAAAACATAATGAACAATGAATGTTTTATATTCAATGAACGTCTTGACACTCATTTGAGAAACAGGCCGTCTGAGCTGGAAGAAGCGAAAAGGAACGGTGTTAAAATAGTCGGATTTTTCCCCGGGAATTACGTTCCTGA
Source organism: Spirochaetota bacterium (assembly GCA_016932015.1). GTDB lineage: Bacteria > Spirochaetota > UBA4802 > UBA4802 > JAFGDQ01 > JAFGDQ01. The sequence continues at coordinate 15,189 of JAFGDQ010000059.1, read as the reverse complement.
AGAACTGATATACGCGTCAGGAGCCGTACCCCTCTGTCTCATTCACGGCGGGAACCCCAAACCTGCTGAAACTGCACTTTCCTCCGTACCCCGTGTTATATGTCCTTTTGCCCGCGCTCTAATCGGCGAAATGATGCTTAAAGAAAATCCTTTTTACAGTGCCGTTGATATGGTGGTTGCTCCGATAACATGCCAGCATTTGAGAAAAACCGCGGAGATCTGGGAGTACAGAGGAGAGCCTGAAGTATTCAAGCTAGGTATTCCTCATCAGGTTTATGACGGTTTGGAGGTTAATGATTTTGCTGAAAGACTTGATGCTCTGAAGGATAAACTTCAGGCGCTGACTGGAAATAAAGTTACAGATGCAAAACTAACAGATGCGGTTAAGCTGTATAACCGCATGCGGCAGCTTTTAAGAAAGATCAGCTTAATGCGGACTTCAAATACTTCCGTTATAAGCTCCATGGATTTCATAAAGCTGAACCATGTATCTTTTTACGCGGATCCTGTATTTATGACTGAAGTGTTGGAAGAGATATACGGAGAACTTGCAGAAAGTAATACTGCTTCAGATAATGACGCACCGCGTCTGCTGCTTGCAGGGCCGAATATTGCAATGGGAGATTACAGGGTTCCTGAACTCGTCGAGGCAGCCGGAGGAAACATAGTTATTGAAGAGATTTGTGAAGGTGTAAGGTATTACTGGAATGAAATTGAAGCCGGTGATGATTTGATGAAGTCTCTTGCAAAAGGTTATCTGACCGACAGAGTGCCGTGCGCGTTTATGAGCAGCTCTGCAGGAAAGAGACTGGAATTCATGACAAAACTGATTAGTGACTTTCATGTTTCCGGTGTTATCTGGTACGAATTACTGGACTGTGAAGTTTATGATTCTGAAGCTTACTTCTTTACTCAGAAATTGTCTGAACAAAATATTCCTATGCTGATACTTGAGGCTGATTATGGAACAGCAGATATTGGACAGTTTAAAACACGCATAGAAGCTTTTATTGAAATGGTAAAGGAGGAGGTGGAATAATGAAAGAACTTCTGAAATTATGCGGCTTTACAGATAAGGAACCTGAAACGGAACTGGCAAGAATTGAAAAAGTCTTTAAAAGACTCGGTATAACCGATGAAGATATTGAAACAGGAAAACAAAGACTTCATAAATACTATGATATAGATTTGCAGGGTCTCAGAAAAGTATTCAGACTGATCATCAAAGAACTTGTTAACGCAATACTCGCAAAAGAGGACGGCAGGGAAAAACTTATTTACGGGTTTATGTGCCCCGGAATTGATTTATTAGGTTCCGCTTTTATGACAAAATCTGACAAGGTGTTTTCAATACATCACAGCTGGGCATTTCATATTGTCATAGGATGCATATTCGGCAAGATAGTACCTGTGCTGGAAGATGCTGAAAAGACCTGGCTAAAGGCTGGTGCAGTAGCTCACTGCGCGAATGTGAAAACTATTGCAGGACCGCTTTCCATGGGATTATTTCCAAATCCGGATATGCTTGTAACATCAGCATATACCTGTGAAACCTCTTCCAAGACACTGGATATACTGCATGAACTTTATGATATTCCGGTATGGTATATTGATCATTTTAAGGACAGGGCTATAACAGAATATCCCGGTCCCTCGGACAGGGTGGCCAAATTAACTGCTGAGAGCATAAAACGTTTTGTAGAGAAAGTGCAGTCAATTACAGGTTTCGAAATAGAGGATGATTTACTTATTCAGGTTAAGGAGACTAAGAGGAAACTGGAAAAGGCAATAACAGAAATGAGGAAAATTGTCATTAATAGTGATCCTCTGCTTATAAGTTCTTCTCATGAGAATATCTGGGGGTGTTTGCTTTCGCTTACTTCAACTATTGACGGCATTGAAGAAGCAACTGACGCGATCAATATGCTTTGCAATGAACTTAAAGAAAAAGCAGCCAGGGGTGAGGGCGATGTTGAAAAAGGAGCACCCAGGGTACTGGCAATTTGCCCTGCCGGGCAGACAGATCCGAGACTGGAATATCTGTTATGTGAAGTCGGTATTGCTGTCGTGGGAATTGATTTTACAATGGGGGAGAAATCAAAAAAACATTCTGATGATCCTTATCTTGAAATGGCTTTGGGTTCGCAGCAGGTCTCTCTGGAACTTCCGCCCTATGGCAGAATTCCGCTGATCATAAACGCGTGTAAAAAATTAAAGGTTAACGGTGTTCTTGACAGGTATCATGTCGGATGCAGAGCTGTAGTTGCCGATGCCCTGCTGATTGAGGAAGCGGTAAAAAAGGAGCTCGGCATTCCCGTAATGGTTATGGAATGGGAAAATTTTGATCCGCGTTCCTATAATCATCAGCAGTTCAAAAACAGACTCGAAATATTCAGGGAAATGATGATTGAAAATACGGGAAATAAATCCTGATGCTTAAATAATCTGAACTTTGGAGGTGAGTGCTATTTTTTTCGCGGGAATTGATCTCGGGTCCACAATGACCAAGGCAGTTATAATAAACAGTGATGAAGAAATCTGTTCTGCTGTAATACATCATACAGGAGCTGAACACAGGCAGCTCGCCAATGAAGCAATGGAGGAAGCGCTTGCAGAATGTGATCTTGATATTGACAATATCACTTTTATTGTTGCTACGGGTTACGGCAGAATTACTGTGCCTTTCGCCGATACTCAGGTAACTGAACTTACCTGCCATGCCAGAGGAGTTTCGGCTCTCTTTCCCGACGCGAAGCTCGTTATTGATATTGGCGGCCAGGATGCGAAAGGAATGCAGATAAATAACGGCAGGCTAATTGATTTTGTTATGAGCGATAAATGCGCTGCGGGCACAGGCCGTTTTTTCGAGATAATGGCAAATACGCTTGATATTGATATTGATGAACTGGGAAATTTTTCTTTAAAAGCAGAAAACAAGGTATCTGTTAACAGCACATGCACTGTTTTCGCGAGGCAGGAGGTAATTTCGCGGCTTTCTGAAGGTGAGTCGGTAGAGGATGTTCTTGCAGGAATACATGATGCGATTGCCGTCAGAACGGTTAGAATGCTGCATAAGCTGAAGGTGGAGCCTGACGTGATTTTTACGGGCGGTGTTGCTGAAAATAAAGGCGTTGTTCAGGCTCTTGAGAACAGACTGGGCTGCAGGATTTTTGTTCCTGAGAATCCCATGCTGACAGGAGCACTTGGCGCGGCTGTTATCGCGAAGGAAAAGGCGCTTAAAGCACTGGCAAAAGGAGAGCATATACAGAAAGAGAAAAGACAACTCGATAAAGCGAGTTTCTTTAGGAAGGGGACATCGTAAATGAGGTATTTCATCGGAATAGATATTGGATCGGAATTCAGTAAGGGTGTTATTACAGGGGAAGGTGAAATCCTTACGCAGATAGTTATTCCTTCAGGAATCAATTATAAAACAGCAGCCCTTAAATTAAGAGATGAACTTTTAAAAAGCGCAGGCATAAGCGAAGAGGATATTGCCTGTACTGCAACAACCGGGCATGGAGAAAAACTTATTCCTTTCAGCAGCCGCCACATAAGTACTGCTTTGTGCTGTGCAAAGGGAATACGGCATGTTTTTCCTGAGGTACGCACTGTCCTTGATATACAGGGGCAGTCCAGCCAGGTAATAAAGCTCAGCGAAAAAGGCAGGATAAGTGATCATTCCGTTAATGATATTTGCGCCAGCGGCAGCGGTTATTTTCTTACTGTAGTATCCAATATTCTTCAGATTGACATAAATGATGTCGGGCCGCTTTCCCTTAAATCGTCTAATCCTGTCACGTTTACGACAGGCTGTGCGGTGTTCGGGGAGTCGGAAGCTATTTCCAGAGTAGCGGAAGGCACCCCCAAAGAGGATATTCTGGCGGGTGTAAACAATGCGCTCGCATCCAGACTGGCTTCTCTTGTAAATGATGTTGGCATGGAAATGCCGTGTGCTGTATGCGGCGGAGGAGGGCTTAATGCCGGTCTGATAAAAAGTTTGGCCGGCCTGGGAATTGAAGCGGACGTTCCTCCAAATCCTCAGCTGATAAACGCTATTGGAGCAGCCTGTTTTGCTGAAGAATACAGCATAACAGCTGATAATAAGTAATTATCAAACTCTGCTGATCTTTTTTCTCATGTTTCAGGCCTGTATTTCAATAATTCCAGCCAGGACACCAGGGTCCAAAGAATTTTAAAATTTATTTCCGATTATAAGTTGATATATAAATTATTTGACTATATCTGTTTTTTGTTATAAAATTTTGGAATATTTATAATACACCGGATCTTTTATACAATTCAGATCACTGCTGTTCATTTTTTTTCTCAGGTGCACAGTTCCGGATGACTTTATATGCCGTGCGGATATCTCCCACCTGAAAAACGAATATTAAAATTCTATACATTTAACGAAAATTAACATTATACTAAAGTAAAAAATCAGTCAGGTTGAGTTATTAATATTTAAAATAATATTCCGCATGTTTAATTTTAATTGTGGAGTAAATTATGTTTAAGCATAAAACCATCATTAGAATTATTCTTATTATGTTTTTTCCCCTGTCCGTCTCTGTGCTGACAGCCTCTGCCGGACAGGCCGGGAACAATATAGATGAAAGCAATCCTGTTAAAATTGATTTTGATGATGTTATTAAGGATAATAAGAGTAACGCGAACACTCCTGACAGGCCTTACCTCAGAATTGCTGTAGCTGCAATGATCTCACCCAAATATACGTATAAATACTATATTGATCTTCTCAGGCTTATTGGAAGCAGGATGGACATGGAAGTTGTTTTTGTGCAGAAGCAGACATATTCCGAAGTAAATCATATGATTAAGATGAGAATGATTGATCTTGCTTTTGTGTGTTCCGGCCCTTATGTCTCAGGACACAGGGAATTCGGAATGGAAATAATTGCTGTTCCTGTATGCAATGGAGAAAGAGTTTATTATTCATATTTTATAGCAAGGAAGAACAATGGCATTAAAACATTCAGAGACTTTAAGGGAAAGGTCTTTGCTTTTACAGATCCGCTTTCAAATACCGGGTATTCGGTGCCTGTATATTATCTCGCGAAAATGAATGAAACTCCGGAAAATTATTTTAAAAGATTTTTTTTTACTCACAGTCATGACAATTCCATTAAAGCTGTTTCCCGGAACCTGGCAGACGGAGCAGCTGTGGATTCTTTAATATATGATTTTTTTAAAAGAAAGAATCCGGAGCTTACTGGAAATACGGTGATTATTGAGAAATCCCCTCCATACGGGATGCCTCCTGTAGTTGCGCATCCGGAATTAAATATGAGCATCAGAAAAAAACTTAAACAAATATTCCTGAACATTCATAAAATGCCTGAAGGAAAAGAAATACTGAAAAAACTTGAAATTGAAAAATTTACGGAAGGAAGGGACAGTGATTACAATAGCGTCAGGCGGCTTCAAAAATTTATAAGATTAAAATCCATGGAAAAATGAAATTTTCAACCAGAATATTTATTTATGTTTTCATAGCTTCAGCGCTGATTATTATCGGATTATCGGTAATTACTCACATATGGATCACAGAGCATCATACGAATGTTCATCTTGATTTCGGGAGACAGGTCTCAGGCTTTATTGCTGTTATGTCCGAAGAATATGTATTAAGAAACGACCTGGCTGATCTGCAGAATTATTATCAGTCATATGTTGAAAATGACTCCCATACAGATTATATTTTTATTCAGAAAAATTCGGATATACTTGCTCATACTTTTAAAAAAGGCGTGCCCGCGGGATTTTTGAAACTTCCGCCTGTCAGGATTGTTAATACGCCTGACATAACTGCGGTTGAAAAGAAAGACGGGACTTTTTATTATCATTACCGCATACTGCTCAACAGCCCGCCTGATACCGTCCTGCACCTTGGAATTTCCAGACAAATTGTAGAAGACGAACTCAATGAACATATTAATCTGATGATAGCAACAGGCCTGCTGCTGCTGATACTGGTGCCTTTCGGCCTTGCAGTTTTTCTTTCAAGAATGCTTTCCATGCCTTTACATATTCTGCGCGACAGTGTGAAACGAATCGGGAGAGGAGAGCTCGATTACCGGATTAAAACGAAAACCCGTGATGAATTTCAGGAGCTTGCTGATGATATAAATATTATGGCGGAGGAGCTTGAAAAATCACGCGATGCGCTCGAGGATGAAATCACTGAACGTACTCTGACTGAGGGAATGCTTGAAGAGCAGACCGAGCTTCTTAACAATATTATTGATAAAATTCCATTTAATGTTTTCTGGAAAGACACGAATCTGGTATACCAGGGATGCAACAGGACATTTCTCAATACATTTGGAATGAAAGGGCCTGAAGATGTTATTGGCAGGACCAATCATGAACTGAAATGGAATAAAGAGGATGCTGATAAACTGGAAGATGATGATAAACGTGTTCTTAAAACCGGTAAGCCGGAAATTAATGCTGAAGAGGCTGTTACAGGTCCGTACGGGCAGCAAAGATATATTGTCAAGTCCATGGTTCCGTTAAAGGATTTAAACGGGAATATTTTCGGCATTCTCGGAATTTTTAATGATATTACAGAGAGAAAGCAGATGGAGGAAAATCTGAAACAATCTCAGAAAATGGAGGCTATCGGGACACTTGCCGGAGGAATTGCCCATGATTTTAACAATATACTCGGTGCTATTATCGGGTATACTGAGCTGGCTAAGGATGAGGTTCCTCCTGACAGTGAGGCGTATAATTTTCTTGAGATGGTGCTGCGTTCAGGGTCAAGAGCAAAGGAACTTGTGAAGCAGATACTTACTTTCAGCAGAAAAAGCCATGAAGAGCGCAGGCCTGTATATTTATCTGAAGTGATAAAAGAAGAGGTGAAACTACTGCGGTCAGCTCTTCCTGCTACTATTGATATAAATCTGAAGGTTGATGATGATTGCGGGCTTGTTAACGCGGATGTTACGCAAATGCACCAGGTTGTCATGAATTTATGCACCAATGCCGCTCATGCGATGCGGGAAAAAGGAGGTGTACTTGATATTTCTCTCATTCCGGTTGTACTGACTCCTGATTCCATAAAGAAATATCATGATTTTGCGCCCGGCCCCTATGTTGAGCTGAAAATATCCGATACAGGTAAAGGTATTGATCCGGGGGTTATACACAGAATTTTTGAACCGTTCTTTACAACAAAGGAGAACGGTGAGGGAACCGGAATGGGCCTTGCTGTTGTTCACGGTATTATAAAAGATCATAAAGGCGATATTGTTGTGGAGAGCTATCCGGGAAAGGGCACGGCCTTTACAATACTTTTGCCGCGTGTTGTAAACAGAGAGGACAACGGCAGGAAACATTCGAACTTTATAGAGTCAGGAAAAGAGAGTGTATTGTTCGTTGATGATGAAAAGCTGCTGCTGTCGCTTGCGGACAATATTCTGACTTCACTTGGATACAGGGTTACTCCGGTTAACAGCAGTCTGGAGGCTCTTGAACTTTATCAGAAATCTCCCGGGTCTTATGATATTATTGTTACAGACCATACTATGCCTCATATGACAGGTTTTGATCTGTCCAGAAGGATTCTGGAGATAAATCCTTCCGCCCGTATTATTCTATGTACCGGATACAGTGAGAGTCTTAATCCCGATAAAGTCAGGAATGCCGGGATCATGAAGCTGTGTTATAAGCCTGTAACCAAGAAGGATATTGCTGTTCTTATCCGGGAGGCGCTTGACAGTTAGTTTTTTTTCTTTTTATTTTCTTCTTTAATAATCCTCAGATTTAACTGTTCTTACTAATTATAACATCACAGAACATTTTTATTAACATATTACAGGCACACAAAATTATGCTGGGGTAATTAATAATGCATGTATGCAAAATTTATGATGCATGCAGGGGCAAATCATGAATTGCCCCGGTTTTTACAGAAATTGTGATTTTTTTCAGCTGTTGTCCGGTACCGGGATTGTACCGTTTATTTTGTTTCGATAGTAGGTTTTATCTGCTATGTATATGCCTTTGATCACTTCTGCGTAGACCGTTCCGTGTTTGTCCTGATAAACTACGTCGAGGTGTATTGTGTATTTGCTGTTATTTTTTACATGCGTTTTAATTTCCCCGAGTATTTCGTCTGTTATTAAAAATTTTGCGTATACTGTTCCCCTTATGGGTTTTATGTATTTGATTGTGGCGGTTTTATCCCACAAAACATAGTCTTTGCCTAGAAGGTGCACGAGCTGCGACATGTATACCGGGTCGAGTGAGCCGTATATGCTTCCTCCGAATACCGCGCCTTTTACTGTGACTGTACGCCAGTTCATTGAGAGTCTTATGTGTGCTTCCCTGAAGTCTGATGAGAGAAATACTACGCGGCCTCCTGTTCTTCTGTATGCGGGGAAAAGGGTAAAGACAACTCTTACTATTTTTGATTTGAGGGATTCTTTTCTATGGGTTTTGAATATTGTTTTCATGTGGTTTTAGCTTCTGTATCAGTTCTTTTTCTGAATTGATTATTTAAGGTATTAGAGAGCGCCTGCGGGGTTTGTTGTCAAGATTAATTGGAAGGATTTATTCCTGATTTCCTGAACTCAGGTTTTACGGAGTTTGTTTTGGTTTGCTGCCGGGATTGTTTACTTTGCCTGAATATTTCCGGGAACTTTTTTGTGGGTTTTACTGCTTTTTATTCACTTGATGCGATTTTTCCATTCGATTTATCAATAATAATGCATTTTTATTTTTTATGTTTAATTTAGACACTGTATCTACGGTGGAAGGAGGGGGCACAGCCCTGGTAGGACTGCTGACTGGCCTGGAAGGAGATGCTGACCAGGCTGGAAGGAGAGGTCACCGGGCCGGGAGGGTGTGATATTTTGGCGGAAGGTTTGAGACGCACGGCCGTGCGTCTCTACGGGGAGAGGGGATTTGTAATTTTTAATGAGATGATTGTCGGTTTTTTTGTTCTGGAAACAGAGTATGTTACAAGATTTGGTTTTATTCCGGGTGAATGCCGGGTTTTTTGACCGGGGTTCAGGATCAGGTTGGCGCTGCCGCGTACGCGGTAATGGTGGTAAGGAGAAGGAACGGTTCTGAAACGGTGTGGATCGGGAGAAGACTTTTGAAAAGGGCAATATTCGGGCATAGATTTTGCGCTTTGGCGGGGTGTTGGCGTTTGCTGCAGTTATTGCTGTGAGCTGCTGCGGGCTTTTCCTGTTCAGACGTGTTTTTCCTCTTTTGTCATCTGCTGCCATGTTTTTACGGCAAGGGCGAAGCTGCCGAGCGCTCTGGCGCGCGGTTCTGTCCGGGTGTTTGTTTTTGAGAGTTTTGAGACGCATGGCCGTGCGTCTCTACGGGGTACGGGAATATGTAATTATTGATGAGGCGGCTGCCGGGCAATTTGAGGCAATTCACCAGGGGCAATTCATTTATGGGCAATTCATGAATTGCCTCTACAGAAGGCTGTGTGGTTGTAATATGTTAATTAAAATGTTTTATCGGGTGATAACTGGTTAAAAATAGTTAAATTTGCCAATTATTTGTTGAAAATTATTATACGCGGGTGAAGATGACTGATATATAGTATTCCGTTCCTGCCGGTTTTTAAATTTAATGTTCCGGGAAATAAATGCAGAAGCTGACACTGTTTTCGAAACTTATTCTATTTTTTACCTCATATATTCCCCTGGGGATTATCTGCCTGATTATTGATTTTAATGGTTTTGAATTTCCTTTCTTCGCGCACAGGATTTGTTCTCCGCTGCTTATTGTTTTAATGATTATTCTTATTATCCTCCTGTTTTTTTTGCTGCGGCATTTCAGGGTCAGGGCGAGCGGCTGGGAGAAGATGAATATTGTTAAAGTTGAGAATATGGATAATCAGCTGGTTGCGTATATTTTCACCTACATTCTGCCTTTCCTGGGTTTTCCTGCTGAGAGACGTATTGCTGTGGCGTTATTTATCCTATTTGTAATTTGTATTCTTTATATCAGAACTGATATGATTGCTATTAATCCTGTGCTTGCTTTGTTTGGTTATCATATTATCAAGGTGGAGTGGAAGAAGAGCGGGTGGAAAGAGGCGCGGACTGTAATGCTGATTTCGCGTTTGGATGCTTATTCTTTGAAATATAAAAAGACTATTGATGCTGTTCAGATCCATAATGAACTGCATTTGCTGAAAGGGAACGGTAATGATAAACAGTAAAGAGATAAGAGAGCTCATTTCAAATGATTATTTGCAGGATTCGAATACCTTCCTTTATCTGCTTGAATACAGAAATGTTAAAAACGACCCGCTTTCGCTGTACAGCCTTAATATTAATCAGGACATTGTTGAGAATGTTAAAAGCATCTGCTCCGAATATTTGACGGACGTTATCGGCGGCTATTTGCAGGAAGAGAACGATTCTATTCCCGAGTATAATCCTGATGACAAGCAGAGTATTTTCAGGATTGGTTCGGGCGAGGTGGGGATGTTTAAGGACATTCTGGATATGGCTACGGGTGCTTCGCTGTGCAAAATTTACAAGAGGGATGATGTTGAGGAAAGGAAGTTAAAATCATGGGTTGTAAGGTTTGAATGCGGATCTGGAAACAGGGTGGAGGAGATTTTATTTTTTCAGAAGTTTCAGACGAGCAGAATGCTGAGCTCGGGTAAGTCTTTTTTTATTGAGCAGGGTGACAAGTTTAAGCTGCTTAAGGAGAAGACTTATTATCTTAACAATTCTATGGATTTCTTTTATTTCAGGAATACTTTTATTGTTACGAAAATATCATCTTTTGAAAATATCTTTAATTTTGAGAATTATTACCGGGCCAATGCTGTTGAACTTATCCGCGAGCTTGAAAAGGGTAAGGTTGCTGATATGAATTATTCTGTAACCTTTGCTGATGCTGATGCGGTGAATGAGAAGATTGGCCGGAGCAAGCGCCTTGCTCACAAGATGCATTCCGCAAGGGTGAACGGTTATTATAAGCAGGTTGAGTTTGATAAGCTGGTGAAACTGAATAAGCGTTATAACTGGAACCTGGATTTGAATAAAGAGAATAAGGTTTGGAGTATTGACGAGAAGTCTGATTTGCAGGTTATGGCGAGAATTTTGAATGACGATTATGAGCGGTCGCAGCTGACTGATAATGAGTATATTGCGACCGGGAAGATTGCTGCTTCGCCCCCCTCGTCATCCTAATGATGACGCAATCGCCCGGAGGGGGACTTTACGTTTTGCAATAAATGAACGTTCCTTTACTAAAATACTGATAGAAAATTATGTTAAAAGCATGAAAACTTTAATAAGATATGTTTTTTCATTGATAAACGTTTTGTATCTGGAAGTATGAGGGAGGAAATAAAGTTAAAATAGGAGCTTGTACAGTTAGTATTGAAGTATGAATAGATGTAAAGTATAGATAGGGATTTGCGATGAAACGATTGAAACGAGGACAATTCTGAAAATGATTGATATTAACACAATCGCACTTTTCCACAATGAATTGGAAAACCGCCAGATCGAACTGTATGATGAATGTACAACGAACAATGAAGAAAGGGAATCATTTGTTAGAGCCTGTTCCGAGATTCTCTATGAATCAGGGATGCTCATCGATGAGCCTGAGATTGTACTGATAGATGAGTATGGATACAGGGTTGACGCCATTTGTTGGCCAGAAAATGATCAACCAATTGTAGAGTTTCTTCTTTTTATTAAAGGAAATAAACCCGAAGAAGAAATAAAGAGTGAAATCACAAATGCATTTGAAAAAACCATAGCTATTCTACATAGTCTCTGTATCCCGACTAAACGTGTTGTTCCAACATCAGTCGAGAGCCTGATTCGAAGAATCCAAAACCTTATACCATGCCCCGAATCAATACTTGTTCGAGTAATTACCGACTCAAGCATCACTATTCCCAATCTGCAGAAGAAGTTCAGAACAAGGCTTAAAAACAAACTACCTGAAGACATCCATACAGATTTCAGATTTTGCGGCATTGAAGACCTTTGTCTGAGCAGCGAGGGGGCAGCACAAGGCCCGACAATTGAATTTGATGGAAATATTGTTAAATGCTTTCTTGTACATGAAATGGACGACCATGATGTTTATTTAGCCGCTTTCCCAGCTATATCACTCGCCAAATCATTCAGAGAACATGGACAACGATTGCTTCAAAAAAACGTCAGAGCATTCCTTGGCCTTAGGGGGAAAAAGAACAAAAAAATACAAGAAACAATATTAACACAACCGCAACGCTTTCTTGCTTATAACAATGGACTAACAATTACAGTGAGTAATATTTTGCTTTCACCTCAAAATGACCTTAACCGAATTGAAGATACCCAAATTGTAAATGGTGGTCAGACAATAGCTGTTCTGGCAAATGAATATAATGTTAATATATCTGAATGTCTGTCCAGTGTAATGGTCACTGCAAAAATAATTCATGTAAAACATCAGGAAAAGCACATGGACTGGATTGAGCGGATAGCAGAAACCTCAAACACCCAAAATGCCATTAAGGAAGCAGACCTAAGTTCACATAATCCACTTTATAGAAAAATAAAAGAGCTTTCAACACAAGCTGTATTTAGAAAGGGAACCGAACAATATAAATGGTATTTCAGTCGAGTCAGGAAAGAATATGATGCAGAATTGGCACAGAATAAAAAGCGTGGACATATTGAGCGTAAGAAATTTGAAGAAACCTATCCTAAAATTTTTTCTATTGAAAAAGGAATTGTTGCTCGAGTAGAGTGCATATTTGCACAGAAACCATGGATTTCTTCACGTGGTGAAACAAAATGTCAGGTAGATTTTCTTGAGAACATTCCGGAAGGATTTGTACCTGATTTGGACTGGTACAGGAAGCTTATTGGTAAAGTCATTCTTGTAAAAAGCATTACAAAACTTGCTCGTAGTATGGGAATTGGTGAAGGTCGCTCCTGTATCGTTGAATATGCATGTGCAATTTTATCATGGTCTACAAATTTTCCTGAATACCTTGAAAGAATCCATATGGGGCAGGAAGTCCCTCTGATGATAGATGAAAAAATGAAGATTCTTCTCGAAAAGGTGCATTCCTTTTTTATTGCTTTAGGTACTGACCGTTCTATAAAGGAGCACGCAAAAAGAGAAAATACTTGGAAACTTGTTGTACAAAAAGCTGAAACAGAGGAGTGGTTGAATGCCTGATCATTCAAAAATGTTGAATTGGCAATCCTTATGCAGTTACCTGAAGAATGATCATGATACTCCGATTCCATTATATGGGTCTGATCGATGTGTGTTAGTGATCAGACCTTCAATGGGGATTGAGTTGCAAATGAGAGATGATAAATCATTTTCTACAGAAATTTCATCCCTTCCACACCTGATTAGATTTACTTACGAAAAGGCCAATACTGCAAATTACAGTTATCTGGCCATTAAATGCGAATTGCCAAACCTGTTGGAAGCAGTTCTGGATTTCTTTTATTCCATTTCAAACAATATTATTACAGAAAATTATTCTCCAAAAGACTCTATAACCAAATCTTATAATCAATACAAGGCGATTTTAGCTCAACCCCTTACACCATCCCCATTTACTCTTGTAGGTTTATGGGGAGAACTCTATGTAATCTACTTGGTTCTGAAAAATTCTAAAATAGACCCTGATTCTATAGTGCTAAACTGGACCGGACCACTGGGGCAGCCAAATGATTTTTCATTTGGAAGAACAGCAATTGAAATTAAAACTACTTCAAAACAAATAAATGTAGTAGAAATTTCAAGTTTTGAGCAGTTAGATGCAGATCGTTCATGGATAGTAATCATTCATGCTTTTCATACTCCCATTGAGGATGGTGGTAAATCTATTAAATTTCTGGTAAATTCGATCTCTGAAAAATTGACCTCTGCTGTAAAAGAAATTTTGGAAAATAGAATAAATGTTGTCTTGAATTCTTTAACTGAAGCCTCTAGTTTGAATTTTTCAATGAAGTCTGACGGTACTCCTTCTATTGTTGAAATATCAGATTCAATACCAGTTCTTAATAGAAGTAAATTAAATTGTATATTTGGCGAAAGCACAGCTAGGCTAATTGAAAGGGGTAGATACGTTCTGAATTTATCTTCTGTTGAATACACTCGAAAAAAAATAGATGAAGTCTTTTTAGAGGCGCAGAGATACGGAGAATAATATGGATAATATCAGAAAAGAGCTTCTCTTGGTACTCAATGCCCGAACGCGGCCATTGTCAATAAGAAATGAGCTTCATACACTTGAGTTTACGTCTGAAGAAATTGGTCATTGCCTTTCTTATGGAATACCTGAAGATGAAAACGACCCTGAAACAAAGCTATGGCGATCAATTTTCGCGATATGGGAAAATGCCGAAGGACGATGGACCTCCAACACCATGCCACGTTCGAAAGAAAGAAGGGAATTAATATTTTCAAAACTTGATATAGAAGGAACTGCTCTTGCTAAGAGTCTCAGTAACAGTATTCCACCTAATGAACCTAAAACCGGCCCATCTGTCATATCTGGAAATGAAAACCACGAAGACTGGGTACAGGTCAGCAGGTTCAATGAGTATGGTTATTGGGAAAGATACAGAAACCACCTGCTAAAAACTAAGAGATGGGATGAAGAAGCCGTCGATAGTGTTGATAAGAGTACAACTAGAATTCTAAATCATCTGAATGACCCGTTAGGACACTCTCTAACAACGACAAAGGGGTTAGTAGTAGGATACGTACAAAGTGGAAAAACTGCAAATTATAGCGCAGTGATTGCCAAAGCAGTAGATTTAGGTTATAGAATGATAATAGTACTTTCAGGACGCTCAAACATCCTGCGAGATCAGACCCAGGCTAGACTTGATATGGAAGTAATGGGATGGGAAAGTCTAGATGCCGGTGAAAAAGACTACTATGAACAAAAAAGTATAAGAGAGGGACAAAACTATAGAGACAAGTTTGTAAAAGGTGAGATAAGATCACCATCACAACCAATTTTCAGATTGACTAAGGCCCAAAAAGATTTTAATGCAGGTTCTATTGCTCTAAAAGACACTGGTAAACCATGTATTGCCGTATTAAAAAAAGTGGCTCTTCAGACTATATGGTGAGAGCAGGCATGACATCCAACCCACCTAAATGGAACAGGATGGCATTTTTAAAACGTTCTCTATT
>JAFGDQ010000058.1 GCA_016932015.1 Spirochaetota bacterium | reverse complement strand
TAATTAATAAATATTAATATTATTAAAAATCCGGAAAAGTTTTTATGATAATGCCAGATAACAAGGAAAAATTAATAAATCTGATCGCTGATCTTGACGAGGATGCTGTACTCGATTTTATACATCAATTAATGACTGAAGGATTAAATCCTCTTGAAATAATTGATTACTGCCATAAGGGAATGGTAGAAGTCGGAAAGCGCTATGAGACCGGCAGCTATTTTATTTCAGGCTTAATAATGGCCGGGGAGATAATGCGTCAGGTCAGCCAGATTCTTTTTCCGTATATAGGAAGCGAAAATACTGATAATAATTACGGCAGCATAGTACTTGGGACAGTAGAAGGTGATATACATTTTATCGGAAAAGACATTTTTAAGACCCTGGTACGAGTTAACGGATTTACAGTGCATGACCTTGGTGTAGATGTTCCTCCGGGAAAATTTCTGGCTGCAGTGCTGGAATTTAAACCGATAATAATCGGGTTTTCATGCCTTATTACATCTGCATATAAACCAATGGGTGAAATAATTGATTTTTTAAGAAAGAGAATTCCTGAAGATTTTGCACCGCTTGCTTATATCATCGGCGGCCAGGTTGACGAACTGGTATGTAAACAGGTAAATGCGGATTACTGGGTTAACAATGCAATGGAAGGTGTACGCGTCTGTCAGAATATAATGAAACAGAATGTAAAATAAACCTGTTTTTTTATGTTAAACCGCTTAAATTTACAGTTTTAACAGAATCCCACAGCATAACTTCTTCCCTGTATGGTTCCTTCTCAGGATGGCAGTCTTTCCCGAAAATCATCGTCTGCTTTTGATCTGAATACTGAGCCCAGCCGCCGATATTTTTACATTCCGGGGTGCTTTTTGCTGCGAATGAAATCCATGCGTCCTGCATCTTCACTGATAATATATCTGCATCAGTTCCGGTTCCTGTAAACACTGGGTCAAGACTACCGAAAATAAATCCTATCTCCAGAGCGTGACAGGCTCCGAGCATTTCATTCATGAAAGGGGATTTCCAGGTAAACAGATAATTATAGGCAGGATTTCCGTATTTGCTGTGCGATTCAGCTATCTGCAGAGCACGCAGCCTGAACAATGCATCTGTATAAATGGCGCAGGAAATTTCAGTAGGATTAACCGGTTCATTGCGTATCATCCGGGAGTTTTTGTAGCCTTCAATGAGCATAATGGCGTCTTCTTCCCGGACTAACAGCTTAATGTTTTCAAGTAAAGCAGCCTCGTCCATTTTGCCGAAGTCAGGCCCCATCTCCATTGCCATGAACAGCTTCTGTTCCTCAAGATTTGAGCCAATAATAATTGGTACTTTTGCTGCCTTTCCCTGTTCGTACGATTCAAGCGGCATCATCGGCAGTATTTTACCGTCTGCTGCCGGTATCGCAGGAGCAATGCCGAGCCCGGTTTTTATGGAAAGCTTCTGCTGCGCGGACAGCAGCTGTTCAACGGGAAGAGACCTTAACGCGGATTCATCACTTGCGGTTAATCCGGCAATTTCCAAAAAAACTTCCGAGATTTCTACCGAGCGTTTAAGCGGCCTTGCAATTTCACCAAGTGAACTTTCAATAATAGCTTTATGAAAAAGGCCTTGCGCATTCGGCATATTCATCAGGCAGTTAATGCTCATGCCTCCGGCAGATTCTCCAAATACCGTAACATTGGAAGGGTCGCCGCCGAATTTTTCAATGTTTTCTTTTACCCATTGCAATGCCTTTATCTGGTCAAGAAGGCCTTCATTGCCTGTTGAAGGAATTCTGCCTCCGCTTAATTCATTCAGATTTAAAAAACCGAGCACGCCCAGACGGTAATTAAATGTTACTAATACCACATCCCCGCGTAAAGGCAATGTACTGTCCCGGTATGTAATCATTGATCCTGACCCCATTGAAAACGCGCCGCCATGTATCCAGACCATTACCGGCCTGCGTTTATTATCCAGGCCGGGAGTCCATACATTTAAATACAGACAATCTTCATTCTGAGGTTCAGGTTCACCTGCCGCAAGAAAGTCATCGGGCATCAGAATCTGCGGAGCAATGGGGGCATAGGACTTTGCAAAACGGACATTATTCCATGAGGCAGGCTCTCTGGGCGGCATCCAGCGTAATTTGCCAAGCGGGGGGGCAGCATATGGAATTCCGCGGAAAACAAATATGTCTTTTTCATAGCTGCCCTCAATTTTTCCGTTTTTTGTATTTACTATGGTGTTTAAATTACCGCTCATTAATTCCTCCTACTGCTGTACTGAACATGAAATTATCGCGTTTAACTGATTTATCACTTACCGGTTCAGCATACACAGTGAATACATTGCTTAATATAAAATTTTATTGCCTTGATATTTTTCTTATTTATTAAATTATTACCCTTGATAAATAGCAGGATTATTTTTTATATTTTGTCAAGATGAAAAGTTAAAGGATTTGATCAATAATATATCAGTTTTTAAAATGCCATTTCTCAGGTATTATTACAATAAGCACTATTTATGAACAAAGTTAAATTACTTGAAAAGAAACTCAACAGGGTGATGAGCCCTGACAGATATTCTCTTAAAAGAGAGTTAAAAAATTTTCTCAGGAAGACCGGTAAAAAAGAATATGGATCAGAAGAAAACGATAAACTCAATAAGATAGAAAAAAAAATAAATGCTTCTATTCGAAAGAAAGAATGGCGCAAAAAGAACATACCGGAATTATCCTTCAATAACGGCCTGCCGATAACAGAAAAAAAAGATGAAATAATTGAAGCAATTAGAAATAACAATATACTTATTATATCCGGGGAAACCGGTTCCGGTAAAACAACACAGATCCCGAAATTCTGCCTTGCAGCAGGAAGAGGCGTAAACGGAGTTATAGGCTGCACTCAGCCGAGAAGAATAGCTGCGATAAGCGTGGCGGACAGAATAGCACAGGAGCTTGGAGAGTCTGCAGGAAATTCAGTAGGATATAAAATCCGCTTTGATGATAAGAGCGGAAAGAATCCGTTTATAAAGATAATGACAGACGGGATTCTGCTCGCTGAAACGCAGAATGATCCGTATCTGAATTATTATGATACAATAATCGTTGATGAAGCGCATGAAAGAAGCATCAATATTGATTTTATTCTCGGTATATTAAAGAATCTAACTTCAAGAAGAAGAGATCTGAAACTTATTATAACATCTGCAACAATTGATACTGAAAAATTTTCAAGGGCTTTTAATAGTGCGCCCGTTATAGAAGTGTCCGGCAAAATGTATCCTGTGGAAGTCCGCTATCAGGGGATAATGAGTGAGGAACGGGACAAGGATTTCGCAGATTATACTGAAAGAGCAGCTGAGACTGCTGTTTCTCTGCTGAATGAAGGCACCGGCGGCGATATTCTTATTTTTATGCCTACAGAGCAGGACATTCGTGAAACATGTGAACTGCTCGAAAAAAGAAATAAAAATCATTTTACTGTATTCCCTCTTTTCTCAAGACTTCCTGCAGCTATGCAGAAACAGATATTTAACCCGATATCAAAGAGAAAAATAATTGTATCCACAAATATTGCCGAGACTTCTTTAACTATTCCTGATATCAGATACGTCATTGATACCGGTCTTGCCAGAATCTCTCATTATTCTTCATCAGGCGGTACTGTATCCATGCCCGTGAAAGCTGTTTCAAAAAGCAGTGCGGATCAGAGAAGGGGAAGAAGCGGAAGGGTGAGGGAAGGTGTTTGTGTAAGGCTTTATGATGAGGAGGATTATGATAATCGGGATCAGTTTACTCTTCCGGAGATATTCAGAATAAGCCTTGCTGAAGTAATATTAAAAATGATCTCACTGAAACTCGGCGATGTTTCGGCTTTTCCTTTTATTGATAAACCCAGACAGCAGGCAATAAATGACGGATACAGTACCCTGATAGAACTGGGAGCAATTCGGGAGGATGAGAGGAATAAATATTCACTTACAGCAAAAGGTAAGGTTATGGCAAATCTGCCTATTGACCCGAGGCTGTCCGGAATATTGGTTGAAAGCAATGAACGCAAATGCATGAGAGAAGTCCTTCCCATTGTAGCAATGCTTTCAGTGCAGGACCCGAAAGAACGTCCCTTTGAAAAAGAAAGAGAAGCTGACGGAAAGCATGCTCAGTTTATAAATCAGTCATCCGATTTTCTTACTCTGCTGAATATCTGGAATGCAGTGCAGGAAATAAATAATACGAAAAGCCGGAATAAACTCAGGAAATTCTGCAGGGAGAATTTTTTATCATATAACAGAATTAAAGATGCAATCGAAATTCATTCACAGCTTTCTCAGATGCTTGAGGAAAATAATTTTATAGTTAAAAAGGGAAAAGCAAGGTCAGGTATCCTGAAAGAGTCCGGCGCATTATATGTCAGTATTCACAAATCCATTTTAACGGGCTTTTTATCAAATGTCGCGAATAAAAAGACAGACAATATTTATGCTGCAACCAGGCAGAGAGAAGTAATGATCTTTCCCGGATCCGGTCTGTTTAACAAGGCTAAAGACTGGATTATGTGTGTCGAGTTTGTATTTACGTCCAGGCTTTTCGGAAGGACTGCGGCCGGTATACGCCCTGACTGGATTGAAGAACTTGGCGGCAGGCTTTGTGAATATTCATACAGAGACCCGTACTGGAACAGGGAAATGGGAGATGTTTACGCGTATGAACAGGTTTCATTATACGGCCTGATATTAGTAAGCAACCGGAGAATCGCATACGGGCGTGTAAATCCAGAGGCCTCAGCATCGGTTTTCATACGTGAAGCGCTTGTTGAGGATATGATTACACAGCTTGGTATTGAAAGCACTGATTATGCGGGTAGAGCTACTGATCTTTTTCAGCTTGGACATGAATTTTCATTTATACAGCATAATATTGAACTCCTTAAAAAATTTAAGGAAATGGAAAACAGACTGCGGACAAAGATAATTGTCAGCAGGGAAGAGCTTTGCTCTTTTTATTCAAGCCGTATAAAAAGTGAATACAACGTTAATACGCTCAGGGCGCTGATTAAAAAAAACAAAGGTGACGATTTCCTGAGACTGAAAGAAGAGGATTTGCTCTCATCAGTGCCTGATTATGAAAAGCTGAAAGACTATCCTGTATCTGTGATTCTTAATGATGTGACACTGGAGCTAGTTTATAAATTTGACCCAGGCAGCAGCAATGACGGAGTTACAGTTGTTATCCCAGTTTCCAGACTTCAGTCTGTCAATATGTACCTTATTGAAAGCAGAATCCCGGGATTATACAGGGGGAAAATAACCGAACTTATAAAAAAACTCCCCAGACAGTACAGAAAGCTTCTTGTACCTGTGACAGAAACCGTACAGATAATTATTAATGAAATGCATAATGATCAGCCTTTACTTAGATCAATCGCTGCTTTTATTCATGATAAATATAAAATCCATATTCCTGAAGATGTCTGGCGGGAAGTTGTTATTGATGAGCATTTTAAATTAAAAATATCTGTAATTGACCATAATGGAAAGCAGATCAAGTCGGGCACGGACCCTGAAATGATTCTAAAGGACTTAACGGATAGATTTGACGGAGATGTTTTTAGTGAAATTAAGAAAACATGGGAAAGAGAAAACATTGAGGAATGGGATTTCGGAGATCTTGCTGAATCGATACAGGGCAGAAATAAAAACGGGCTTGCCTTTACTTATTATCCCGGACTTGCATTTGAAAACGGGAATATTGCTTTGCGGATTTTCAGAGACCGCAGGAGAGCGGAGGTTTCCCATAAAAAGGCTGTTTCAAAACTATTAGCCGATAAATTATCTGCCGGTTTCAGCAGAATTAAAAATATGTTCGTCATATCTGATGAATATAAAAGTATAGTAATGCTGCTTGGAGGTTCTGAATATCTTCTAAGATCATTTGAGGAGAGAATTGTTCAGAATTTTTTCTATAAGGACATACGGTCCGCGGAAGAATTCGAAGCTGCAGCAGACAAAATAACTAAATCAATTGCCGAATATTGCGGAATCGCATCTCAACTCGTAAATCAGGTATTCAGAAATTACCGGCAGGCCCGTGACAAATTTAAAATTCTGAAATCGCAGAATAAGTCAATTCGTCCTATTATGAATTTTTTAAAATCAATTGAAGAAGAACTGAATCTGCTTGTCCCCCGCGACTTTTTACTTGTTTATAATAATGATGAACTTGCCTGTCTTGAAAATTTTATCACGGCATTGTCTATAAGGGCTGAACGCGGATGTACTAATCTTGCAAAGGATGCTCAGAAGGAAAATGAAGTTTTATTTTTCAAAGAGGCGCTTGAGCATGAGAACAGCGTTCTTTCCGGAAATGCATCCGCAAAGAAAAGACAGGCTTTGAGGGATTTTTTCTGGCTGCTGGAAGAATATAAAGTTTCGGTTTTTGCACCTGAGATCAAGCCCAGATTTAAAGTCTCGGGAAAAAGACTTCAGCAGGCATTAGAGGAAATCAGGGGCATAAATTAGAATTTTAAAATATTCGGAATGCCGCATGAGAAGAAAATTATTTTGCTGTTGCAGGCTTTGATCAGTTAATAAAAATACACAGGCAATGGAAATTTATTAATTGTAATATACAGTAAAGAATTAACTGATTTTATAGAATATAACGATATATATATATAAACAGATTTTTTTTATTATACAGCTAATTTATAAGCTGTATGATTTTTATTTTAAAGAGAAAATATATACTTATTCCGCTGATGATATCAATAACTGCAAAATTACGAATTATAGCTGCCTTAGCAGTAATGCTTTTGTATAATATTCCGGCATATTCCGCGACAGAAAAGACTGAGGCAGCGGATAAAAAAATAACTGTCAGAATACATTGGCCGGAAGTGGAAAATGCTGTCAGATATAAGATCCTGATAAGAAATCAGGAAGGAAAAGTTATTATTAATACGGACACAGACATAAATTCGATTGATATTAGCGTTATTCCCGGTGATTATACAATGAGAATAGGTGCCGTGAATAAATTTCAGAAAATAGGAAGTTGGTCTGACTGGGCATCAGTTGATGTAGAAAAGCCTGAACCTCCTCCTGTGATTGTAGAAAAAAAGCCGGAAAAAAAGGCTGAAGGTACTTATATGCCTTTAAAGATTGGTGTAGGGATAGCTTATGTATATATTCTTCCGGATCTTAATGAAATACTGGATAATACTTTTACCAGCGGAAATTTAATTATAGGTTATGGACTTGGAAAGGTAATTCCATTAAGCTTTTTCCGTCATACAGGGATTGAAGCGGAAGCCGGTATTACATGGTTTGACGGAAAAGATGCAGATAAAGGAATCAGTCTGGAAAAAAGTGATATACTTGCAGGCGGTAATATCTTTTTTAATACAAATTTAAATTTTCCTTTGAATTTAATTATTCGAGGCGGAGCAGGTATTGTTCTTACACACATGGGATATAAAAATACATCTGGATATACAACGATAGACTCGCAGGATATGTATTATAAAATCGGTTCCGCGGTTGAAATTGTTTTTTCACATTTCTTTGCTGAAATAGGTGCGGATTATTTAAAAATATTGTATATTGGAGATCAGTTTTCAAGTGTAAACTGCTTTATGCGTGCCGGTGTCCGATTTTAAGATAATTGAAGGGGTAGAATTTTCATCGTTAATATCAAATTATGTTATATTTATATAATAAATAAAAAAG
>JAFGDQ010000057.1 GCA_016932015.1 Spirochaetota bacterium | reverse complement strand
GTTATAAAATTCTTCTAATGTCTCTTCCATGTGACTAATAATCCATTATACCTCTTACTTTTCCACCTTATTTCCTGAAGAGCCAAACATTCAAACACAAAACCTATCGGGCAGGTCAAGGGCATTGCTGCCCCATCGCCACCTAAGAACTGTACGTGATAGTTTCCCATCATACAGCTCAAGCATTCCAAAAGCAGATCCTGTGGAAGCTATCCGCTGAAAAGTAAAATTATCTTGTCAGCTTCGCGATACTTGTAAAGATTCTTTTAATCATTTCCGATTGATGGATGCACCATCTCGGTGTTACCCGGACACTATTTGCTTTTCCATCTCCAAAGATTACCAATACTTTTCGCAATGGAACACCAATCGGACGTCTGCCTCCTTTCGGGTCAGGCAAATTTTGAACCCGTCTTTGCTTCATTACAAAGCAGCATTCGCTTTTTCCGATCTCTTACTCCCGCACCCCCAACAGTGTGCATTGCTGTTCACCTGCTCTCAGTTCCGAAGCCAGATCAGGGATACGGGCTTATCACATTCCACGTAATTGACACTATGGATAATTTAGGTGCACCTAATACGCCGGTAGCACAACAGTTCCGTGCAGGCAGTATGCGGACATCCTGTCCGAAAAACCTGCAACCTGACTACTTACCATTCACACGGGGGAACGGTCTTCGACTTGTTAAAACTTCTTGTTAATCCTCGTAGGTCTGTTCGCGTTTACGAAGCTTAACGGTGTTCATTTAATTTCACCATATCATCCTTCCATAGGCCTTAACGGGAGAAGATTTCCCGGTGGATTTTCCTGTTACCATTCAAATCCAATTCGGTACATTGTCTGCGAGGCTTCACACACCGCCATACGCGCAACGGTAGCATGCTCGTATAGGGACAGGCGGGAACACGCCCGATACTCTTAATAATATAATCAATCATACGACTTCGTGTCGCACGCTAATATAATATTGAACAGTGAAACATTTCTTGGAATATTCCTATATATAGAGACTTTTCAAGAAATGGCTATATATAGCTATTTCTTTTCGGCCTGCCTCTGCCTTACATAGCTTCTCACAGGTGATTAATTTAAAGAACAAATTTTAAATTACACTATTCTCTGATAGTGTCAAACTTTTGGCATTTTTATTAACATACTACAACCAATATCCATCCGTATCTCATTCTCCCTCAGAATCTGAACCTTCCACGCTCCGAAATCCCGGGACCGGGCATATAAGATGCGAGGTGATTTTGTATATATAAGTGGTAAAAATATTTCAAAAAATAAAAGGAGCATTCGTAATGGCTGCAATACATATAGCCAACGCAGGCTGCGGCTGACATATCTGATATGTGTGATTCAGATTGCCGCATCACACCAGTATAAAAACCGGATTTTTCTGTCTGGGCAGCTTAAACCATAAGACATGCTTTCCCCCACACTCTTTATTTTTCAAATATCTCCTCCTCTAAAATAAAAGTACACAGCAGGAAAAAACACCACGTATTGCTTCAAATATCAAGGGCGTGTTGCCGGATCAGCCTGCGGTTGCTTCAAATTAATGAAAAGTGGCGTCGAACTCAGGTCGATGGCGTCAGCATAAAGTCGATGCTGATATGGCAGAAGTAGATAGCGATATGGAGGAAGTCGATGGCGATACGGTTCCGGAAGAAGGCGATCCGGCAAAAGAAGACGGTGTCCGGGAAAGGCCGTCTGTATTTGCAGATATTTGCACAGACTGATTCTCCATCTCCCTCCGGTAGGAAAGGAAAAGACACACTTTGTTTTGCATATTGAAGGGATGAGATCAAACGTGTCATGTATAATATACTACGATCAGGCCGCGTTAAAAAAACTGTAAAAAAGTTCTTGTTAAAATTTTCCACCCCTGCTAATCTGCGCAACAAGATTGCCGATCAAATCCTGAATAAACAAACACAAATAAATTTATATATATAGATTTATCCTTCTTCATTTCAGAACTAAATTGCGTGCTCCGGATTACATGGAAGGTTAACTATACCATGCTTTAAAATTTGATCTGATTCATTGAGCTTCAAATAATTTTCACTCCTGTATTAAAACGGATAACCCGGTTTAATACATAATAAATTTTGCAGGAGGAATTAAGATGGCTTCAGTACCGGATAAAATTTTAACCTGGCAGATGGTTCAGCCGGCAGTATACAAAAAAGAAACAAAGGAAACCAGCCCCGGTAAGCTCGAGAAAAAAGAAATTCCCGTACCGGAACTCAAAGAAGGCGAAGTTCTTGTAGAGGTAGCCGGATGCGGTGTATGCCATACGGATATTGGATATTTCTACGACGGAGTTCCTACCATTCAAAAGCCGCCTCTGACACTCGGCCATGAAATATCGGGAATAGTTGTTGCGGGCGACGAAGCCTGGACAGGAAAAGAAGTAATTATTCCTGCTGTTATGCCGTGCAGGAAATGCATGATGTGTAAAATCGGCAGGGGAAACAAATGTCTGTATCAGAAAATGCCGGGAAACAGTGTTGGAATTTACGGAGGCTTTTCAAGCCATATTCCTGTCCCTTGCATCGACCTTTGCGAAGTAAAGAACCGCGGAAATATTCCTCTGGAACATCTTGCAGTAGTAGCAGATGCAGGCACAACACCTTATCAGGCAGCAAAGAGAGCGGATATACAGCCGGGTGACAACGTGATTGTCATCGGAGCTGCAGGGGGAGTCGGGCAGTATGTCGTGCAAATAGTAAAAGCGCTCGGAGCAAAAACAGTAATTGCTGTTGATATTAATGATGAAAAATTAAAACGCTCGCTTAAATTCGGAGCAGACTTTGTCATAAACTCAATGAACAAAGATACAAAGACAGTTGGCGGTGAATACAAAGCGATATGCAGGGAGAACGGCCTTCCGAACTTCGGCTGGAAGATATTTGAAGTATCCGGCAATAAAAAAGGCCAGGAGCTCGCGTTAAGCCTTTTAAGCAATATAGGCAAACTCATAGTTGTAGGTTTCAGCATGGCAGTAACCGAGTTCATGCTGAGCAGGCTTATGGCTTTTGACGCTGAAATAATCGGGACATGGGGCTGCCTGCCGGAATACTACCCTGTTGTACTGGATATGGTTGTTGACGGCAAGATCAATATAGAAGAATTCGTTCAAACCAGGCCAATGAGTACAATCGCGGAAGCCTTTGAAGAAGCACACACCAATCCGCCGGACAGACGCATAGTGCTCATACCTGATTTTTAATAATTACAGGCATTAAAAATATTTAAATAACGCCAAAAAGCACAGTAGCTTTTTATAAAACTCTTACTAATCCTGTACATGCGTTCAACCTGATTGAGTGCATGTACAGGATTTATTTTTTCTTAACTCGCATGAATAATACTGATAAAGAAAAACCCGCACTTTTAATAATAGATATGGTGAAGGATTATTTTATCGATAAATACAATCTTCCTGTAACAGCTCCTGCCCGTAAAATCATTGATCCGATCAATAATCTAAGCACTGAATTCAGAAAGAATAACTGGCCAGTCATATTTTCCACGGATTCATTCAAAAAATCGGACTTCATCTTTACAAGCTCAATGAAACCCCATGCCATTACTGGAACAGAAGGCGCGGAAATTACTGAACTTCTTGCAAGAGAGCCTGAAGACATGTGGGTCCCCAAACCGAGATTTTCGGCATTTTTCAATACAGGACTTGAAAAGAAACTGAAAGAAATGCAAATTACTCTTTGTATGGTTGCAGGAATTGCTACGAATTTCTGTGTGCTGACAACTGTCATGGACGCTTTATGCCATGATTTTAAGGCAGTAATTCTTGAAGACTGCACAGCAGCCTCAAAAGAATTTCTCCATGAACAGACTCTCTCCCTTTACAGAAGAAATCCAATATACCCGCTGCTAAGGGTCATGACATCAGCTGAAGCACTTGAAGCATTGGTTTAATGCTGACGATACGGTAGAGAATTCCTTCCTGAATACTTTCATAAAATAATTATTCAACTTGACTGAACTTTTCTTTTGTATTTAATTCATTTAAATAATAACCGGGAAAAATATTCGCGTCTTGGCGGGAATATTAATATTATTAACTTATAATCCACGGAAATAATCAAATGGATAACGGCATTACACCCTCTTATGAAATTGGACAAAGAATATCGGCAGTTCAGAAAGGAATTCAGGCAGCCGGTATGGATGCGCTTTTTATAGCACAGCGCATTGACCTGTTTTATTTTTCCGGTACAGCTCAAAGCGGATATCTTTTTATTCCGGCTCAGGGCGAACCTCTTCTTTTAATAAAGAAATATCTGCCAAGAGCGGAAAAAGAAACATCAGTAAAAAATATAACAGGCATAAACTCGGTTAAAGAAGTACCGGGGAAGATACAGGATTTCTACGGCAGGCTTCCCGCTATAATGGGCATTGAATTTGATGTAATGCCTGTCCGGGAATTCCATTTTCTGAAGGATTTATTTAGAATAAAAGACTACAAAGACGCGTCGGAACTGATCCACAATGTCAGAATGATCAAATCGGAATGGGAGATAGCGCAGATGGAACATACTGCCATGCTTTCCCATAAAACATTTCAATTCATTGAAAGAGAACTGCGGCCAGGATTATCTGAAATAGAATTCGCCGGGCTTTACGAAACTTACGCGAGAAGCATAGGCCATCAGGCCCGCCTTCGCACAAGAGATTATAAAAATGAAGGATATAACTGGCACATACTAAGCGGGGAAAGCGGGGGCACTCTCGGTTTGCTTGACGCGCCTGCATCAGGAGAAGGCACTTCTCCTTCTTTTCCAGTCGGCGGCGGCAGAAAAATTATAAAAGAGAATGAACCGGTCATGATCGATACCGGATTTGTTTACAACGGTTATCATATTGACGAAACAAGAATGTTCGCGATCGGTTCAATGCCTGATAAAGCAATGAAAGCATCCGAAGCTGCCATTGAAATACAGAACGCGATTCTTGAAAAAGCCGCACCCGGAGTTGCTATCGAAGAAGTATATGAGCATTCACTTAAAAAAGCTGCGTCCCTCGGTTATGAAAAGCAGTACCTCGGTCCCGAGGGCCACAAAGTAGTGTTCATCGGGCACGGAATCGGCCTTGAACTTGTAGAGCCGCCCTTTCTCGCGCATAAAAGAAATGACCCTCTTAAACCGGGAATGGTATTTTCAACAGAGCCGAAACTTGTTTTCATGAACGAATTTTCAGCAGGAATTGAAAGCGTGTTTCAGGTAACAGAAACAGGAACAAAGCTGATCAGCCGGGTGCCTGCGAAAATATTTATCAAGAAATAATTATTTTTTTAAAACTGCTTTTTGCAGCACTACCACGGGAAACGAGCCATGCAACGCATGGACAGCATTCGCAGCATAACGAGATGGACCGGAGCAGTAAGTCGAAAAAAATATTACAGAAAAATCCATACTGCTATCTTTCAACCCCTTCCGGCCTTCGGTCACCTTCCCCTTGGCAAGGGGAAAAAAAAATTTCATCAAATGAAAAGTAATAAAACTCTCATCCTCATTCCCGCTCCGTGTGAACCTGATTGCGTTACGTGTAGTATGGCGAAGGTTGAGGGCACAAAAAAACAGGCGCCCGATAGCACCTGTTTCTTAAACATAATTTATATGTTAATATTATTTTTCAGGCTTTCCAAGAACTTCAGCAAACATATCCATGTCCCATGACTTTGATTCAGCAATATTCTGACGAAACTTTATAAAATCGACAGTATCCCGGCCCGTCATTTTCTTTGTGTTAAAAGCACCGAATCCGAGGAATGCTTCCCCGCCCATATTTGCGGCAAGCCAGTGTCTGTGTTCATTCTTCATAGTATCCCAGAAAAATTTCTTTTTCTGTCTTACACTGTCTACGGACTGTATCAGACATCCTGGGAAAAGGTTAGCAAAAGTCCAGACTATTTTATCAACTTCCCTGTCAAGCAGTTCAAAATCGGCGTTCGCCTGATGCTCTTTAACAAAAGCGCGTGCTTCTTTTGCCTCATTGCCTGTTTTGAATTCACCGTATACTATTTCACCGTCATCCACATACCTGTCGGTAATAATCTGGGGGTTTCTTACCCATTTGCCTCCGACCTTAAGTACAGGCACAACCTTGCTGATCAGATTTTTAGCCTTCATTTTATACGCAGACCACATTTCGCAGGATACACAGTTCCACATGGCATCTTCAGCGCTCAGGAACCATGGAAGAAAATCCGATGATCCGCCAACCGGCGCGGAGCCGTGTTTCGGTCCTGCCTGCCCGAAAATGGCAAGGTCGGAAGATATGGCCAGGTCGCAGGCCATTCCGATCTCCTGGCCGCCGGCAACTCTCATTCCGTTTACCCTGCATATTACGGGTTTTTTACACGCGAGAATGGAGTCAACCATATGATTGAAAAGCTCCATATACTGGCCGTATTCATCAGGCCTTCTGCTGTAATACTCGCTGTATTCCCTTGTATTTCCGCCCGAACAGAAAGCGTAAGGGCCTGCTCCGGTAAAGACAGCGCAAACAACACTTCTGTCAAGTGAAGCATTCTCAAAACCGGCAATAACGCCTTTAACCATTTCTGTTGTATATGAATTATGCTGGGCAGGATTGTTTAAAGTAATCCAGGAAACAAAAAGTCCGTCAATTTTTTTACCTTCAGGATCGGTCAGCGGGCGCTTTTCATAAAGAACACACGGCGCTTCAGTACCCCAGTGAACATTAGTATGCAATGAATGATCTTTCTGACCATCATCCCTCGGCATCCATTCTAAAGCCATAATTTACTCCTCCTAAATTATATTTAGTACAGTGAAGCTTCTTATGTTTAATAGCAGAACACCTAGCTGATTGTTTTTGAAAGATTTATGTAGCTGCTCCTGTCAAAACCAAGTATTTTAAAATATGATAAAAGATCAGTGGAATCCCATCTTACTGTTGTAAAAATAGTATATATTCCCATTTCTTTATAATATGAAAACGTTTCCATAGCAAGGCGCTTGCCTATTCCCTGGTCCATATATTTAGGGTCAACACCTATCATCGTAATCCAGGCGCTTTTTTCCATTCCGAATACGGCTGTAAGTACATGGCTCATTATATAGCCGACAACTTTATCATCAATGACTGCTACAAAACTTCCGTCATAGGGATTCGCTGCTTCCTCTTCCACGACCTTTTCATAGTTGATCTCAATAGGATTCTGAGAAATTGAAGCGGTGATATTCCTGACTGCTATTCCATCACCCTTAGCCAGTTTCCTTATAAGAATATTACTCATTCTAATGTCCTGTCTCTTGTTAATAATTAGTCGATTCTTATTATTTTAACATGATGATCAACCCAGTCCGGCGGGAGATAGACCCTGCCGCTGTTACCGCTTAATTTTACTTTTTTCTCGATCATTTCCTGACCGTAAACTTCAAACTTCACCATACCGTTATTATTTTTAGAGTCCGGAGTTTTTTCGTCATTATTTGTCTTTTCGTCTGGCACGTTCGTTTCCTAACAAATATTAAAATAAAAAATATTGTAAAACAGCATGAAATTCCATTTCGTAAAAACAGAATTCTCAAATAGAGGCTATTTTTACAGGCTGTATTGTAAATGGAGTGTTATTAAATCCTTTATAACTTTAGCTATAAAATAGCTACATTGTATTAAGTTGTCAATTAAATATTTTTTATTTTAACGAATAAGATAAAAATGGCAACAAAATTCAAAATTAATAATATTGAAATATTTTTGCAGTTTTAAAAGAATATCTTAAAACACAATATAAAACATCACAGGATACTTTATGAATATAAAGAAATCAAAATCATTATACAAAAAAGCAGTAAATCTGATGCCCGGCGGAGTAAACTCCCCTGTAAGGGCATTTAAATCAGTCGGAGGAAATCCGCTATATATAAAAAAAGGCTCCGGCCCGAATCTGTTTGATGAAGACGGCAATAAATATACAGACTACTGCATGTCCTGGGGGCCGCTGATTCTCGGACATGCGGATAAAGATGTTGTGAAAGCAATAACCGAAACAGCCAAAAACGGCACCAGTTTCGGCACCCCGAACAGGCTTGAGGTTGAGATTGCAGATATTATTACAAAAAGATTTCCGTCAATAGAAAAAATAAGATTTGTAAATTCCGGTACTGAAGCTGCAATGAGCGCTATACGCCTGGCAAGAGGACATACTGGAAGAAACAAAATAATAAAATTCGACGGATGCTATCACGGGCACGCGGATTATCTTCTAGTGGCAGGCGGTTCAGGGCTTGCGACGTTCGGCACTCCGGATTCTGCCGGTGTTACAAAGAACAATACCAAAGATACAATAGTTGTACCGTATAATGATTCTGATCAGCTTGAAAAAATTATTAAGAAGGAACATGCGGATGTAGCTGCAGTTATAATGGAGCCTGTACCATGCAATTACGGGCTTATTCCTCCCTCGTCCGGCTATCTGAATGCTGTGCGGGAACTCTGCAGTAAATACGGTATTATGCTCATTTTTGATGAGGTAATTACAGGATTCAGGCTGTCAAAAGGCGGTGCGCAGGAATATTTCGGCATCAGGCCGGATATAACGGTTCTCGGAAAAATTATAGGCGGAGGCCTTCCTGTAGGCGCATACGGTGCGCCAAAAAAAATCATGAACTGTATTGCTCCTGACGGCCCTGTTTACCAGGCAGGAACATTATCCGGAAATCCGCTGGCTATGGCTGCCGGAATTGCTACACTTAAAAAACTTGATCAGAAAGCTTATAAAAGCCTTAAAGACAAAGCTGATACATTGAAAAAATATTTAGGCCCGGCACTTGATAAGTATTCCGGCAGAGTATTATTTCTTCAAATGGAATCAATCTTTGCGGTTTATTTTACAGACAAGAAGGAAATCCGGTATGTAAATGAAGTAAGGAAGACAAACATGAATCTTTTCGCGAAATTTCACAATGAAATGCTCAACAGAAATATCTATCTGTCGCCCTCAGGATATGAGGTAGGTTTTATTTCAACCGCGCATACTGACGCGGATCTCAAAAAAACAGCACAGGCAATATCCGAATCACTTGATAAGGTACTTAACTAATTTTCGCGAAATCCGGGTATTAATCAAGGTTGTGCAATTCTATATATTATAAAAAAAATACTGATTGGAAATAAACCCTCGCAAAGACGCAAAAAAAATATAATAATATTATTGTTTCTACGATCTCTTTTTGTCTCTGCGTCTTCGCGAGATTAATTCTTTTCAAAATTACAACATGAGACATCCCTGCGATTATAACAGTATATCAGTGAAACACTATCGCGATTAATCCGTGCAGGCAGGCTACTACGAAAAGAACTTTTCCTACAGTCTTATGTATCTGGATTTTTACTTTCAGTACGTGCAGGCCTGAAAGAAGCTGGAAAAGCAGCAGCAGAAAATTAATGATCCCTGTTACAGCTATTATTGACAATCCGAATATAGTCATACACCCCCCCCTTGAGTTTTACTGAACTTCAATTTTCTTAACAGCCTTGCCCTTACTGCCGTGAAGATTACAGTTTGCTTCCGCTTCAATTTCAATTGCCTTTTCCACTTTGTATGTTATCTCTTTTGAGAAGACCTCATCCTCCGGAAGACTGCTGAAGGAATATTCCCATCTTGCTACTTCTTTGCCGTTAATCTTTATATAAGCCCAGTCAGTGTGATGAAACATGTTATTACCATTATGAGTAACAATAATTTTAATAGTTATCTCCGAGCCTTTGACTGCTTTATCAGGCGCTTCAATTATTATTGATGATTTGTCGGCAAGAACGGGAAATGTGAATAAACAGCACACAATCATTAATACACATATTTTAAATATTTTAGACATAAACTTTCCCCCTTTTTTACTTAAATATTTAAAGATTTAAAAAGCTCAATAAAAAGCCTTACCCCGAATCCTGTAGCATGTTTCGGGTTATAACCTCTGGCTTTTGAATACCATGCAGTACCTGCAATGTCAATATGCGCCCACTTTGTATTTCTGATAAAATTTTTAATAAAAGTCGCACCCACTATTGTTCCTGCGTTTCTGCCGGAACCTATATTCTTTATATCCGCAATATCCGACTTGACCATTTCATCATAGGTTTTATCAAAAGGCAGTCTCCATACTTTTTCACCTGTCTCATTGCCCGCGTTAAAAACAGCATCAGCCAGTTCATCATCAGTTGAAAGAACAGCGGCAATTGTTTCGCCGAAACATACCAGGCACGCGCCGGTAAGAGTAGCCACATCTATTATATACTCCGGTTTCAGTACCTTTTCAGTATACGCGACCGCGTCAGCCAGTATCAGTCTTCCCTCCGCATCTGTATTTCCGATTTCAACATTATTTCCGTTGTATGCCCTGAAAACATCCCCGGATCTGTATGAATTATTGCTCAGCATATTTTCACATAAAGGAATAACAGCAGCAATGTTCTTTTTAAGCTTAAGCTCGGCAGCGGATTTTACCGCAAACAGGCATGCCGCCGCGCCTGCCATATCGCCCCTCATATCTTCAATAGAGGACGAAGGCTTGAGGTTCATTCCGCCCGAATCATAAGTAATCCCCTTGCCCACAATCGCAATCTGCTTTTTGCTTCCAGGATTGCCGTTATATTTAAGTACAACAAACTGAGGCGGGAGAGTACTGCCTCTGCTTACGGCAAGCAGAAGCCCCATCTTCAGTTTTTCGATCTCTTTCCTATTATGGACTTTGCACGTTACGCCCTGCAGTTTTGTTAAAGAGCGTGCTTTTCCCGCAATAGCCACGGGATTGGATAACTCGCTGGTTTCATTAACAAGATCGCGGCAAAGCTTTGTATTGCTGCAGATTATTTCAGTTTCCTTAATTGTTCCGGAGGTTTTGTCCGGATGCTCGCATAGTATTTTAATTTCTTTTATTTCCTGAGGAGGCAGATCATCCTCTTCTTTATAGGATTTATATTTATCAAAAGTATAATCCGAAAGAATAAGCCCTTCTGCGATTGACAACGCGACAGCATGTTCATCCTGGCCGCTTACTACAGGCAGTACAATACTGAGTTTTGCAATATTCTTGTGTTTGCATAGCTTTACAGCAGAAACAGCGCATTCTCTTAAAGATTCCTTTGTAATTTTATTTTTCTTCCCCATACCGATAAGAATCACATTTGGATGATTCCTGAACGGTATAAACATAGTCTCCGATGATTTGCCTTTAAAAGAGGACAAATCGGTTTTATCTTTTACAAATGAAAGCTCCGGAATAATCTGATAATTAATATCCTTCTCATATTCCTCTGACAGGAAAAGAGCCACAAAATCATTGCGGGTAAAACTGTACACAGCAGGTTTAGTTAATAGTTTCATGCTTCAAGCCTCTTTATATGCAGCAAATATTTATTATGTCATGTTATCGCATTTTACAGAATAATAAATTAAAAAACTCACATATCATTTCAATCGTAAAATGCTTTAGTTTCAAATATTGTAACTATTCAGCTATAGCTCTGCAAGAAGGAGAAATTGAGAATTATTCCTTTTTGCAGAGCGGTTTTTGCATAAAATCCCCAATAGCTGAGCAGTTACAAAATATTTTTCAATAATTATTATAAACACATTAAGGTGTGATCAATGAACAAGAAATAAACGTAACGAAATTAGACGGACCTGCAAAAAAGTAAAGAATTTTTATTATTTTACAGTATCAGGAAGATACTTAATATTAAAAATATCTTTCTTAATTAAAGATAAACAAAGAGTGCCCTTAAACATTTCCCCTGTAATTGTCAGGATTACAGTATTATTTACATTTTCCAGCAATTCCGTATTTCCCTGATCAAGTATCCTGACAGATCCTTTGCCTGCGCTCAGCGGGCCTTCATAGCTGAGAAAATTTTTATCATGGCCCTGAATCATTACGCCCATGATCTCTTTGCCGTTTGATAAAAGATCAAGATCGGAAGGAACAATCCTCCATGTTTTCAGAAGCTCATCTTCAGTCTCGATCATCAGGTCAAAATGCCTGTACTCTGTAATATGATCGTGAATTACAAACCGCATTATTTTGCCAGTTCAAAGTCAATTCTCATATTCTCGTAATTTACGTCTTCAAGGCGGGCACGCAGTTTATCGCCTATTCTGAAACGCCTTCCGAGTCTTCTTCCCACAATGACATATTCATCCTCATTCAAAATATAATAGTCATCGGTAAGAGACCTTAAAGGAATCATTCCTTCAATCGGTTCATTAAAAATCATGACAAAAAGCCCGAACCTTGCTACTCCGCTCACAACAACATCAAACACTTCTCCGACCCTGTCCTTAAGAAAACGGCACGAGATTAATTTAAAAAGATCCCTTTCGGCATATTGCGCGACCCTTTCCATGCCTGAGCAGACTTCACCAATGTGATCAAGTTCTTCAGTCTCATATAAATGCTTTTCCCTGTTTATCAGGGTTTTCAGGCATCTGTGAACAATAAGATCAGGGTAACGTCTTATTGGAGATGTAAAATGGGTATAGTCCTCGAATCCAAGCCCGAAATGCCCTATCGGGTCAGTCCCGTAATAAGCCTGCATGAAAGATTTTAACACGACAAAATTTACGACCTGTTCATATTCTTTACCGCTTACTTTATTGATCACATTCTGCAGGGAAACGCCTATATTCCTGCTCATGCCGAGTTTCAGGCCGAGTGACCTGAAAAAGCTTTTAAGAGACTCCAGCTTCTCTTCGCTTATATCTTCATGAATCCTGTATAATGCCGGAATCTTTTTATTCGTAAGCTCCCGTGATACAGCTTCATTAGCACTCAGCATAAACTCTTCAACGATTGCGTGGCTCCTGAGCCTTTCGGCAAAAACAATATCCTTAACCCGGTTGTTTTCATAAACAAGTTCATAATCCGGAAGGTTAAGGTCAATTCTGCCGTTGGCGACTCTGTTCTTTTTGAGAATTTCAGCAAGTTCATGCATCTGCGTCAAAAGCTTCTTCAGTTTCGTGTTTCGCTTCTCATCCAGGGTTTTATCTGCTGAGCTATAGGTTAATCTTTTGTCTACTTTTATTATCCCGCAATGGAAAGCATGCCCTGTCTCTTTCCCGCTTTTATCGAACTCCATCTCAGCGGAAAGAGTCAGTTTCTCCTCCCCCTCTCTCAAAGAACAGAGATCGTTTGACAAAATCTCGGGCAGCATGGGGATCACGGTGTTTCCGAGATAATAGCTGTTCCCTCTTTTTAAAGCTTCCTTGTCAAGAGGGCTGTTTTTCTTCACGTAAGCGGATACATCCGCGATATGCACATAAAGCCTGTACCCTGCCTTTGTTTTCTCAAGAGAAACAGCGTCATCAAAATCCTTGGCTCTCTCTCCGTCAATTGTAACAGTAAACAGTTTTTTATAGTTCTTCCTGTTTTTCTTTTCCCCCGCAATTACGGATTTCCCGGTATTCCTGAATTCTTCATAATCCTTATGGTCACCGGGGAGATTATGTTTAATTCTGATCCTTCGGACATCGAACTCCTCTCCTGAATCATAAAAAGATACAACAACGCATCCCTGTTTTCCCGCGATGCATTTATCGATTAACTTAATTACAGCATAATCTCCGGGACTGTGACCAGTGGAATCCTCATAATATTCAGGAGAGATTTCAGCACTGACTTCGTACCCGGCATTGTCCAGTATTTTAAAATGAAAATATTTATCTGTTTTCCAGGCAAGTTTCGCGAAATATTCCTCTTTCCGCCTCTCCAGTACTTTCACTACCCTGCCGTAGATGAATTCTTCATTAAGGTCGGTGATTACAACTTCCACCTTGTCATCATTACAGGCACTGTTAAGATATTTGTTTTCAATTATTATCTCATCATTTTCTTCAGTAAGCAGGAATCCGTTTCCGGAAGAGTTTATTTTAATTTTGCCTGACGGCAGGCTGCGGCTCTTTGCATACATTTTGCGCTTTCTTTCAATATAGCCGATAGAGAGAAGAACGTGCAGAACATAGTTTATCTGCCGCAGGGCATATCCGTCACGGGACTTTCCTTTTTTCTTTTTTTTGTCTTTGACTGAAGGCTTTTGAGAAAGGACTTTTTCAATCTGCTGTGCAGTAAAAAAAGAGGAACCGGAATTTATGAATGATATTATTTTTCTTGATAGAGCCGGCATTATGTATTTTCAACCAATATTAATTTTCAATATACTCTATTATATAATCATCTTCAAAATTATCAATCAATAAATGATTATTGCTCAGCAGATACGGAATTTTATCAATATTCTTTTCCGGTGATTTCAGGATTTCTTCAATATTCTGACGACTCAATAAAACTCCTTTGCTCTTTAGCCAGGGCACATCCCTTATTTTCAGCCCTATATTATCGGTATCCAGTGTTTTACAGAATCTGCCGAAATACCCGCTGAACATAAAATCCGATGATATAAAGCAGTCGGATACTATTGATTTTTTTATAACATACAAATAGCTCTTAAGATTTTTATAATCAGGAACCGGAATATAAAGACTGATATTCCTTATATTATTTCTTTCAAGATATTTAACAAGTATTTGAGCAGCCTCAATGGTCTTTAACTCACCGTATAAAATATTTGTTTCACCGTTAAACAGGATCAGCGACGCCTGATCACTATTCATTACTGCTGCATATTTTTTATCTGCTCCGTATTTATTGTACAGAATTAACCATGAAGTGACTACTGAAATTATTATAAAAGCAGGTACTGCTTTTCGGATTTTTTTTACAGGCACAACAGGAAACAGCAGCAGCGCATACGGAATCAAAAGCAGATAATCATGTTCTTTTACAAAGAAATGCCCGCCGATTTGTGACAGTAATTTAACAAGATACAGGCTGATACCGCAGATGCCGTCAGTAAGAAACGCAGTAAATTTTCCTATTCCCGGGGAAAGTACGGAAAAGACATTAGCCGCAAGAGAGGTCACAAGCGTGACAGACATAGTGAATATTATTATCATATTTGATAAAATACCGGTTAAATTTATCTCTTTCATATGCATGTAAATAACCGGAAATACAAGAACCTGGGCCGACAGTGTAGCGGACAATGTTTTTGCAACAGTCCCGGGTAGAAAAGAAAAACTCTGGCTATAAAATCTGTAAAAAACAATTATACCGAATGTCGCTCCGAATGACAGCTGAAACCCCGCGCTGTAAAGCTCATAAGGTTTTACTGCCAGAATAACAATTGCCGCAATAAACAGAGTGTTGAATATATTCCTTTCCAGATCAAATACATACTGAACAGCAAATATTGAATACATAATAAATGCACGGAATAGTGAAACCGGCATGTCTGTTATGTACAGGTAAAACAATATTACCAGTGATATGATTATTACTATGGCTTTTCTGTTAATCAGGAATGGCAGCAGAAAAACGAATACCGCTCCTGCAAGGATTCCTACGTGCAGGCCGCTCGCTGCTAAAACGTGCAGGACGCCAGCCCTCTTGAAATCAGACAACGTTGCTTTATCGATGTATCCCTTGTTCCCGAAATATAATGCTTTCAGCACAGGTACTGTTTTCGGGGAAAACAATTTTTCCAGATTTCCACTCAAGACTTCCCGGATAACATATTTAATGCCTGCGGGTTTATCGTTTATAATTTTTAAATTATCTTTATGCACATAAAATATGCAGGAAACGCCTTTCCTTAAAAGGTTCAGTTCAAAACCTGACAAATCCCGGCTTTTGGTTTTTGCCAGATTATAAGGTTTCGCGTTCAGCAATAACTCATCTCCGGGACTAATTTCGATCCCTTTTTCAGAATAGCAAACCGCAGTAATATTTTTGCCGGCTTCGGCATCCGGGGTATTATTTTTTAATTCCACATATAGCTCATTGCTGTACCTTAACAACTTAACGGATTTGACCAAAGCAGATAATTCTGCAGTACCGGTTTCAGCTGAAACCGGATTCCATATTGAAGTAATGCGTAAAAAAATCGTGAAGATTAAAATCAGTGGAATGAATAAGTCCACTGCCCATGAGCAGGAAAAACGCAGAACATAAATTATTAATACAGCAAGAGTAAACAGGAATAAAAAAGCAGGAAAAAAAATTCCATTTAAAGAATAGATCAGGAAAGAATAAACAAGATGAATTGCGGAAATTGAAACCAGCAGAGTAAAGAACGAAGGAATAAATATCTTTCCCGCAAGAGTTCTAAATTCGTCCAACTTTCCATACCATACCCAGCTTCACTCCGAAAGATAATTTGGACGAGTCATCCCCTACCCCGTAATATCCGTATCTGCATACAGGCAAATCAACGACCAGCTTCATTTCACGGCTGAAACTGTAAATCAGGCCTAAGCTTCCGTTTATTCCGCCGCCGCTGTCAAACGTCTTTGTTGCAGGCGAAGTTTCAAGATAAGCTCCTGCTCCGCATGTTAATGCGAATTGCTCATTAAGTGAATACGAATATTTCAGTTGGGAAGTATAAATTAAATGCATAATTGAAAGATCAGGCTCTTCACTGTTCTGATCAGCTATATATTCCAGGGTAAACTCTCCGATGAAGTCCCGTACATAGATATTCATAAGAAAGCCGCCGCTTACGAAATATCCTGAGACTACGGATGATTCCCTTGAATCCGAGCTTTGAGACCAGCGTCTGTACGCAATCTGGTTTGTCCCGGCTCCGATTACCGGCCCTATATATGTGAAAAAAAGCTCCTGCTCTTCAGCAAAAGCATGATCAGCAACAAGAAAAAGAATCAGTAAAACAAATGGCAGAAATTTTATTTTCATTTTATTATCTGATATCCAGCGGATTTTTCACAATCTGGGCGTTTGCAGGCACATTGAAATTAAACAGCCCGGGTATTATATTCTCTCCGGTTTTAATATCTGAAAGC
This sequence comes from Spirochaetota bacterium, assembly GCA_016932015.1. Classification (GTDB taxonomy): domain Bacteria; phylum Spirochaetota; class UBA4802; order UBA4802; family JAFGDQ01; genus JAFGDQ01. The sequence continues at coordinate 45,553 of JAFGDQ010000057.1, read as the reverse complement.
TTTACTGTAAATCCTTCCCCGTTTTTATCAGTGAATACTGCTTTTACAAGCATAAAATCTTTATTGAGAACCAGTTTAATAAGAGTGTATCTCCATTTCTCGTTTACAAGTTCTATAATATTTTCTTCAGGATTTCCGGATTCAATAAAAGCCGGCTCATAATTCCTGAAAAATCTCTCAAGTCCGCCTGTTAATTTGGGCTCCTCTTCCGGTTTTTTCCCGATAGTTTTTTTGTCTCCGGCTTCATCATCTTCTTCATCCTCAATCTCAATATCCTGTACTCCGCACACATCTGTTGATGAATCGTAAGCCCAGAGCTTTTTTCCGTTTGTCACAATAAATTTCTCCAGAGGATTCATGAATTTTACATAAATTTTCCCGGGATTCGAGTACATAAAAATACCGGAATAAGTCTCGCCTGATGTATATGAAACAGTAAGCTTTCCCTTCATAGTTTCAAACGACTCAAGACTCTCATTGATTTTTTGAACTGCTTCTTCTCCTGTCATTGAAAACACAGGCAATGGAATAATTAAAAGCAGGGTTATCAGAAATATATTAATTCTCATATCATCAACTGTATAATAATTTTTCTAATTAAGTAAATTTTTACACTATGCATATTATCAAAATTCATTCTTAAACAGATGCATTCTGTTAAATTAATATTTGCTTTACTGCGATGTCAAATGAAAAAACCAGGTGAACTAATTCTGATTATATCTGGTTTTATATATTTTTATTACTGCTTTTACCGCTGTTGTCCATCCGCTTCCCGAGAATTATCATGCCGGATGAACCGATAAGTCCGGCAAAAAATGCCGCTCCAGCAGGCAGCGCTTCAGCTGTGGATACCGGCATTCTGTTGCTTGCTGTTGCGATCCTTATTTCCTGTTTAACGTTTCCGGACTTATCTTTTATTGAAGCTCCTGTATCCATATTCTTGAACGGCCAGAGAATCCAGAGACTGCCGATCAGTAATCCTATAAGAAACATCATAGTTGCATTCGGGAAAGTTTTAAGCAGATAGCTCAGAAATTTAGCGAAAATAATTATGCCTGCAACAATACCTATTACCAGAGTTACGAGCCATATGATAACGTTTATTTCTGGATTTCCCGATGCCAGCCCGCGCTGGACTGCAATTATTTTTGAAATTACGTTCTGATACTGTCCCATAACAAGCAGTATATATGAACCGCTTAAGCCGGGCAAAATCATTGCGCTCACACTAACGGCTCCGACTGCCAATGCTACCAGCAGATTATCCGAACCTGCCGAGCCGTCAGGCATAATAAGCGAAACACCGGCTGTCAGTATAATCCCCGGTATTGCCCAGAGTACTACAATATCATGTCTCTTCATCATTGCCCAGGGAATTGCGATGGAAGGCAAAATTAATCCGACAAAGAAAGCAAGAGTCGGTGCGTGATGTTCTCTCAGCAGAAAATCGATAAGAAATGAAGTTGAAAGGATAGATGCGAATGCGCCTAACGCAAGGACTATCAGAAAAGAAGCATCTGTTCGCCGCCATTCATTTAAAAACGTATTGTCAGAATTTTTGCGGAATAATTTTACAACAGGACTGAGAAAAGATTTAACGGTTTCAAAAGACAATCCGTTTAATGCATTAATAAGGCGGTGAAATACGCCGAGTATTAACGCGAAAGTCCCTCCGGAAACTCCGGGAATAATATTAGCTATTCCAATCAACAAACCTTTTATAAAAGTGAGAACGAATCCGTCTTTTTTTCCGCTGACATCAGCACTGGTGTTCATTATATATTATTTGCTCCGTTATTATTCTGAACTTTATACTATTTTTCCGGCCTTAATAACGGAAACAGTATAGTATCCTTAATTGATGCCGTGTTTATGAAGAGCATGACAAGCCTGTCAATGCCGATGCCCATGCCCGCCGCAGGCGGCATACCGTATTCAAGAGCATTGATATAGTCAAGGTCCATCATAAGTGCCTCATCATCACCTGCCTCTCTCTGCCGCACCTGGTCTTCAAACCTTGCTTTCTGGTCAAACGGGTCATTCAGCTCGGAAAACGCGTTCGCCATTTCTCTTCCTGCTATGTAGGGTTCGAAACGTTCAACAATTTCAGGATTGCTTTCCATTGATTTTGAAAGCGGAGAAAGCTCTTTCGGATAATCCATTACTATAGTCGGCTGAATCAGATTGCCTTCCACTCTCTGTTCGAATATCTCATTGGCGATCTTCCATATGGTAAAACTATCCTCAATTTCAACACCAGCAGAAGCTGCTGCTTCACGCGCTTTTTCCACAGTATCAATATTATTAAAATCAATATCAGTATATTTTTTAATGGAATCAACAAATGTCAGCCTGTCCCAGGGAGGAGTTAAATCAATTACCGAATCCTGATAATCAAGGACGGTCTTTCCGAGAAGTTTCAGAGCAAGCCCGGAAATCATTTCCTCCATGAGGTTCATCATGTAATTATAATCTTCATACGCAGCATAAAGCTCGAGCATTGTAAATTCAGGATTATGCTTTGTGGAAATACCTTCGTTCCTGAAGTTTCTGTTCAGTTCAAAAACTTTCTCATAGCCGCCTACAAGCAGTCTTTTCAAATAAAGCTCAGGAGCAATTCTCAGGTACAGATCTATATCAAGAGTATTGTGATGAGTAATGAAAGGACGCGCAGCAGCCCCGCCTGGAATAGCCTGCATCATGGGAGTTTCAACCTCAAGGTATCCTTTCTCTGTCAAAAATTGTCTAATGCCTTGGATAATTTTGCTTCTCATTATAAAGTCGGACCTGACTCCCGGGCTTACTACCAGGTCAACATACCTCTGCCTGTATCTCTGCTCTTTATCAGCAAACTCATCAAAAAGTACTCCGTCCTTTTCTTTAACTATAGGAAGCGGACGTATGCACTTTGCCAGAAGCCGAACCTCCTGCACATTGATGCTGATTTCGCCCTGCTTTGTAGTAAAGCTGGTTCCCTTAATTCCGATTATATCGCCAATATCAAATGATTTAAACACATCGTAATTTTCCTCTCCTAGGCTGTCACGCTTTGCGTACAGCTGTATTGATCCTGTAATATCTTCAACATGCGCGAATGCGGCCTTGCCCATGGGCCTTTTTGAGCGGAGCCTGCCTGCAATACTGAAAACCGTATCATCACCTTCTTTATAGTTTTCTTTTATAACTTTTGCGTAATTTTCCCTGTTATACTTGTTCGGATAAGGATTAATATTTTTTGCTTTTAAATTATCAATTTTTGCTATTCTCTGTTTAATCAAATCTGAAGTCTCTTCGCTCATCATGCCGCTCCGTGGATTTTCATAATTTTTCATGAAAAGATTGTTTTTAATAATAAACATGTCAATGTATTTTTCGTAACTCTTTTTCTATCTGATTATTTAATAAATGCATATTTACGGGATAAAAGATAAAATCCTGCTCTTCATGCAGGATTTTATGTTTCATTACAGCAACAACATACAATTCATTTGGAAGTAAGAATTATTAAGAACATATATCTGTAAAAAAAATTAAACAATATTCCTAAAAGAATATCCTGCAGTTTATTTAAAAATCTTTTTGATCAGTTTTATTTTTTCTTTATAAGGAGGATACCTGAGCGGAATATCGAACAGAGTTGTCTTTGACAGGACTGACCTGTGATGGCTGAATGTGTCAAAACTGTATTTCCCGTGATAAGCACCCATCCCGCTGTTTCCGACACCGCCAAACGGCATTTTTGGATTTGTCAGATGCACTATCGTATCATTTATACAGCATCCGCCTGAACTAGTCCTTAAAAGAACCATTTTCTGTTTTTTACTGCTTGAAGTGAAAAGATAGAATGCAAGCGGTTTTTCTTTGCTGTTAATTAACGATATTGCCTCATCAAGATTATTGTATGTAATTATCGGCAGTATGGGGCCGAATATCTCCTGTTTCATAACAGGATCATCAGAACTCACATTATCAAAAATTGTAGGAGAAATATAACGCTCATGTTTGTCAAACTCGCCCCCGAAGATAACATCTCCGGTTGCAATCAGCTTTGTAAGTTTTGCGAACTGGTTGTCGTTGATAATTCTGCCGTAATCAGGGCTTTTTGCGGGATCTTTGCCGAATGACAGAATAATACATTGTTTGATTTTATTAATAAGCTTTGTTTTAACACGGGAGTTCACAAGCAGATAATCGGGAGCAATACAGGTCTGGCCAGCGTTTAAGAATTTACCGAAAACAAGACGGCGTGCCGCAATATCAAGATTAGCGTCATCCTCGACTATGCATGGACTTTTCCCTCCAAGCTCCAGAGAAACCGGAGTAAGGTTTGCCGACGCTTTCTCCATTACTATTTTTCCCAGCTCAGGACTGCCTGTAAAGAATATATAATCAAAACGCTGATCAAGAAGTTCCTGATTAACCTTCCTGTCCCCGGGCACAACACAGATGTATTTCTCGTCAAAAGTTTCCCCAATCATTTCCTGAATTGTCTCCGCAGTATTTTGCGAATAATTGGCCGGCTTAAGTACAGCGCAATTGCCTGCGGAAATGGAACCGATCAAAGGATCAATAAGCAGCTGGAATGGATAATTCCACGGAGCAATTATCAAAGAAACCCCGAACGGCTCATGAACAATAAAGCTTTTCGAGTAGAAATTAACGATGTCGGTTCTGATTCCGGTCGGCTTGGCCCATTTTTTTAGATGTCTGATATGATATGAAATCTCTTCCAGCAGAAAACCGATTTCCGTTGCATAAGATTCAAAAACGGATTTTCCCAGATCTTTTTTCAGAGAATCATTTATTCTATTCTCATATTTCAAAACCGCATTTTTAAGTTTTTTTAAACTTTCAATCCTGAACTTTACGTTTTTTGTTTCATGTGTCATGAAAAAATCACGCTGTAATTTTACCAGCTCACTAATTCTGCCTTTTTTCATTTCCTGAGTCATATCATACCTCCAAAATAGAATATAATCGTAAATAATAAATATTTAATATAAAAAAATCAACAATAATATACCAGAAAAATAAACGTTATCATTTGACCGGAAATTTTAATAAAATTTTTATTGATAATTGGCATAAAATTAACTATTCTGGTTTACAGGTCTGAATTATAAAGACATCAGTTTAAATTCAGCAAAAATAACATACAAGGAAATATAAATAAATGAGCCAGTGTTTTGAAACAGGCCCTATAAGGCCGCCAAGTGAAGCATCAAGCCTCTTACTCAGGCTTACACGGAACTGCCCGTGGAATAAATGCGCTTTCTGCCACATTTACAAAAAATACCAGTTCTCGCGCAGAAGTATTGAAGAAATAAAATCCGATATAGACGCAATCATGAAAATAGCTGAGGATCTGGTCAATACATCACAAAAGCTAGGATATAACGGCACAATAAACAGGGAAACCATTCTGCAGGCTGCAAATGAACATATGGATATGCAGGATGAATACTACAGAACAGGAATGTGGATTTCCGGCGGCGCAGGAACTGTATTCCTTCAGGATGCCAATTCCCTGCTGATGAAAACTGACGAGATTGTTGATGTGCTTAATTATTTAACTGAGCGATTCCCTTCAATTCAGAGAATAACAACCTATGCCAGGTCAAAAACAATAAGCAAAAAATCTCTGGAAGAATTAAAAGACTTAAGAAAAGCAGGCTTATCAAGAATACATGTGGGAATGGAATCCGGATCGGATAAAGTCCTTAAGCTTATTATGAAAGGAGTCACAGGAGCGGAGCATATTTCAGCAGGCCGGAAAGCAATCGAAGCCGGATTTGACCTGTCGGAATATTTCATGCCCGGCCTTGGAGGCAAAGAACTTACAGAAGAGCACGCGCTTGAATCCGCAAGGGTATTAAATGAAATCAATCCGACTTTTATCCGTATAAGGACAACTGTACCTGTTCCCGGAACCCCGCTTCATCAGATGATGCTTGATAAAATATGGACTCCGCTTACAGATGAGGGAAAAGTCATAGAACTTAAAACAATGATCGAAAAATTTGAAGGCATAACAAGCAAATTCGTTAGTGATCACATACTGAATCTCCTGGAGGACCTTGAAGGTAAACTGCCTGAAGCGAAGGATAAAATGCTGAAGATAATTGATAAGTTTCTGAATATGGATACAATTGATAAAGAAAATTTTATTATAGGCAGGCGTATAGGAGTATACAGATATTTTTCCGAATACAAACAGGACAAAAGAGTGGAAGAAGCGAGAAAACAAATACTGCAGAATTTTTCTTCAATTGATGATGCTGTTATGCAGATATCATTGAATTATTTATAAATCCATCACGTTCTCGTTTATGACAGTCAATAAATGACAACGAATTTTTAGATTTTATAAAATCAGTATAAACAAAACTTCAGCATATTTTACGATCTTTTCTTTTTCTGAATTTTTTCACTTATATATCCGGCAACTTCAGGGAAACCCTGTCCGGTTACAGCACTCGTTTCGTATATTTCCATTTCAGGATTGACTGATTTTATATTATTTCTGACTTCATCCATACTATATTGTAAATGAGGCAGCAAGTCGACTTTATTCAGAATGACAGCCTGAGAAGTATTAAACATAACCGGATATTTAACGGGTTTATCCTCTCCTTCAGGAATGCTCAGGACAACAATCCTGATGTCATCTCCCAACTCAAATTCAGCAGGGCATACGAGATTGCCGATATTTTCAATGATAACGCAGTCAATACTTTCCAGATCAAAGTCCTCGAGACATTTCTTTACCCATGTACTTTCGACATGGCATTCACGGCCGAAAAGATTTGTTTCAATCTGAATTATGGGAATATTATGGCCTGCCAGCCTTTCTGAATCCCTGCTTGTGCTTACGTCAGCTTCAATTAAAGCAAATTTATATTTATCTTTTAATAAACCTATTATCTTATCAATTGTCGCGGTTTTACCGCTCCCGGGAGAGCCCATCATATCAATCATAAAAATTTTTTTTTCAGCTAAAATGCTTTTTACTTCACTGGAGACCTGAATATTGGTATTTAATATATCTTTTAAAATTTTTATTTCCATCAATGGTCGCTCCATAAAAATTTTACTTTTTTTTTGATACTTCTTAGACTGTATCGCTTCGTATAAAGGAGGGTTATAATTTTACTTATTATTCAAACAAGCCAGACTTGGGTTATTCTTCATAAGTAAAATCAATATTATTTTTCAGATTTTCATAATCAAAACGAATACGCTTGTTAAGCATCTTGAGAATCTGCAGCTTTTCAGCATCCGCAAGCGCCTGAATTCTTGAATAGGCATGTATTATTTCCTCATATGCCTGTTTTTCACCTTGTGAAGAATTTATGGCATCCTGCAAAGCCTTTATTTCCAGATCCTTTCGTTTAGACTCCCTGGCGCTGAAATCTTCAACATTCTGAAGCGCATTGATAATTTTTTCAGCATCCCTGCGTTCTTTTCCGGCAAGGTCAATTACCGCTTTCCACGCTTCATTGATGCTTTTCTCTTCACGCCTTTTTTTGCTGCTGTAATCAAGTATTGACTGAAGAGCATCAATTATATTATCCCTGTTCATCAGTTCCTGTCTGGTCATTTCAGACACGACACCCTGCGCTTTAACAGTGGCATTCGCGTTCAGAAGTTCCTTACGGCTCATTTCAATAACTCTTTCATACATTTCTATACAGATTTCCAAATCATCTATAAATCTGTCTTTTTCCTGAAGAGCTGACTTTAAACCGGATATTTCCTGTTTTAATTTATTATCTTTTTTATTTATAAATCCCATAATTCCACCATATTACATAAGGCATCAATATTATAGCCTGATTATATTAAAGTCAAGACAATCTGCAGTTTTTCTTTTAAAACAGAATATAAAATTCCTGTATTACTTATTATTGAAATTACCCGGTTATGATAAGCTTGACAAGCATTACTTAATAGGGTATGTATTTAATCAACACTTTTAAAGAGGCAATATCTCATGAAAACTCAAATCATGAATCTCGGCGAATGCAGGGTTAAATCCCCGCTTCTTAAAATATTTCCATTAAAGGAATCCTTCTTTGTGACGGATAAACTAAGAATAAAATATAACTGTTATGTGGATCACGAGCTTCATGACAACAGGCATAATATTCAGAGTTTTGAAGCTGCCGGCCCAAGGGAAAAAATCTTCTTTAACCCTGAAAACACATGCGCTGCTATTGTAACCTGCGGCGGGCTAAGCCCCGGGCTGAATAATGTAATAAGGTCCATTGTAATGGAATCACATTACCGTTATGGTGTTAAAAAAATTCTGGGTGTCCGCTACGGATACAGCGGCCTAAACCCTGATAACAATTACGGCTTTATGGAGCTGACCCCTCAGGCAGTCAGGGAAATTCATCTGGACGGAGGCACGATTCTGGGATCATCCCGCGGAGGAACCGAAGACATGGAACCTCTTGTTGAAAATATGAAAAAAACCGGAATAAATATACTGTATGCTATCGGCGGTGACGGAACAATGAGAGGAGCCCGCAAAATTGCCGAAATTATCAAAAAACGGGGATACGAGATTGCAGTGGTTGGAGTACCCAAGACAATTGATAATGATATAAGCTATATTCAAAGGACATTCGGATTTGAAAGCGCGGTATCCAGGGCAGTAGACGCGATATATTCCGCGCATGTGGAAGCAGAAGGCGCACCAAACGGAGTCGGTTTTGTAAAACTTATGGGAAGGCATTCCGGTTTTATCGCGGCAAATACTGCGCTGGCAATGAATGACGTAAATTTCTTACTTGTTCCCGAGCTTCCCTTTGATCTGTACGGGAATAACGGTTTTCTGTATCATCTTGAGCAGCGATTAAAACGCCGTCATCACGCCGTAATATGTGTTGCCGAAGGTGCAGGTCAGGAACTGATGGCCGGTGAATCCCGGGTGGAACATGATGCATCAGGCAATGTTATTCTTGAAGACATCGGCCATTATCTAAAAGATAAAATTATTGAATATTTTGCCGAAAAAAAAATGAATATCAATCTCAAATACATTGATCCGAGTTATATGATAAGGAGTACCCCTGCAAACTCAAATGACTCTATTTTCTGTGCAATGCTTGGACAATTCGCGGTACACGCGGGAATGGCGGGAAAGACCGACCTGATAATCGGAATATGGAATAATGTCTATACCCATGTTCCAATTGAGCTTGTAATCTCGGAGAGGAAACAGATTGATCCGAATTCAAGATTCTGGTATAATGTCCTTGCTGCAACGGGCCAGCCTGTAGACATGAAGAACACTTAAACCTGAGCAGTGCTGAATTTTACGCGGGCATCTGAAAAAGATTATCGGCATTCTCCTCGGGAATATCGCTCTCCAGAGTAAAACCTTTTTCATAAAATAAATTGATGCAGGCATTGACAACTTTCGCATCATAATGAGTATTTCTCTTAAGCGTTATTTCTTCGAGAGCTTTTTTGATGCCAAGAGCCGGCCGGTACGGCCTGTGAGATGAAATGGATTCAACCACATCCGCGACACTCAGTATTCTTCCGGATAATGAAATATCTTTCCCCAGTAATCCGCGCGGATAACCCGATCCATCCAGACGCTCATGATGCTGATAAACTATTTCAGCTATCTGCCATGGAAATTCAATCTGTTTCAATATCTCATAAGCAATTGTCGGATGCATTTTTATAAGACTCAGCTCAATATTTGAAAGCTGGCCCGGTTTGCTCAGAATCTCGGCAGGTATATTTACTTTTCCAATATCATGAAGAGTCCCCGCAAGTCTTATCGCGTCAATTTCGTCTCTTGACAGTCCCATCTCTTTTGCAATAGCCCTTGCAAGATTGGAGACTCTTTGCTGATGGCCGACTGTATACGGATCGCGAACTTCAACAGTTGATACCATAGCATTCGCAATACTTCCCATAGATCCGCGCATGCGGACCAGATTTCTCTTTAATTCCTCTTCATTTTGTTTTACTACAGCAATATCTCTGTAAATACGGTACGATCCGATATGTCTATTGTTAAAGATGATCGGATATCCGTTAACAATCACATTTACTTCTTCTCCATCCTTACGCATTCTGACGGTTTCTTTTTCAATTGTTTCCATCATTCTGCCTGCGTCAGAAAAATATTTCGCTTCATTCTTGAGCTTATCAGGTATAATCAAATCATGAATATATTTATTTTTAATTTCTTTGGAAGTATATTTAAAAAGCCTTTGAAAATTTCTGTTAACATTCAGGACACGTGAATTTAAATCAAGAATTACTGTTGCTTCGTTTGAATTATTAAAAAGCTCTTTAAAATATGCCTTCTGAAGTTTCAGGACTTCTTCATTTCTGACAAATTCACTTATATCCCGTGCGATACCATATGTCCCTATGAATAATTTATTATTTTTCCCGGAATCCCCGTCATAGACCCCTTTTGCTTTTACTTCAACCGTAATGAAGGATCGGGCGTTACCTGCGGTTTTATTCAAAGCATTTCTCATCAGCCTCATTTTAGTCATAGTGAAATCACGGCTTATTGATCTTCTCTCATTAAATATATATATTGCTTTCTGTAAATCTTCAGGATAAATAATTTCCGAAAAATGCTTTCTAAGCAGTGAATTATTATCGTATCCGAGTTTCTGCTGCATTGAATTATTTACGGAAGTAAATCTGCCTTCATAGTCCAGTGTGTAGATTATATCATCCCCGTTTTGAATAAAACTGTTGCGGTTCTCTGATATCGTCATTTCACTTTTTATATTTTCAAGCTCCTTCTCGGCCCTCCTTTTATTAAGAGCATTCTCAACTCTTTTGTTTATTTCCTCTTTGTCGAAAGGTTTTTTGAGATAATCATATGCTCCGCTTTTTAAAGCTTCATCGATTTTACCCGGACTAATCTCCGCGAGCATTGCAATCACCAGAGTATCAACAGATATTTTCTTTATGTAATTTAAAACCTGAACAATATTCATATCCGGCAGCACAGCATCAAGAAGCATCAGGTCATATTTACCTGTTTCAATCTCTTTAAGAGCCTCACTTCCGCTGTTAATCAGCTCAATATTATAATTTAAATTATTAAGAAGCACATTTAATACATTGCTGATATCGGGATCAACAGTGACAATCAATATATTCAATGAATCATCAAATTCTTTCAGCATTGGGAACTGATCTCCGGATTTATGCAGATTAATTACTTATACGGGATAAACGGGAAATATATTATGTCCCTCCCTTTATTAGTTATCGTACTTTTCCTGAATAATTGTTATACAGTTTTATCTTTTTTGGTTATTTTTTAAAATTTCATTACCCTGCAGCAAACAAATGCATAAAGCCGGATAAATAAGAAACAGCGGGGAAATTTAAGAATGGGAAAGCTGACAGTATAAATGCTGTAAAAACTGCCTGTCAGCATATAAGATTTAAAGTTTCTTTTCTGGCAGACATATCATCAGTAAATACGAACCTGTTTTCATGAAATAATTTTGTGCAGGCATCTACTACTTCGCTGTCATAGTAAATTCCTCTTTTAACATTTATTTCTTCAAGAGCCTTGTCAATTCCCAAAGCAGGCCTGTAAGGCCTGTGTGATGCAATAGATTCAACGACATCCGCAACTGTAAGAATTCTGCCTGACAATAAAATTTCCTTACCCTTGAGTCCCTGCGGATATCCGGAACCGTCAATTCTTTCATGGTGCTGATGAACGATATCAGCAATAGGCCATGGAAAATCAATCTCTTTTAAAATATCGTATGCTACACGGGGATGCATTTTTATAAGGCTGAATTCAATATCAGATAACTTGCCCGGCTTACTCAGTATTTCAGCAGGTATATTAACTTTCCCCAGATCATGAAGAGTTCCTGCCATACGTATTCCGTCAATTTCATTTTCCGGGAGGCCCATTTCCTGTGCAATGGCTCTTGCAAGATCGGCAACTCTCTGCTGATGGCCGGCTGTATACGGATCGCGGACCTCAACAGTGGCAACCATGGCATTTATAATCCCGCCCATAGCTTTTCTGAGTTTTCTCAGCGTTTTATCAAGCTCCAGTTCAGACTCCTTAAACTCCGAGAGATCACGGTAAATATGATAAATGGCTATACTTTTATTGTTGTAAATAACAGGATATGCAAAGATTGTAACATCAATAGCTTTCCCGTCTTTACATACTCTTATTGATTCTGTTTCGTGAGTTCCGTAGGAAATCGCTGATGATGATATCAATTTTGATTCTTTCTGAAGATTCCGGGGTACTATAAATTTATGTATGCTGTTATTCCTGATTTCAGAAATTGAATACTGGAAAAGTTTCTCAAAACGGCTGTTAACATCAATTACCCTGTCCTGACTGTCAAGAATGGCTATTGCTTCAGGCAGATTATTAAAAAGCTGACGGAAATAAGTTTTCTGCAGTTTCAATGACTCTTCCAGCTGAAGGTTTACGCTGATATCGCGTGCTATGCCGTGTGTTCCAATAAACTTCTTGTTTTTATCCTTAACTGATTTGTCATATATGCCTTTTGCCTTTAACTCGACAACAAGATATTTTGATTCATTTTCCGCTTTACTATCGGAATTCACCTTCAATCTGAGCTTCGTCACCCTTGCGTCACGGCTTCCAGCTCTTCTTTCATTAAAAACGAATTGCGCGTTTTCAGTATCTTCGGGATGTATAACGTCGGAATAATGACTGCCGATTATATCGTTCTTTGAATATCCGAGTTTTCTGATTAAGGAATCATTTATATAGATGAAATTACCGTGCTCATCAAGCGAGTAAACAAAATCAGGGGAATTTTCCACAATATATTCATATTGCTTATCAAGAGAAAGAAGTTTACGTCGCGCCTGTTCCAGCTCATTTTTAAGTTTCTTCTGATCAAGAGCATTTTTAATTCTTTTTATTATTTCTTCTTTTTCAAAGGGTTTCGCTAAAAAATCATATGCCCCGTTATTCAGGCATTCAACAATTTGATCCTTTGATGTGTGTCCGGCGAGCACAATAACAAAAGTTTCCGGAGATACCTCTTTAACATAATTCAGGAACTGAATAATATTCATTCCCTGCAGGCCTACATCCAGCAAAACCAGGTCATATTTTTTTTCATTCAGTTTTTTAACAGCCCCGGAACTGCTGTTGGTCAATTGAATTTTATAATTAAGATTTTTTAATAATACCTCCAGAATATTATTGATTTCAGGATCAATGGTGACAATCATTATATTTGGAGTATAATTATTCAACTCTGCCATTTAACCGGATTCTCCATATCAAAAACAATCTGACGTCAAAAAAGATATGGTCATATTATTTGTATTCCGCGAATATTTATCAGAATTAAGACATAACTTAACCTATATATATTTTATCGAACTATAACTTGATTTAATAAATAATAATATATTGCTTAGCCTGGAATTAGATAATTTTTTATCCTGTACCGTTATATGAAACTTCTGAAAATTAACTGAAACTCATATTAACTTATAGAAAGCATTATATAAACCATGGCCTTTGCTTATTATTCAGTATAATAGCAGAGTCAGGACAATTAACTGTCACAACAAATCAGTGTTTACCGTCAGTTATTTATGCAATATCTGATGTTTAACTTGACTTTTAAATAGTCAACATTAGAATAATATTTAAAATTCAATCCCAAAATATATATCCTGAAGTTTTTCATTAACTAAAACAGATTAGTGTTAAAGACTTATACTTCATTCAGTATAAAAAAGCAAAAGGAGAGGATAATGGCAACAAAGAAGGTAAAACCGAAATATAAGGATAAACCGTGGACAAAGTTTTACGATAAAGATGTAGATACGAAGCTTAAATACGAAAATCTCACAATGCCTGAATTTCTGGAAGAAACAGCGTCAAAATATCCGGAAAGAATGGCTTTGAATTTCCAGGGCTATACAATAAATTTTAAAGAATTAAACGACATGGTAAATATTATGGCCAACTGCCTGCTCGATTTCGGCATTAAAAAAGGTGATACCGTAGCAGTTGTACTGGCAAACATGATTCAATGTGTTGTTATTTATTTCGCGATTCTCAGAATAAATGCCATTGCTGTAATGAACAATCCTCTCTATTCAGACCGCGAACTCGCGCATCAGTTTAATGATTCCGGAGCAAAAGTCCTGGTCACGATTGATCTTCTTGGCAACAGAATGGTTGATCTCCGTCCATCCACAAAGATTAAACAAATAATAGTCGCTTCAATTGGCGACTATCTTCCGTTCCCGTTAAACTTTTTATTTAAACTTGTCGGTAAAAAGAAAAAACTCGCGGCAGATGTGAAACGGGCTGACGATATTTTCTACTGGAAAGACCTGATTGCAAAATATGATTCCAGTTATACTCCTCCGAAAATAAATATTAACAGCCCTGCAATGTATCAGTATACAGGAGGAACTACGGGTATATCAAAAGGAGCTGTTCTTTCGCATAATAATTTAAGCAAGCAGGTTCAGCAAATTGCATCATGGTTCAAAGACTTTGTCGGCAATCATGAAATTATGCTTGGAGCGCTTCCTTTTTTCCATGTATTCGGCCTTACTACATCAATGAATTTTGCCATATATTCAGGCTGGAGCAATATTCTGGTGCCGAAACCGCAGCCGGGCCCTCTTCTTGACGCAATAAAAAAATACAAACCAACATTCGCACCGCTTGTTCCCACTATGTACATTGGTATACTTGAGCATCCGAAAATCGACAAGGTTGACATGACATCCATTAAAGGCTGTTTTTCCGGCAGTGCCCCTTTGCCAGTTGAAGTGATCAGGGAATTCGAGGAAAGAACAGGAGCGGTAATTGTTGAAGGGTACGGGCTTACTGAAGCCTGTCCAGTTACTCATATTAATCCTTTCAAAGGACAAAGAAAAATAGGAAGTATTGGCCTGGCAGTTCCTGATACGGAATGTAAAATTGTTGATATTGAAAAAGGGAAAAAAGAAATACCCGTCGGTGAATCGGGCGAGTTGATAATAAAAGGTCCGCAAGTTATGAAAAGCTACTTTAAGAATCCGGATGAAACTAAAAATACGTTAAGAGACGGATGGCTATATACCGGTGATATTGCCCAGATGGATGAAGAAGGTTATTTTTATATTGTCGACAGGAAGAAAGATATGATCATCTCCGGAGGAATAAATATCTACCCTCGGGATGTTGAAGAAGTATTATTTGAAAATCCTAAAGTAAGTGAAGCCTGCGCGTTGGGAATACCTCATCCCAAGCGTGGTGAACAGGTGAAGGTTTTTATTGTTTTAAAAGAAGGGGAAAAAGCTACTGAAGACGAATTAATTGACTTCTGCAAGCCGCGGCTTGCAAGATATAAATGGCCGACAATGGTCGAATTCAGAGATGAACTTCCGAAAAGCAATGTGGGAAAAGTACTTAAAAAAGAACTTCGCGACGAAGAACTTAAAAAGTTAAGAAAGTAATAATAAATATTTGACTAATTTATTGTTGAAAAAGGGACTCAATATAAAGAGTCTCTTTTTTATTTCAAAATATTTGTATATAGATTGAAAGACAAACTAACATTTAACCAGATTGAGTTCCGCAAATAATTACATCATATGCAGATGACAGCTGCATCAAAATCATAATTTTGTGCAGAGACTATGATGAGAAGAATAAAAGAGTAATAATAACAAATATGGGAATTAATACCGGTATTGAATACCTCAGCATATAACCGAAAAAACTCGGCATGGGAGTACCGGATTCTTCCGCGATTGAACGAACCATAAAATTAGGCGCGTTGCCTATATATGTATTCGCCCCGAAAAATACGGCACCCGTGGATATTGCTTTTAAGAAAATCGCGTTTTCCTTTATAAGCAGAGATACAGCCTGAGCTTCCTCCATTCCCGCATAGAATTTGCCGAGAGACGTACTGAAAAAAGTAAGATAAGTAGGCGCGTTATCAAGAAAGCTGGAGAGCAATCCTGTTACCCAGAAATAATGGTGCGGTTCTTTTACAGCT
This sequence comes from Spirochaetota bacterium, assembly GCA_016932015.1. Lineage (GTDB taxonomy): Bacteria > Spirochaetota > UBA4802 > UBA4802 > JAFGDQ01 > JAFGDQ01. The sequence goes on along the minus strand of JAFGDQ010000057.1, from coordinate 29,516 downwards.
TCAATAATAAACGCAAGCGCTCCCTCACTTCCGGCTTTAAGCAGCAGCAGACACGGTGTCATAGTAAGAAAAATTCCCGAAAAAAGATAGGCAACTTCCTTTATCGGAAACCATGTAAAATCATTATCATCTCTTATTTTTTTTGACGTGAATTTTAAAGAAAAAAGCCCCATAACAATAATAAAGCCGTCTCTGGCCCATTCCTGTACCGGGCGATGTATGCCGAAAATGTTAGTATCTCCCCAGTCAACAATACCGCTTACAATTACAGATCCGACAAGAAACGCGAGAAATAAAAAATTTATTCTGCCATCAAGTTTAAAGGGAATTTTATTTTCATCTTCAGGAGGTGCAGCAATCTCTTTTTTAAAAAAATGACTGTCGACAAAATAATATATAATCAGAAGAAGAACTACTGCCAGAACCATATGCGGCAGAATATTAAAAGTCCAGAAGAAGGGAACTCCATGCAGAAATCCTAGAAAAAGCGGAGGGTCTCCGATCGGAGTCAAAGATCCGCCTATGTTGGCAACAAGAAATATAAAAAAAACAACCATAAAAGTTCTGTTTTTTCTGTAATTATTGGCACGCAGGAACGGCCGTATCATCAGCATTGCGGCTCCTGTTGTCCCCATCCAGGAGGAAAGAAGTGTTCCGATCAGAATCATGATTGTATTTACTTTTGGAGTTCCGCGTAAGCTTCCGCTTAAATAAATTCCTCCGGAAACAGTAAAAAGCCCCCAGAGCAATATTATAAATGGAACATAGTCCGCTATTATTATATGCAGAAAACCATGAAGAGCATCTCCTCCATATGCGATAAGCATGGGAACTGTAATCACAGCTGCCCAGAATGCGGATACTTTCCCGAAATTATGATGCCAGAAACGTGAAGCAAGTAAAGGAAACAAAGCAATGGATAACAAAATACCGACAAAAGGAATTACAGACCACAAAGGAAGTATTTTTCCAAGGTCATCATGTGATCCGGATTCATGCTTATCTGCCGTAATATTTGAATGATCAGATTCCTTATTTACATGATTATTATCACCGGACTTTACAGATGATGTATGCGCGGATTCTGACTCAGAAGTATTCATACCGGCTGCGGGAATTAAATTAAGAAAGATTAAAAATACTATGAAAAGTAATACACTTTTTTTCATGCAAGAGTCCCCGTGTTTCCCCGTTTTCCAGAATTATAATGAAATTTTATGGTATTTTTTAACAGAGTACAAGAAAAATATATTTGTGTCAATTACATACTTGTTACTGACTTTTTTTCAAAAAATAATCTGCAATTTATCTGGAACATATTTAAGGAAACAATTTTTCCTTGACTCATTGATAAATCAGCTATTTTAATAAATTAAATTAAAAATGTCAGCCCCCAGAATTACTCAATCATTAAATATTCATAAATAATATAAATAGGGAGTTATAAATAATGAAAAGGAAAATATTACTACCGATTTTATCATTTTATATGGCTATCTTTATGAACAATGTAGCTTTTGCTGAAATCGACCTTGACCTCGGCGATGAGCCTATGGACAGCAGTTTTGGAAGCTCCGGATATATGAAAAGCGGATATGCTACGTTTAAAGGCGGATATGATATGACGGGTAATGCCGAAATTGAAAACGTTGAAAGCGATATTGAAAGCTCTTACTGTGTCAGTTTTGAATTTCTAAGTATGATGGGGCAGGGTTTTGGATTAGGCGTAGGAGCTATATATCAGTTTGCAAGAGGAATAGATGAATCAGGATTGGAAAATTCGGAATTTCAATTTATTCCATTATACGGATTAATTAAATTCTTTATACCAACCACCTATCTTGCACCTTTCGGCATCCTTCATGTTGGTTATAATTTCTTTTTAGGTAATGATGAATTTAAAGGCGATTCTGATTTAGAAGGCGGCCTATACTGGGGAGTAGGCGGTGGAATAATGCTCAGCAACGGCCTTCAATTCGAATTACTTTATTCAGTTGATAATGGAAAAATAATCAACGATGATTCTGACGCTGAAATGGATGTAAAATATACAAAAATTACTTTATCTGCGGGATTTAATTTTTAATCAATTTAAAGGACATATTAACAGTAATTCCAAAAGAGGTTTTCCATATTTGGAAGATCTCTTTTTTTATTGATAAAAACTTCTCTTTAAAATTTCAAATCAACTCAATGCTTAATCAGTAAATTTTAATTGACTCATATCCGTTTAGCACAAATTAATTAACTAAAGTATAAAAAACAATCTCACATATAGCATCATTGCCAGTTGTTTTAGTAACATATCTTCAAAAGAATTCATCATATTTTTTTAATCTTTAACACCATAACCAGCTGGAGGTACATTGCATTGAACAATGAAAAGACATGGGCTAATCTGTCACCTGAAGAAAAACGGGAGAAACGTTTTGAGCGCTGGATGTCGCCTGAAGGCATCAATTTCAATACTCCCGAGATTGAGCAGGAATACAAAAAAAAGATCGATCGATTCATCAAATCTATAAAACTCGAGGAGCCGGACCGTGTTCCTGTAATGACACCGGCAGGGTTTTTCCCGGCTTTTTACGGAGGCGGTTCCCTCAAATCGGTAATGTATGATTATGATGAGCTGAAAAGAACATGGTTTAAATACATCAATGATTTCGAGCTCGATACACTCAGTTCACCGGCTCTGGTAATGCCCGGAAGAATGCTGGAAACTCTTGATTATAAACTGGAACGCTGGCCCGGAAACGAAATACCTGACGATTCACCAATGTTTCAGCATATTGAAGAAGAAAATATGACTCCGGAAGAATACGATGATCTTATCATGGATCCCACCGACTTCTTGCTGAGAAAATTCCTGCCAAGAACTGCCGGAGCACTTTCAGGGCTTTCCAAACTTCCAAGAATGACTCCTATGGTCAGTATACCCAACGGTTATCTGCTGAATTTCGGTGACCCGGATATCAGAAAATCAATAGCAGCTATTCTCGAAGCCGCGGAAGAAGGCATGAAATGGAGATCCGCTGTAGGAGAAATAATTAAAACTTCACTGGAATACGGAGTTCCGGGTCTGTACGGAGTAATGTCCGGAGCGCCTTTTGACCTGATAGGCGATACACTGAGAGGCACAAAAGGAATTATGATGGATATGTACAAAAGGCCGGATAAACTCCTTGAAGCAATGGAACGTATAACCCCGATAGCAATCAGAGAAGCAGTTGACGCAGCTGAGAAGTTCCTTTCCCCGGTTGTTTTTATGCCTCTTCATAAAGGGACAGGCGGTTTTATGTCTGACAAGCAGTTCCGCACATTTTACTGGCCAGGGCTGAAAAAAGTAATGGAAGGTCTTATCAACGAAGGTCTTGTTCCTATGCCTTTTGCAGAAGGAGATTACAATCCAAGGCTTGAAGTTATAAAAGACATGCCGAGAGCGAGTGTAATCTGGTACTTTGAAACCATGAATATGGAAAACGCCAAAAAAGTGCTGGGCGATAACGCGTGTATAGCAGGGAACCTTGCTGTATCAATATTGTGCACAGGTACTCCTGAACAGGTTAAACAGGGATGTAAAGATTTAATAGAAAAATGCGCTGCCGGAGGCGGATATATTTTAACAGGATCTGCAGGCATAAACAGGGGAAATCCTGAAAACCTTCACGCCATGATGGACGCTGCAAAGGAATATGGAGTGTACCGGAAAGAATCGCTTATAGTATGATAAAAAATTCATAAGCTAACTGATGTAGAGTATATTGCAGAAGAATGTACCGGCTGCCACGGACAATTTGATTTTCCGGGCAGTCGATAATTATAAATTATTATTTTACTCTTCGTCCAGTCCCCAGTCCTTGAACAGCTTTTTATAAAAATCCGGCCTTGGAAAATTCGGCCTCATGACCTGTACTGCCTGATTATATCCAAGATTCATTTCAGCAAAATGTCTCAGACCCATTACAAGATTTTCCAGTTTTTCCTGAGGCAATGAAAAAATTATTTCATCTTCAGTAGCTAATGCCCGTTCATATTCTCCGGGATCAGGCATTGTTATTCGGTATTCTCTGTTAAGTAAAACAGGTACAATTGAGTACACACAGGAATCTATAGGATCAAATGAAGAATGGACAAGCTCCCCTTCAGTATATTTCACTGAAAGCAACATTGTTCTTAACTGACCTGAATTACAGTAAATATACACAAGATCCGGTTCATAGCCGGTATTGCTCAGAGGTGCTGACACTATTCCTGCATACTTTCCTTTTTCAATCATTGGAAATTCTTCTGCCAGTTTTTTTGCTTTTTCCAGATCCTTTACCATAAATGGAAAAACAGCATTCCCGCTCATAAAAAAATCATGCGGTTCAACCAGTCCGAAACCAATTAAAGGAGCCCAGCACCAGTGGTCTTCCGCGAACATGGCAACTGTCTGCTTGCTGCGTCTGCTCATGGCAAATGCCTGACATAAAGCCAGATGCTCGCCTAAATCCTTTTTAGGCCTTATAGCGCCTTCAGGAATATCAGTTTCTGTTTTCAGAAATTTTATAGCTAACGGAGAAGTCCTCAGCTGCAGGACCTCCTCAAGTTCTTTCCCATAAGACTTAAATTTATCAATACTCATTATTGAGCAACCTCCTGATGAATTATAATCATGATTTACTATTCCTGTTAATATCAGTAAACAGGCTGTTTTCGTCAATAAAAAATACTTTTTATACCCTGCAGCAGTATAACATTTATTTTTCTTACTTCCTGAATTAAAAAATCAGCAACAGCTTATAATTATATCCATAAAAAAAAGTTCAACATATATTATGTTGAACTTTTTCAAAAAAATAATAAAGAATGTATATGGTAGCTTATATTCTATACTCTCAGGCATGCAACTTCATGCTTATTATCAATGCTTCTAAGCTCGGGAGTAATTTTTTTACATTCAGGAGCGGCCATTGGACAGCGCGGATGGAATGCGCATCCTTCAGGCGGATTCATAGGACTCGGCACTTCGCCCTGTAATATTATATGCTCGCGGTTTTTTTCAACTGCAGGGTCTGCAATAGGTACCGCTGACAGCAGCGCCTTTGTGTATGGATGAAGGGGATTTTTATACAGAGTCTGGGAGTCTGTTATCTCCATTATACGTCCCAGATACATAACGGCTACCCTGTCGCTTATATGTCTTACGACAGAAAGATCATGTGCTATAAACAGATAGCTGAGACCTTTCAGCCGGTCCTGCAGTTCCTGAAGCAGGTTGATAATCTGCGCCTGTATTGAAACATCAAGCGCGGAAATAGGCTCATCACAGATAATTAATGAAGGTTCACACGCAAGGGCACGTGCGATACCGATCCTCTGTCTCTGGCCGCCGCTGAATTCATGCGGAAACCGGTTTTTCATGCCCGGATCAAGACCTACTATGGCAAACAGTTCTTCAAGCCTGTCTTTATATTCGGCCGGAGTTTTAACCATTCTGTGAATTTTGAGAGGTTCTCCCACGATATTTCCCGCATTCTGCCGCGGATCAAGAGAACTGTACGGATCCTGAAAAATCATAGCAATCTGGCTTCTTGCACCCCTCACCTGGGCAGGTGAATATGTCAAAATATCATCACCTTCAAAGATAACCTTGCCTTCATTCGGCTCATATAAACGCATAATGCATCTTCCGACAGTAGTCTTGCCGCATCCGCTTTCCCCTACAAGGCCAAGTGTTTCATCTCTCTGTATATGAAAACTTACATCATCTACCGCTTTTACATCGGCAACCTTTTTCCTTAGAAGCCCGCGGGTTACCGGAAAATACATCTTTAAATTTTCAACTGACAGGATATTTTCGCTTAAATTATTCATCTTCTGCCGATATCTCCTATTATTTTTCGAAACAGCCGACATAATGTCCATTTCCGATATCCCTGAGCGGGGGAGCCGCTTCCGTCAGACATCTTTCCAGTCTCTCGCTGCATCTGGGCGCAAATGCGCAGGAAGACTTCATATTAATAAGATTCGGAGGTAACCCTTCTATTGGGACCAGTTTTCGGCCCTTCTCTTCATCAAGTCTCGGAATACATTTAAGCAGCCCTTTTGTATAGGGATGCTGCGGGTTCGCGAATATTTCCTCTGTAGTGCCTGATTCAACAATATTTCCCGCATACATTATATAAATTCTATGAGCATATCTGGCAACTACTCCCAGGTTATGCGTTACAATTACAAGTGAAGCATTGTACTTTGAAACCATATCCTTCATAAGTTCAAGCAACTGCGCCTGCGTTGTAACATCAAGAGCAGTAGTCGGTTCATCCGCAATTAATATCCTGGGATTACAGGAAAGCCCTATGGCAATCATAACACGCTGGCGCATGCCTCCGCTGAAATTATGAGGATAATCATCGAGACGTGATTCAGCACCTGAAATTCCGACCTGTTTAAGAAGTTCAACTGCCCTTTCCCTTGCAGCCTCTTTTGTCATATTCAAATGAAGCTCCAGCATTTCTGTCAGCTGTCTTCCTATTGTCAAAGTAGGGTTCAGAGAGGTCATCGGTTCCTGAAATATCATCGCAATTTTACCGCCCCTTATTGCGCGCATCTCATCACTGTTCGACTCGTAATCGAGCAGATTCCGGCCTTCAAAATTTACTTCGCCATTTGTTATTTTACCCGGAGCGGAAATCAGCTGCATCACCGACAGCTGGCTGACGGATTTTCCGCATCCGCTTTCGCCTACCAGCCCGATAATCTCCTGTTCATTTAATTGAAAGGATACGTCGTTAACAGCTTTAACTATACCAGCTTCCGTGTTAAACTGTGTTGTAAGGTTTTTTACATCCAGTAGAACAGACATGATTTATTCCTTTTGTTATTATAATAAACCTCTTAGTCTGGGATCAAGCGCATCCCTTAATCCATCCCCGATCATATTAAAAGCAAAAACAACAATCATAATTGCCAGCCCGGGAGCAAATGAAAGAATCGGATTTGTCAGAAGGAAACGATACCCGTCATTTATCATTGATCCCCAGGCAGCACCCGGAGGCTGAATTCCTATTCCGAGAAAGCTCAGTGCTGCTTCAGCAAGTATCAGAGTACCGAGCTGCAGTGTAATTAAAACTATCATAGTAGGCATTGCATTCGGCAAAATATGTTTAAACATTATCCGGAAGTTACTTGCTCCCATTGACCTTTCAGCCAGTATATAGTCATTTTCCTTTATACTCAAAGTAAGTCCGTTCATAACCCTTGCAAAGCCGGGAATCAAACTTATACTTAATGCAATAATTACATTCTGTATACCGCCGCCGAGAACAGCTGCGAGTACGAGAGCAAAGATCAGGAAAGGAAAGCACATTACCGTATCCATGATCCTCATAATAATCATGGCAACTGCCTTCCCGAAAAACCCGGCCATTAAACCTAATACATTTCCGATCGTAGCCGCAATTGCGACAGTAACGAAACCGACAAGCAAAGCGGTTCTTGTTCCGTAGATAAGCCTGCTCAGCGTATCTCTTCCCTGAATATCAGTTCCAAGCAAAAAATCACTGTTAGGCGGCACAAGGGAATTTGCCAGATCACCTCTATAAGGATCATGAGGTGCAAGCAATGGAGCAAAAACTGCCGTAAATATTAATATCACGAAAACAATAAGTCCGAACATAACCAGTTTTCTTTGAAAGAAAACCCTGCGGAAACGGCGCCATTCACTTACAACCGGAGGCGCTTCAGATTCGCCTGAAAGAATTTTGTTTTCTGTTTTTTTCATTGTATCCGTTATAGTATCTGTCATTTTTTTTAACTCCTAACTGTAACGTATCCTCGGGTCAAGCCATCCGTAGGAAATGTCGACCAGCAGATTAACAACAATAATAATGGTAGCGATTATAAGGATAGAGGATTGTATGACTACATAATCCTGCGCGAAAATACTGTCTACAAGGAGCCTTCCCACTCCGGGAATAGCAAAGACTGTTTCCACAAGAACGGAACCTCCGACAACAATTCCGATCGCAAGTCCGAGAAGTGTTACTATCGGTATTAAACTGTTTTTTAAAACATGCCTGAAAATTATCACACGTTCCTTCAAACCTTTGGACCAGGCAGTACGGACATAATCCTGCTTAATGACTTCAAGCATACTGGAACGCATCTGGCGAGCAATAACAGCCATGCTGGTTATTGAAAGACATATTACAGGCATTATTGCCTGTCTGGTGCTCATCCAGAAATCATCAAAAGGTGATGTATAACCCGCAATCGGAAGAAGCCTCAGCTTTAATCCAAGAGTATACATCAAAACCACACCCAGCCAGAAAACAGGTATCGTAATTCCTATATTGGCAAAACCGGTCGCCAGCGTATCAACCCAGGTTCCGCGACGGATTGCCGCGGCAATACCAAGCATTACCCCCAGAAACGTCCCTATAAACAAAGAGAAGATATCGAGATGCAAAGTAATCGGAAAGCGTTCAAGCATCAATCTTCCGACTTTTTCATGATAATGAATTGAGGTGCCCAAATCACCATGAAAAATTCCTTTAATCCAGTTTAAATACTGAACCATGATTGGTTTGTCCAGTCCGTATTCTGCGCGCATATTTTCAAGCTGTTCCATGGACATATTACCTGATGATACAGACCGACCCATGAAGATGATGAGAGGATCGCCGGGGAGTAACCTCATAACGAAAAATACAAACAGGGTTACCAATGCCAGGATAATAAATCCTGATATTAATCGGCGTATAATATAAGCTGCCATACCAGACCCCTTTTAACTTATCAGTTAACCTAAATTTATATAAAGAATATTTCTTTATCTAATTTTAAAAAAACGAGGTATCAATATATAATATTTAAAATATTATATACGCAGTACAATATGTGATTTTAACAACGTCTCCCGGTAAATAACACAACAGTCATTTTGCATTTTCATATTCCGCCAAAATGCTTCACTCCATATAAGGCTATAATTGAAACTCTGTCAAGGGAAAAAACAGGCACAAAAATATCATCACAATATCCGGCTGTTTGCGGTATATTGCATACCGCTGGAATTAACAGCAAAATAAAATCTCAAATAAAACTTCTGATTTGCGATCAATCATTACTTATATATATAGACCGTATCTAATCCTGAAGGATTCAGCTTCAGCCGCAGGACTTTCAGCCGGTAATAAAAGTTCTGCAGCACCTGTATTCATTGAACATAGCGTACTGATGATGTAAGTTTTAAAAATTAATTTGGAACTTAATCCTGAGGAAAAAATATCAGCCGGTTTCACTTAAAACCGGTTGCTGACATTCAATAGTATGGTAAAATATTAGAAAAATTTTTTCAAATGCCGCAGCGATTACTTTTGAGGAAGATAAAAATAGTTCCGGATCAAATAAAAAATACCGCACTTGCAATACACTTTGTGTAACCCGGTTAAAAAATCTATATAAACTAAAAAGCAAAAACGAAATTATGCAGCATTCACACGCAATAAATTATCGATTATCGGCTGGCATAAACGTCGTGCTCCCAGACTCCTTTTTCAACATTTCCGTCAAAATAATAATAATAAATGCCTTCACCGTGTCTCATACCGCTTTGCCATTTACCCACATACTTATCACCGTTTGCATAAAACATGGTTCCGGTACCATGCTGTTCATCATTGATCCATTCGCCTTTATAAACATTCCCGTTGGCAAAATGGTAAATACCGTACCCGGTCATCTTATCATCCTTCCATTGCCCTTCATATTTAGCGCCTGCCCATCTTGAGTTCTTACTATACACAAAGATACCATGCCCGTGCCTCTTCCCGTCTTTCCATTCACCGGTGTATGTGTCGCCGTTCGGATAAACAAATGTAGTTCCTTTCCATGTTCCGGATGCTTCTCCTCTGGCATACGCATCTCCATCTGGCCTGAGCATTTCTCCCTCTTCCCATTCTCCGGAGAAAATATCACCGTTGGCATATGTCATCATGCCTTTTCCATGAAGTTCATTGGCCTGCCAGCCGCCGGTATATTTATTCCCGTTTGCATAATGGTAAGTACCCCGGCCTTCCATTTTATCATTTGACCATTCACCTTCATATTTTTCTCCGTTGGAAAAAACCATGGTTCCGATTCCGTCCATTTTACCGTTTTTCCACTGTCCCACATACTTATTCCCATTTGAAAAGATGTAAGTGCCCTGACCATGCATAAACCCGCTTTTCCACTGCCCTATATATTTATTGCCTGCGTAGCGGGAATCCTTACTCAGTGTGAAAGTACCGAAAATTTTCCAGCCGTCTTTCCATTCACCTTCAAACTTATTACCGTTATAGTATTCAATCACTCCTTTGCCGTGAGGAAGCCCTTTATGCCACTGGCCGATATATTTATTTCCATTGGCATATGTATAAGTTCCATCCCCATCTTTCAGGCCGTGTGTCCAGTTGCCGGAATATTTATTTCCCGACCATTTGGATTTTTTACCTAAAATATATGTACCATATCCATGCGGTTTATCATCTTTCCATTGTCCGGTGTAAATATCTCCGTTAAAAAATATACAGGTGCCCTTGCCTTCTCTGACATTATTTTTATATTCACCAATATATCTACCACTGCAGGCAAATAAAAAAACGCATACAGCAGCATATAAATATATATACTTTTTCATTTAATTTCCTCCCGTTAAATCCTTTAGTCTGACATCTGTTTTTGTTCAAAGGATTTAATACGTAATTATTATTGCCATTGTTGGTATTTTCACAATATGAAATATCGTGTCTTCGAAAAAGGATTAAAAAGACCCGCAGTCATGTTTAATACGGAAGCCGGGCTGAAGAGCTGTCATTGCATAATAAAATTATAGAATTTTAAATCCGTTTAAAAAATGCAATAAAAAAATATATTTTTTATAAAGAATAAGTTATGATCAATTCAAACATTAAGACAAACTGAAAGGTAAAAATAGATTGACTAAATCAATAATTTCATTTTAAAATATTCTTTAGTATCATAAATTGGAGCTTTTCAAATATCCATAATATCTGACAATCCGGATAAAAATGAACAATACCTCGCAAAAAATCACTGAACTGGAAAAAAACGGCCAGATAAATATACAGTTTTATTATCATTCTGAAGTTCTTCTGAGGTCAATAGATGCCCTGTTTTCAAAGCTGCTGGCAAAAATCGATCTGATATATCTTCTGGACTCCATGGTGACAATACTTCGGGAAATAATTGCCAATGCGATTAAAGCCAATGCCAAAAGGTATTATTTCAAGAAAAATAACTTAGACATTGATAATGATGAAGCTTACATAGAAGGAATGAAAGACTTCAAGATGCGTGTTATCGGTTCTGACAGCATTGAAAAAGAACTTGAGAAAACAGATTATAAAGTAACTCTGAAAATCAAACTTGAAGAGAATGATTTTATTGTAATCGTTGAAAATAATTCAGTGCTTCACCCTAAAGAACTGGAAAGAATTAATCTAAGAATAAATAAAGCCAGGGGATATAAGGACTTCACAGATGCTTATGACGACATATACGATGAAACCGAAGGCGCAGGCCTCGGAATTGTGCTCACAATACTGCTGTTAAAAAATACCGGAATCGGAAATCATAATTTCAGCATAACCGGCGACAATCAGGTTACACAAAGCAAAATTATTATCCCATATGAAATAAGGCCTGTTGAAATAACAACACAGATAAAACAACAGATTACAAAGGAAATAGACGGCCTGCCTACATTTGATTCAAATATTCTGGAATTGCTGAATTTATGCAAAGACCCGGAAACTCCCATTAATATTATAGTAGGCAAAATAATGAACGATCCGGCTCTTGCTGCGGATATTCTTAAATTATCAAATTCAGCAGGATTTTTTACAAGTAAAAGAGTAACAAATATCAGTGAAGCTATTATAATCATCGGACTTTCAAACCTGCGCGACCTGCTGATTATTACCAGTACCCGGCGCATACTTGAAAACCGGTACAGCAAATTCAGTGAAATCTGGAAACACTGCATAAAAACAGCAGGTTACGCACGGGAAATATCCCTTAAATTCTGTAAACCGAAAAATGTTGACATGGCATTTTTAGGAGGTCTGCTTCATGATATCGGGAAAATTGTATTACTCACCACAGATACTAAATTTACAAGCTGGATATCGGGACTTACAAAAGACAGGAAAATTAAAACTTCAACAGTTCTGGAAGAAGTTACACTTGGAATCAGCCACTCTTCAATCGGAGAGTTAATGGCAAACAAATGGAACTTTCCGGATTACCTTATAGATACAATCAAATATCATCATTCTCCGCTTAGCGCCGATGAAATTCACAGCGAAATTGTCTTCTCTGTATATCTGGCAAATATTCTGTGCGGAATGGAAACCGGAAAATATCATTATTCCTATATCGAAGAAACTGTACTGGAAAAATTTCAGCTTTCCTCCGAAAAGATTATTGACGACCTTCATAAAGAACTTATGGAAAAAGAGACTGTATAGTTATTTTCTTTTAATTTATGAAAAATCATAATCTGCAATTGAATTTTTTATTGAATGAATAATACCAATGCAGAAAGCTTATAATAAACTTTAAACTGTTACTAACTAGATATGGGATCATATAAACTTGAGGATACCCGCTCAGGACTGAAAACTCTTATATTCACTGACAAAAAGCAATACAGACTTCATTCCGCTTATGATCCGCTTAAAGAAGCGGAAAGAAGTGTTGACTCTTTTGTACCGGGCCGCTCCAGTCTCATAATTGTAACGGGAATTGCCCTTGGGTATCATATAAAACTGTTAAAGGAAAAATATCCCGGCCATCTGATAATTGCCATGGAGAAACATTCTGAAGTTAAAAAAATTGTTTCATCTGTCTGCCCGGAAAATATTAAAAACATTCATATAATAACGTCTGTTAACGATTTAACAAATCTGTTTGAAGAAATTGATATTTCAACAATACGCGGCATATCAACTTTTATTCACCGTCCTTCATACACACTGTTCAAAGAATATTATGACAGCCTGCTTGCGAATATAAAGGAATATATTTCATCCAGATTCAGTGATCTTTTAACGAGATTTGAATTTGAAGAAAACTGGGTAAAGAATATTTTCAGCAATCTTCATTACATATACTCGTCAATACCCGTATCAGCTCTTTTCGGCAAATTCAAGGGAATGCCCGGGATTCTTGTATCAGCAGGCCCGTCCTTAAAAAAAAATATCAGCGATTTAAAACTGTTAAAGAATAAAGCTCTCATAGCAAGTGTTGATACAGCTTTGCATGTGTTACAGAAAAATGACATATCTCCTCACATTGTCATGACACTTGATTCACAGAAACACAGCCTGCAGCATTTCACGGGTTTGAAAAATTATGATACAATGCTGCTTGCTGATATGGTATCATATCCTCGAATACATGATTATTATGAAGGCGGGAAAATAATTAGTACGACTTCAAAATACTATTCAGATAAAAACGGAAAAGTTAAAAGGGAAACCACACCGGCCTGGGACTGGATAGAACAATTCACCGGGCCTATAGGAGATATTCAGTCAGGAGGATCTGTTGCTACAAGTGTCTTTGATCTTTTTCTGAATCTGGGATGTTCACCCATTGTTCTTATTGGTCAGGACCTGGCATATACCGGAAGAGAAATTCACTGCACAGGCACACATCATAATAACGGCTGGCTTCCGGTCACAGGCCGTTTTTTGAATCTGGAAACGATTAATCAGAATGTAATAAGAAAAAGAAAAACAAAATATGTTGATGCTTACGGAGGAGAAAAAAAAGTAATTTCAGATTTTGTATTTGATATTTATAAATATTGGTTTAAGGATTCTGCTGAAAAGGTGGGCATACCGGTAATAAATGCAACCGAAGGAGGAGCACGCATACAGAATACAGAAGAAAAAAGCCTTCGCGACATTGCGGATTCGATAAAAAACCCGGCAAAATCTCCGGAGGAGATTATAGCATCTCTGGAAAAGAATTCCACTCTGAAACTGAATAATCCCGGGCCTCTTCTCAAGGGAATATCAAAAGCCCTTGAAGAACTTAATCATCTGAAAGAGGAATCTTCAGAATATATTGATAATTCTTTTTCTGATGATCAAATTTTGGAAAAGATAAATAAAAGCAGTATCGCAAAACTGCTTGCCCCGTACCTGAGAAAGACTTTTATTTATCTTACAAAACATCCCGAACTGCCGCAGGAAAAATCCTCTGAACTGCTTGCCAATGATGTAATAGTATCTTCGAAAAAGCTGATCCAGCTGCTGGAATACAGTAAACAAAAACTGGAAAAAATCCGATAATAAAGTATTGTTTTCAGGTTTTATCAAATTCGCCGGAGAATTATGAAAATACTTTCTAATATAAAAATTTTTCCCGGAATATTGATCTGCTTAATGATATCCGGAGGAATATCCTCCGGAAAAATTACGGACAACAGTGCCCCTTCCTCAGTGAACTGGCAAAAGGGATTCATAGCAGCAAAAGGGTTTGCATCCATTGAATTCAGAAAGGGAATTCCTGTAGACGCAGTAACAGGAGAAACAATTTCCCTGAATAAGGCAAGAAAAGCTTCGTACTATGCAGCTGTTGAAATATCAAAAACCAGCATTACAGAGGCTGTAAAAAATCTGAGAATAGACTCCCGGAATAACATGCTGGACATAATGACGAATAATCCTGAAACACAGAGAATTATATCGGAAGCCATTAATAAAAGTGTTATTTACATGAATCACCCTTCAGGTTTTGATTCTTCAGCCTGCGAAGCGAGATTAAATTTCAAAAATATAATTGAATCATTGCCTTATGATTTCCCGTCTAATGATTTGCCTGTAAGAGCTGAAATTCCTGTGTCAACAGCTTATACCGGACTTATTGTTGACTGCAGGGGTGTCGCAGTAAAACCAATGCTTTTCCCTTCAATTTACAGCGATGAAGGACTCGAAATTTACGGAAAAAATTATATTAACAGCAATTATGCTGTAAAAGGAGGCATGGTATCCTACTGTTATGATGATAAGCAGGCGCTTTCAGATTCAAGAGCAGGACAAAAACCCTATTACGCAAATGCCGTTAAAACAATTAACAGCTGCCCTGTATTATCCGAAAAAGACACCAGAAGACTGTTAAGCAGCAAAATAACAAGAAACAATTTGAAACAATGCAGAGTTATTCTTATCATAGATACAGAATGAACTTTATATCTTAAAAATAAGTGCCAGGCTTTTTCAATTCAACAGATAAAAATGAATCCTATAATAAAAATCATAAATCAAACAATAATTCTGATTAACAGGCTTATTGACAATTTCGACAAAAAGACTGTTGAAACCATTAAACATTCCTTTTATTTTCTAATCTTTGTTCTACTGATTATAGGCATAGTAATAGGATACAATCACGGCAAGCAGTCGGCAAAAATGTATGGAAAGCCGCTGAATGAAACCACAAACAGTATCTTTGACGTGAAAATAAAAAGGAATTCAGGAACAGGCCGTTTTCGCTCCATGCTTGATTCGGAATTATCGGAGGAAAAAAAGGAGCTGCATTTAAAAAAAATTGAACTGCCTGCCAATGAAAAACAATTAAAACCCGAGTTCGACAATAAAATAATTGAAAGCGGGAACCTGAATAATGAACGTCCTATGCATCTTAAATCAGACAATATAGCTGAGACTGAAAATACAAATAAAAAAATCATTACCTCTGATGTCCCGAAATTAAAAAAATCAGATACTCAGACACTAAAAGAAAAAACCGAAAATAATACGCGGCTTTTAAACAAAGAATTTAAAATAATCGAAAAATGAAAAAAATAATAATTTCAGCATTAATATTTTTCTCAATTCCGGGATGGTCCATGGACTCAAAGGAAATGGAGGAAATATTAAGAGGTATTGTTGAAGCGGATTCTGTCCGGGAAACAGAACAGACAGTTAAAAACGATGAAACGCCTGCAGAACAGCCGTTAAACCCGGAGAAGAAGGCAGAATCAGGCCCGGAAACAGATTTGAAGTCTTCTCCATCGCCGGAAGAAGCTCTCATAAAAAACGGAATTCAGCTGTATGAAGCCTCTTTTTTCGAAAATGCCAAACAGCGTTTTGAAAATTTCATACAGAATTTCCCGGAAAGCAGCTACAGGGATCTTGCCTCCATATGGCTGTCCAGGATTTATTTAAAGGAAAATGATGACGAAAAAGCGCTGAACATTTTAAAGACAATAGGCAGCGACTCAGGCGAATACCCGCTTGCGCTTTCTTTGCTGGGCAAAACATATCTCAGAAAAAAAGAAGATGCAAAAGCAATGGAATATTTTTACAGGATTGCGTCCCTTTTCCCGGATCATGAACTCGCAGATGATTCATTAATTGAAATTGCCGGATTACATATGAACAGCAATAGAGGCAATCAGGCAATTGAAGCTGCTATTAAAGTGATAAAAGATTATAAAGACAGGGAAACCCTTGATGATGCGTATTTTATGATTGCCCGTGTATTTGAAAAGGATGCAGTATTGAAGGATTTTTCGATTGCGAGAAAAATATATAAAATTTTTTTAAAAAAAGCAACTGCCGATAAAGCCCCGTTCTTTGTTAATTCTCCGTTGATAAAAAAAGTTAAGAGTAATCTGCAAAATATTGAAATAAATTATTACGGCAAAATAATCAGCAGTTAACTTCTCTTTATAAAAAATTCCTGTATTTTATTACTTTAAAGCTACATTCATTTCCAGTGAGCCCATAGGACTGTAAAGATTAATTCCCAGTGTGGTCTGCTGAACAGCAGATATTGTAAATTCCTTTCCTTCAACTACTGTAGGAGTAGTAATATTTACCTGCTGAGTTCCCTGAGTTATATCAGTAAAAAGATTCATCGCGTTTCCTGTTATCATATTCGCGAATTCACCCATAATATCTTTCCATTCAGTATCAATCTGCTCCTTGGATAAGCCGGGCATCAGAATGTCGGCAATTTTATATACCATAGTCATGCTCAGGCTGTATACAACAACACCCTGTACTCCGCCGGTAATACCTATAATTATAGCAACGTCATGGGACGGGATCGGTTTTTCTTTTACTACCAGTTTTCCTCTTCTTAAATCCACACCAACAACAGATTTAAAAACAGAACTTGCTGCTTTAAGGAACGGATTTACATATTCTGCATTTACATTCATGATTTTCCCCAATTGAATTTAATGATATAGCATTAATATAAAACATGAGCGATGAATTATCAATTAAATTTTAAATTTTTAATAATCCTGGATTCCTCACGGAGCGAGGTCATCATGGAAATATAGACTGAATTATTGACCTGATTAGCAATTTCATCCTGAATCCTGTCATAGTCGGATGCTTCCGGATCTTTTAATTTATAATTTTTTTTAACCGGAGTGAAAATATATATTCCGTCAAAAGAATCTATAACTTTTGATGTCTGGCCGCTTTCCAGTCTGGACAGGCTGTCTGTAAAAATTGAAGAATTGCTGATTGAATGAAGCATTTTTCCTTTAGTCCTGCTTTTTACCGGATCACCAATCCTGAACGGTTCAGAAACCATAACATTGCCTTTTAATACAGAAGCAGCCTGATTAAAGGATTTTTTTTCTGCAGCCAGCTTATCAACAGCTGCAATTAACTCGCTTTTAATTTTGTTCAGTTTCTGTCTTTCAAGTTTATCCCTGATTCTTTTCCTGTCGGTTTTCGGATCCTTTATTTCGTCCTGACTTTTCTGCAGCTCGTCATCAATTTCCCTCTCAGTAACAGTTATATCTTTCTTATATCTTTTGTCAAGATCAGCAGCGGATATATGGCAGTATTTAATCTGAAACTGTGATTTTTCAATAGCATAATCTGTCTTTACTTCATTAGGAGAAACACCAATTCCTGTTATAACCAGATGCCTGAATTCATTAATTAATAAATCTTCTTTAACAGTTAAGAAAAAATCCGGAAGAGCAAGATGATTATAATTTAAATACCTTTCCAGAATACTTTTATCAAATTTACCGTCTTTGTTTTTAAAAAAAGGTATGGATTTAATGTTTTCCATTACCCTTTCATCAGTAATGCGAATACCTATATCTTCAATTTTCTGCAGCATCAGTTTTCTCATTATTAAACTGTTAAGAATCTGGTCCTGCATTTCTTTTTTATTAGCGTCAGGTATCTGCCGGGACATATTGTCCCTGTATCTTAAGAAGTCCAGTCTGTAAATTTTCTCACCATTGACAATAGCAACAACATTTTCATCCACCCCGATTTTTGACATAAAATCAGGCATGCCGAAAGAAACAACTATCAATAAGGTAAAAAGCCCGACAATAATATAACCGCCGACTTTAATAACAGGTGACTTTGAATCAAACATTTATTAACCTCTGGTAATTTCAAAATAAACTTAAGTCAGGAATAATTCCTTAATACCAATCAGTGTTTTCAACAGTAACTCTCTGCTGAATCCGTTTACGGAATTACGGGAAAACTATCCACTGTTCATTTTTTGTCAATGAGAAATAAATATATTTCATTCTATTTCAGATGTTTCAGCTTCCTCTATCAGCATAACCGGAATTCCGTCAATTACCGGATATTTTCTGCGGCAATCCGTACATATAAGTTTTTCGTTTTTCGCATCATATTCAACATCCCCTTTACAGGCGGGGCATGCCAGAATGTCCAGCAATTTGGTATCAATCATAATTTGCCTCTAAATTTAAATATTTAAATATATACAATGCCAGGTTAACTTTATGGTTTATCATACGAAGATAAAAATACTGCTCTGATTTAAATTATTTCAAATAATTATCAATTCCGGAACAAATTTTTTCTTAAAATATGCCGGATCTATAAAACTTCTAATTTAAGTATTTATTATTTATCAAATGTCAAGATTTAAAGATAAAATCCAAAAAAAAAGATTTCCCGAAATTTCTGCTTGAAATTATGTCCCATGATTACGTCTAATTAACTCATGGATTTCGTACATTTACATAACCACTCCGATTATTCCATCCTTGACGGGGCAATTACAATTAAAAAACTTGTCAAGACTGCAGTTGAAATGGGAATGCCGGCTGTTGCGTTAACAGATCACGGCAACGTATTCGGAGCTGTAGAATTATATCAGGAAGCTAAAAAAGCCGGGATAAAACCTATAATCGGCCAGGAATTCTACATTGCACCTGAGTCCAGGCATAAAAAAGAATCTCAAAAAAAGGGGAAAGATTCTTCCAGCCACCTTCTGCTGATAGCTAAAAATGAGACCGGATATAAAAACCTTATAAAACTTTCTTCAATAGGATTTTTAGAGGGTTTTTATTATAAACCCAGAATTGATCATGAAATTCTTGAAAAACACAGTGAAGGACTTATCTGTTCGACTGCATGCATTAGCGGTGAAATTCCGTCATTAATCCTGAGTGATAAAATACAGCAGGCCAGAGAACTTGCCGGTAAATACAACGAAATATTCGGCAAAGGGAATTTTTACATTGAAATTCAGGACCATAATATCCCTGAACAAAAAAGGTCAAATCCCGAACTGATAAAAATATCCAGGTCACTTGATATTCCATTGATTGCTACAAATGACTGTCATTATTTAAAAAAAAGCGATGCGTATTCGCATGATGTACTTTTATGCATACAAACAGGTAAAACATTAAAAGACACGAATCGCATGAAAATGTCCTCAGACCAGTTTTATTTTAAATCCGCTGATGAGATGAAGGCTGTTTTTCCTGATAATCCTGAAGCTCTTAAGAATACGCTGAAACTTGCGGATAGTACGGACCTGGAACTTTCATTAGGTAACGTAATTCTTCCGAACTTTGAAGTCCCTGAAGGATATACTCTGGACTCATATTTAAAGCACCTTGTTTACGAAGGAGCAAAAGAACGGTATGCTTCCGGATTATCGGATATTGTAAAGAAACGTATTGAATACGAGCTTGGTGTAATTACAGGCATGGATTTCTCAGGTTATTTTCTGATTGTCTGGGATTTTATTAACTATGCCAGAAAAATAGGAATTCCTGTAGGGCCCGGAAGAGGATCTGCCGCAGGATCAATAGTATCTTACTGCATCGGCATTACGGATCTTGACCCTCTTAAATTCAATCTGCTGTTTGAACGTTTCCTTAATCCAGGCAGAAACGAAATGCCAGATATTGACATCGACTTTTGTGCTGAACGCAGAGAAGAAGTAATTGATTATGTAAAGAAAAAATACGGCGAAGACCATGTAAGTCAGATAAATACATTCAACAGATTAACAGCAAAAGCTGTTCTAAAAGATGTAGCCAGAGTAATGGACGTATCTTTCGCCGAAGCTAATCAGGTTACGAAATTAATACCCAATTTTTCAAATCTCGAAGAGACACTTAAGGATGTTCCTGAATTCAAAAAACTCTATAAAGAAAATAAAGAATGGAAAAAACACATTGATACTGCTATAACTCTTGAGGGGCTATGCAGGTCCGTTGGCAAGCATGCCGCAGGAGTTGTGATTTCCAGAGGCCCCATGACAGAGCATGTCCCTCTGTACAGGGATTCCAGGGACGGCAGTATTTCCTCACAGTTTGAAAAAGGGGACCTGGAAAGAGCCGGACTTGTTAAAATGGACTTCCTTGGTTTAAAAAACCTGACAATTATTGATAAATGCCTAAAGCTGATAAAACAGCACAGAAACCTGGAAATTGATATTTCCGGAATTCCCATGGACGACAAAAAAGCATATGAGCTTTTGCAGACCGCGAATACAAACGGTGTATTTCAGCTTGAAAGTACGGGAATGCAGAAACTTCTCCGTGAACTCGGTCCAACTGATTTCGAGGATATTATCGCTATTGTAGCCCTTTACAGACCGGGCCCGCTTGAATCCGGCATGACCAGGGATTTTATAGCCCGGAAAAGAAATCCAAAAAAAATAAAATATCCTCACCCCCTGCTTGAACCGATTCTGCAGGACACACTCGGCGTAATAGTGTACCAGGAACAGGTTATGCAGATTTCACAGGTGATGGGCGGTTTCACAATGCCTGAAGCTGACAAACTCAGGAAAGCAATGGGCAAAAAGAAAATCGAGATCATCAATGAGATGAAGCAGAAATTTCTGGACGGCGCAAAAAGAAAGGGTTTTGATATAAAACTTGCAACAGATATTTATGATGCAATGGCAAAATTCGGCGAATATGGTTTCAACAAATCTCATTCCGCTGCATACGCAGTTGTTTCCTATCAGACAGCTTATTTAAAAGCTAATTATACAATCGAATATATGGCTGCGATTCTTTCCTCACAGCTTGACAATCAGGAAGATATCATTCGCTATGTCAATGACTGTAAGACCGCCAATATCCGGATTCTGCCTCCTGATATAAATACAAGTTATTATGATTTTACTGTTCAGGATTCCTCTATACGCTTCGGGCTTGGAGCAATAAAAGGGCTAGGAAGCAAAGTTATAGACGCGATTATAGCTTCCAGAGACAGGCACGGTAAATTTAACTATTTAAGAGAATTTCTTGAAAATATCGATATTTCCATACTTAACAAAGGTGTAATGGAGGCATTGATAAAAGCAGGAGCACTTGATTCAATTTGCCCGAAAAGATCTGCACTTTTTAATTCGATCGAACTTATAGCGGAAATTGCAAAAAATTTTCAAATGGATAAGGCTTCCGGACAGGCAAGCCTGTTTGATACAGATGACTCACAGGAAAAACATAATGACATAAATTTACCTGAGATTGAAGAATGGACTGATGATTTAAAACTAAACAATGAAAAAGAAGTGCTGGGAATTTTTGTTTCCGGTCATCCTCTTGAAAAATACAGAGATGAAATTTCCGCCTTCCCCTGCACTCCGGTATCAGAGCTCTCGGGATTTGCAAATAATGACGAAGTATCGGTCATTGGTATTATAACAAATCTTAAAGTAAGAACTTCAAAAAACGGTAAAATTTTCGCCTCCGCAACAATAGAGGACACAAGCGGAATAGTTGAAGTCATTTTTTTCCCGAATGTATATGAAAAAGTCGGTTCACAAATCGAAACAATTGAGCCTGTGATGATAAAAGGTAAGCTTGCTTTTGAAGATGACAATTCCAGAAAAATAATTGTCAGAGAAGTACAGGATCTTGAAAACGCACGAATGGAGTCTATATCCGGCATACATATAAAATTTAATACGACAGGCCCTGATGAGGCACTTCTGAAAAACCTTAAATCAATTATTGTAAGAAATGCCGGCAGTAACAGTAAATGTCCGGTTTATTTTCATATAAACGGAAATAACGGAAATGAAAAAGTAATTAAGGCGCATCATGCGTTTAACACTGAACCCTCACAAAAACTCAAAACTGAATTATCAAACATAATAGGACAGGATTCTGTATATTATTCAATGTCAAAATCAGGCTGATATTAATAATCACCATTCAATATCTGCAGACTATACTCTTCTCAGCCATTCCTTTCCGGTATTATGCTTTTATATTGACAACCATATTCATTACTAATTATAATATACATTATTCCGCTGCTTTTCATGCTAACAGAAAGACCTCTCAGGTCTATTGCCGCTGTCTATTAAATAAAAATACATCGATAGATAAAAATGAAAGATAAAACAAAAGATATTTTACTTGCCGAACTGAAAGAAGCAAAAAAACGCATTGCTGATCTTGAGCAGGAAAAAGAAAGGCAGAAAGATGAAGCTATCATAAGGCGTATGCTTGTTGAACATTCGAGAGACGGCATAGTCGTTCTTGATAAGGACGGGAAAGTCTACGAAGCGAACAAACGCTATGCCGATATGCTCGGTTATTCAAGAGAGGAACTTCTCAAAATGCACGTATGGGAGTGGGAAGTTCAGGTAAGCTCTGACCAGGTGAAGGAAATGATCAGGACTGTTGATGAAAAAGGAGACCACTTCCAGTCACGTCACAGGCGAAAAGACGGAAGCACATATGAAGTTGAAATAAGCACTGATGCCATATTTTACAGAGATCAGAAACTTATTTTTTGCGTTTGCAGGGATATCAGCGAGCGTAAAAAAATGGAAGAAAATTTAAGGCAGAGTGAGGCAAAATTTTCAAAAGCATTTCAACTCAGCCCTAATTTAATGGCTATTACAACTCTTGATAAAGGTAAAATAATTGACGTAAACAACACGTTCTGCAGCTTCCATGGCACACAAAGAGAAAACCTTATAGGAAAGTTTACCGCCGATTTAGGGCTGTGGGCTGATCCCGCTTCCAGAGATTTTATCCTTAACCGTTTAAAAGAAAATAAAAAAGTATACAACATTGAAACTGTCATGCGGCGGATAAATACAGGAGAGGAGCGGACAGTGCTTTTCTCCGCAGACATAATTATCCTGCAGAATGAAGAACTGCTTTTAAGTGAAGCTGTTGATATTACTGAAAGCAAAATGGCGGAAATTGAGAAATCCAGACTTGAAGAAGAGCTGAGGCATTCACAGAAACTGGAAGGGATCGGGACACTGGCCGGAGGTGTTGCTCACGATTTCAACAATATACTTGGGATCATACTTGGAAATGCTGAACTGGTTCTTGACGATATTGATGAAAATGACCCTGAATATTACAACCTGACTGAAATAAAAAATGCCGGCCTTCGCGCAAAAGACATAATAAGGCAGCTTCTGACATTCAGCCGCTATGTTGAAGTTAAAAAATATTCAATAAATCTTAATCCAATTCTTGAAGAGTCAATAAAATTTCTTCGATCCACCATACCCTCTACCATTGAAATCAGGTATAATCTGAACGCTGATAATGATTTTATTTTCGCAGATTCAACTCAAATTCACCAGGTTATGATGAATCTTTGTATCAATGCTGCACAGGCAATGGAACAAAACGGTGGCTTGATTAAAATAAGCCTCGAGAATTTCAAAGTCGATGAATACACAGGCCGGCTTCATCCGGATCTGAAGAAAGGAGAATACGTAAAGCTGACAGTTCAGGATACCGGCCCGGGAATTGTTCCTGAAATACAGGATCGTATTTTTGACCCGTACTTTACTACAAAGGATTCAGGCAAAGGATCAGGAATGGGATTATCCCTGGTTCATGGAATTATCAAAAACCATAACGGCACAATAGCAGTACACTCAACTCCCGGGAAAGGAGCAGCTTTTTCAATTCTGCTGCCGCTGGCTCCTCGGAATAATTCTATTTCATCCAGACCGGCAGAAAGCATTCCAAAAGGAAAAGAACGAATTCTATTTGTGGACGATGAAATATCACTCGCAGCTGTTGCCCAGAAAATGATCGAAAAGCTGGGATACGCAGTAAAGATAGCAGTAAATCCGGAAGATGCCCTTAATCTATTCCGCAAGAAACCTGATGATTTTGATCTGGTTATTACAGATATGACCATGCCTCAAATTACAGGAGAAGTGCTGTTTTATGAGATACGGAAAATCCGTAAAGATATCCCCGTAATATTATCTACAGGCTACAGTACGCTTATGAACGAAGAAAAAGCCATGAGAATAGGACTGACCGGCTACATAATGAAACCATTTAAACTCAGGCAGATGGCTGAGATTATTCGAAAAGCTATTGATGCTGTTCCCCCTTCAGCTTAACAGAAAAGCAAAAATAGCAAATGAACAACCCCGCCGCAAGCAGCTGGGTATCAAAAACTAAAAAACCTTTCCGCAGCAAGCCGCGGGGAATTAAACCAAAAGAGATTAAACAAAATAAACCGGTACCGGAATAAATGTTAAAATAAAAATTACCACACAGGACCAGCCCATAATTTTTTCAACAGCAGAGAGAGCAGGCCCGTCCTCTACAGGAGGATGCCCGACCATAAGCAGAAAAAGAGTAATCAAAATCCATACTATCCATCCGGGCCAGAAAAAGCTGAGAACAGCAAGCCCGGCAAGCATTAGCCAGCCTATATAAACCTGCTTTCTGCCGATTAAAGCGTAAATTATATGACTCCCGTCAAGCTGACCTATCGGCATAAGATTCAGACTTGTCACAAGAAAGCCAATCCACCCGGCCCACGCATATGGTGAAAGAAAAATATCATAGCCGGAGGGAATAGATCCGTGTATAAACTTTACCATCAGCCCGAAAAGAATGGAATCGCCGAAAACCGGCACAAGGCCGTTTGTGTCAGCAGGAAGAATCTTTATTTCAGACAAATAAATACCGGCAATGCTTGCAATCAGGCTTAACAGGAAACCGGCAAAAGGCCCCATTGCCCCCACATAAAGCAAAGCTCTCTTATATCTTATAGGCGATTTAATTTTTATCACAGCACCCATAGTTCCAATTATTGAAGGGAAAGGTATGAAATACGGTAAAGTCGCATTCATGCCAAAACGCCTTGCCGCAATATAATGCCCCATTTCGTGTGAAAGCAATATCAGCATGATTGTTATTGAAAAAGGGAATCCGCTTATTATAATTTCAGTAATTGATCCTTCAGCCTGTGCACCGGCAAGAGTTGTTGTACAGAAAGTTACAATAAACAGAATGAGATTAATCCATGGGCGTTTCTGCTTTTGATCGGATTCAGTAACATAAACAACTTTTCTTTTTCTGAAAAGCACTGCTCCCGAATTCATGTTCAAAGCGGAAAAATATGATTTTATAATATTTAAAATTTTCTGAATCATTCAGCCTCTGATTTTTAACAGGCATTTAAAGATAAAATTTTTAAAATAAAATTTACTTATTGCATAAATTCATTGTCAAAAAGTAAAGAATATTTATGCTTTCAAAACATTTTGCTTAAATTCTTTCCCATATTAAAGCGTATTATAATACCAGACAGATAAATCAGACATAAAGGAAAAAAAATGAAAATAACAGCAGTAATACTTGCAGGCGGAGCAGGCACAAGATTATGGCCCATAAGCAGGGATGACAAGCCAAAGCAGTTCCATAATCTTACAGGAGAAGGAACACTTTTAAATATGACATTAAAGAGGCTGATCCCTCTTAATCCTGATCTCTGCCTGATAACAACTTCACAAAAATATAAGGATATAAGCAAAGCTGAAATCAGGGAAGCAGGCATTAAAGGAGAAGTGCTCGCAGAACCTGAACCCAAGAACACTGCTCCCGCTATTCTCAATGCAGCATTATATCTGAACAAGATATACGACGATTCAATAATGATTGTGCTCCCTGCAGACCATTACATAAAGAAAGAAAAGGCATTCCGTAATACCCTTAAAGCAGCTATCGAGGAAGCAATGAAAGGCCGCCTTGTTACCATAGGCATAAAACCCGACTCCCCTGAAACAGGCTACGGTTACATTAAAGCTGAAAAAAACACAAGCAATGTCCGCAATGTTCAGGAATTCGTTGAAAAGCCTGATAAAAAAACTGCTGAAAAATACATTAAGAACGGCAATTATTTCTGGAATGCAGGCATCTTTGTATGGAAAACTTCAACAATTCTTTCATGGTTTGAAAAGCTAATGCCGGAAACCTGTAATTCCTTTAAACCTGTAAAAAAAATAAAGGCGGAAGATATTGTTTCAAATGAGAAAAAGGCGTATAAAAAAATAGAAAAAATATTTTCATCTGTGGAATCCATATCAATTGATTACGGTATAATGGAAAAAGCTGAAAACAAAGCTGTAATACCGGCTGATCTGGGATGGACCGATCTTGGAAACTGGAGCTCAATTGACAGTACACTGCCTTCAGACAAAAACAATAACCGCGGGTTCAGTGATAACCTCATATTCATATCATCAAACAACTGCACTGTCTTCACTGAAGGTAAGACAATAGCCCTGGTCGGCCTTGATAATATTGTTGTTGCTGAGTCGGACGGCAACATCCTGGTCATGAACAAAGACCACAGCCAGAATGTCAGAAAAGTGGTTGAAAAAATTAAAAACAGAAAAAAATAAAATGAAACTTTTTATTTGAACTGATTTTTTTTATCAACAAGTATCTGTTCAGCCTTTTTGTAATCTCCTTTATAAGTATACAAAAGGCTCAGCTGGGTAATTTCTCTGATGCTTAAATTTCTATCTATCATCATTTTTTCCATCTCTTTTATTTTAGCATCAATATTTCCAGCTTCTTTTATTTTATTTTCATATGTCAGATTTTCAAGATAATTTTTAAACTGCGAATACTTCGGATTCTGCTGTATCGCAGAATTTAAATATTTTACAGCTTCATTATACTGGCCAAGATGATAATAACAGAATCCGAAATACTTGTTAAGGAACACCTTATCATCAGCAATATCTTTAATATTATTAAGATGAAAGAGTGTTTTCGCGTAATCTTTCCAGTCATAGTAAATATAGGAAAGCAGATAATTGGATTTCAGATGCCGCCTGTCCGCCTCAACTACTTTCTTGAAATAATTTTCAGCCATCTGTTCATCTTTTAAATTAAAAGACGCCAGGCCGGTGTAGAAATTCCCTTCAAGGAAATCAGGTTTTCTTACAAGAGACTCTTTAAAAAATCCAAGCGCTGTTCTGAATTCCCTGTGATTGTAATATTCAACGCCCATATTCAGAAGAAGTCTGGGGTTCCGGTCAATTCTGAGTGCTTTCTGATATGTTGACATTGCGAGTTCATTCTTCCCGATCCTTGAATAAATTTCGCCTATGTTGTTATACGCTTCCACAAAAGTCGGACAAAGTTCAAGTGCTCTTTTGTATTCGTTAATAGCAGTATTAAGATCACCTTTTGTTGAATAATCAAGTGCCTTATTGTAAATAAAAACTGCTTCTTTTGGAACAGCAATATTACTCATGTTCAATCTCCTTCCGAAAATAAATTGCCGGTTAAAATCATGTCAAAGAAATATTCTTTAAATATATATCGGTCTGTTGGACAATTCATTGAAGAGTTTAACGGGCAGGTTTGCCTGTCCTTATAGAAATTGCCTCTGATTTACCGGATAAATAATTAAGCTTTACCTTATTGTCCACAAAAACATATTCATTTAAATCCCGATCCACAGGATGATACCAGACTGACTTTCCATCTTTCAGATTTACTTTCAACAGGTAATACTGTCCGCTTTCATCTGAAAAAATTAAATAGAGAAAGTCTTTATAGAGCAGATGAAGGAACGATTTACCCGGAATAAACCAGTCTGTTATACCTGTATCCTTTTGCATTGCTATGAACTGCCCGTTAATGTCTCCTGAATCACAGGCTATATAGAATCTTTTATTATCTTCAATTATAGCAAAGATTTCCATCAGTCCGTTTAATTTTTTAATCCAGAGCTTTTTTTTTCCGGCCCGGCCTGAACGGCAAAGCAGAGTTGATGATCCGGGATCAAAACAAAGGATTGCATGCTCCATATTAAAATAGTGAACATTTGGATTTCTGCTCATTTTCTACCTTTGTAAGAATTGTTAAACGGATTAAAGCTGCTGCAGCATTATTATAAATTCCTGGATGTTTAAGATAGAATATCACAATAAATCATTTCATAAATTACATTGAAATCCTGTTAAACAAAAGAAGCAATCCGCTGCCCCATGCGAACTTTTTGTCCGGTTTCTATTTCAGCGAATTTAACAGTATCCTTCTGAAACAGCAGTATTATGGTTGATCCCAGATGGAATACACCCAGTTCATCTCCCCTTGAGATATCAGACTGCGAATCTTTTTTAAAAAACAACTCCTCTCTTTTTCTGAAAAACCTGTTGGTCACAATACCTGAATAACTGAGAGTAATTCTTCCCACGTTCATGGCCCCAATCTTACAAACAGCAAAAAGCGTATTTCTGTTTTCAATATAACTGATAAGTCTTTCATTTTTTGTAAAAAGCCCTTTGATGCCGTTTACTAAAAATTCCTGAACGGTAAACAACTTGCCTGGAACAGCAAAATAGCCTGTAATTTTACCATCAGCAGGAGAATGAATTCTGTGATAATCGGCAGGAGAAAGATAAAGAGTAATAAAATGACCGTCAATAAATCTCTGTGCAGTATCAGAAGGCACGAGAGCATTAACAGTGTAATCGATGCCCTTAGCCTGAATTATTCTGTTCCCGTCAATCTTCCCGAACTGGTCTATCCTGCCGTCAACCGGGGAAACAATTGAATTCCTGCCTGAATCTACCTGATGAACTCCCTGTTTCAGTTTTCTTGTAAAAAAATCATCGAGAGTTCTAAAGCCTTTTCCAGGATAATTTATTTCTTCAGTATTTACTTTATAGCCTTCACAATATTTTTTAATTACATAGTTTAAAAAAAACTTCGGAAATCGTATTCTGGTTAAAAAACCGAATATTCTTGAAATAAAGCCCTTCGGCATTATTTTGAATACATAAATTAAAATTGTTCTGTTATTCATATCAAATATAAAATCCGGATTACATAATAAAATAATCGTAACTACTCAGCTATATTAACCTTCAAAACTTAAATAAACATGCTTTCCATTGAAGATATCATGAATTGCATCAATCAC
>JAFGDQ010000056.1 GCA_016932015.1 Spirochaetota bacterium | reverse complement strand
CTTTTATCTCCTGATAGTATTTTTTCAAGGAGATTTCACACTTATAAAATGATTAATTTTCTGTCCAATTTTTGGGGAGCATTATAATATAATTCAGTAAATATTTCTAAAAAAATATTAATAATGGTGGGATAGTAAAGGTAAAATTCAGTTCTTTACTATTTCTTTTTTTCTATAAAACACCCGGAATTGGTTTCCAGATTACCCTTTCAATACATTGCCTCATATCTTGGAGTTACGCCTGTCTCCTTATCTCGAATTCGAGCCCGAATAAACAGTGACACTTAACAATTGTTAATTACACATTGATCCTTCCTGCATTATATTTTACTCATAAGATTCAGAGTGCATCCCAAAACCTGCTAATTGAGTATTTGAGTGATTGATAGTTTATATTGTCATTCCGGTTTTGCGTCTTTATTTTATACAAATACCGGAATCTATTATGTTTTAAACATACAGATTCCGGTATTCTGCTTCGCTACAACCGGAATGACACTCTTGAATAATTTTTTTTAAGCTTTGCGATAAATTACGGAGTTCGCCATGAATGACAGGAAAGTGGTTTTAATCACAGGGGCCAATAGGGGGCTCGGTTACGAGACTGCCCTCAAATTCGCAAGGGAGGGGCATATCGCGTACACATCGATGCGTGACATGAAAAAGGCCGGAAACATAATGACCGTTGCTGAACGTGAAAATCTCGCCCTGATCCCGATCGAGCTCGACATCACCGACGAGCGGTCTATCAGGGCCTGCGCGGATAAAATCATCGAAAGGGAAAAAAGGATCGACATCCTCGTAAATAACGCGGGCATCGGGTATCTGGGCTTCATAACCGACGCGTCAGAAGAAGACATGAAATCCCATTTCGAGACCAATGTGTACGGGACATTGAAGGTGACGAAGCATATCGCGAGGCATATGATCGGGCGGCGATCCGGAACGATCGTCAACATTTCCGGAGCCAACGGAATAGCAGCATTCCCCGGCATGGGACTTTATTCCGCATGCAAATCCGCCATAGAATCGCTGAGCGAAACGTTTTGTCTGGAGCTCGGCTATTTCGGGATAAAGGTAAGGGACATTATTCCGGGAACCGTCAATACCGGGATGGAAAACAGGCCGTATGATTTCTATAAGGGCCTGAATGAAGCGGATCCAGCATGGGAGGGCCTTCCCGGAAAATTAAAGGCGTTTTATGCAGACAATATAAGAAAAGCGGTTATGCCGGAAAAAGCCGCGGTGATCATCTATAAAGCCGCGATGAGAAAATCCGGGAGGCTGAGATACAGCTGCCTGGGCCAGACCGGCATGCTTCTGATGATCCGGAAGATATTGTCAGACAGATGGTTTATGGCATTTTTTAAAAAACTCGTTTTCCCGTATAAACAGAACAAGGCCGAATGATCCGGAAAACATTGATAGGAACGACGACAGGCTGGACTTCCGGAAAGTCAATTTAATTTCACTGATTTCTCAAAAAAATCGAGAAGAATACCTAATTGAGTGTTCAATTAAACCAGTTCACACAAAATATTTCAAAACAGGCGGGAGTTCCTCAAAAAACGCAGTCAGGTCAGTAAAAAAATAGTACTCAATTGAAATTATTTCATGGAAAGAAAAAAAATCACAAGACAGCGTTTCTTAAAATATAGCATAGACGCCGCATTGTTAAGCTGTCTCTTTTATAAAATAGGCGTGCATGCAGAAGTTTTTACGATAAGGAATGAACAATTGTCCGGGAACTCCGGCAAAGGAACAGGCAGGAATATGACAACACCGGTAAAAATAAGCGAAGACTTTAAAAGTATACTTGCAATGAAATATTCACCCGTAGGCTTCTATTTCACTGAGAATAAACCCGAAGGAGCAGGCACAGTCAAAAATTCAGGGGAGTGGTGCATAATGCCAAGAGTGCTTGCCGGCGCGAAGGGCAGAACTTATGCCTTTGAAGAAAAATCCCTGCCAAGCTGCGCCGCCTTTTTCCTCGGATACAGAGACAGACTGTTTTTAGGAGCGGAGTACTATCTTTCTCATGCGCCTCTTGCCGGAAGCCTGTGCGAACGATTCGTGAAGACTCCGAAGCTGGCTAAAAAATATCTCGAAGTAAAAAAATATCCCGTAAAATCAAAAGGCTTTGCCGTGTTCAAACCCCTGGAGCAGTTCAGCGAGGCTGAAAAATCGGAAACCGTAATTTTTTTCGGAAATCCGGACCAGCTCAGCGGCCTTGTTTATTTATTATACTTCGGCGCGCCTCTTGATGATAGCCGTGTTGTTGCTGGATTCGCTTCCGGGTGCGGATCCGTAGTCACGCTGCCTCTTCAGTACGCGCGAAAAGGCATGAAAAAAGCAGTCTGGGGGCTTCATGATATTTCGGCAAGAGCGAATCTTCCTGCCGACTTAATGACAATTACAATGCCGTTTGATCTGCTGGTTGAGATATGGAAAGATATAAAGAAAAGTTTTTTAATAACGGAAAAATGGAATAAAATCGCCCGGAGAATTGCAAGAGATAATAATGAAACGCAGGGCGGGAAAAATAAAAAAAACAAATTCAGAGATTATCATGCAACTGATGCCAGATATAAAAAATGTAATGCCTGTCATTAGAATCCTCTTTAAGGCAATAAAAACCGGCATCCAAATGAACGAGACTGAGAACCAGTATCAGCAGGCAAAAAACAAGGGATTTATACAGGTAATTTTCATGAAAATACTGGCTATTTTAGGCAGTCCTAGGCGGAAAAGCTGTTATTCGGCGATCAGCGAAATTAAACGATATTTTGCCGATAACGGCTGCACTGATTTTAAAATCATTGAACTTGCGAAAATGAAACTGGATTTGTGCAAAGGATGTCTGGTCTGCATAAAAAAAGGGGAGAAATACTGCCCGCTCAGGGATAAAAGAGATTTAATTATCGATGAAATAAAGCATGCAGACGGGATTATACTGGCATCGCCGGTATATTGCTTTAATGTGACAGCTATTATGAAAAACCTGATTGACAGACTCGGATTCATGGCACACAGGCCGCTTTTTTTAAATAAACATGCTATGGTAATCGCTTCATGCGCGGGCGACGGCGTAAAAGAAACAAATAATTATATGAAAAGAGCATTAACAATGTTCGGTTTTAATGTTGTCTCCGATCTGGAACTTAGAACAAAATTATGGCCTTTAGATATAAAAGATGGCAACAGAATATATATTGACACGGTTAAGGCTGCAGGAAAATTGTTAAGGGGAATAAAAAAAGGGAAGATAATTCCTCCGAAACTATACCAGATCATTACATTCAATATATTTAAAAAGTTTTCCGCGGTTAAAAAAGAATTTATGCCCGCTGATCATGAATATTATAAAGATAAAAAAATTTATCATTATGATGCAAAGATAAACGTATTCAAGAAGATACTGGCAGGGTGGATTACGAGAAATATATCTTGAATGTATACTTTAGCTTAAATATGGATTACAGTTATACGGAAAAACATGAGGCAGATGAACATGGCATAGAAAAATGGAAAAAAAGAAAAAAATAATCCCGCCCTTTCTGGATAATGCCCTCGGTTTCAATATAGCAAGGACAGACATGCTGTTCCGCAGGGAACTTTCACGCGTGCTCAGAAAATATAATATAACGCCGGAGCAGTGGGCTCTCATATAAACGGAAATATCTCCTGCAATATCAAAGAAGGAACACATCTCATGCCATTGTTACAGGGCGACACGGAGTTGCATAAAGGAGTGTTTGATAAGAAGAAAGTCTATCTTATACAAACTTGATATGTTCCTGTCAGTAACTGGAAGAAAGCATGGCGTGATGTTAAAAGACTCCAGATTAGTATCGCAAAGGCTGTTAAGGAAAAAGACTATGGAAAGGCAAGATCTCTTCAATGGATTTTAACGCACTCGTTCTGCGCCAGGGCTGTGGCTATGAAACGGGTGACCTCAAACAAAGGAAAGAATACTCCAGGCAATGACGGTGTCCTATGGAAAACCGCCAAAGCCAAAATGCAGGCAGTTCACAGCCTTCGACAACACGGATACAGGGCAGAACTGCTCAGGAGAATACATATTCCCAAAAAGAATGGAAAGAAGCGACCCTTAAGTATCCCTATTATGATAATTATTTGTTATATTCAACGTGCTGATTGTCTTCATGGATCATCAGTTTTTCATTGCGCAATCTCATACTTAGCGCAAAAATGTACATTATTACAGTAAATCCTATTAGAGAAATAAATAATATTTTTATTCGGTTATTCGAGAGATATTTTTTTATTGCCTTAAAGTTTAAAACAATGTGAATTATCCCGAAAAGCACCATTAAAATGGCGAAAAATTCATGAATCGGATACAGCTCGATTGATTTTGACAGTTCCTTGTTTAGAAACATCGTAATTCCGGTACCGGCAAGAAAAACAAATGATACGGTGAGTAATGTTGATGTAATTTTTCTCAGCATAAGAACTCCTAATAAAATAGTATCAAAAAAATAATTAGCCGATGAGGAAATATTAAAAAAGAGATATGAGGATTTTATAATATCCATACATTCTTCTGTTTTTTCAGAAGCATATCAGTCTTTTCCCGATAACATATTAAAAAAAATTAGTTGTAGATAAATATTATTACCGGTTACATATTTATTTCCTTCAGCCATCCATTTCACTTAGAAGAACAAGTACGTGTTTTAACCATTCGATGTGGATATCGTATTCTTCGGGATTTTTCCCTCCAAAATAAGCGGACAAGCCGCGATCCTTCCATACGGATGGTCCGGTGACCGCATCAATACCCAGTGTGGCGGGAGAAGGTTTAAATGTTTTTATCATTAACTCTTTATTATCTTTCAGCAAGGTGATCAGTATCAGTTTTGGCTTATCATTACATGAGCTGATATAATCCGCGATGGATTTGTCTATTCCGTTTTTCACATCAGTATTAAGCAATAAAACCGCCTTGTAATCGGCTGTATTTACAGTATGCGCTTTTTTTATTGAAAATCCGCTGACATTATAATTAATAGTTTTATAGCGTTTGAATTGCTCCTGTATAAAATCAACCGTGTCCCGGTTTATCCTTGTTCTTTTATTATAAATAACCGCGATGTTGTTTTGCGTATCAGCAATAAGCGTACCTTTGATCAAGGTGAAAATGAGTATAATCGAAATTAAATAATATTTTTTTATAAAATGTCTCCGCTGAATTTTTCTTATGGGTTAAATCTAATGCAGGATAGACGGCAGTGTAATTAACAATTGTTAATTTGTTTTTAAATCCTGGTCCGGATGCGGGATAGTGAAACAGGTGTGATACCGAGACACGAATGGATATACCGCCGGGAGATTCTTGAGTCTGTTAATCATTAAAATCATTCAAATTTGTCAATTATTGATTGAAATATTTAATAAATATTGTAGATAGGTGGGAAACTATATAATTGATAGTTATATTCAAGTTTTCCAAAAAAGGGATAATGATTACAAATGGAAAAAGAGTATAAAGATAAGATTTCCAGATTTTTTCCTGTACCGCTTGATGAAAAAGGAATGAATACAATTCTGGATATTATAGAGGTTAAAGACGTTCCTGCAAAAACCATACTTCAATGGGAAGGCGAAATAGCTACAAAAGTGTTTCTGGTGTTCAGAGGGTGTTTGCGGAGTTACTTCGTAAAGGAAAATGGGAGCGATATCACCTCACAGTTTTTTATTGAAGAACAGATGGTCACTTCAATCGAAAGTGTCATAAGCGGAACGCCGGTCAGGTCATACATAGAAACGATTGAAGACTCAGAAATTGGTATTATTCAGATGAAAAGTTTTTTAGCATTAACACAAGAGTTAGATATTGCTAAAGATCATTTTATTGGAGTTTTATTATCTAAACTAATTAATTACATAAATCTTCACGCATCATTTATTTTGGATAATCCTGAAAAAAGATACAGAAAACTTCAACAGGATAACCCGGAATTGGTTTCCAGGTTACCCTCACAATACATTGCCTCATATCTTGGAGTTACTCCTGTCTCATTATCTCGAATTCGAGCACGAATAAAAAGTGACACTTAACAATTGTTAATTACAGTTTAATCCAAACCATTATATATTTTCAGAAAGCGAACCGGCAAATTGGTTTACTGAATAGTTTAATTTAATGGGAGGATTATAACCTATGCGACAATCAAAGAATATTCACCGTCTTGAGGAAATAAGCGATTATGATCTATTATTCAAAAGTTCAATAAGTCGAAGATCATGCCTGAAATTAGGCGCCGCTGCTGTTGGTCTGTTTGGATGTTATTCATTGTTATCAGGATGCAATGATAAGAAAGCCCATGAACCAGCAATAATTCCCCCTGAAAACCCTGAACTGTTATCAAATCAAGCTAGACAATACTACACTGACCGGGAAAACGAACTGATGGATGATTTTGATATGATTGCCGGCTGGGTAAAAGAATACCTGACTACAAGATATGACGCATCGAAAATTGACACATGGCTTTCACAATCCAGGATACAATATAAACAACTGATTCCTGAATTACCGTATATTGGCGGAGACAAAAACGCCTTAAACCAAATCCTTCTTTTAACATCTGCCTATATCCCAATCGTTAAAGTGTTGAAAAACGAAGGGATATCTACTCGAGAAAATGGACAGATGATTGTCATGACTACCAGTAAAGGGTATGAAGAAAAAATCCCATGGTTTGTTAAATGGTATTTGAAGTGGAACTACTTTTCTGATTCGGGGAAACGAAAAAAGAAAGCAGCTGCACTACTTTCTCAGAAAAAAACATACCCTGATGACTGGGTTTTCACATATGTAAAAGGAGACGGATCAACCTTTGACTACGGAATTACCTATTCAGAATGCGCTCTTAAAAAATTCTGGATTTCTCAGAATTTGAAAGAGTATGTCCCGTACCTATGTCTTTGTGATTATGCTATATGGAAAGCGATTGGCATTGAAGTAAAACGAACAAAAACCCTTGGGAATGGAGCAACTGAATGTGATTTCAGGTATATCAAAAAAGGTTCAGGGGTACCTCCCGCATGGCCTCCTGAGTCTCATCAAGAATGGACAGGCCGGTATGAAAGTTAAAGAACACCTTAAAAAAAGTTACCAATAAATAAGGATATAAAATGAAGAAAAAGATGATTTGGATTGTTTGTACTATAGTTGTAGTAATAGTGGTATTGCCTCTGATGAAAGAAAATCTGGAAAAAGAAGAATTGAATGAACAGACAAGAAGTCAATTGGATGGTGAGTTCATAGAGCTTAAAGATGGATTTACCCATTATGAATTGAAGGGTCAAAAAGATAGAAAAACGATTGTACTTGTTCATGGGAACGCAGCACCTTGTGTAACCTGGGATAATAACGTTGATGCGTTACTGCAATCAGGATTTAGAGTTTTGAGATATGATGTGTTTGGACATGGTTTTTCAGACAGGCCCGAATTAGATAAATATACCAGGGAGTTCTACGACAATCAGCTGGTTGAATTGCTTGATAAGCTGTCGATTACAGATCCTATATATTTGGTAGGAACATCCCAGGGAGGCAGCATAAGTACTTACTTTACTGCTAAGCATCCGGATAAGGTTGAAAAACTTGCACTTATAGCTCCCCTTTTTGACAGTTTTGAAGAACAAGACAAGGCAGCGATGCTGAAACCTCCATTTATTGGAGAATATATCATTCGACTAGTCGGTGATAAAAAATTAATCGATCCTTCAAATGGTTTCTACTATGAAAAAAAGCAGGATGCCTTGAGAAGCAAACTAAAAAAACAGATACATTTTAAAGGGAAGAAAAGAGCTTATTTAGCCAATATTAGAGGCGATGGATTAAATGATGCAACCGCTGTTTATACTGAAGTTAAGAAGACAGGAATCCCTCTGTTACTAACGTGGGCAAGGCAGGACAAGATTATTTCAGGCGAATCCATGAGCAGGCTGCGTAAGTTAATACCAGTGATTAGGTACCATGAAATAGAAAATGCAGGTCACCTTGCTCATTATGAAACTCCAGAAAAGATTAATCCTATACTCATCAAGTTCTTTAACGAATAATTTGAAGCAAGTATGAAAATATATAAAGCCAATGAACACATAACTTTTTTCTAGAATCGACGGCTATGGCCGCGGCTAAGAATTGTGTTGGCTGCAAAAAAACATTTAGGAAGATCGAAATGAAGAATAAAACTAAAAACAAGAATAAAAGACCAATTACTTCAATACTTGCATTCATCTCATTTATGTATGTTGTTCCAACAGGCATTTTAACACACTT
Source organism: Spirochaetota bacterium (assembly GCA_016932015.1). Lineage (GTDB taxonomy): Bacteria > Spirochaetota > UBA4802 > UBA4802 > JAFGDQ01 > JAFGDQ01. The sequence goes on along the minus strand of JAFGDQ010000056.1, from coordinate 5,729 downwards.
CGGAGAACATGGACTAGAGCAGTTTCAGGATATGATAGGCGCAACACACTGGACGTCATCGCTAATATTTCTGGTATCAGCGATTATCCATATAGTTTTGAACTGGAAATCGATGAAACGATATATTTTCACAGAAATTGAAATCCTGTCAGGTTTTAAAAAAGAATTCGTATTAATCTTTTTGATAGTGACATTATTAATCGCTCTAGTTGCAGTTCCATTCTTATTAAACCCGACAAACCAATGAATGATAGGAGTATCGAAAATCAAGCTTCCGGGAAAGTCAACCCAAAGTCCCTGGTTTTGTTAAAAAAATCGTGCAGCTTATCAGAAAGTTGATGAAGAGTGAATCGATTCACACAAAATATTCCGAACAGACATAATTGATAGGAGTATCGAAACGGAAAGTCAACTTTATTTTACCCGATTGAGCCAATTTTTCAAATAAAATCATACGAATTGCTATCCGGAAAAAAAAACGAGACAATTTATGTAAAATGTTTTTGAAGAAGGTGGTATTTTTCAAGAAAAGCAGTAAAATCAACAAAAAATAAGGGAATTTTTTTACCGGCAGGACATAGCAATCCGTATCTCAAACAAACGCTGAAAAAAACAAAGCAAAAAAATATCATTCATCAAGTAAAACTTTCTCATCAAGTCCCGGAGGAGCTTTATTTGTTTTCACCAGATGCTTCAGAATTTTTTTTATCTCATAAGGATCTGTTATTACAGAAAGTACCTTCATTTCAGAGCCGCCCTTCGGACAGATAAGCGGGTCAATTTCATAAATCTTTGCTATAAGACGAGCCCATGTAGCTTTGCTCTTTTTATTGTCACATCTTCACTTCTGTCTGACAAATCAGAAAGATTTTTTTCTTCAACCTGTATTTCTATTTCATTCTGTTTTTTCCATCCGTCAGGAGCAAGCTTTGAAACATTTTCCCAGTCCTTCCACTTGCCGCTACTTTTCGATGAATACAGATCGAAATAACGTATCAGCCTTATCCTCGGAAGCGGTATGTGCTGCGCCAATCTGGCGATAAATTCATCGCCGTACTTCCCTGTGAGGCACAGAATCATCCGGTGATTTCACGGACGAAAAACGCATCGGGAGTAGCGACCTTAATGGCAGAGCGTATTCTGAAAGAACCCTACGCGAAACTGGAAGTCGTATTAACGCGCATGAAGCAGGAGGGAAAGTTTAAAACCGCACGGGATCAGGCTTTGCTGGATTTTCAGGAGATATGCAGACAATAGCCACGCCCCACCTGTTATAGTCTCCTTTTTACTTGAGGACTTCCCGGATAGCATGCGAGATTTGTCTTTTACTGACAGGCTTCATTAAATATTTTTTAATTCCTATTTTATCTGCTTTTTCGGGATTTATTAAACTGCTGTAACCGGTACAGATTATAATTGGAATATCCGGACGCTTTTTCAGCAGTTCTTCTGACAGCTTGTCACCTGTCATCTCGGGCATTGTCATATCTGTAATAATTAGATCATACTTGTCCGGGTCGCTGCTGAATATATTTAGCGCATCAATAGCACTGGTCGTGGAAGTGACACGGTATCCTAATGACAAAAGAGTATTCTGCTGCATGTTTACCAGTATCGGCTCATCATCAACAATCAGAATACTTTCATTACCTTTTAATATCGGTGAATCAGCTTTTATTGTATTTAAAGGTTTGCCGTATACCGGTAAAAAAACATTAAAAGTTGTACCTTTATTCATTGAACTTTTAACAGTCAATGTTCCCTTATGAGATTTAACAATACCATATGCTACAGAAAGCCCCAGCCCGGTACCTTTGCCTGATTCTTTTGTTGTAAAATACGGATCAAATATTTGCGAAATAATTTCAGACGGTATTCCTGTGCCTGTATCAGCAACGGAAATTAAAAAATAACTGCCGGGTTCAAGATCAGGTATTTTTAAAAGTTTATTATCCGGATTTAGTTTACGTAAGCTGACATTTATTTCGCCGTCAGTTTCAATTGCCTGAACAGCATTTGTCATGAGGTTTATTATAACCTGACTGATCTGTGTCGGATTTGCCAGAATAGTATCCTGAATATTATCAATTGACAGGTTAATTTTAATTGAAGTAGGTGTAGTTGACCTTACAAGTTTTACCGATTCGGATACTATCCTGGCAATATCAGCAGGCTCTTTGTCCGGATCTGATTTTCTGCTGAAGTTAAGAATCTGTGATATCAGGTCTTTGGCTTTTAATCCTGCCTTTCTGGAAGAAGAGAGATATTCAAAAAGATCTGAATCTTCCCTGACTTCATCCATTGATAAATCGATATAACCTAAAATTATCCCGAGAAGATTATTAAAGTCATGTGCTATGCCGCCTGCAAGAGTACCGAGTGCTTCAAGTTTTTGTGCCTGCAGCAGTTTTGATTGAAGTTCTTCTCTTTCTTTTTCAATATTTTTAAGTTCAGTAATATCTCTGGCTACTCCAAACGTTATTCCTTTTTCAGGTATCGGATGTGAAACCCAGCTTAGCCAGCAGTAAGTATTGTCTTTTTTCCGGTAGCGGTTTTCAAAATTATTTACCAGCTTACCTTTTTTTAACTTATTTTCCAAAGCATTTCTTGTTGTTTCAACATCATCCGGATGTATTAAGTTCAGAAATGTGGAAGAGAGGAGTTCTTCTTCCGTATAACCAAGTATCTGGGTAAATGCCGGATTTATTTTTAAAAATTTAGCTGTGCTGATGTCCGCCATACAAAGCATGTCTACTGTCATGGTAAAAATATCCGACAGCTCTTTTTCTGCCTGTTTTCTGTGCTCAATTTCGTTTAATAATTCTGAATTTAATTGCTCAAGTTTACCGGTTCTTTCTTTTACAGCTTCTTCGAGCAGGAGTTTTTCATCTGATAAAAGCCTGTTATTGATTCTGTTCTCAAGTATAAGTGCAAGCATGCCTGCAGCATTTATAATTATTGCTTTTAATTCTTCAGGAATCTCTATATCGGGGATTATTTTTAAGTATCCGAATCTGTTTTTTAATGTTGCTATTTCAACAATATTAATATTTTTCTTTTCATTTGTTCCGGAAAAATATTCAAAGCGGTATTCATTATTAAAAGAATTCAGCGAATCAATAAATATTTCTTTAATCCTTTTTTCATCAGTAATCTGGGAAAGATTAAGCATCAGTAAAAAAAGATCATGTTCAAAATGCTGAATCAATTTATTTAATATTCCCCGGTAAATATTCAGGTGCATTTTCTGAAAGCCAGATATCGGGATCCTGGTAAAAAGGATTTTCAGAAATAATTCCTTTGCTTATGCAATATGGATGTGTCCGGAGGACATTCATAATAGTTGCACCGTCAAACTTGTTTACATTATAAAGACATATGCTTGTCCACGGTTTTCCCTGGATAAAATAATTAAGGCGTGATTCATATACCATCAAGTGTTCTTTCCCGGGAACTGCTTCAAGAGCCCATACCATTTCAGCACTTGCCCTGACATTTCTTTTGCCATTTTTCTGACTGTTTATATAAAGGGAATTAAGGCTTTCATCCATATAATCAGGGGAGAATTTTCCTTCAGGATAATATAGTTCCCTGGCTGAATTGATTCGAAAAAGATTGCTGTCCGATATTTCAGTTGAGCAGCCTTTGGTGTAGTTAGTGTATTGAGCAATAAATTCTTCCCTGCTTCTTTCTGCCGGACAATATAACTGAAGGTCTTTTTCAACAGCTCCCTGATGCAGAAAACCGAATATAATCTCATCTCTTTCATCTTCGGTTTCGTATAAACCGCAGAAATGTGTTCCCCAGTTGCATGTGTAAGCACCGAAGCCCATATTCAGTTTTTGCTGTCTGGATGTATTAATGTGCATATTTGCCTCTGTATATATATGAATACCGCAAGGATATAGATAAGGAAGTTATAGACTGATACTATTTGAGGTTTGATTAAGTAATTAACTATATTATAGACATAATTACTATTGAAATGCAATTAAAAAACAAGTATAAATTATGATTTCTACGCTTATTTAATAATTGAATTAACTTATCTAAAATAAAATTATATTTATCAGTTTGGATAAAAATCAGGATAGAAGTGATTTCTACATTACAACTGAAATTTGATTTAAAATTTAAAAAAGACTTTTAATCTTCGACTTGTCATACTAACTGGCGGGAAGTTTGGGATTGCCCTGTTTACGTCCGGATTGAGTCGTGCCCTGCACGGGCGCGTGGATTGAAACTGATTCAAATCCCTGATCTTCCGGAATTCATTGTGTGAAACTATTATCCTGATATACAAATGTTCTTCCGGGAATACATACTCTGTAACAGCTATATCGATTTATGGTGCATCAGCAATTTTTCTTCATCAGATTGACTGTATTACGGCACGAGATCAGGAGTCAGGGTAAGCGTCCACATTATTGATCCCATTGATGTGCTTGTTCCAACAGTTGATCCGGTAGTTTCTGCATCCTCAAATACGAAAGTAAGTCCTCCATTCCAGACACCGGTTGATGTAATCGGTGTACCTGAATATAGCACCCATTCGCTTGTATCATCATTCCATATCCACTGTGTATAAGTATCTGAGTAAGCAGTATTCTCATTTACTACGACATAAATAATATCATCAGGTTCTTCAAGATATCCGTATGGAGCAAGGTTAAGCGTCCCTTCTCTTTTGATTTTCGATTGTCCCGCTAACTCGTACTCACCGGAATATGTCAGGGTACCGGTTCCAAATAAAATAAGGCCTTCATCACTTACAGATGCCGATACACTGGTTGTTTTATCAAAAAATGGGATTGTATTTGTATAATGCAGTGTCAATGTCCCTGTATAACTATTATCCAGAGTTTCCTGCAGACCTCCCTCACAGACATCACCTGTACCATCATCGTCAATATCCGACTGATCCGGATTATACACATAAACACAGTTGTCAATATCATCCGTAATCCCGTCACCATCAGTATCGGCTGCGTTTACATTGCTGCTGCCCTCATCGTTAAAACAGGTGCCGAATATTAAAGGAACAATTATTAAGATCGATAAGTATATTTTTTTCATTTTTCCTCCTAAAATTAAATTTAAATTTGATCATTGCTTTTATTTATAATCATTCCGGAGCAGAGTTACACAACCGCTGAAGATTCCGGTTTCTTCGAAGTAAGTTTTTTTTTCAATTCAGATACTGTGATTACAACGGCAAAAAACAGGCAGAATGCCGCTGCTCCGAGCATTATATAAACATTTCTTCTCATCCCTGTTTCAAGCACCGAGTTATCCGGATTAGCGGGATTATAGTAAACGGACACTTCTCCGCCAACAGGATATTTCTTAAGGATAGTATTTGCGCTCCCCCGTGTTTTCTGGTAAACATCCGAAGCTGTAATGTTATTTCCTGTGTACAATTTTTTATTTACACGATATATGTATTTTACAGAGGGCAGATATTCCTGCTTTTTGTTGTTCCTTCCGGCCTCAACGCGCGAGTATGTGATTTTTCCTTTTACAGACGGCCATGATACACTTTCTTTTCCGGTTTTGTATTTGTAAAGGCCGAAGCCGCCCAGAATCAGCCCGAATACAAGCAGCGCGACTACCAGAATAGCAGGGTTATTCTTTCTGCTTTTCGAACCTTTATCCTGCATTTTCATTTTGCATTTCCTCCAGAAAATCCCGGTATATAATCATACCCGGTAGTTTATCGATAGAAGAAG
>JAFGDQ010000055.1 GCA_016932015.1 Spirochaetota bacterium | reverse complement strand
AAGAGTTGCCAAATCAAAATTCAGTTTTCAAAGAACTATCTAAGCTGCTTATTGCAGCTTGAAAAGTCAGTCAAAATGAGTAATTTATTGTTTATATAATAAAGGAGAATTAAGTGAGATTCAGATTCGCACCAAGCCCTACAGGTTATATCCATATTGGAAATGTTAAAACAGCTGTTTCCAATTATGTTCTGGCGAAAAAATATAACGCGGAATTTGTCTTCCGCATAGAAGATACAGATAAAGAAAGAAGCACAGGGGAATATGAGAGAATGCTGATTGAAGACCTGAAATGGCTGGGACTTCAGTGGGACGAAGGCCCGGACGTTGGCGGCGCGTACGGTCCGTACAGGCAGTCAGAAAGATTTGATATATATAAAAAATATACTGATATTCTTCTTGAAAAAAGGCACGCGTATCACTGCTACTGCACACAGGAAGAGCTTGACGAAATGAGAAAGCAGGCAAGCGCTGAAAACAGACCGATAGTGTATTCCGGGAAATGCAGGAATCTTTCCGACGATGAAAAACGAAAACTGGAAGCGGAAGGCCGAAAACCTTCTGTCAGGTTTGCGATTGAGAAAAACGCAACTATTGAAATAAACGATCTTATTAAAGGAAAAGTCGTTTTCAACAGCGAGAATATAGGCGGTGATTTCATTATAGTAAGGTCAGACGGTGTTCCTGTCTATAATTATATTGTGGTGATTGATGACGCTTTAATGAAAATTACAAATGTTGTAAGAGGGGAGGACCATCTTTCCAATACGCCCAAACAGATGCTTGTGGCAAAAGCGCTTGGATTTGAACCGCCTCAATATGCGCATCAGGGACTTATGCTCGGCCCGGATAAGAGCAAGCTCAGTAAAAGGCACGGTATTACTTCTTTAAGAAGCTACAGAGAACTGGGATATCTTCCTGAGGCTCTTCTTAATTACCTTGTGCTGATTGGATGGTCAATTGATACGGATAAAGAGATTTTTTCTCTGGATGAAATTACCGGTGAACTTAAAATTGAAAATATGTCCAGCAGTCCCGCAATATTTGATTTTCAGAAACTTAAATGGGTTAACGGACAGTATATCAGAAGCTATCCTGCTGAAAAGATTACTGACCTGTTTCTGCCATATATAAATGAAGCGGGTTATAAGACTGAGGAACTTGACAGAGCATGGCTTGAAAGCCTGATTACAGTTCTGCAGGCAAAATGCGAACTGTTGTCAGATATAAAAAATCTGATAGGCATTTTTCTTGAGGATGTTCCGGAGCCCGATGAAGAAACAATCGATCTTTTGAGAACTGATGATTCTGCAAAAGTCATTACAGAAGCAAAGAATTTTATAACTGAAACGGATTCCTGTGAAAATTTTTATTCCGACCTGGTCAATTACGTTAAAGAAAAAGCCGGGGTGAAGGGGAAAAATCTTTTTATGCCTATCAGAGGTATTATAACGGGCTGTCTTAAAGGGCCGGAACTTGATGCTGCAGTTCCCCTGATTGGTATTGAAAAATGCAGAAAGAGAATTCAGTATATGTATGATAAATTCCAGGCAGGAAAATAAACGAATATGAAGAAAGTCGTTATCTTTGTATGCCTTATTCTTTTTTTTATTTCATGTGAAAACGGCCACTTAAAGGTGCCTCAGGGAAACTGGAAATATTCCCTGTACGTTAATGGAATTAAAGTCGGTACCGCGAATATTTCAAATAAAATTACGAATAATACCTACATTTCATCTTCTGAATATATTATGAAAATGAATGGCCTGACAACTATAACCAAAGATGTGATTATAGAGACTCTTGATTTTAAACCTGTCAGGCTGGAAAGCTACAGTAAAATAGATAACTCAGGCGAAATTCATGAGAATAAAATAGTCTCTGTTTTTAACGGAAGAGAAGTTGAATTATCCTACGGAGACAAGAAAGCTGGCTATACAGTAGACAGGGATTTTATCATAGACGGAAATTTCTTCATGGGAAAACTGTTTGAAGGCAAATTCAGGGAAGGCATGGAAGTTTCCGGCTATATTTACAACCCTTCGGTAGAGCTTGAAACCCCTGTTAAAGCAACAACCAGAGTTGTCGGCTTTAAAGATGTATTGATAAACGGAAAGGAAAAGAAACTGCTTCACATAAGCCAGTCCATTGAAAATTTAAATGACAATGTTGACCTGTTTATTGATAAAGAAGGCATCTTGCAGAAAGGCGTAATTTATATGCTGAATATAAAGATTGAGCTTGTTAAGATATAGGATCTCGTCAACGTTTATGCTGGCTTCGACAAGCTCTGCCAATGTTTAGGCAACTTCAGTCAAAGCTGGCCGCTCTTATCCAGTGTCAGCGAAAGCAGGTCAATGTTGTCCGACGTTCTCTGAGCCTGCCGAAGGGAGCTGCGAACTGAAAAGTAAAATCCAGTAAAAGGCCCATGAAAAAAATCCTGCTTATATTATTTATTCTTCTAATGTCTTCAGACGTTATTGCTCAGACGGAAGATTCAATGTACACTGTCCCGCTTGATAATTTTTCTGAAGAGGTTTATTCTGAAACCGCATCCACATATAAACTCAGTGTTGACAGCTCATACAAAATGCCTGATACGCCTTTTCAGAAAGTTATTGGTGCGGCTCAATCCGGCAATAAATTTTATATAACGGTTATTTCAGGTGAGATTGATAATGGCTGTGTAGAGCAGCTGTCTGATAAGTATATTCAGAACACGAGACTCCTTGATTGTGACAATCCTCAAATAACAGCTTTTAAGAAAAAGTTTGCAAATTCACATGATGTTGTAAACGATGTTGAAGAATTCGTGTATGGTTATATCACGAATAAGATAACAGGTATCCCTATTATTTCCGCTGCGGAAATTTTAAAGAACAGGGCAGGCGACTGTACGGAACATACAGTACTTGCGGTTTCTATTCTAAGGTCGCTTGGAATTCCCTGCCGGGCTTTTGCAGGTATGCTGCTGGACACTGACTTTAATGGAAGAAAAAATGTTTTTGTATATCATATGTGGGCAGAAGCATTTATAAAAAATAAATGGGTAATTGTAGATGCCGCAAATCCGGGCAGAAAATACGCGAACAGGTATATTGCTTTTGCGTATCATCATCTGCAAACTGAAATGCCGCTTGCTTATCTTCGGGCTGTAACAGCGATTAAGTCAATGTCTGTTGAGTATGTGAAGTAGACAGCGGATTATTTGAAATGCAGTGTAAACTCAATTATCTCAGGTCTTGAGTTTGTCCGTATAGGCGGGCCCCAGGTCCCATAGCCGGATGATACATAGAAGTGAGTGTTTCCGATTTTCATGTGCCCTTTTCCGAGTTCATATATAAGCGAAATTATAAAATTAACCGGCCAGAGCTGTCCGTTGTGAGTATGTCCGGAAAGCTGCAGGTCAACACAGGTCTCCGCTGTTTTTTTCAGGGCAAACGGCTGATGGTCCATGAGTATTACCGGAAGACTGCAGTCTATTCCGTCCAGAAGTTCTTCAAGTGTTTTGCGGCTTTTTCCTGAAAAACGGTTACTGCTTAAATCATCTCTTCCCGCGATATAAAAGGAGTGGTTCACTTTTGCCACCCTGTCTCTCAATACAGTGATGTTATGATCCTCAAGATACTTAACAGCAGCTTCCGCTCCGCCTATGAATTCGTGATTTCCGGTTACTGCGTAAGTTCCGTATTTTGATTTAAGTTTAACAAGAGTTTCCCCGAGATTATTCTTTATAACGGGAGCCAGGTCTTCATCTACAATGTCACCCGGAAATAGAATAATATCCGGTTCTGTTTTATTGATAATATTGACCAGGTTTGAAAGCCGTGAATTTGAGATAATAGTACCAAGGTGAATATCGCTTGCCATTGCGATGCGAAGTGTTTTCAGGCTTCCAGCTGTTTTGGGTATGGAAAATTCGACTTTTTTTAATACAGGACTACGGGCGTTAATATAACCGGCAATAACGGTTGCCATACTTATTATAATGACAAGTATTCCGGCAATAAGTTTCGTGTTTTCATGGTTGCGGGTTAGGGCATCCGGAAAGAAATTAATTAAGTGATTTGCTGATCGTAAAATATCGATTACTATTATTCCCAGAAGCAGGTATACCATTATCCCGATCCAGAAAGATCCGATCCATTTGTAAATATCGCTTACCAGACATATTTTGTAATTTTCAATAATGCGGGCAATAAAGAAGGATGTAGCTAAAAAGAAAAATGCAGTCAGATAGGCTGCTTTCATACCCGGGGATCTAGCAAAAGCCTGCCATCCCCGGACGAAAATATAAAAATTGATTGATCCGTATATTGCGAGTATAACTGACAGAAATACAATAAAATTAATTATTTTCACGGTTAATTAAATTTTTCCTTTATTTTTTTTGTTAATTTGTCATTAAGATCGGACTGAAGTTGTAAGTATTCTTTATATTTTGCTATCGCTTCCTGATATCTTGCCTGCATGTATTTAAGCTCCGCTAGTCGGAGTAATAACATTCCTTTTGCGAGTTCATTATGTTCTTCGTCGCCGCCGGACTTGTTTACAAAGTTTTCCAGGAGTAAAATTTCCTGCTCACATTTTTCACGCAACGCGTCCGCTTCTGAAAGATCATCCGAAAAAGCGGCAGTATTAAGTATAATTATTGCGGCAATAGCGGCTAATCCGCTAAAAAGTGAATAGTGTTTTGCCACAGATTTACTGAACATATAATCCTCTTCTTTAATATATTGTTGTCAGCAGAATTTATTTTATAAAAAAAGTATAGATTATGTTATCCCGCGAATAATATATTCGAAATATAAAATCTTCTTTAAAATATAATAAAAATTAAAAAAGTGGAAGTAAAATAATTAAAAATAATCAGCTTCCTTTCTTTTGAATTTTTGCCCATGTATCGCGCAGTGAAACCGCTCTGTTGAAAACCGGATTTTCATTCGTTGAATCAGGATCTGAACAGAAATACCCCTGACGCAGGAACTGAAAGTTCAGTCCCGGCTTGACTCCGGCAAGACTCTGCTCAACCTTACATCCGGTAAGTATTTCCAGGGATTCTCTGTTAAGAAAGTTTTTATAGTCTTCATCTCCGGATTCCGGATTCTCTTTGGTAAAAAGATGGCTGTAAAGCCTTACTTCAGCTTCAGCGCAATGTGCTGCCGATACCCAGTGCAGCGTTCCCTTAACTTTTCTGTCTGCTGTGGCGCCTCCGCTTTTTGATGTTTCGTCATAAGAGCAGTGAATTTGAATTATATTATCGTTATCATCTTTTTCAACGCTTTCGCATTTTATAATGTACGCATGCTTGAGCCTTACTTCATTGCCTGGTGAAAGGCGGAAATATTTTTTAGGAGGATCTTCCGTAAAGTCTTCCTGTTCAATTAAGATTTCCTTGGAAAATTTCAGTGTACGTGTGCCTGCAGTTTCATCTTCAGGATTGTTCTCAGCTGTCAGGTCCTCTGTTTTCCCGTCAGGGTAATTGTCTATGATAACTTTAACAGGTTTGAGTACAGCCATTACCCTGTATGCTATTTTGTTAAGGTCTTCCCTGAGACAGTGCTCAAGCAGGGCAATATCTACAGTGTTATCCGCCTTTGCCACTCCTATTCGTTCGCAGAAGTCGCGTATTGATTCAGGAGTATAGCCGCGTCTTCTTAAGCCCGAGATTGTCGGCATGCGCGGATCGTCCCATCCGTTTACATGATTATTCTTTACAAGTTCCAGGAGCTTTCTTTTGCTCATTACAGTATAGTTCAGATTTAACCGCGCGAATTCGATCTGCTGCGGATGGCATTCGGTCTGAAGCTCGTCAAGGAACCAGTCATATAAAGGACGGTTGTTTTCAAACTCAAGAGTGCAGAGAGAGTGGGTAATCCCTTCAATGGAATCTGAAAGGCAGTGAGTGAAATCATACATGGGGTAAATGCACCATTTGCTTCCTGTCCTGTGATGTTCGGCTTTCTGTATTCTGTACATTACAGGGTCGCGCATTATAATATTGCCTGATTTCATGTCGATTTTTGCACGCAGAACGCGTTCGCCGTTTGCGAATTCACCTGCTTTCATTCTTCTGAAAAGATCCAGATTTTCTTCTATAGAGCGAGCCCTGTATGGACTTTCTTTACCCGGTTCTTTAAGAGTTCCCCTGTATTCTCTTATTTCATCTCCGGAAAGGTCGCATACATATGCTTTTCCCTGCTTAATCAGATCTTCCGCGTATTCATACAGCTTATCGAAGTAATTGGACGCGTAAAACAGATCATCTCCCCAGTCGAATCCTAGCCATCTTACATCCTCCATTATGGATTCAACGTACTCCGTTTCTTCCTTGCTGGGATTTGTATCGTCAAATCGAAGATGGCATTTACCATCGTATTTGAGGGCAGTTCCGAAATTCAGGCATATTGATTTCGCGTGCCCTATGTGAAGATAGCCGTTAGGTTCCGGGGGAAACCTTGTAACGACTTGACCGTCATTTTTATTTTCGTTCAGATCGGATTCTATTCTGTCATGTATAAAATTAGATACTGTGCTTGGTTTAGGATTGCTCATGCCAATAACTCCATGGGGACTTTATCAGTTGGAAATATTAACAGCAATAGATTTTACCTGATTCGTAAAATCAAGTAAAAATTTTTTCAGCTTTATTATAGATATGTAAAAGAATGTTGTCAAATACAGGATAAAGTTTTTTGCGTTTTTGTATAAAATCGGGGTCTGAATTGCTGTTTTCAATATCGCTTATAATTTTTTCAGCGGAGGCAATATGATCTTTGAGCCTTTCTTCTCCATAATCTGCAGATGTATTGTTTGCCATGAAAAATGTCCAGTCTGAGGAAGAGGCGAGAAGTATTTCCTTAAATGCCTGAATATGCGCGTCTGTTCCCGGGTACTTTAAATTTTTTAGTCTAATGTTCAGCTTCGCTAGTTCAGTATATATCCATGAACATTCCGGACTGGTCCATTGTTTAAAAAATCCGCCATTCCCCCATGAAGATTCTGCAGGCGTTATCAGATCAAGATTATCATTTATAAAGCGTGCAGGGTGCACCAGTTCCATAATATCTGAGGATGATATTTTTATAATTATTTTTTTCAGGAACTGCGGGCCTTCATACCACCAGTGCCCGAAAAGCTCCGTGTCAAATGGAAGTGTAAATACAGGTGTTTTATTAATAAGACTGCGAACTGCAGATGACCTTTCAGTAATTTTATTAAAAAAATCTTGAGCATGTGTCCCGGTTATTTTTTCCGCAATTTTGCTTTGATAATAATCTTTAGGTGTGTTTTTGCCTGTTATGCGGTATATTTTCAGGCCAAATGGGAGCTGTTCAATCCCGAATTCCGTGAGTTCACCATTGGTCAGGGAATATGTGAAATCGAAATGAAATTCCCTGTAATTGTAATCCCCGGGGTAGCCTGAATCAGCTGACCATACCTCATTTGATAGAGAAAGATCACGCGGAAAAATTATTAACCCGTTATCAGTAACTGAAGGATAATAGCTGCCGTAAGACGGTTTCTTATGTCCTAAATACGCGCTGTGTGTTTCAAGAAAAGTATAGTTGATATTGTATTGTTCCAGGATTTTATCCAGACCCGAATAATATCCCATTTCAGGAAGCCAGAACCCTTCTGGTACAAAACCGAAGCAGTTTTCAAAAGCGGCCTGTGCTGTTTCTATCTGGTCATGGACTAAATCATCCATAGACCTGAACATGGGAAGCACGGCATGCGTGGCAGCACATGTAATGAGATTAATTCTTCCCGTTAAATGCAGCTTCTGCAGTTCTTTTAATATATCGCCGTTTATTCCGGAATAATATGAGTGGATGTCCTTCGTCTTTGAGAGAAGATATAGCAGTGCTTCTTTACGTCCTCTTTCTGATGCTTCAGAAGATTTTTTTTCAAGTATATGAATTAGTGTACTTATGTAATTACTATATTTATCTTTATAATAATCATCATTGAGCATGTATATCAGGGTCGGGCTCACTGAAAAAGTTATGTTAAAAAAGGTGTTATTTAAGACAAGTTCATTGAAACACTGGATAAGCGGAATGTAGCTTTCAGTCAAAGCCTGGAAGAGCCATAGCTCCTGCATTGGAAAATTTTTCCGGGGATTCCTTATATAAGGGAGATGTGCATGAAGCGCCAGTATGATATTCGTGTATCGGGATGCATGCATTAACTGCTACCAGGATGAAGTTCCCGCGGAATCCGGCTTGCCTGCCAGATTAATTCCTGATAATTCATACAGAGCTTTTTCGTTATCAGTTTGTGATTCCTGGAAATTTTCCGCGGGAAAAGGGATATCAATTTCCGGGGAATTCAGGATGTCGAATGATTTTTCTTTTGTATTTTTATAAACCAGGCGCAGCATTACTCTTTTTCCGAAATAATCTTTTTTCATAAAAATATGCCATTGATTCTCAAGCCCGTGCACAGGAATGCTGTCAATTATCTTGTAACCGCCGTTTTCAACTGCAAGTATGTTAATATACAGATAATGTTTTCCGGAAGGTTCCGCTTCTGCGATTTCTATTCTGCCTTTCCATTTTGAATTATCAATTTTCCATGAAGCAAAAAGCAGGTTGCTTTTTTTCATGAGAACTATGAAATAATTTTTATCGGGTTTCTCCTTTTTTTTATCAGCAGATTTTTTTCTTAACATAAGACACCTCTTTATTATTTACTATAACAAGAGAAAAACAGTATTTTTTATGATAAATGATACGGAATATTAAAAGGTATTGTAGCAAATGTCAACTTTAATTATCTTCCTCCTTCTAATCTTAGAGATGTAAATAAAATATTTAATATAATAAAATAAAATGCTGTAGTATTTAATCATATGATTTATGTTTTAAAATACTATGCGGCATTTATTCCGGGACTTTCCATTATTATAATCCTTAATAGTTCATTCTTATTCAATCGAATATTTTTTAACGTATATAATCAATAAATTAAGAGATTTTGCATTTATTATAAAAATATTGTAATTAGATGTTTATTTATTGAAAATACTTGATTTTATGCCGATTTTAATTATGATAAATATATTATAGTGAATACACTGCCAGCAGGTTCAAGAAAGATATGGCCTCAACCCAATTTAAAGTTGTAAATTATCTAACCAGATCCTTCATAATTGTTGAAGGTAAGAAAAATGCAGATAATTTCTATATTATCAGAAGCGGGAATGTAAAAATTATTAAAGAAAATCCTACAATCGCTGATGATACTTCCAGCGTTCTTGGACCGGGTGATTTTTTCGGTGTGATTTCATGTATGAGTAATCGTGCCAGAATTGAGACTGCAGTAGCTGTTTCAAATGTGTCTCTTATTTCAGTTGAAAGAGAACAGTTCGGCATGCTGATCCAGAAAAATCCTGTAATCGCAATGAAAATAATCAGGTTTTTCAGCCGCAGATTAAGGCTTTTTAATCAGGCAATAACCAGGCTTACCTTGCAGAACGCAGCTGAAGAAAATTTTGAGCACCTGTTTACAATAGGCGAATATTATTACAAAAAGAAATCTTTGAGGCACGCGATTTATGCGTATCAGAAATATATTGAGAATTGCCCGAACGGTAACAATGTGGAAGATGCTATTTCCAGCCTGAAATCAATGAATGCTCCGTTAAAAGTTCCTGAAAATCCGGCGAATGAGCTTAAAAAAGTGTACCCGGATAATATGATGATCTTTTGTGAAAATGAACCGGGCAGTGAAGTATATATTATTCAGAGTGGAAAAGTTAAAATTACCCGTATTAGCGGTGATGAGGAAATGCTCCTTGCGGTTCTGAAGCCGGGAGATATTTTCGGAGAGCAGTCTCTTCTGGATAATAAACCCAGAAACGCCTCCGCGATTTCCTTTGGCGATGTTTCTCTTATGGCAATTAACAAGGCCAACTTTGAGGAAATGGTCCATATGAAACCTCAGCTTGCCATAAAAATAATCAGTCTGTTAAGCGAAAGAATATGGACCGCCTACCGCCAGCTTGAAAATCTTACTATCAAAGATCCTCTGGCAAGAATTTACGATATTCTTCTTCTTCAGCTTGAGAAGCAGAAGATAGCACTTCATTCGCATAACGCGCATAACTTTGAAATAGGAACAAATGAATTGCTGCAGATGGTCGGAATCCCTCCTGAAAAAGGCAGTATCTTAATAAGCCAGTTTTTAGAAGATAAATTCTTTACGCTTGAAGGCGGAAAAATTGTTTGCAAGAATCTTGAAGAACTGGAAAAAAGTGTTCAGTATTTTAAGAAAAAGGCCATGATGGATAAAAAGCGTGAGGAAAGTAAGGTTTATTAAGTTTGTTGCACTTGTTATTTCTATCCTGATAATATTACTTGCAGTTTCAACATTTCTGGTTGTTTATTATTATCCCAGGGATAAAGTGTTATCCATAGTCGTAACAAAAGCGGAAGAAATATTAAACAGAAAAGTTGTAATTTCAGGTATTAAATACGGATTAAACGGGATAAATTTAACCGATATCACTATTTACTCAAAGGATGATTCCGGTCAGGTTGTACCGGAAACAGGTGTCTTTGCATCCGCACAAACTGCAAATATCAGATTTTCTCTGATACCTCTTCTAAATAAAAAATTTGTAATAAGCAAGATTATTTTAAATAATTTAAAATTAAATATAATTTATAAAGACGAAATGTCAAATATTGAAAGTCTGCTTCAGGATATAAAAAGCAACGGCGGAAGCGGAACCGATATTGAAACCAGGATAACCGCTATCGGACTTGAGAATGCCGAGCTTACTCTGAAGGACCCTCCCGAAATTTTAAAACCTCTTGAAGGAACATATCTTTTTAACGGCACATTATATCTGGACAGGAAGGACAGAACAGAGATTCGTGACTGTAAAGTAATTCTTCCGGGTAAACGCGGAGTCATTGAGTCTGATGATGTCGATATTTACGTATATCCTGATGATTTTCTGGTTACCGGTGATTACAAACTTGAAAACTGCTCATTACTTTGGGTGTACACATGGGTGGAAGGTTTTACTTTGCCGTATCAGAATTTTACGGGAAATATAAATGCTTTAAAAGTCAGTAAAAAAATGGTCAACGGATTTGCAGTTGGAAAATCTCTTTTGACAAATTCGAAATTTGCCAGAGTTGACGGACAGTGTAAAGTAGATATTGAAAACAGTACTGTCGAGCTTTTGAATATTGAAGGTAAACTGGAAAAGTCAGTTTTTTTTATAAATGAAATAATGATTTCCTACAGCAGCCAGGTAGAAGATTTAATATTGAAGTTTAATATTACTGAAATCGATTCATACGTTAATGATTTAAGGCCTGTACTTCCATTTCTGCCGGACAATGCTTCCGGCAGAGTAATCGG
Organism: Spirochaetota bacterium; assembly: GCA_016932015.1. Lineage (GTDB taxonomy): Bacteria > Spirochaetota > UBA4802 > UBA4802 > JAFGDQ01 > JAFGDQ01. Next base: position 61,217 of record JAFGDQ010000055.1, on the reverse strand, counting down.
TAATTTGAATTATTATAATCATAAATTGAACGGAAATATAACTTTAAACAATGCCAGCTATTACAGCGGAAAGACAAGAGTATTAAGAATAAACGGTGAAATACCTGTTGTTAACAGCAATATTCATATTGAGAAGCTGCCTGCTTTTATTTATAATCAGCCCTGCACACTTTCCATAAGCACTTCAGGTGACAATTTTCAGAAAATACTGTTAAATATTTACGCTGCGGAATTCAGGTACAGTACTGATGAATCGCAGGACGCAGGAAAATCGTTTTCTGTTGAAACAATTCAATCGGAAATAACCGGTTTGGTTGAAATAGGTAATCTTTATATTGATGATTATAATTTTTCGGATATTTATTTAAATTATTCATTTATTAATGGGATCCTTAATCTTAACCGGATCAGCAGCATATTTTTAAACGGAAATATTGAAGCAAAAGGTTTTCTGGATATTAAAAGCAGCATACCGTATGTTGATCTTAAAACAAATTTCACAGACATAAAAGTGCAGGACCTCTCAAAATTTGATGATGATTTAACCGGAAGAATTTACGGTACTGCAAGTGGAAATGTAAATTTTGAATTCGGCATTGAAAAAGGTAAGAGCCTTTTTGAGTCACTTAAAGCTAAAATCGAAGTTGAAGTGGATAAAGGCAAGCTGGTAAATACCGGACTGCAGAAAAGTCTGTCGGTATATTTATCTGAATTAAAGTATAAATTAAAAGATATTGAATTCAACAAAATTTACGGGAATGCAAGCATACTGGAAAACAACTGTTATATAAATTCAATGCTTTTTAATTCGCCGGATGTCAGGCTGAAGGTAAACGGGTATTTTATTATCCCTGCCGGAGAAAACAAAAAATATCCGGGTGAACTGAAATATATTCTTGAATTTAATGATTATTTTATTCAGGATATTCCCAATCTTCCCCAGGCTCAGCTGATCGGAAGATTGCTAAAAATTCCAACCCTAAAAAAAGAAGGGGACTGGTATATAATGTCCTTTCAGGCCAGGGGGGATGACATTGCTGACAGCAGAAACATCAAACCCCTTGGACAATAAATAGTAATTTTAAAGCAAGGTTATTTTCCGCGTCATCTCCGACTTCTAATGCAGACATGCTCATCTTTCCCGCACCCATGCCTTTTATCCTGAGTAAAGATAAAGATTCTGGTCAGGCAGCTGTTATGTTTCTTTTAATCTATTGTGATTACTTTCATCATATTTGTATTTCCGGCAATTCCAACAGGAAAACCTGCTGTTATAATAAAGATGTCGCCCTTTTCTCCAATTCCTTCTTTAATGATTATATTTTTAGCATTATCAATCATTTCATCTGTATTTGAATAAATATCCGATTTTATAGGCACAGTCCCGAAAGCAATAGAAAGCTGTCTTACAACGTCTTCATTCTGGGATATGGATATGATAGGTATGGCAGGCCTGAATTTGGCTGCACGGAGGGCTGTTGATCCTGAAGAAGTAAAACAGATGATAGCTTTGGCTTTAAGGGAGTATGCAGTGTCAACTGCAGCATAGCTTATTGCATCACTCGCGTCATTTTTATTTATCTGAGTGCGATCTTTGTATTTAGTGTAATCAATTGTCTTTTCCGCATTATCCACTGTTTCGCAAAGGCAGTTGATTGCTTCTGCAGGATATTTCCCTGCTGCCGATTCTCCGGTTAACATCAGCGCGTCCACCCTGTCGAATACTGCATTGGCAATGTCGCTGACTTCAGCACGGGTTGGTCTCGGGCTGTTCATCATTGAGTCAAGAAGCTGCGTGGCGATAATTACAGGCTTGCCGAATTTCTGAGAGGCTTTTACAATCAGTTTCTGGGCAGTAGGAACTTCGGTAATGGGCAGTTCAACTCCAAGATCACCCCTAGCTACCAGTATCATGTCGGACGCATCGATTATTTTATCAATGTTTGAAAGTGCGTGAGGGTGTTCTATCTTTGCCACAAGTTTGATTTTTTCAGGCAGCAGTCCTCTTATCGCGTAAATTTCTTTTTCACTTTTGATCATGGATGCCGCTATGAAATCAACGTCCTGAGATATTGCGAACTCAATATCTTTTTTATCATTCTGGGTTAATATCGGAAAAGGAACGTCAATTCCAATAAAATGAGTCCCTTTTCTGTCTTTAAGGATTCCGTCCTTTGTCGGAGTGATAATAAGCCTGTCGCTTTTTATGTCCTTTATAATGAAATCAATATTTCCGTCATCGGACATAATATGATTATTTCTTTTAGAGATCTGGAATATCTTGTCATAGCTGACAGAGAAATTATTATCAGTTACTTCCTCTCCGTTAAAAATAAGTTCCGTTTCTTTATTTTTTTGAAGAGTAATTCCATTCGGGTTTTTTACAATTGTTCTTATTTCAGCGCCTTTAAGATCCGCCATTATGGGCATATCTTTTTTTATTGAATGTATTGTACTGATCAAATTTGTATAATCGTCATATTTTCCGTGCGAGAAGTTAAGCCGGAAGGCATCAACCCCGAGATCAATAAAGGTTTTTATCATCTCATTTGTGGAGGATGATGGTCCCAGAGTTGCAATGATTTTTGTTTTTCTTATTTTAAGCATATTTTCTCCATAATGATAATAAACAGTAAATTAATATTGTTTGATTTATATTGATATAACAAGTTTTAAATATTTGCAAAGATATTATTAATTAACAGTGAATATTTTTATTAAAATAAAGTTTAGGGTTATAAAACAAGCCGTTCCTGTCAGATAAAGAAGAAAGAATTATGTGATCATCTTGATCAGCTTAACATTAAACGCACAGAAAGGCAACCATCCTTTCTTTTGCGCTTTTTCGAAGGATATAATGATATGCGGCATATACTTTGGTTCTTCCGGCTGTTCTCTTAATGTCCATCCAAGTTCGCTAAGCAGCTTGTTGCCTTTTCTGTTATTACACCATCTGCAAGCGCATACCATGTTTGTCCAGGTTGAATAGCCGTCTCTCAGACTTCTGCCTGTAATCTCCTGCCATCTGCTTCCGGGAATGACATGATCAACTGTTAAGTCTCTGATTAAAAACCGCTGGTGACAGAACTGGCATGTCATATCATCTCTGTATATTACATTCAGCTTTGAAAATACGACTTTTCGTCTGGGCAGATCGTTATAACCGAGAATTGAAATGACTGAAGGTATTTTTATGGAAACTGAAGGCGATCTCACAATATAATCGCTCTGAAGGACAGGTATTGCCTTATCTGCCGTCAGCAGACATATTGCATCCCTGGCTGAAGTGATCCTGATTGGGATAAAGCCTGAATTTAATACCAATACATCCGTATTTAGCATTTTATTTTCCTCTTTAGAGGCGACCTAAAGTCAGGTCACATGCTAATAACGCCGTATTCCCGCGTCAATAATTTTATTTGAAAGTATTGATACGCGGTTGAATTCGGATTAAAAAATTATTTTATTAAAGAGGAAAAGTTATAGCTGTAATTCTATTGAATGGAATATAAAATTTATAAATAAGTATGACAGAGTTACAGCTAAGACATAAAAAGGTTTTATTTCATAAGCACTGAAGGCAGCCATGTAACTATATCCGGGAATATAAACATTATAACAATAAGTACCATTAGAGAAATTAGGAACGGTAATACCCCCCTGTATATTTCACCTAAAGGAACTTTAGTAATATTTTTTACAATGAATACAGGCGCAGCTATAGGTGGAATTACACAGCCTATGCCTATTGTAGTCGCAATCATAATACTCGTCCATATAGGATTATAACCCAGTGAAAGAGTAACCGGGAAAAAAATCGGCGTAGCAAGAATCATAAATGCAAGGTCATCCATGAAAGAGCCGCCAAAGATATATATTGCCAGTATGATTATCATAATAAAGTGGCGGTGGAACGGCAGATTAGTGCTCCATTGGGCGATTTGGCACGGTATATTTGTAACGGCTATAAAATGAGCAAAGATAGTCGAAGCTGCAACCAGCATAAGTATCATACATGCAGTGCGGAGAGATTCCTGTAGCGATTTCCTGAAGTTAGAAAGAGACAAGTCTCTTTTTAAGAGACTTAACAGGATCAGTACGGCAACACCTATGCTTCCGGCTTCTGTAGGAGTAAAGAACCCGTTCATAAGTCCTCCTATCATCACCGCAAAGATCAATAAGGGCCAGATTACTTCAGGGAGAGTAATGAATTTTTCCTTCCATGAAAACTTCATATTGCTTGCCGGACCTATACAGGGATTAATCCGCGACCATCCGAAAATAACAAGCATATATAACAGAGTCAGAAGCAGTCCGGGGATTATGCCTGCGAGAAAAAGTTTTCCTATTGACTCCTGCGTGAGGATTCCAAGTACTATCAGAATAGTGCTTGGGGGCAGCAGACTGCCGAGTACGGAAACAGTCGCCACAATACCGCATGATAGCCTTTTATGATAATTGAATTTATCCATTTCCGGTACAGCTACACTTGCAAATGTTGCTGAAGTAGCTAACAGCGATCCGCACATTGTTTTAAAAAGCGCGGCACCTATAACTGTGGCAAGAGCTAAACCGCCTGCAATATGCCCTATAAATTTATTGAAAACATTATATAATTTCTGGGCAAGACCTGTATTGAATGCAATCTGGCCCATTAATATAAACAAGGGCACAACTGTAAGGGAATAACTTTCCAGTGAATCGTAAAAATCATTAGCAAGAGCGGCCATTGCAGCTGCCGGCGAGACTATAATTGCATATCCGACAAAACCGACTACAGCCATGGTGATAAACATTTCCATACCGGTACAGAATAAAGCTATTAAAAAAATAAGGCCGAATATTCCTATTGTTACTTCGTTCATTTTTCCTCCCTATTCACAAATACTCTGAAAATATCAGTAAGAAGAGTAATGCTTTCAATAAAAAAGCAGATTCCAAAAGCGTAACACCAGGGATAATACGGTACATGGAGAGTCATGGAAACTTCGCCGGCTTTTTGAAGATGCATTCCTTTCTTTACAAGTGACCATGAAAGGAGGAGCATAATAATAATTCCAGCTATTCTTGTTAAAATGTAAATTGTATTTTTTACTGCTTTGCTCCTGTTTTCTATAAAAAAATCTACAAAGACATGTCCTCTGTCCCAGGAGGTTTTGGGAACAGCAAATGCGATAACTATACCGCCCATAACGGCTACCAGTTCATATGCGCCCGTAATGGCAGATGAACCGAAAAACCGCAACACTACATCAATCACAGTCAGCCCTACCATAATAACAAGGAATAATTCCGATATTGAATTAAGGAAACGGGCAATTTTTTCAACTATACCAAGAAATGCTTTCATAATTCCTCCTTGGAAAGTAATTCATAAAAATAGAATGGCGGAGTATGCGCCCCCGCCATTCCGCATCCGGTTTTGTTAAATATTTTAATTTTTTTTCAGATAATCCTGACAGAATTTTAATACTTTTTCTCCTGGAAGGCCTTTTTCTTTCATGCTGGCAACATATTTATCATAAAGGGGCTGTGCTTTTTCCAGCCATCTTGCCTGTTCCTTCTCTGACAGTTTAATGGCAATATTGCCTTTCTCTCTGGCAAAATTTTTCCCGACTTCATCCAGTTCATCCCAGACTTTTCCCTGTTTCTTAATCCATTCCCTGTTGATATCTTCGATTATTTTTTGCTGGGATTCAGGTATGCCTGCCCATTTATCTTTATTCATCATTACTATAAAAGAAGCTGTGTAGGCAGAGTAATAATTCTCAATGTTATATTTCAAAACTTCACCCAATTTCCAGCCTCCTAATGCTTCATATGCAAGCATAGCGCCGTTGGCGACACCTTTTGAAAGAGCGTCATATGCTTCAGCCATTGGCGTTGCAACCGGAACTCCACCCAGCAGTTTCACAAATTCGGCGTTTGAACCGAAACATCTGATCTTTATGCCTTTCAGATCTTCGAGTTTTTTTATGGGAACTTTAGAATGAAGTATTCCCGGCGACTGGGCATGGAAATACATAACTTTAACATCATCAAATTCTTTTGGATTGAATTCCTTGTAATATGAGTTCAGCAGGTTAGTGGCCAGCGTACCGCTTGTATATCCGAGAGGATAGTCGAGCACTTCTGAAAGCGGAAATTTTCCCATTGTATAACCAAGTACCGTATTACCTGCGTCTGCAACTCCTTCAACAACAGCATCATAAGTTTGGGGCGCAGGAGTTAAAGTACCGCCGGCATATTGAGTGACCTTGATTTTCCCGTCAGTCCTTTTTGTTATTTCTTTACACCATTCTTCTGTAATTATCGCCAGCTTATGAGTAGGCGGGAAAAATGTTGCAAATCTGATCTCTAAGGCTGATTCTTTATTACTGTCTTTTCCGCATCCGACAGCAATAAATAATGTTGATATTGTAAATGCCAAAAGTACGAGTAACCTGATTCTGCAAAAACGTTTCATAAATCCTCCTGATTTTTTTAATATATTCAGATGAATTATTATTCATCCGATATTCCTGGATAATTCTGAAACAGATCAGCTAAAAATTTTATACACTATATATCATGGAAAATTTAAATGGTAAGTGCTACTTACGGGACAAAAAACAAAAAAATGAAGATATGCTTTATAGTAAGGGCGCGTTGAGTTTAAACAAAATCTGGCCTTTTTTTTATTTTGAAAAAAGGCTGATAATAATTTTATTTTACACCTCCTTTATTTTTTTAATTCAATACTTGATTATTAAATTCAATTATTATATTGTCAATTGTTATATTGTCGTTGGAATAAAAAATTATTTATACTATGAAATCGGATCAGGACTTTTCTTACACAAAAGTAAAATGCATTGTTTATAGGCTAATTCTTTAATGATGAATTTAACGCTTACCTGTTTAAAAAATTATATGCCCGGTTTTTTAAATCTTAAAAAAAGGTAGTCCGGTAAATTTAAAAATATTAAATTATTCCGGAATGCGGAAAACAAAGAAGGTATTTTTTTATTTGCATTCCTGTGTGAAACAACTACCGATTTATTTCTTTTCCTTTAATAAAAACACGAACCTCTTCTTTGAGGGTTTTTATAAGATTGCCCGGTTCGGAAGGAATACAAATCATATTGGCTTTCATGCCCGGGAAGATTTTTCCACAGTCTGAAAGATGGAGCAGTTCCGCAGACCGACCGGTCGCGCAATGAATTATTTCCGGAATTGAAAAACCGGCTTTTAGGAATATTTCCATTTCTTCTATGACTGATTCTCCGTGTTCTATGCCCATGCCGCCTGCATCAGTGCCGATTACGATCTCCACACCTGATTCTCTTGCCCGGGATATCTGTTCAATCTGATGATTCAGATTTCTTCCGGCGACCTCTGCTTTAAGACTGCTTTTCTCAGCATATTTTGCATATGCTTTCATTGTGACGGCAGTCGGTACCCAGTAAACTTTTTTATCTGCCATGCGTTTAAGGTTATCCGGGCCCATAAAAAAACCGTGTTCAATTGAGGTACATCCGGCTTCAATTGTTTCTTTAACAGGAATTTCTCCGTTAACATGCACCATGCTGTCAAGGCGTTGTTTTTTAGCTATTCGGATTATGGATGTTAATTCATCTATGTCGAACTGAGGCGGGGTCTGTACTCCGTAGTTTTCAAGACTGTTTAATCCTGAATTTACAATTTTTATATGATCAATGCCTGATAAATTTTTGATCAAAGAATTAATAGCTTCAGGTTTATCAATCGGTTTCCCTATGATACCGCCGTATCTTCCAAGTTTGTATACAGCATATCCCGGACTGCTGATATGAATCTGACTGTTATTTTTATTTTTAAATTTAAGGGTATGTGCGCCTCTGTCTCCTCCATCGCGGACAGCAATAATACCGTACTTCAGGTGTTTCTCCAGATTATTTTTGATGTTTATTCTTGATTTTTCATAATCCTGGTTAAACTGTCTTTTTCTTATTTCTGGATTATTTGTACCGAACCAGGAAAGATGCACATGGCTGTCTATTAGGCCCGGTATTAAAGTGTAAGAGGAGAGGTCAATAACGGTGCTTTTTTCTTCTGCTTTCCCGGTTATGGTTTCTATATATCCGTCTTTAATATTAATGTAAACATCCTCGATTACAGGCTTGTTCATTCCGTCAATCATCCATCCGGCGTGGATTGTGAAATCATAAATCATTATTTTTAATTCCAAGTATATTTTTTCTAAGTATTTCAAGAGCAAGCATTGCGAACCATTGTTTATTCCTGAGCCTGTTGCCGTATGAGTCGTCAAGTCTTGCATAAACAGATTTTTTCTTTATAGTGAAAGTTGCCTCCGGTGTGGCAAGACCTATACAGACAGTTCCGACCGGTTTGTCCTCCGTGCCTCCGCCGGGTCCTGCAATTCCGCTGGTAGCTAGCCCGTAATGCGCGCCTGAGATTCTTTTCGTGCCTTCAGCCATTTCGCGAACGGTTTCTTCACTCACTGCACCGTATTGTTCAATTGTTTCGGGTTTCACTCCAAGAATATTAATTTTTGAATCATTTGAATATGTGACTCCGGAATAAAGAAAGTAATCGGAGCTTCCATCAATGTCTGTTAACAGATTCGCGATTAATCCTCCTGTACAGCTTTCCGCAACTGCTAAAGTGGCTTTTTTTTCTCTTAAAAGATTTCCGATTGTCTGTTCCATTGATAAGCCGTTCATTGAAAAAATGCGGTCTCCTATTTTTTTATATATCCATTGTGCCGCTTTATCAAGTGTATCCTGCATTTTAAGTTCATCGATGCCCTGCATATACAGTTTTATCTGAGTCTCAGGAAATTTTGCCCTTAGTCCAAGTTTTATTCCTTTAAATTCACTTGCTACATCTGCCGATTTTTCTCCGACAACGGATTCTCCAAGTCCGAATACCGAGATAGTCCTTAAAAGATTATGCTGAATATCTCCTCTGATTGAAGCAATTTCCGGCATAACATGATCATTAATCATCCGACACATTTCGAACGGTACTCCGGGAACGAAAAAGAAGCGGCAGTTATTTATTTTTAAGGAAAATCCGGGTGCAGTTCCTACCGGATTGCTCATAATTTTCGAACCTTCAGGAAACATTGCCTGTTTTCTGTTGGACGGACTCATTTTTCTTCCGAATTTTTGAAACATGGAGTTTATCTGTTCAAGTGCCGATTCGTTAAGGATTAGTTCTACACCGGCCGCTTTTGCTGCTGCTTCTGCCGATATGTCATCAGTGGTAGGTCCGAGACCGCCGGTGACAACGGCAAAGTCACAGCGTTCACTGATTTCCAGTAAAACAGAAGTCATTATCTGAATCTCGTCTCCGACAGCTGTATGCCTTGTAACTTCTATCCCGGCCTGTTCAAGCTTTTCAGAGATATAGGCTGTATTTGTATCTACCAGAGCGCCTGTTCTTATCTCATCTCCGGTAGCGAGGATTTCCGCAAACATTTCGACCTCTTTAATAATCTTATATGAAAATATTGAAAATTCAATCATTCAGTTTGATTGAAGAAAATCAATATATATTTTCAAATTAATTGAGAATGCCTGTTAATTTGTAACTATTCAGCTACCTCTTCACAAGAAGGAATAATTCTCAATTTGAATGAAAACAGGATGTTTCCGACCTTCGAGTGATACATGATGTATCTTACGAGAAGGCCAAATTGATAATTATTTCCTCTTGTGAAGCAGCTTTCACGTATAATATAGATAAAATCTGGATAGTTACGTTTATTTTAATAAAAAACTGTTTTACTGTGCATTCATAGGATTGGATACCTGATTAAAATATATTTGACTTATTGAAAAAATTCTAATAGTGAAAGTAATCAGGATACAGGAAAACTGTAAAGCTTATTTGGCTGGGAAAAATATCAAAAAACATAAATTCAGGTTAATATTTATTCTGGTTTATATTTTTTATTTTCAACCGGACTTTTTCATGTAGTTATTATTTACTGTAACATTATACTTTTATTATAATCTTTTTTGTTTCCAGCTGTTTTATGGCAGGAGAATTTTGTGAGCAGATTTGGACAGATAATAAGCGGTTTTCAAATTCTTCATCTTTTTGATGAGGTTGGAAGTGTTTCTCTTTCCAGGGCAATCAGAGAAAAAGACGGTAAAATTTTTACTGTAAAAATTCTCAGAAAAGATAGTTCTTCTGTTGAGGAGCAAAACCGTTTTAAAAGAGAATTTCAGATACTTAACAGGTTAAAAAAAATTGAAGGTGTAATTCAGGCGTTTGATCTGAAGACATATCCGGATTGTCTTGTTATGGTAATGGAAGACCTGGGTTTCCGTTCTCTCAATTCCGCTCTGATACGTCATGATAAAAATGAGAGTATTTTTCAATCGATTGACGAGTTTCTGCATGTTGCTATACGGTTTGCCAATACGTTACTTGAAATTCATGCAGCCGGGATCATTCATAAAAATATAAACCCTTATTCATTATTTTATGACCGCGGAACAGGTATAATCAGGATTGCGGGATTTGCTAATGCATCAATGATGGATGAAGAGTATTCCGAAGCAGTAATTACGGGAAAACTTAAATATTTTCCGGAATATATTTCACCTGAACAGACTGGCCGTATAAACAGAGTCACAGATTCCCGCAGTGACCTTTACTCATTGGGAGCCTCTTTTTATTTTTTTCTAACAGGCACCCCTCCATTCGAAAGTGATGATTTACTTACTCTTGTCCATGCTCAAATAGCGCGTTCTCCAAAACCGTTGAATGTCAAAAATTCTGATGTTCCGGAATGTTTATCCGGAATAATTATGAAACTTCTGGAAAAGAATGCGGAAGACAGGTATCAGTCAGCTTATGGCCTGAAGACGGATCTGGAACGCTGCAGGCAATTTTTAAGTTATTCAGATGAAGATAAAAAATTTTACAAGTTTATTCCCGGACAGGATGATTTTTCCGGGAAACTTCGTATCCCTCAGAAGTTATATGGAATTGAATCGAAATTCAGAATATTATCAGAAAGTTTTAACAAAGCTGCGCGTGGAGGCTGCGAGCTGGTTCTGCTTACAGGCGCAACAGGCACGGGAAAATCTGCTTTTGCTGTGGAATTGCGCGAATCAGTTATTAAGAAATACGGTTATTTTATCAGGGGCAATTTTGAACAAAGTAGACAGGATATACCATATACGGGTTTTTTTCAGGCATTCCGTCAGCTTGTGGAATTAATTTTAATTGAACATGAAAATATTCTCTCATTATGGCGGACTAAAATTATTTCCGTTCTTGGAGAAAATGGACTGGTTTTAAAGAATATAATACCGGATATTGAGAAAATAATCGGGAAGCAGATGCCTGTCTCTGAACTCGAAGGGCAGCGCGGGCAAACCCGTTTTAAACTTGCTTTCAGAAATTTTATCCGCGTCATCAGCAGTGTCAGGCCTCCGCTTGTTATTTTTATTGATGATCTGCAATGGGCTGACGCAGCCTCTCTGGATTTGTTAAAAACACTGATGGAAGGTGAACAGATAAATCAGCTGTTGATAATTGCCGCATGCAGAGAAGATAATCCGGAAGAGGTATTTGCCTGCAAAAATACTTTCAATGAAATCCGGGCAGAAGGGAAGTCTGTAAGGGAAATAAGTCTGGAAAATCTTCAGATTGAAAATATCGAAAAGCTTATACAGGAGACTTTATCGTTTAAAGCAGATAATGTATCTGAACTGAGTGAAGTGCTTTTTGAAAAAACCAGCGGCAATCCATTTATGCTGCATCAGCTTCTGGAAAATATTTTTGAATCAGGATTGCTTTATTTTGATTATAAATCAAAAGTCTGGAAATGGGATAAGAATCAGATCAGCAAGAATAACTTCACGAATAATGTGGAACTGTTATCGCGTAAGATTAAAAAATATTCTGGTGAAAAAATAAAATTACTCGAGCTGGCAGCCTGTATCGGTAATGAGTTCGATTTAGGTATTCTTTCAAAAATCGGAAATTTGAATACTGAGGAAGTCCTGGAAATGTTATCTCAATCTGTTGATGATGCAGTAATAATCGCGAAGGATGATAACTTCATGTTTCCTGAAACTGTAGAACAGGCGAGATTCAGGTTTCAGCATGACCGGGTACTGGAGGCTGTTTATAAACAGATACAGCCAGAGAGACGGCGGAGTATTCATTTAAAAATTGCGAATTTACTTATGGACCAGTACAACAGGCAATCCGCGCAGGAGGATGAACAACTGCTTTTTGACATTGTCCGCCATTATAATCTGTCTGATTCTGCGGTAAAAGGTACAGAGAAAGGCGCACAGATTGCTGAATTAAATATTGAAGCTTCGAATGCTGCTGCTAAAGCGGGGGCCTTCAGCTCATCACGGACATATCTTGAAAACGCTTTAAATTTGATGCCTGATAATGCCTGGAATTCCCATTATGATTCCATGTTGAGAATTCATTCACAGATGGCCTATTTACTTTCATTAGGAGAGAATTACGGACAACTGAAAAAGATTGTACAGACAATAGAACAGAATGCTGTTTCTGTCGAAGATACTGCGGTTGCAAAACACGCGAATTTAAGAGCTGCTCTTTCCAGGAGGGATTATAGTCATGCAGTTGATATTGGTCTTGATTTACTGAAATCGCTTGGAATTACAATCAAAAGAAATCCTTCATACGGGGAGTCGATTGAATATTTAAGGGATACTGCAAACTGGTTTACCCATGACCGTATCAAAACACTTTATACCCTGCCAGAGGCTTCACTCAGTATGTCATGGATTTATGAAACATCCTATGCAATGATCAGAGCGTTGTATTCAATTGATTTAGCACTTGCATTTCAATTGATTTCTCAGATTTCCAGGCTTTGTTTCGAGAAAGGGCTTGCCCCTAAAGCGCCTCTATTGCTTGTAATTTTTGCCATGTCTGTAAGTTCCACTTTACATGATATTCCCAAAGCAAAACTTATTACGGATGCCGGTCTGCAGCTTCTCGCTGCCAAATATTCATCCTGTAAACTTACTCACAAGATCAGTATAACGACGGGTGCTTTTTTGCTTCATCAGTATGAACATTTAAAAAATACATTACCAGTTCTTTTAGAGGGATATAAATCGAGTCTCAATACAGGAATGTCGGAAAACGCCGCTCATTGTGCCTGGTGGTATTCATCTCATCGTCTGTATCTGGGTGAACCTTTGGGAGAAGTTGAAAAAGACAGCCGGAATGCTGTGGAGATTTCAAGAAAACTTGATATCAAGGCTGCAGAGAACTGCAGTTTGACCGTATATCAGGCTGCTTTAAATCTGCAGGGCAAGAGTGAGGTTCCCTGGATTCTTAAAGGCGAAAATTATAACGAAGATGATATGCTGAGAACGGCTTTTGAAGAGAAAGACCACAGCGAAGTAATCAAAATACTTATCTACAAAGCATGGCTTCGTTTTATGTTCAGGCAGCCAGAATCAGTTGAAATGTTTCGCGAAGCAGAGGAACATCTGTTATATTGTACAGGTATGTATTTGATGCCTTTTTTTTATTTTTATGATACACTGGCTAATACAACAGCCTCTGCACAAAATGATGCAGAAGAACTGGACCGTATTATTGACCGGGTTGACCGGAATATGAAAGAGTTTGATTTCTGGGCAACTAATGCCCCGATGAATCATCAGCATAAAAAATACCTAATGAAGGCTGAAAAAGCCAGGATTGAAGGCAGGTTCGGAGATGCAGCTTTATTTTATGAAAGGGCTATTGAAGGATCAAGAGAGAATTTTTTTCTGAATGAAGAGGCATTGTCTTATGAACTTGCTGCCGGGTTTTATCTTCAGCAGGGAAAGGAAGAAATCGCAGGTTTATATATAACCAGGGCTTATGAACGTTATTTGCGCTGGCAGGCCTGGGCAAAGACAAATTATATTAAAAACAAGTTCAGTCAAATTCTTGATTTGTCTTCTATTCAGCAAGAGTACCGCACTGTTGATACAGGAAAACATGGCGTACTTGATATTAAATCCGTAATTAAAGCATCACAGATTATTTCCGGACGCATTATAATGGAGGATTTGCTGAATGATCTGATGAAAATTCTAATTGAAAATGCAGGAGCAGGCAGAGGGTGCCTTCTGCTTAAAAAAGACGGCAGATGGTTCATTGAAGCGGACAGTTCTGTCGATTTCGAATCGGGTACCGATTTTAAGACTTCGGTAAATCTTAATTCCGTTGATATTGATGGAAGCAATACAATATGCAGGTCGATAGTCAGATATGTTAGCCGGACTCATGAAAGTGTTATGATTGATGATGCAATCAATGACAGCCTGTTTTCTGATGATCCTTACATTAAACATAATAAAGCCAGGTCTATTCTTTGTATTCCGCTGACAAACAGGAGAAAACTTACAGGAATTCTTTATCTCGAAAATAATCTTGTAACAAGTGCTTTTACTCCTGATCGAATCGAGATTCTTGAAATGCTGTCCGGGCAGGCAGCTATTGCAATTGAAAATGCTTTACTGTTCCAGCAGGCACAGCAGGAAATTACCGAACGCAAAGCTGCGGAGAAAGCTCTTAAGGAAAGTGAAGAGCGGTTTAAAACAATTTTTGAATCAGTAAATGATGCGATAATTATTCACGATTTTCACACAGGTGCAATAATTGATGTAAACTCCAAGATGTGTGCTATGTTCGGATATACCCGCGAAGAGGCACTCAAATTATCGGCAGCTGATATAAATTCAAATGAAACAGGTTTCAGCCGTAAGGAAGCCGACGAATGGATACGAAAAACAATGTCCGAAGGGCCTCAGCTGTTTGAATGGAAATCTATGGATAAAAATGGCCGTATATTCTGGACAGAAATAAGCATGAGAAAAGCTTTAATAGACGGACGCGACCGTATACTGGTGGTTGCGCGCGATATTAGCGACAGGAAGAAGAGTGAATCACAGATTAAGCGTAATCTGAATGAAACACAAATACGTTATGAAGTGAGCAAAGCTCTTTCTGAGGCTGAAACTGAGGATGAAGTGCTTGATATATTAATGCAGCATTCTGAAATTTATTCTGAAGCTCATGTAACAATTTGTACTTTTGATAAATCCGGGGATTCGCGTGATGTGATTTTACGCCGCCAGGAAGGATTTAAAAGCGGTATAATTGATGTTGTTCCAACGGGAACCCGGTTACCTGCTTCTACTTATGAAACTATTGATTTTTATAATCCTGACAGGCCATTTGTCTCAAACAACATTGAATTTGATTATCGTCAGGATCCCGCAAGTATAGATGTGTTTCAAAGATCCAATGTGAAAAGTATTGCTTCATTTCCCCTGTCAAACGGTAAAGACTGGATCGGGTACATAGGTATACACTCTACGCATTTGAATTTTTTTGGTGATGAGCAAATGTCTTTGTATCAGACTCTTGCTGATCAGGGAGGTATTGCGTTATTTACTGTAGGATTGCGTGAAAAAATACGTGAATCGCAGCAAAGACTTTCACTTCTTGTACAGCAGTCTCCGCTTGGGGTTATTGAATGGGATATGGATTTCAGGGCATTATCATGGAATCCTGCAGCCGAACGTATTTTTAATTATTCATCAGATGAAGCTATTAACCGGCATATCAGTTTCCTGATTCCGGAAGAAAACCGCTCTGAGATTGAAACGTCCTGGCAGTATGTTTTTAAAAATAAAACAGGTATATACAGTGAAACTCAGAATAAAACAAGCGATGGGAATAATATTATTTGCGAATGGTTTAATACTCCATTGATCGCCGTAGACGGGCAGATTATAGGTGTAGTATCAATTGTCCAGGATATTACAAAGCGGAAACATGAGGAAGAGGAACTGGAAAAGCACCGCGAGCATCTTGAAGAGCTGGTTTTGGAAAGGACAAAAAAACTGGATGAGGCACAGGAGGAGCTTATAAAAAAAGAACGTCTTTCAGTTCTAGGCCAGCTTACTGCAACAGTCAGTCATGAACTCAGAAATCCTCTTGGCGTTATACGTTCATCAGCATTTTACTTAAAAGAAAAAATTAAACTGGCTGACGAAAAAATAGCAAAACATCTGAACAGAATTGAATATCAGATTGATCTTTGTAACTCTATAGTTGAGGAATTGCTTGAATATACCCGCGAAAGAAATGCAGAAATCCGTGAGGAGAATGCGGTTTCGTGGCTGAGCAATGTATTTGACGACATACAATATAATAATATTGAAATAATCAGTAAAAATATTCCTGATGATCTGCCGGCTATTTATATTGACCGTATAAAGATGACCAGAGTCGTGGCCAATCTGCTTACAAATGCTGTTCAGGCTGTTGAGGAAAGGCTTAAGAATGAAGAAGCTGAAAACAGGCCGTTTAAACCGGAGATTAATTTAAATGTGGAATTTATCGGCCCCGAACAAGATGTAAATTACAGCGATATTTCAGAAAAAGGGGGCTTCAGGATATCAGTAGAAGATAACGGAATCGGAATGAATGGCACTACTCTTGAAAAGGCTTTTGATCCGCTGTTTACAACAAAAGCACGCGGAACCGGGCTGGGG
Organism: Spirochaetota bacterium; assembly: GCA_016932015.1. Classification (GTDB taxonomy): domain Bacteria; phylum Spirochaetota; class UBA4802; order UBA4802; family JAFGDQ01; genus JAFGDQ01. The sequence goes on along the minus strand of JAFGDQ010000055.1, from coordinate 44,658 downwards.
CTTTCCATAGTAAAGAAAATTATAGAAGAACATGACGGTTCAATAACAATTAATAGTAAGCTGAATAAAGGAACAAAAGCTGTTTTATGGCTGCCTTTAAGATCATAAAAAATATAATTGATAAAATCATTTAATTTTTTTATTTCTATTCGTTAATAAAAATATCAGGAAGATTTAATAGACAGTATTGAGACATAATAAATACAACCCTGTATGCATGATTTGTTATTATCCGCTATTAATACAAATCAATTAATATTAATTATTTTACCGAAAGTGAGAGTGTAATGAAAAGAAAATTTTCTAGCCTTTTCAACCCAATAAAACTGGGTAACGTAATATTAAAAAACAGAATTATATCAGCACCGATGACTTTCCCTGCGCTGACCGCGGATGGATGCCTTACTCCTGAAGCTATTGCATTTTATGAACTGCGCGCAAAAGGCGGGGCCGGTGCAGTTACAGTAAGCGAACTTATTGTTCATAGTGCTACAGGTAAATATTACCCTGTACAGGTACTAATGGACGCGCCGAATGCAAAGGACAGCTTAGCTGCTGCGGCCCGTGCTGTAAAGCGGCATGGTGCAATAGCAAGTATGGAGCTGTCTCATGGAGGAAAATACTCCCTTACAGATAAAAGCAGAATTCCGGTGAGCTACGGACCGAGTGATGATTTTATTGACGGAGTACTGGTCGCCCGTGAAATGCCAAAGGAACTTATAAACGAGATTGTTGAGGCTTACGGAAAAGCAGCATTGTTGTGTAAATCTGCAGGATTTGAAATGCTGCTGATACACGCGGGACACGGATGGCTTATGCAGCAGTTCCTTTCTCCTTTAACGAACAAGCGTACTGATGAATACGGCGGAAGCTTTGAAAACAGGGCGCGTCTTGCACTAAAAATAATTGACAAGGTTCGTTCGGTTGTAGGACAGGAATTTCCCCTTGAGGTAAGAATTAGCGCAGAGGAATATCTGGAAGGCGGTTATACTATTGAAGAAGCTGTTAAATTCGCGAAGCTGCTTGAAAGCAGAATCGACCTGCTGCAGGTTTCAACAGGAGCTCATGAAGGAAGCTTTGACAGGACTCATCCGTCAATGTTTATGGAAAGGGGAGTGAATGTCCACTATGCGGAAGAGATCAAAAAAAATATAAGTATTCCGGTTGCGGCTATAGGTGCATTAAATGAGCCGCAAATGATGGACGATATAATTTCATCAGGCAGAGCCGACGTTGTTGTAATGGGACGAGCTCTTCTTGCTGATCCGTATCTTCCCCGAAAAGCATTTATGAACAGGGATGAAGAGATTGTTCGCTGCTGCCGCTGTTTTACTTGTATGGCAGAGCGTATGACTACAGGCCTGCGTATCTGCTCGTTAAATCCTGTTATCGGCAGCGAGTATGAATCGGCTTTTGTAAGTGCTGCTGTAAAACCGAAGAAAGTTCTTGTTGCAGGAGGCGGTCCGGGAGGAATACAGGCTGCCATAACAGCCTCGGAAAGAGGGCATAATGTAATTCTTTGTGAGAAGACTGGCGAGCTCGGAGGCGCATTAAAAGGAGTCAGGGGCATTTCATTCAAAGAGGATCTGTACAGATATATTGCGACAAAGGCTTTACTTATGGAGAAAGCAGGTGTTGAGGTTAAACTGAATACAGAGGTAACTCCGGGTTTCGCGGACAGCATTAATCCTGATGTTCTTATCATAGCAGTGGGCGCCGAGCCTGTAATACCTTCAATTCCCGGAATTGACGCTTCAAATGTTATTATCGCTAATAATCTTCCTGATAATTACGATAAGGTCGGCAATAAGGTCGTAATTCTCGGAGGAGGCCTTGCAGGATGTGAAACCGGGCTGCAATTATCCATTATGGGGAAAGACGTTACAGTTGTTGAAATGCGGGATGATGTATGTCTTGACGCCAATCCGCGTCACAGGCCTCTGATTCTTGAACAGTTGAAAAAGCATGTTACATGTATTACGAATATGCGGGGGCTTAGCATTACTGATCAGGGAATGTTGTGCGCTGATCATAACGGTGCTGAAGTTTGTCTGAATGCGGATACTTTTATCTGCGCCGCCGGACAGCAGTCACTCAGAAAGGTTGTTGAAGAGCTTTATAACTCTGCACCGGAAATTATTGAAATAGGAGACTGTGTAAAGCCGGGATGTGTAACTGATGCTGTGTTCAGGGGCTACTATGCGGGGCTTGATATCAACTGATTTTTTTCAGAAATAGAAAGCTGAAATTTCCGGTATACGAGTATAATGATTTATATACTGAATAACAAGGCTTTGCTCAGGTGAGAATAAATGACAGAAATAAATTCCACATATGATTATCATAAATCCGGGAAACCGGATTTAATAAACGAATATACGATATGTGAATCGTTTGCCAGTGAAAAATCTCCCTGTTCGCTTGCCTTTGACGTAAAGAAACCGTACGGTGCATTACTGGGAGATTTTCTGATCAGACTTGGTGTGCTGAATCCTGACAGTATAATAGCTGAAGCAGGAGGAGGATACGGGAGCCTGATGATAGGAATGCTTCAGGAACATGATCATCTTATAGACCGCATTATCATGTTTGATCTGTCATTTTATCTGCTTAAAATCCAGAGAAATTCACTCAGGAAATGGCAGGCAAAGACAGATTTTATTCAGGCTGACATACATGAATTATTCGCTTCAATTTCCGGTATTAATTTGCTTATACTTAACGAAGTAATTGGTGATATGAATGTTGCATGCAATAATGATCCGGGGAATATGAAGAAAGAAGTAAATGACCTGGTCCGTAAATATAATCTTGAAATACCGGAATATGAATTTTTTAATTTTAATATTGGCGCAGTAAGATTAGTTGAGGAAATCAGCAGGCATAACTATTCTGTCTTCTTATCGGAGCATTCAAGTGATCCGGTATTCCCTGAGGGAATGGAATATCTTGACAGGGGACTTGAGCAGGGTTTTCCGAGAGAAATTAAACTGCATAAACATTCTGAATTCACAATACGGTTTTCTCATCTTGTTAAAGTCGCTCAGTCATTCGGCAGGGAAGTAATTACCGGCCCGCTAATTGATGTTCCGGGATTTCGTAATATTGATTCAATGAGATTTATTTTCCTGAATCGTATTTGCGGAACAGATAAACAGGAAATTATATTTGAATTGCTTGATCATATACGTGAATACAGATGGATGCTGATAAAATAACCGGTTACAGATTTTTTCAAAGGAACATGAAAGTAAGATATTAATAATGAAAAAGATAAAAGCTATAGCATTATTCTCAGGCGGACTTGATTCTGTCCTTGCCGCAAGAATAATGCTTGATCAGGGGATTGATGTAATCGGGGTGCATTTTGTTCTGCCATTTATTAAAAATCACAAACCTTGCTATATTGTAGCAGAGGCCGCCTCAACGCTCGGCATGGAGTGCCGCATGGAAACCATGGGACAGGATTATCTTGATATTATAAGGAATCCAAGATATGGTTATGGTTCAGGCATAAATCCGTGTATTGACTGCAAAATATATATGCTGAAACAGGCGAAAAGAATTGCAGAGGAAATCGGGGCGGAATTTATAGTGACCGGAGAAGTTCTTGGGCAACGCCCCATGTCTCAGCATCGGAATGCCATGGAGTTGCTTGAGAAAGATTCCGGTCTTAAGGGGAGAATACTCAGGCCTTTGTCAGCAAAGTCCTTTCCTGAGACAATTGCGGAAAAAGAAGGCTGGGTGAGGCGTGAAGATATGCTTTCAATAAGCGGACGAGGCAGAGACGCGCAGTTTCACTTAGCAGAAGAAACGGGTATTGATACATACACTCCTGTAGCAGGCGGATGTATGCTGACTGAAAAGCATTTCGCGATGAAAATGAAGGACCTGCTGGCGCATAATGAAAATACCTCTTGGGATGATGTTCAGGTGCTTAATTTCGGAAGGCATTTCAGATTTGGAAACAGCAAGATAATCGTAGGACGCAATATGAATGAGAATGAGAGCCTGTGGAAATATAAAAGGCAGGGTGATCTGGTTTTTGAATTGTCATATGAAGTCCCGGGTCCAACGACTATACTGCAGGGCAATAAGTCTGAAGAATCAAAAGCACTTGCTGCTGCATTAACTTTAAGATATTCAGATTTTAACGATACTGAAGCTCTTGTTTTTTTCGGAGAAAATCAACTGGGTAATGAGATAACCGGAAATATCTCTTTTATAGAGAAATCGGATTTTTTTAATATTACAACCGGAACAAAAGAATAAAAACAGGAACGGGTAAGATATAATGGCTTTAACAGATGAGCAAAGACAGCGTTACAGCAGGAATATTCTGATCAGGGATATCGGAGAGGAAGGTCAGGAAAAGCTTTTAAGCTCCAGGATTCTTGTCATTGGAGCAGGCGGGCTAGGTTCTCCGAATATTCTTTATCTTAGTGCATGCGGGATAGGTACTCTCGGAATAGCCGATTATGATGTTGTAGATATTTCAAATCTTCAGCGGCAGGTAATTCACTGGTCCGCAGATGTAGGCAGGCCGAAGATTGAGTCAGCAAAAGAGAAAGCGGTAAAAATTAATCCTGATGTAAACATAATAACTTACAAAGAAAAACTGACTAAAGGCAATATTGAGAAGATAATAAAGGAATATGATTTTATTATAGAATGCACTGATAACTTTGCAGCTAAATTTTTAATAAATGACGCCTGTGTTTTAAATAAAAAGCCTTACTCACACTGCGGAGTACTAATGTTTCACGGGCAGACAATTACATATACTCCGGGTACTGCGTGTCTGAGATGTATGTTCAGCTCTCCGCCGCCGTCAGGTGTTTCCCCTTCAAGCAGCGATGTGGGAATATTCGGAACTGCTGCAGGAACATTCGGAACAATTCAGGCAACAGAAGCTGTAAAGTATCTTATTGGTAAAGGCAGTCTTTTGACAAATAAGCTTTTTTATTTCGATACATTTCATTTTGATGTAAATACAGTTTCTCTGGAGCCTAATTCTGAGTGCCCTGTATGCGGGAAAAATCCCGTAATTACTGATTTATCGGGATTTGCTGAGTAAGGTTTTTCGAAAGAAGATGTATAAGACTCACTTCAACAGGATAGCAGTCAGAAGATAATAAGTTTATATAAATTCAAGTATGCCTGCGAATATAATCATTGCTGCTATATCAACGGCTATCAGGGATCCAATTACTGTTTTCTGGACTTTTGGTTTCCAGTCATATGCAAAATTAGCCATCAGGAAAAAAGGGATATATACTGTTATAAACACAGGAAGTGCTCCCCACCACGGATAAACCCAGTGGAAAGCCGGAGTTCGTGCGAGAAAGATTTCAAATATAGAAAAGAAGGCTGCATTAAGAACTGCCATCGCAATACGGTTATTTATGCCAAGGATTTTTAATTTCGGATCTTTGGGAAGTATCTTGGTAAAAATTAATCCTGCCGCAGCAAACATCATTGATAGTTCCCAGCCTACACCTACTAACAGGAGGAATGAAGTCCCTGTAGGGACGGTCCAGAGCGCGTGTCCTGAGAAGTGCTGTATCAAAGCGTTCAGTATTTCAGCAAACCAGTGAGTCGAGTATAATGACAGCCCGGCGGCCACGCCTTTCCAGTTCTTTTTTTCAATTTCATTAAAGTAAATATATACTACAAAAGCAAGCAGAGGTATAAAGTACCATTGAAAGGTGCTTACATTTCTGAGTAACTGCATTGCCTGATCTGTTAACTGCGGTTGATTTAGTTCCATATTGAATCCTTTTATTCAATATAAAATTATATGTCCTGATGATACATTGGGACATATATCACTTTTGAAAAACAGCTTTTCAGAATAACATTGCAAAAGATGCAGAGACAGCTAAATGATTAGTCTTAAGGTATTATTGTGTGCTGTCAAGATGAAAAAATGATAATAAAGCCCGGCTGCTGATCATTGAAAAAATTTCATAAACAGCAGACCGAGCTGTTAGATATATATTATTGAAGCACTTTTTCCCGCTTTTGATAACAGGTGTGCAGCAGATGATGAGATTTCTCCCCAAGAGGCTGCCCAAGAAATTCCTCATATATCTGAATTATAGCAGGATTATCATGGGATTTTCTCAGAGCTTTCCCTTCATCTTCCTTGAATATGGCCTCAATACGTGCTTTGCGTATTTCGTCGGTTGTATAGCGCGGCTGTCCGCCTCCGCCAATACAGCCGCCCGGACATGTCATAACTTCCACAAAATGGAAATTTTCTTTTCCGTCCTTTATTGTTTCCAGAAGCCTGGATGCATTATCCAGTCCGTGAGCAACTGCAACTCGTACTTCTACACCTTCAAGGAATGACCAGTCAGGCACTGCACCTTCTATTTTCAGAGAGGCTGTTTTTACCCCTTCAAGTGTAGTAAGAGGTGTTACATGAAGATTTTCCATTGGAAGAGGTCTTCCTGTTACAACTTCATAAACAGTCCTTAAAGCTGCTTCCATAACTCCGCCGGTATTGGCGAAGATATCCGCTGCTCCTGATGACATGCCAAGAGGCGCATCCATTTCACTTTCAGGAAGTTCTATGAAATTCAACCCTGCCTGTTTGATCATTCTTCCTAATTCGCGTGTTGTCAGAACATAATCCACATCCTGATAACCGCTGTCATACATTTCCTCACGCTGGCATTCGTATTTTTTGGCAGTACACGGCATTACCGATACTACTATGACATCCTCAGGATTGATTCCTTTTTTTTCCGCATAGTAAGTCTTTGCAAGTGCTCCGAACATCTGTTGAGGCGACTTGCATGTGGAAATATTCGGAAGAAATTCAGGATAAAAATATTCCGCGAATTTAATCCAGCCGGGTGAACAGCTTGTAAACTGCGGAAGAGCTGCTTCTCCGCCGTCAACCAGAACTGTTTTCAGACGCTTCAGAAGTTCATTGCCTTCTTCAATTATTGTAAGGTCGGCAGTAAAGTTTGTATCAAATATCGCATCAAAACCCATATGTCTGAGTGCTGTGACCATGCGTCCTGTTACAAGTGTTCCGGGAGGAAGGTCAAAAGCTTCTCCCAGTGATGCCCTGATAGCAGGTGCAGTCTGAACAACAACGTGTTTTTTCGGATCATCCAGAGCAGCCCATACTCCCTTCGTATGATCTCTTTCAATAATGGCTCCAACAGGGCAGACAGCTGTACACTGCCCGCACTGAACACATGCCACAGAGTCAAGGCCGGCAGCAAAGGCAGGGCTTATTGTTGTTTCAAATCCGCGTCCCTGCGGAAAAATAGCTCCGACATTCTGAACAGCATTGCATACTGTTACACATCGTCTGCATTTTATGCATTTACCTGAATCCCGGATAATGGCCGGTGTAGTATCATCAATTTTCGATCCGGTTTTTTCGCCGGTATATTTAGGTGCTCTTATTCCCAGCTCATTTGCGAGCTTTTTCAGTTCGCAGTCTTCGGAACGGTCGCAGTACTGACAGTCTCCTTCATGCTCGCTTAACAGCAGCTCTACAATCATGCGGCGCGCGTTGCGGACACGGAGGCTGTTGGTATGAATTACCATCCCCTGCCTTACCGGGGTACAGCAGGAAGCGGAAAGTGCCTGGCTTCCTTCAATCTCAACTATACAGACTCTGCATGCTCCCAGAGGAGTCTTTCCTTCGAGAAAGCAGAGAGTCGGTATTTTTATTCCGGCTGCGCGAGCAGCGTCAAGAATAGTGGTGTTGTCAGCGGGATTCAGTTTCATCCCATTCATAATTATCTCAGGCATGTATTTCCTCCTTTGGTCTCATACGTATACTCTTTCCGTAATCGCAGCGCAGACAGCGATGTGCCTGACGGCGTGCTACTGCTTCATTCCACGGAAGCTCAACTTCGTCAAAGTTGTGCCTGCGTCTGTTATTGGGCAGTACCCGGATCTTTTCACGCGGGTATGGTACCGGATCTGAATCAGGATCGTAATCCGTTTTTATTTCCTGCTCATAACGCCAGAATGCGCGGTTTTCCCCGCTTAGCATCATGTCAATACCTACTGCTGCTTTTTCACCAGAAGCAATGGCCTCGACTACTGAAGAAGGCCCGTCTGCCATATCTCCGCCTGCGAATATACAGGGCAGGGAAGTTTCGCCTGTTACAGGATCCGTTTTAATGAATCCATGATCATTCTTTTCAATATCAGCGTCTCCGAAAATAACTTTTGAATCAAGACGCTGCCCTATAGCTACTATAACCTGATCTGCTGTATATTCTACAGGTTCGGCTTTTCCGGCTGTAGGTGCGCGGCGTCCTGAACGGTCAAAGTCTCCAAGTGTCATGGGGAGACACTTTACTGCTCTTACGTTTCCGGCATCATCTTTAAGGAATTCAACAGGCTGATTCAGAGCGCAAAGTTTTACACCCTCGTTTAATGCTTCTTCTACTTCTTCGTCATAAGCAGGCATCTGATCCTGTCCGCGTCTGTAGATAATGGAAACGGATTCTGCACCCAGTCTCAGTGCTGTTCGTGCGGCGTCAATAGCTGCGTTTCCTCCGCCGATTACTACAACGTTTTTGCCGACAGAAACAGAGCCTCTGATGTTATATTTCTGGAGGAAGGGGAGTGCCTGCACAACACCGTTGGCATCTTCTCCCGGAATTCCCATATGAAGTCCTTCCGGAGCTCCGACACTGACGTATACAGCTTCATATCCTTTTGCCTTAAGTTCTTCCAGAGTAAAGTCTTCTCCTAATTTCTGCTCAGTATGGATCACCGCGCCAAGACTTTCTATCATCCGGATTTCTCTTGCCAGGGTTTCTCTCGGAAGCCTGTAAGCAGGAATGGTCTGAACCATCATTCCTCCGGGACGGGGCCCTGCTTCGAAAACATCGGGTTTGTAGCCTAATCTAGCCAGGAAGTATGCGCATGAAAGACCTGAGGGTCCTGCACCGATTATTGCAATTTTGCGGTTTTCATTTTCCTTGTTTTCCTTAACGGTGGGATGCTGAATAACAACTTCCTGATCCACCATAAAGCGCTTGATGCTGCGAATAGCTACCGGATCGTCAAGAGAGGCACGCCTGCACTTGTCCTCGCATGTATGAAAACATACCCTTGCGCAGATTGCAGCAAATGGATTCCTTTCCCTGTGAAGCCTGAGAGCTTCTTCGTAACGTGCTTCACCGACCAGGGATACAAAACCCGGTACATCAACAGATGCAGGGCATGCACTCTGACATGGAGCTCTTACAAGGCCCGGGCATACACCCGCTTCGCAGTGTTTATTTTTAATATGATCTTCATATTCATGACGGAAATGCCTGATAGTGGAAAGTACAGGATTCGGAGCTGTCTGTCCGAGTCCGCAAAGAGCAGTATCCCTGATTTCGTTCCCGAGTTCAATAAGCCGGTCAATATCCTCTTCTTCGCCCATGCCGCTGCATATGCGTTCGAGTATTTCCAGCATTCGTTTGGTTCCGACCCTGCATGGTACACATTTGCCGCATGACTCTTCCTGAACAAATTCAAGAAAATAGCGGGCAACATCCACCATACATGTATCGTCATCCATAACTATAAGGCCGCCGGAACCCATAATCGCACCGAGTTCCTTTAATGAATCGTAATCCAGCGGAACATTTAAATAAGGCTTTGGAACACATCCCCCTGACGGACCGCCAATCTGAGCTGCTTTAAAGTTCTTTCCATTCTTTACTCCTCCGCCTATGTCATAAATGAGTTCGCCGAGAGGAGTGCCAATCGGAACTTCAACCAGACCTGTATTGTTAATAGAACCAGCAAGTGCAAAAACCTTTGTTCCTTTACTTGACTGAGTGCCGAAAGAAGCATACCATTCTGCTCCTTTAAGTATAATTGCAGCCACGTTTGCGTAAGTTTCAACATTGTTCAGAACGCTTGGCTTGCCCCATAATCCCTGCTGAGCCGGGAATGGAGGACGGGGCCTCGGTTCGCCGCGTTTTCCTTCGATGGAATGAATAAGGGCTGTTTCTTCTCCACATACAAATGCTCCGGATCCCATCCTGATTTCCAGGTCAAAGGCGAAGTCGGTTCCCATTATTTTTTCTCCGAGAAGGCCTTTTTCTTTAGCCTGCTCAATAGCTTTTTCAAGCCTGGCAACCGCCAGCGGGTATTCCGCCCTTACATATACGAAACCTCTCTGAGCTCCCACGGCAAATGCCGCGATTGTCATACCCTCTATTAAACTGTGAGGATCTCCTTCAAGAACGCTTCTGTCCATGAATGCTCCCGGGTCACCTTCGTCAGCGTTGCAAAGAACATATTTAACTTCTCCTGCAGCTTCACGCGTAAAGTTCCATTTCATCCATGTTGGAAATCCGGCTCCACCGCGTCCTCTCAGTCCGGATTTTTTCATTTCTTCAATAACTTTGTCCGGCCCTAATTCTGTAATGGATTTGGCAAGAGCCTGGTATCCGTCTTCAGCAATGTAATCAAAAATGTCAAGGGGATCAATTCTTCCTGAATTTCTGAGAACGATCTTCTGCTGATTTTTAAAGAAATCCGATTGATCCTGTGTCGGCGCAGGCTCGCCGGTTAAAATATTACGATGCACCAGGCTGTCTACAATCCGGCTTTCCATCAAATGTTCTTTAACAATAATGTCCGCATCCGAAGGGGTTAATTTTTCATAAATAATTCCATCAGGCCATGTCATAATTACAGGCCCTCCGGCGCACGGTCCCATACACCCTGTTTCTTTTACCCTTACATTTAATTTTTTTGAATTGATTGCATCTTCAAATGCTTTCTTTACTGCAAGAGCCCCTGAAGCAATGCAGCTGCCTCCGGTACAGATCCGAATTTCATCGGTTCCTTTAACTTTATTTTTTTTTGCAAGGATTTCCTCTTTAATTTTTATTAAATCTCCGAGGGAATTAATGGTTTGGCTTTTACTCATTTCCTGCCCCCTCATACTGTTTCAGCAGTTCTTTGATTTTTGCAGGCTTAACCCTTTGATGAACGTCATCGCCTACCATTACAACCGGAGCCAGTCCGCATGCGCCGAAGCAGCGTCCGATTTCCAGAGAAAACTGACGGTCTTCAGTAGTCTCACCAACCCTGATTGACAGCTCTTTTTCAAGAGCTTCAAGTACTTCTTTTCCCCCTCTTACATAGCATGCCGTACCAAGGCATACCCTGATAACATGTCTGCCCCTGGGAATAGTTGAAAAATATGAATAGAATGAAACGACTCCTGTTACTTCACTGTAAGGAATTCCAAGGCGTTCGCTGATGTGAATCATAACATATTTTGGAAGATATCCCAACATGTTCTGAGCTGATTGTAAAACGGGGATTAATGCTCCCTCTGTGCCGGAGTATTCATTGATTATGTTATCCAGAATATGAATAACATCGGTAGAAGACATTTCCTGATGCTGATTTTTGGAAAAATCATTAAATGTCTTACTTTCCACAGTAGCTTTCATAAGCCGATCTCCTTTTGGGCTATATTTGACTACCCTCAGTCCGTGGATAAATAATAGATAAGCTTAGCCCCGGTTCATATCAATTACTTAATCGGTGATTAAGGAAATCGAATATTCTTCGGGCAGACTTAAATACACCCTCTTTTTTTTTTTAATACCTATGGAATGTTGATAAAATAGGATTGAATAACTAAAACACTTGATTAAACTAAAATGTTTTTAGCGGATGTTCGTCAAGTATTATTTTTGCAGAAAATAGTACGAAAACCAATAAAATATAAATTATTTATTGTTATTTTATGTAAGAAAATTACTTTAAAATTATTTTAATAATTCGGATATCCGCTAACCTTTTTAAAAGAGACAAATCTGTAATACAGCAGTTTAAACTAATTCATCATGTCCTGAAAAATATTTCATAAACTGGGCGCGTTCAAGCTGTTGGGGGTCTTTTACATTTGCCTGATTCATTTTGCCTTTAAAGTTATTTATTGATTTAAAAGAATGTCTTTTCATCCAGTCTTCCATCTGATCAATCATCTTTCCAATATAAGATGGTCCGTTTTTATAGATTGTTGATGCTATTTCAACACATGTCGCACCGGTCAGAATTGTCTTTATTGCATCATATCCGTCATGGATTCCTATTGAAGCGGCAAGATCACATTTTACATCATCTGATAAAAGACTTATCCATCTTAATGGCACGGAAATTTCCTCGGGAGCGCTGAAAATTCCGCCGGGCTGAATTTTTATAGATTCAATATCAATATCAAATTTTAGAAATCTGTTAAAAAGGACAAGTCCGTCAATACCGGTTTTTGACAGCTCAATTATCATCCTGGACAAATTGGTAAAATAATAGGGCAGTTTAACAGCAAGAGGTATGGAAATATGCTTTTTAGCGCTGTAAACAATATCAAAATATTTTTTTTCAATTTCTTTACTTTTGATTTTACTTTCAAAGGGAAGTATATAAGTGTTTAATTCAAGAGCATCCGCACCTGCATTCTCTATTGATTCTGTAAAGTCTGTCCAGCCTTTGTCTGATACACAGGCTACACTCGCGATTACAGGTATTGATACCTGTTTTTTCAGATCTTCTATCAGTTTTAAATAATTATTCAGATTGTTCTGCTGGATATAATATTTGATATAATCATCAGCTGCGATATCAGCATTGACGGAATCTCCTGATTTAATGATCGAATCTGCTTCTAACATGATTTGTTCTTCAAAAATAGATTTCAATACAACACCGCCAATACCGTTATCTTCAAGTTCTTTTACTTTATCAACAGTGGAAGTAAATCCGGAACTGCCTGCCATAATCGGATTTTTTAATTCAAGACCCATGTATGTGGTTTTTAAATCGCTCATAATAACTCCGTGTGATTATAGGGTTTTTAATGTTTATGTAAATTCCTCTGACTCGTCCGGCATTTAGAATAATGCCGGACGAGTCAGAGGAATTGTATAAATATTTATCCTGTATCAATAACAAGGCAAGTAAATTTATTATTAAATTAATTGATTTCCTTGAAAGCTGTTGCGGGGAAAAAGCAGTAAGGACAGTGCTCAGGAGCTTCATCCCCGTAATGGACATGACCGCAAATTCTGCATCTCCATGTTTTTTTCACACCTTTCCCGAAACCCTCCGATAACGGATCCATGTTTCTGTGTACAGGAAGATCTTCCAGTGCGGGCATAACAGGTTTGTATCCAGTAAGCAGATAACTCGCAACAATGATACGCTGCATTTCGCTTGTGCCTTCATAAATACGGAGAAGCCTTGTATCTCTGAAAAGCTTTTCAACAGGGAACATTTTTGTGTAGCCGTAACCCGCGAAAATCTGCATTGCATCATTGACTACTTCAAGTGCGGATTCTGTTGCGTAAAATTTTGCAATTGACGCGTCTATTGTAGGGTCAATTCCGTTATCAGCTTCCCATGCGGCTTTCCATGTCAGAAGTCTTGAAGTCTCGACCTTCTGGTACATCTCAGCTAATTTAAACTGAATTGCCTGATAGCTGGCTATTGTCATACTGAAAGCTTTTCGCCTTTTAGCGTAATCTATGGCGTACTCCATTGCAGAACGGGCGGCCCCCACACCGAATGAGCCGATTATCGGCCTTGTCCTTGAGAATGTTTTCATTGCAAGCACAAATCCTTTGCCCGGAGGAGCAAGTACATTCTCTTTCGGCACTCTGACATTGTTAAAATGAAGTGCTGTAGTATTTGAGCATCTCTGGCCCAGCTTGGGAATTTTTTTTCCGACAGATACACCTTCCCAGTCCTTTTCAATCAGGAAAGTGCAGATGCCTTCATGAGCTGACGTGGGGTCCACAGTGGCAAATACTGTCATATAATCGGCAATTCCTCCGTTTGTAATCCAGTACTTGGTGCCGTTAAGGATAAAATCATCACCGTCCTGTTGAGCCCTGCATTGTATACCGGAAACATCTGATCCCATCATGGGTTCGGATGTTGCAAAACATACAAGTTTGAATTCATTTGCAATTTTAGGCAGGTATTTTTTCTTAACTTCTTCATTCCTGCTAAGAATAAGCGGCTCCATTCCTAATGAGTTGTCAAAGATGGAAGTAGCGAGGCCAGGGCATGCTGCAGCGATCTCTTCTGTGAGTAGAGCAGATTCAATCAGTCCGTATCCTTTTCCGCCGTACTCTTTCGGAATATCTGAACTCATTATCCCGGTTTCGAATGCTTTTCTTAAAACCGGTAATGGAGTAGCATCTGTTTCATCATAATAAGATGCAACCGGAAGTATTTCCTTTAAGGCGAATTCCCGAGCTTTTTGTCTTAATTTTTCCTGTTCTGCTGTCAGTGTAAAATTAAGCATATATCAACCTCCGATTTTTTTCTAAACATAAGAAATTATATCATTATTAAAAAAATATAAATTACGTTCCGGGTATTTTCTTTTTTAATTGCAAAGAATATGCTGAACTGTTTTTATGATTGCTTAATAAAGAAAAATCAATAAAAAAATATATAGATTATTATAATTTAACATATTCATAATCCGCTTAATTAATAATAACAGAGATTATTTATATGTTTATCTAAGATAATATGCAAAATAGAACATCGTTTATTCTTTCCATCTTGATATCATGTATTATTCTGACTGGGTTTAAGTCTGTATTCGCATCTGTTCAGCATGGTACTGTATTCAGCCTTGCATATTTCCCGTTCGGTTACGGCAGAATGAATGTACCATATGCAGATGCTGTTGCCGGAACAGCGAACACCCTTCCTGAAGAAGGTAGCTCATTTAAGTCTGCAGGAAAATACTCTGTATCAGCGGGCTATTTTTACGCTTCTTATCAGGCGGATTTATCATATGAATCTGCCACAATACGGAACCAGCTTTTTGACAATTCCTCCCTTGGAGATGAGATTATTGAGGCTGAAAGAACAGTCTTTCTATTAAGGGGAGGTAAAAGATTTTCCGACCCTGGAGATTCGACATATCATTATTTATATTTCGGATTAAAAAGAATGAGCTCCTGTTCAGATTATGAAGATCTTGAACTTGCAGCATACGGTTATCTTGCCGGTTATGAAGGATTCTACACTTTTGGAATAAAATCTTCAATTGAGTTTGCAGTAAAGTTCAATGCTTTTATTGGAACATACAGAAAAGAGAGCTTTGATTCCGATTTGCAGTTTGAAAATATTGACAGGAAAAATTCAGTTACTGCAGGCGCTGAACTGGGAATCGGCTTTTTATATGAACCGGAAGATGTTGCGGTGCTTCTTAAATTCTCAAATGATTTTGATCAGATAGCCTATAACGCTGAGGTTTCGGGTAGTAATCTTGATTTTGCCTACAGAATTCAGGGCAGTTATCTTGGCATTGAGGTCGTTTACAGTATTCCCAATTTTAAATACAACAAAAGGTAACTTTAAAACCTGAAAATACGGTTAGTATTTATTTAAAAAGTTACAAACAAAATGAAATTTTTAAGAGAATTTTGTACGATGAAAAAGACAGTCATCATCCTGCTATTGCTGATTTATAGCTGTTCTGTTAATGATTCGTTATATCTGAAAACCGACGACAGGCTCGGGAGCAGGGAAATCCTGAATTACGAATATTCGAATGATTACTATATCCATCAAATCAGAAGGGAGCATTTTTTGCTTAATATAGAAATTGATAAACCTGCTCTTATTGATCCTGAATCAGTAAAGATTGACAGTATTTATTCCGCTTCAAAAATCAGTGGTGAAGCAATAGTTCATTTTACTACAGATGACAGGGGCAGAGTTACTGATTTCGATTTCAGGAAAAGGGCGGGCCTCGACCTTGATCAATATATTACTGTAATTATTAAAAAACTGAAAATCAAACCTGTCTCGCATAGGGGTGTTAATGGGCCTTCTGAATTTATCGCGAGATTTGTATTTAAACCTTATGCACATTTTTAAGACAATATTATTAACAGTTTTTTTCATTCTGCTGACCTGGGGTGTTTCCCGGGCGGTTACTGTTTCCGGAAAGGTTATTGATCCGGAATCAAATAAGCCCGAGGGCGGAGTTGTAACAGGAATTGAAGAACTTAATCTTATTACAGAAACCGATAATCACGGTATCTTTTTGTTTAATGATATCCCTGAAGGAAAATATACTTTGTATTTTTCGCATAAGAATTACGGAACCGAGAAAATAAACATTAAGGCAAAACGGGATTTCTTTATTGAAAAAAGGCTTGAGAGAAAAGTATATAATACAGGAGATAAACAGATTTTATACAGCAGCTTTCCTGAAACCGGATCCCGGCATAGCATAACACGTGATAACATAAAAGACTATCCTATGCGGGGAATGGGCGATACCTCGCATCTGCTTCAGACATTGCCCGGTATAGGAGGAGGATTCTCTCTCGCTACTGTTCCTATAATACGCGGGAATAATCCTCTTTACAATAAATATTATATTGATGATATCCCAGTTGATTATCCTTTTCATTATATTGCGGCATTTATTCCGCTTTTTTCCGGCTTAAACGAAGAGTCCGTTGATGAGATAATAGTTATTAAAGGGAATTCACCTGTATCTACAGGAGACAATTTAGGTAATGTAATAAATATAAAAACAAGAACAGCTGAACAGGATGGAGCTCATGCCAGACTTATTTTTGACCCGGTGCTTCCTCTTATGCCGACTTTTGCTTTTACTGTTATTCCATATAAGGATATAAGCATTGTTGGCAGTATAAGAAGAAGCGATATTGACTGGTTCATTGATACTGAAGACAGCAATATATATTTTCAGGATTATTTCTTTAAAGTGGAATATAATCATTTCAATAAGCACAGATTTACTTTTCTTGCCCATGGTTCAAATGATGAAATGGATTATGAGGAATATACTGCACGCTCAGGATACAGTATTTTCGGCTTAAAATGGGAATATCTCATAAGTAAAAATCTTTTATTAAAAACGGTTTTATCCAGATACAGGATGGAGCAGTACCTGAAAAATACCCAGGTCTATACAGACAGGGTAGGCGCGTATGTACGAATCTATCCTGAGCAGGAAAGACTGTTTCAGGAATTTTCCTTTACAGAAAAGAAATATTATCTGAAAGCTGGTTATGAATACGTAAATCATAAAAACGGATGTGAGGCAAACATTGCTCTTGCAGATATAGCGAATATTGATTTCCTTGAACAGACATCAACTGACCTGACAGTATATTTTCCGGTTGAGGGAAAATCATATTCTGTCTTTATCCAGGGAGGATTTGAAAACAGCATAGGCTGGATCAATCTGGGTATTAAACATGAAAAGTACGGACCTCTTGATAATAAGTCCAACTCCTATTCCGCTGACGCCGGATATTTCGTCAATAATAACACAACTGTTTATCTGAAACACAGCGTTAATTATGCGCATCCTGATATATACTATTATCCTGGAGAACCTGATCCGGACTTCGAGGATGCAAAAGCGATTAACTGGGCTGCCGGATCTGATTACAAATTATCAAATAAGATTTTATTGAATGCCGAGCTCTATTATTCCAGATATAAAAATTTGAATTCTGATATTCTTTACTCAGTCAGTGATGAATTTTATAAAAAGTTTGCACAGCTGCATCCCTTTTCAGAGGAATGCGAAGGAAAGACGTATGGGGGAGAACTGTATGTTAAATGGATGTGGCGCAGCCTTTCAGGAAGAACAAGCTATTCCTGCAGCGTATCAAAAAGATCAAACGACAGTCTTGATGACTTTTATTCCGACTTTGATCAGACGCATCTGTTCAGATTTCTGATATCCTGGAACTGGGGAAAATGGATATTCTCTTCTATCTGGCACATGTACAGCTCTCTGCCGTATACTCCGGTTGCAGGTTCGAACGGTTCCGGTGAGGACTATACAGCCTATTATGGAGAGAGAAATTCGGAGAGATTCGGTATGCATCACAGGCTTGATTTAAAGGCTTTGTATAAATGGGAAGACGGAAAGAGATTCTATGTGGAAGTATGGAATGCTCTTATTAATCAGACCAATACTATTTTTGAATATTTTGATAATGATGAACCGTACAGCAGCGGCAATCCGGAAAATTTTAATGATTTGCCTTTTTTTATATGGGCAGGATTTGAGCTATGCATATAAAAATATTTTTCATGGTACTCCTGTTGTTAGCTGAATGTGTTTTGGTTGCCGAAGTGCATAAAACAAAGGGGCATAATATACGGATTTATGAAAATGATATAAAAGTACTTACACAAATATTAAGAAAGAATCCCGCTGATCTTGTTACTCTGGAAAGGCTGGTCAAGATGTGTTTCGCAGCTGAAAAATTTTCAGCTGCTGTTAACTATGCCGATGCATATCTTGGAATTAGTAAAAGTAAAGAGATCCTGTTTTTAAAAATAACAGCCCTTGCCAGCCAGTCGGACTATACTTCTGCGATTAAGAGTGTCAGAACTCTTCTTAAAGACTATAATGTTTCCTCTTCTGAAGAAAAGCTGTTAAATGAGAAAATAAAAGTTTATGAAAAGAGCCACGCTGCCGTATCCGAACCTTCAGGATTGAAGCAGGTGCCATGGGGGAAGGGAAAAACAGCCGCGGGTATACTTCAAAGAAGACTGATCCTTGCGGGTTATGATTATAATAATGAAAAGCCTTTTTACTATGATATCAGAAAAGCTGAATTCCTGCCTGCTTTTAATCATGATATGTTTTCAGGACTAAATTTCAGGAATCTTTATTTCTTTTCCGTTTCCCCTGATGAAAGGGAAATACTTGCTTCTGTTTCCGGTTCTAAAAATGCAGTCTTTGTTTTATACAAGTGTTTTCTTCCGGAAATAAACAGATGGTCCGCCTGGAAAAGCATTTCCGTTTTAAATAAGGGAACTGTTAATAATTTTGCAAATTTTACTTCCGGCGGGACTTATATTCTGTTTGTCTCAAACAGGGATTCCGCTAATGGTATGGATATATATATTTCCGAGAAAAGAGACGGCAGATGGCAGAAAGCAGTTAAGGTTTTAGGGGTCAATACCGAACTTGATGAATCCTCTTTATTCCTTCATCCTGATAATGAAACAGTATATTTTTCATCAAACGGAAGGGGGGGAAGCGGAGGATATGATATTTACGGAGCGAAAATTTTAAAACAGGGTAATTATTTTACTTTTTCCGGTATAACAAATATCCGGGAAGTAAATACGTTCAGAAATGAAATCAGGCCGCCACTGATAACTGTGGATTTGAAAAATGCGTTTTTTAATTTTTTAAAAACAGGGCAAAATTATATTTATGAAGGCGCCATAAAATTTTCCCCGAATTCAGTTTCATTTGCAGATATATTCACACTTGACAAATTGACAAAAAAACCGCTTGTTTCCGAAGTCAAGCTGATTGAAAGCAGTGCCGGAATGGAAATCTGCGTAAAGGTTACTGACACAAACGGGCTGGCCGGTTTTTCTGTTCAAAGAAACAAAAAATACTTTGTATCCTTTTTTTCAGAAGGATATATTTACGGAACTGCTGACATGGAAATTCAAAGCGAACATCTTTTTATAAAAAAACGTTATTTTCTTTCAAAAGGACGAATCAATAAGGGGTACTCCTTTACAGCTGATAATATTTATTTTGACACCGGGTCATATGTTATAGGAGAGGAGTCATTTCCGGATCTTGAAAGAGTGTATGATTTTTTGTCAAAAAATCCGGGTTTAAAGGTTGATATATCGGGTAACACTGATAATGTGGGCGGTTACGAATATAATATGCAGCTGTCATACCAGCGCGCCAATTCGATTGTGGAATATCTGAGAAAGAAAGGCATATCCGGGAAAAGAATGAATGCAAGAGGATTCGGTTTTCTGAAGAATATTGCCCCGAATACGTCGTATACAGGAAGGCAGAAGAATCGCAGGGTTGAGATTGAAGTTGTTTCTTCTGATTAAATATATTTTTTATTTTAATGCATGAGAGGAAAATCCGGTCTTTATAATTTTTTGAATTTCATCTGAAGGCAGTGGGCGGCTGAATAAATAGCCCTGCAGTTCGTTGCATCCTAAAGATTCAAGATATTCTTTCTGCTTAATATTCTCAATTCCTTCAGCTGTAACCTGAATATTTAAATTATGTGACATCATAATTACCGCTTTTGTAATTTCTGCATTTATCTCATTTGTAAGGATATCCATTGTAAAAGATCTGTCAATTTTAAGGCGGTTGATCCTGAGAGATTTTACATAATTCAGAGACGAATAATCAACTCCAAAATCATCAATAGAAAAAGCAATGCCCTTTTTATTAAGTTCATTAATTACATTTATTGCTTTTTCCGGATTCTTCATTACAGCGCTTTCTGTTATCTCCAGTTCCAGATACCTGGACTCAAGTCCGGTTTCTTTTATTATTTTGTTAACATTTCCCGCAAAATTTTTATCCATAAGCTGAACAGCTGAAATATTTACAGCAATACGCAAATCTTCATAGCCGTCTTCGTGCCATTTTTTTAACTGACAGCAGGCTGTACGGAGTACCCATTCACCTATAGTTATTATATCTCTTGTAGATTCTGCTATTGTTATAAATTTTTCCGGCGGTATGTTTCCCAGGGAAGGATTATTCCATCTAAGCAGGGCTTCCATTCCTGTAATTTTACCGTTAATGTTGACAAAAGGCTGATAATAGATCGAGAATTCACCCTTTGAAAGTGCGTGTCTCAGAGAATTTTCTATTGTCAGCTTTTCCATAGCTTTGATATTCATTGCACCGTTAAAAAATTTGTATGAGTTATTCTCTTCTATCGCTTCAAAAAGCGCCAGGTGCGCATTTTTAAACAAATCTTCAGCTTTAAGACAGTCTTTGGGAAAAACGCTGATACCGATATGGCTGTTGATAAATATTTCTCTGTCATCACAAATGTATGCTTTGGATAATTCATTACAAATTTTTTGTGCTACAAGAGATGCATCGGTTTCTGTTGACATATTTTTCAGTATAACAGCAAATTCCGATCTGATCAGAGTAAAAATGTAATCTGTTTCTCTTAGACAATTCTTAAGCCTTGCAGAGACAAGCTTTAGAATTTTATCCCCGGAGCTGTCTCCAAATGTGGTATTAATAATTTTAAAATCAGTAAGACTTATAAGAAGAACAGCTTTGATATTATTTGTTTCCCGCTGGGATTGAGTAATAACATCATATAGTTTTTCAAAAAAAGAAGTTCTGTTCAGCAGCCCTGTAAGTTCATCATAATATGCCAGATATATGAGCTTCTCTTCGCTTTTCTTTCTGTCTGTAATGTTTTCCTGTATTCTAATAAGACGTCCGGGCTTTGTATTTTTATTCTTTACCGGGAATCCTCTTTCCCTGATCCATGCAATTGATTTATCAGGATGTATTATCCGGTATTCAATGTCGTAGTTTTTTTCTATTTGATCAGAATTTATAACTGAATTAACAAAATTTCTGTCTTTCGGATGTACGTCATCCAGCCATGCTGGGGATGATTTATAGAGGTCATAACTTTTTCTCTTCCATAAAAATTCAAAAGCAGTACTGATGTATGAAAATACCTTGTATTCATAGTCATAAATCAGAAAAGCTTCGTTAATGTTTTCAGCGAGCTGCCTGAATCTTTCGTTGGACTCCTGAAGTATCAGATTGACCGTATTCTTTTCTTCATACGCATTCTCGACATCTTTTACTTCTTTAATGAATTGAACTATTATTCCGCTGTTAACTGTTATTATAAATAATGTAATTCCAATGGAAAAACGGGAGAAGTGAATATCAGGGAAAAAACTGATATATTTTCCGGTGTGAACAAAAATCATATCATCAATTGCTCCTGAAAAACCAAAGACGAGTCCAACAATCAAATATAAAATATTTTTATTTTTTTTATGCCATAGCATGTCAGTAATAAAACATATACTGCTGTATAAAATAAGTAATCCAATGACTGCATCCCTTATGTAATATAATATTCCCTGTTTTCCCCGGACAATATTCCATGCAGCATTAAATGAATGTTCCCGGAAATCTGTCAGAGAAATAAAAGAATCAGGAATAATAAAAGCTGAGGCGGAAATAATAACAGCAATGCCTATACTGAGTTTTGTTAACAGTAAATTAATATTTTGCCACTTTTTATTAAGAGTAAGCAGGTTTACGAGAATCATTGGCAAACAGATAATGAAAAATATACAGCAAACCTGCTGAATACGGTAAAACTGCATACCGATAGAGACATGATTAAACAGGTCCAGAAATACACTGACAAGAAATTCATTCCCTAAAAAAAACAATGCTGTCATTCCGGTTATCATCATTGTCAGATGTGATTTACCACGGAAGATAATATAAAAATATGCAAACAGACTTGTACTGACAAGAATTATCCCGGTGCAGACTGCAGGTACAATAATATTTAGAGATGGTATGTTTGACAGAAGATCGGACATATTGTTTAGCATATAATTTCAGTTATCTCTATTAGTGGTTTAAAATTTATTTATAATTATTCTTGCCGAACGGTTTTTACATAAAAAATCCAAATAGCTGAGCAGCTACATTTATTTTTTTTAAAACAAACAGCTAAACTATAAAGTATAATTCTGTTTTCTTTTTGTTACTGAATTTGAAATTATTACAAGGTTTTACAGAGTATTTTTTCTATAAAAAATAAATAAAACAAATCCTTATTTCACCATAATCGTCATACTAATTAAATCGGAGAATATGAAGTTTAATCTTATCAATTTTTGTTAGAATGATTGAATTTATAATAATATTTAAAGTGAGGTATGATGCGGAGAAAAATTATTCTGTACTGTCGTATTCAGTGGGGAAAAATAAGTTATATTTTTACGTAAAGTTATTTGCAATCTTCAAAACCGGGGCATACGAAAAGCTGTAAGCCCCGGTTGTATCGTTTAAATGATTACCCGATTTGACCGCAGTCTGCTACAAGTATCTTTTTTGAAGTAGCACCGCTTTGTGAACCGTTTCTTTCTATTTCCTTAACAACGTCCATACCTTCGACTACTTTGCCGAAAACAACATGTTTGCCGTCTAACCATGGAGTTGGAAGCAGCGTAATAAAAAACTGCGACCCGTTTGTATTCGGTCCTGCGTTTGCCATGCTCAGCAATCCGGGGCCTGTATGTTTAAGGTCAAAATTTTCATCTTCAAATTTATTTCCATAAATTGATTTTCCGCCAGTACCGTTATGATTTGTGAAGTCGCCGCCCTGGCACATAAATTCATTAATTACTCTGTGAAAAGAGCTTCCTTTATAACCGAAGCCATGTTCTCCTGTGCATAATGCCCTGAAGTTTTCAGCGGTTTTGGGTACAATGTCCTCAGCGAGTTCAAATACGATTCTGCCGAGAGATTCATCATTTGCGGTAATATCAAAAAAGCATTTTACAGCCATTGTTCTACTCCTGTAATTTATGTAATATTGTTTTTTAAAATACAATGAAAATACGGATATTCAAATCAGGTTTAGTGAACAGTTACAGGAAGCCCCATATCTTCAAGTATTTTTTTTAGTGAGGCGATTTTCTCTTCAGATGGAGGCGGAGCCTCGAGTACTTTTTTACTGTCATCTATCCGCTGGTATTTCATAACTCCAAGATTATGATAAGGAAGAAGCTGTACTACAGTCACTGCGTCGCCAAGTTCTTTACAGAATTCGCCTGTTTTTTTTATGTTCTCTTCCGAATCATTATAATTCGGAATAACAGGAATCCTGATCTGCATTTTTCCGCCTGCCTGTGCAATCTTCAGAGCATTTTCCAGGATAAGCTTATTTCCCACTTCGATTACTGCTTTATGCTGGTCATTGTCCATATGTTTCAAATCGTACAGGAATAAATCAGTATAGGGAAGTACCTGCTCGATAAATTTAAAATTGGCATGGCCGGTAGTGTCAAGAGCTGTATGGATTCCGCGCTCTTTCAGAGCTTTTAACAGCTGCAGTGTAAATTCAGGCTGTGATAAAGCTTCACCTCCTGAAACTGTTACTCCTCCTCCGGATTCTTCATAAAAGGGAATGTCCTTTACCAGACGTTCCATAAGTTCTTCCACTGTGTAATCCGTTCCGCAAATATACAGTGCTTTATAACTACAGACTTCTGTACATGCTCCGCAGTTATCACAGAGTGTCCTGTCTATAGTAATATGTTTTATATTCTCCTGAGTGGTAGGATGTTTTTTTGTTTTTCCCTCGGAAATGGCGCCCCTTGGGCATGCTTCAATACATTTTCCGCATGCGTCAATTCCTGCACATTTCATTTCCATCCAGCTGAGTTGTGAATGGAACTGCTGGGATTCCGGACTGTGGCACCATGGACATCGAAGAGGGCATCCCTTTAAAAAAACGGTTGTTCGTATTCCGGGGCCGTCCTGAACGGAAAATCCCTGAATGTCGTATACTTTTCCGGTTAATTGTTTTTCCATAATAATTTGTTCCTTCTAATCAAAAGGCGGCGAAAACGCCGCCCTGCAAAAAATTATATTGAATTACGCTGTCTTTTAAAAAAACGGAAATAAGTTTCCTGATTTACAGATTCAGCTCAGTACGCTTGATAATATCTTCCTGACTAGCTTTGTAAATTTCCACAAAATAAGCACTGAATCCTGCAATCCTTACTACAAGGTCTTTATATTCTTCCGGTTTTTCCTGTGCTTTCCTCAGGGTATCCGCACTTACAATATTGAACTGCATTTCCATGCCGCCAAGTTTGAAATATGTCTTTATCAGAGCTTTGAGCTTTTCCTTGCCTGTTTCATTTTTTAGAGCTGTAGGATGAAATCTCATATTGAGCAGGGTACCATTCCCGAATTTTTTTTGATCAATATTTGCTACAGATTTAACTGCAGCAGTCGGACCGTTTTTATCCATCTGCTGAACGGGTGAAATGCCGTCTGCTAACGGATCGCCGGCTTTTCTTCCGTCAGGAGTTGCTGCTGTGATCCATCCGAAAAGAACGTGAGCTGTAACAGGGTATAATCCAGCTGACCATCTTCCACGGGGACCGGTGGAGGAGTTGATGGTATCTGCATACACGTCTGAAGCCCATTTAACGAATTCATCCGTATATTCGTTATCATTACCGTAATGAGGAGCTTCATTTATTATCTGTTGTCTTAACTCTTCTTTCCCTTCCCAGTTTGTTACAATCGCGTCATAAAGCTCCCGTGGAGTAATCAGCTTTTTGTCATAAACCATGTATTTTGTGACAGCAAGACTGTCTGTAATGTTTCCAATAGCGATAGCAGCATTGCCTGTTGAATTGTACCTGGCACCGCCGTTCATAACGTCTTTGCCTGATTCCATGCAGCCGTCAATTGTCGCAGATACAAGCGGAAGCGGCATATGCTCGCGGGCAACGTATTCCCATGAATTGACCAGTGACACCTGCCATTTCGCGAAATATTCCATCTGTTTTTTTGTAGCTTCAAGTACGTCCTCAAATGTTTCCATTTCATAGAGGTATCCGGTAGGAAGCCCAACCTGTCCGGGATGCATTGCTCCGTGTCTGTCCGGCATCGGATTATAGCCGTTATTGATTGCAAGCAGAAATGCGTTAACCATGTTCCAGTAAGACTCTGTACCATTTCCTCCGGGAGATGCCCATTCGTCTCCGCATCCCTGAGGTTCAACACATCCAATCAGGCAATAGTTCCTTGCGCTTTCAAGAGGAAGTCCTCTCTCCATGAGTGCGGGAATAATAACGTCATCATTTTCGAATGTCGGGACACCCCCGGCAATTTGTGTTGTTTCAATAGCTGCTTCCCATAATTCGGGAGGAGTTCCCTGATGAACGCGCATTGCCTGCGGCGGATCGTGGAGAAGAAGCCGACCGGCAGCCTGAAGCATCATGAATGAAACCGGATTAGTCGCATCATTACCGTCTCTGTCTACACCGCCTATAGTCATAAGCTGCCCGCTTGTGTATCCCGGGCCTGAAAGAGTGGCAAAGTAAGGCCATATCTTGTTCATTTCTGCTACTTTTAAATAAAACAGGTCAAGAAGTTCCTGTGCTCTGTCGTGAGTAATTCTGCCTGCTGCTATGTCTGCTTTGTAGAATTTGCCGAGATACTGGTCTACACGGCCGTAGCTGATTCCGTGCTGCTGGCCGTCAAGGCACATACTCATCTGATACAGATACATACATTGCAGTGCTTCATGATAGGTGCGGCATGGATTTTCCATTATCCAGTCAAGAACTTCAGCCATTCCTTCAAGTTCTTTTTTTCTTTCTTCATTGCTTTCAACTGACGCGAGCTGCCTGCATTTTTCAGCATGTCTTTTAGAGAAAGTTATTAAACCGTCGCAAATAATAACAACAGCGCGGTAAAAATTATATTGTGAAATGCTGTCACCGAACAGATTTCCTTCAAGTTCATCCATTTTTGCCTGGGCTTCTGCTCTGATGGCACCAAAACCCTTATTTATTGCTTTTTCGAAATTTGCCACGAAGTGACCTACAGGAGACATACTTGTATTTTTAACCCCGAATGTAACAACTCCGTTTCCTGCATGTTTGTACCATCCCAGAGGAATGTATTCGTCAACTTTTGCGCTAAGGCATTCTTTTACCCAGAATTCGCCTGTGTCTAAAACATATTTTGCTTCTTCGGGATCAACAATATACGGATCGCATTCCCTGTTAGGAATTGAACCTTCTCTTAGTTCATCAAGAAGCCAGTGGAATGAAGTTTCCGGATAAAGTGCACAGGCCCTGTATGTAGTTACCTGAGCACCTATAATTACTTCATCATCATATATTGTGATCGGCATTTTTTCACAAAGAGTTTTAAAGCTTTTTGCTCTTTTTAGAATACCCTGAAGCTGCGGATTTTCCATGAAAAATTCCGTTACTATTTTATAACGTGCTATATCAATTTTAGGCTGTGATGATCTGTATTTTTCACGTATTTTTCTGACACGGTCTGTAACCGGGCTTAGTTTAAATTTTCTGGTACTGCCGTCTGCCTGACCATTATTTTTAACGAGTTCGGCAAATTGGCTGTTGTCGTACATATTTTTTCCTCCTGAAGAATTAGTTGCTTTTTTGATTAACAGTATATTACAATTCTGCATGCAGAATTGTTTTAGTAATATTAAGCGGGAGATAATTCTCTGCTGTAAAGTGGAACAAGTTATGCTGTCCGAAAAATTCTGATAATAAACTAATAATTTAAAACTGCGCTTCTGCTTCTAATTTACGGAAATTTGAGTAATAAGTCAATTTAAAATTCCAATGTTATACCTGCAAAAAGCGTCTCAGTAAATCATATTATTTGTATAGTAACAAAACTGCTGTAAATACGACCGGAAAATCAAAAATTTTAAATTATCAGTGAGTTTATCTCCTTTGCAGAAATGCATCTGTAATTTTACTGCAAGTACTTGCTTACATTTTAAGCTTAATCTGTGCAATGATTTTTTAGATTATTATCATTATTTTTAAAAATTAAAGGTTTGTTTTTAAGGTTTATACACTACTATTATGATGGATATAATAATAATTAAGAAAAGTAAAGCTTTTTTCTCAAAAATAACTGCTTTTTTAATTCCGGATGTCACAGCTGTCTGTAAAATTAAACACATAAGTATTGTGTTATTATTCCTGAACACTAAAGCAGGCTTTTAATGCGTTGGGGTCCATGGAGTGTGATCCTGCAAAAACTTCATATTTAACAGCTTCTACAACAAATTCCTCTTTGCTTTCATTATAATAGGCTAATTTTGCAAGTGGAATTTCGAATTGAACAGTTTTATTCTCACCAGGTACAAGAGCAACTCTTGTAAAAGCTTTTAATTCTTTAACGGCTCTTTCAACACAGGAATTTATTGCGGAAATATAAACCTGAACTATTTCTTCACCGGAAAATTTTCCTGTATTGGATAATTCAAGCTGAAGCTGAAGTGTATCTGAGGGACTGAGTACCGTTTCACATAATAAAAGGTTTTTATATTGAAAATCAGTATAGCTGAGTCCGAAACCGAAGGGGAACGCGGGTTTATGGTTTTCTTTTTCAAGTTTGCGGTATCCGTGCCATAAATCATATTCAATTTTCTCAGCATTTTTATCGAAAAACGGCAGATGCTCAGCTTTTTCAGGAATCACAAGAGGCAGTTTTCCGCCTGGATTTACTTTTCCAAGTAAAATGTTCGCGAGAGCTTTTCCTCCTTCCATTCCGGGATACCAAATCATGAGAATGGAATTTACTTTTTCCCGCCAGGATTCCATAATTATTGCACTTCCGCCCATAACCGCAACGATTGTTTTTTTATTGGCAGCTGAAACAGTTTTTATTAATGTTTCATCTTCAGAAGACAAGGTAAGAGAGTCACGGTCGCCTCCGGGCAGAAAAGCACCGGTACTGTCTTCAGGTTTCATTTGTTCAAGTCTGCGTGCAATATATTCTTCTTCCGGAGCTGGTTCAGGATAAAAGGAGGCCATTTTTTTCATTGTTTCAGGATCAAGGAATTCTCCTTCGTCGGAATGAGTGTATCCTGCAACAATTATTACTGCATCTGACCCGGCAGCTGTTTTTGCCGCATGTTCCGGGTCGCTTCCGTCATTGTAAACAGCTTTGATTTTACCTTTAAAAGCTGTTTTAATTCCTGCAAGAGGAGTTATTACATAATCCGGCCGTGTTTTACTTGAGCCTGCGTCTCCGGTATTCGGGATGTCAGCCAGTTTTCCGATTACTGCAATTTTTTTAACTCCGGTAAGAGGCAGCAGGTTTTCTTTATTCTGAAGCAGTACAATTGATTTTTCTGCACTTTCCAGTGCCAGAGCGCGATGCTCTTCTGAAGCAATCAGTTTCCGGCTGTATTCACCGCTGTCAGAGTCGGAATAGCGCAGCTGCTCCCGAAGCAGTCTTGAAACTGCTTCGTCAATCAGTTCGACCGGGACTTCGCCTTTATCAACAAGCTGTTTCAGATTGCTGTGATAATGCATATGAAAAGGCATCTCCAGATCCTGTCCTGCAAGAACGGCTTTTTTGGCATCCCTTATGCCGAAAAACCAGTCTGTCACGATAAAGCCTTTAAATCCCCATTTTTCTTTCAGAATTTTTCTGAGAAGAATTTTATTCTGTCCGCACCATTCCCCGTTCATTCTGTTGTATGCACTCATAATGCATGAAATACCTTCATCAACAACCTGCCTGAAATGAGGCAGATATACCTCATGAAGAGCTCTCCTGCTGATCTTTACATCTACTTTGAAGCGGGCATTTTCAATTGAGTTAAGAGCAAAATGTTTCGCACATGCCATCGCATGCTTCTGTACGCCGCGGGTGAGGGCTACTCCCATTTCGCCAAGGTGATGAGAATCTTCCCCGTAGGTTTCCTGTGCCCGTCCCCATGCGGGATGCCTCAGAAGGTTAACGCATACTCCCAGAAACACATTTCCTCCGAATGCCCGGAGCTCCCGTCCGATTGCTTCTCCGATTTTCTCCTCAAGCACCGTATCCCATGCCGCGCCTCTGGCTATGGAAACAGGAAAGGTAGTAGCTCCCTGAAGTACAATACCGCGCGGCCCGTCTGAGCACCGAATTCCCGGATTACCGATTCCCGGAATAATCCCGGAAGTCCACGGGTGCTCATTATATTTTCCGTCGAGCATTTTTTCCATTCCGGGCCAGAAAGGAGCATCTCCATCCATCATCTGCAGTTTTTCATCAATTGTTAACTTTGAAAGCAGTTCACCGGTTTTCTTTTCAATCTGTTGAGAGGTTGACGCTGTCGACTTCTCTGTGCTTATGTTTTTCGCATCGCAGTTATTGCGGGACATTCGATTTTTCCTTAAGGATGATTTAAAAGATAAACTAATTTTTTACAAACCTGAGCGGAAGAAAAAAATCTAAGAAACGAAACGGAACGTTAAGAATCGAGCCTGTCATATTATTTTTAATTGTTTAGTAACCGGAAGCTAAAATATATTATTGTAATATTGTTTGTCAATTAAAGTTGTCTTAAAAAAAGCATTTCAAAAAATTATTGCCTTTGAATTTAATAACAAAATAATATTTGACTTATTGCGGAATATCGCTGAATTATTATTAACCATGGAATAATTATTTTGATTAAACCTGTACAAATAGTTATAAATAATTTTTTATTTGTCTTTTAATGAGATATTATATTAACTGATTTTTATTTCCGGGATAAGTTGTATCTTTTGGCAATTATACAGGGCTGACAATACGTCCGGCTGTCGGGATAATATTCTTAAGCAACTGATAATAATGGAGGATTACATAATGGGTAAAATAATCATCACCGGAGTGGACGGTAATTTCGGTTCATATGCAGCAGTAAGCATTATGAATAAAATTAATAAAAAGAATCTTATTTTTACAAGTCCCAACAAAGCGGCTCTTGTGCCGTTTCAGGAACTGGGAGTTGAAACCAGATATGCTGATTATAACAATGAGCAGGATTTAAAGGAAGCATTCAGAGGAGGGGATACTCTTCTCATGATTTCACTGCCTTTCGTCGGTGAAAAACGCCGTAAGCTGCATAAGAACGCCATATGCAGTGCTGTTGCTGCCGGTGTGAAAAAAATAATTTACACATCCACGGTTGGTGCCGGAATACGGGAAAACGGCGCTCTCGTAAAAGTGGATCATGAATTTACGGAAAATCTTATATGGACTACGGATTTGAAATGGAATATACTTCGTGATTCACAGTACGTTGAAGCTATGGTTACCGCGTACGAGCATGCTGTTGAAAGCGGCGGAGTTTTATCTAACAATCATGGTGAAGGTACAATGTCACTTATAACAAGAAATGACTGTGCTGAAGCTGCTGCCTGTGTTGCTGCCGGTGCGGGTGAGGACAATAAGATCTATGATATTACGGGGCCTGAACAGATAAGCATGGCTGACCTTGTACGCATTGGCAATGAAGTAACCGGAGGAAATGTAATATTCAGGAATATTGATGATGATGCAATGTTTAAACATTTTGATTCAATGGGTGTTCCAAGAACAACTGCGGGCGATTTCTCCAACGCGGTTTTCCCTTTCTGTAGTGATGACATGGTTTCCTATGGCAAGGCAATCCGTCTTGATCAAATGAGTATGCTCTCAGATCATGTTGAGCTGCTTACTGGCAGAAAACCGAAATCATTAAAAGATGTTTTTGAAGATATTGATAATCACAGAGTGGGACACAGAACGGCGACCGAATAAAGATGCTGATATTTCAGGCATTAAAAGTTTAACATAAAAAAAGTCCGGTAAACCTATTCATTTATTCACCGGACTTTTTTTATTTTGAATCAGCACTGAATTTCACAATAGCAATAGCACCGTTTTTCTTATATTTCTGCAGAGTAATTTCAGATTCCCTGAAATGCAGCTTCAGTCTTTCGCGAATATTTCCCAAAGATCTTGAGAAATGATTTCCGGAATCCGGGCCCGGTCCGTCATCAATTACGGTAAGTATAATTTCATTCTCATCCATTTCGGCATATACTTCAATAAGGCCCGGATTTGTTTTTCTGCGTATGCCGTGCTTGATAGCATTTTCAACAAGAGGCTGAAGAATAAGAGGCGGTATCTTTATTCTTTTAAAGTCTCCGTTTAATATAAGCTTATATGAAAGAATCTCAGGAAATCTTATTTTTTCAAATTCGAGATAACTTTTTACGAAATTCCATTCTTCACTGAAATCCACAGTCTGTTCCAGTGACCTGTCCACTAAATAGCGGTATATCTCTGCAAGTCTCAATATTCCTGCATCGGCTTTTTCAGGGTTCGTGTGTATAAGTGAATGTATTGCATGAATAGCATTAAACAGAAAATGAGGACTTAGCCTTTTCTGCAGATTGCTTAATCTTGTGACTTTGTATTCATCAATTGTGTCTTTTAACAGAATAAGCGTGCTGACTCTTGCGATAAGTTCACGTTTGTCAAATGGTTTTGCTAAATAGTCGTTAGCTCCTGATTCCATGCCTGTAACCATGTCAGTAATCTCCGTTTTTGCAGTACACATAAGAATCGGAAGATCGTAGAGAGGATGATTCTCGCGTATTTTTCTGCATATGTCGAAACCCGAAATTCCGGGAAGCATAATATCGAGTATAACAAGATCAGGCAGTTCTCCGGTTTCAAGCTTTTCCATTGCAGCATTACCGTCACCTGCTGTGTCAACCCTGTATCCGTTTAGCGTTAGTATATTTTTCAATACATTCTGAATAACAGGTTCATCATCAACAACAAGTATATATTTTCCATTTCTGTGTGATGTATCTGCTGAGCTGTCTGTTTTTTTTTCATTGTGAGGCTGTGTTAAGCCTGTTCCAAGAATTGAAAAAGATGAAAGTTTTACAATTTCATCCGTATAGGATGAATCGGTATTACTTTCAGGATTTGTTTTATCTGATTTGTCCTGATCAGAATAAACCGGCATTGTAAAAATGAACTTGCTGCCAATGCCCGGAGTGGATTCCACATGTATTTCACCTCCATGAAGTTCAATAAGCTGTTTTGTTATTGAAAGCCCGAGACCGGTTCCCTGGTACATCCTTGTAATTGAGGAATCAAGCTGTTCAAATGATTTGAAAATATCTTCAAATCTTTCAGGAGAAATGCCAAGCCCGGTGTCCTGTACAGTTATTTCAACAAAGTTCTTAAGGACTCGTGAGTAAATTAAGATTTGTCCTTTGTTTGTATATTTAATCGCGTTTTCAATCAGGTTATGCATTATCTGCAGAAAGCGGTTAGGGTCAGCGAATATTCCAGGGGAGTCATCGGGTATATTATTTATAATCCTTATATTTTTATATTTGAATGCTGATTCTGAAAATTTTACTGCCACACCTGCAAGATGCTTAAAATCAATATTTTTTTTATTCAGGTTTAACTTACTGTACTTGATCCTTGACAGGTCAAGAATATCATTCACAAGAGTAGACAGCCTTTTCCCTGAAAGAGCGATCATTTCTATATTTCTTCTTGCTTCCGGTGATAGTTTGCCTGCAGCGCCGTCAAGCATTGAATCGGCAAGTCCCTCAATTCCGAGAAGAGGCGTGCGAAGCTCGTGAGATGTGACAGCCATGAATTCGTCTTTCATTTTATCTACTTTAAGCAATTCTTCATGCGCTTTTTCAAGGTCATTATGTATCTGAGAAAAACGCGATGCAAGTATTGTGGCAAAGACAATAATCATAGCAAAGAAGCCTTCCATTGCAGGTTGGTCAAACTTGGTAATATTTATAATATTAAATATACTTTCAGTTGTGGCAAATGTATACATAATTATAGTTAAGACTGTAGCAATGCTGTACAAGATAATTCCTAATAACAATCTATTTGAAAAAGATATTTTTTGTTTTATACCCTTAATACAAAGGAAAATCAAATAAAGATTTACAGGTATGCAGCTAAACAAAAAAAGGTCGTATAAATATTTTATAAAATAAAAAATAGATCCTGTAATGAAAAATTCTATCGTTACAGTTATGCTGAGAATTATATAAAAAAGAAGAAATATTTTTGTTATAATTGTTTTCTTATAATTCAGAAAGGAATTAACAAAATTAACAAACATGTAGGAAAAAAGAAATTCACCATTATGAACAAATAATATATATATCCACTGATAATCAAATATCCATTGAATATAACCCTTAAAAGCTATACTCCAGAGGCCGCCAAAAAAAGACATGGCTGAAAAAAACAGATAATATTTTTCATTTTTTCTTCTCCAATAATAAAGAAGAAAATAAAAACTAAGAAAAATGAAGATAGAGCCGATACAAAAATTCCAAAGGATGTTTCTCATCCAGACAGACTTAATTTTTTCATTCGCTCCCAGGAGCAGTTTCCCGTCGAACCCCCCGGAAAAATCAAGAGCACCTGTTCTGATTGCTAAAATATTCATACCTTTACGCAGATAATGTAAAGGAAATTTGATGATATCAGGCTTGCCTGCAATTAAAGGTGTTTTCCCGTCTTTTGAAAAAGGGCGTGTCTCATGCACAAAATAACCATTCAGATAAAATTGTGCTCCCCTGAAATGCCGGGGGATGGGAGTGAGATGGGATTTATTCTGTCCAGTTCGATGTTTAAACGAAACCATCCGTTTTCCTTGTATTTATTTTTACCTTTACTTAGAGACCATGGTAAATGTGAATACGTCAAATCCCAGTCGGATGTATCTATATCAATCTCTTTATATCGCAGATTATCTTCTGCTTTAAAGAACCATTTATTTGAGAGAGTGTATATCTTATCTGATTCAATTGAAACATAACCGTCGCGGGGCAATGCGATCAGGCATGTGTTTATGAAAAATAATATTAGTAATGAAAGTAGATATTTCATATTTGCCTGAACCGGAAGAGATGCTTCTGCCAATAATGTACATTAATTGTCATCAGCAATTAAAAATGCGGCCTGTTTCAGCATGTCTGAAGAATAAACTCAAGATCCAGACTGAATTTTTCATTAAGGATTTTTTTGAATTCTTCTTCATTTGCGACAGGCTTTTCTGTTGTATTACCGTTGCTTATTATTTTAAAATGTTTATCTGTAAGAGTAATTCTGCCTTCTTTTGTGGGCATTGTGCACATTCTCATCATGAGAAAAAAGGACTGGGGGAATGTTGATGTGAAATGATTTGACATAAGAAAATCTTCCGGTGTGCATGCTTCCAGGGTAAACTTGTATAAACTGTTGTAATTATCTTCCAGTTTTTTTTGCAGTAAATAACCGGAATTCTGATCGCTGATTATTCTATATGTATGCGCGAACTGTTTCTGATCAGATTCGTCTTCAAGCAGAAGCGGAGCAATAATTCCGTCATTGCCGAAACCAACGTCCGCGATCCATTTTGTATTTCCTGTTTCAACCATTAATGCCTGATGTGTTCTGGGTGAGTAATTAATTCCGTCTATAGTTCCTCTTGCCAGCAGATCCGTAACCCTGAATCCCAGTTTTTTTAATACTATTGAAAAAATACCGTTCATTTCAAAGCAATAACCGCCCCGTCTGCCATTAACAATTTTTTCAAACAGGGAATTCTCATCAAGAAGTACGGGCTGTTTGTAAAAAACATCAATATTTTCAAACGGTACGTTCAATGTATGCGCAATATGCAGTTCGCGTAGTGTCTCTTCCGATACCGCTGTACTTCCTTTGTAATTTATTCTTTCAAGATATGAGTCTATATATGAATATTTTTCCATCATAAGAAATCCCTTTCTTGCCAGTATAGTATTTTTAATCTAAAAAATAAATAATCCGGATTATAGTCAAGCTTTAAAAATATACTAATAGTTATGATGTGTATAAAAAAATAAAGAACAGTTTATTTTGATAATCCGCTTATTGACACTAATCTAAATTCTGTATATATTTACTGGATATGCCAATTCTTCATAAAATATATAAATAAAGAACAAATAAGGTAAAAATTATGAGATTTCCAAAGAGTTTTCTTGTGATACTTCTGTCCGGAGCCTGTTTTGCGTTCGGATGCGATGGCTGTTATGATAATGACATGAGCAATTATGTATGCCCGCCTGAATTCAGCCATGTGAGAGGGACAAATTATTTAATTCAGATGTCTTCTTCAACTGATGGTGCTGTAATAAAATACACAGTCGACGGGAGCGATCCCAAAACCAGCTCCACTGCTGTTGAAGGCGCTTCAGTTACCATTGATTTTCTTACAGAGATAAAAGCATTTGCAGCAAAAGATGAGATGATAGATTCTAAAGTGGTCAGCTACAGAATGCCGGCTGTTTCACGAACTGCAAATGTTAAATACAATTCAATCGGGAATGTCGAATATTATACATACTCCGAACTTGACGGAAATGAAAACAAAGTTATTGAAGTAAAATATGCAGGCAAAGGCGATGACTTAACATGGTTCACTAATGATGATATTATCGCAGAGTATACAGTTTTTGAGTACAGCGGAGAAGCAGCAACAGGTGATTTTGTATATACTAGTCCCGGAACAGACGGCGAATGGATTACATCGGATGATGTTATTGCAAATTACCATACATATGACAACAATACTTCAGGAAAACCGGTTACTAAAACAAAGTACAATACTTCAGATGAGAAACTTGCCTACTGGACATATGAATACAGCGATGATGATCTATCATATCTTCGTGAATATGATGCGGATGATACTCTGATAATTATGACCGGTTATACATATAACGATGACAGTACTATCAATGTTATTTCCGATTATGATACTTCTGATGAAACTACAGTTCTAAGTCACTTGTTATATGATTATCCCACGAGCGGAGTATTAAGTTCAGTAACTGAAAAACTGGATTCTTTCTCTGCACCGGGTGATACTGTTTCGTATTTGACATATCAATATGATAATATAGAAGAATATTCAACATGTCAGTATGATGCGAGCGATAATCTTACAAGCGTGACAAAATTTAAAGGTTACGGAACAGATACAGAATTTGAAATAACAGATTATACATATGATGGTTCTGGTAATGTGTTAACAAAGTCAGACTATGAAGATGTTAACAAAACGAGCTGCAGGCTTTATACCGAGTATTCATACAGCAGCGGCTCTCCGCAGAGTGCAGTCTGCTACACCGGCCCTTCAAAGGATGAAAAACTTTATACATTTAATTACACTTATACGAACGGCAGATTGACAAAGAAAGAAAAAGTTGATTCTGATGATACGACTCTGCTTGAATATACTGAATATGACTATAATACGGATTCAAAAAAGATTAAGGAAACAACCTATACACACCCTGATGCTGACTCTCTTGAAATTGCATTCAATCTTGAAGTAAGTGCGGGATATATTGACGGCGGGTATTATTACGCAGGCGGAGCAAATTTTTCTCACGAAGGCGTTGAGTTAAGCACTATTATTAATATTGATCCTGAGATGGCTGATTTTGTAAATGAAGTCATAGACAGGCTGGAAAGTATTTATGATAATCTTGAAATTACCAATAACGGTGTTATTATTACAGGATCAAAAGCAGGCAATATTACAATTACTGTCAGGGTTTCAGAAGATGATGTTATTACAGTTAAATACTGCTTTAACGGATACGATGACGGTGACATATTAGCTGACGGCAAAATTATAAAGACCCTGCAGGGAACAATAGACCTTACAGGAAATCTTTCCGGTTCTTTGAATGGATCAGTAGCCGGCTCTATTACTGTTACTGATGCAAATCCTTCATGGATAGCTGATAATTTTTCAACTGCATCATACACGGTATTTGAATATAACGGCTCAAGCGGACTGCTTGAAATTTCAAAGCATTATTCCGATCCGGGCGCTGACGGAGACTGGGGCACTGCTGATGATAATCTCGCCCTCCTGAAGACTTTCACATATGATGGATCAAATAATCTCACTGATGAATATTTTTATACGGGCAGCGGTACTGATGAGACATGGGGAACGCCGGATGATGAGGCGGATTATCACCTGTTATATACGATTACCGGAAGTACTGTTAATAAAATCGAAAAGTACAGAGAATACGGTACTTATATGATATTTTTTAATGACGATGGTGATGACGATACCTGGGAGACAATTGCCGGCAATGGAATTGGATATTCTGTTCTTGAATTTCCGGAGCTTGATGAAACAGTAGAGGAATAAACAAATACATCGTAAAAAAATTGTGAACTGAGTCCTGTTGACAAAAAAATCTGACGGGACGGCTTTTTTGAGAAATATTTAATTTTTATGGTGAACAGCCCGCGAATTATTCCGCGGGCTGTTTTTTGACATGTAATAATTATTAATCGGGTTTCGTCAGCTGGCGCACCCATTTGTATCTGTTGCATCGTATCCCGTTCGGTATGCATTTTAAAAGCTGGTCAATTTTAAGAAAGCAGAATGTCACAACAGGAGAGAATTCAAATACAAAAGCGCTAAGAAAAGCTGACGGAATTATAAACAGCCACATGAATGTATTCTCTACAATCGCGGGATATTTGGTATCGCCGCCTCCTGCAATTATACCGGATGCTACAGGATATTCATAGCATGTGCCGACAGTTGTTATACTTAATATTATCAGAAACTGAAGAGCTAATTCACGTGTTTCACCGGTTATTGAATAAAAATTTACAATGAATTCTCTGCAGAAGAAAATGCCCGCTCCTGCGAGCAGTCCTATAATTAAATAAGTAAACTGAAGGGTTCTTGCGTACGGCCGCACAAGGTCAAGCCTGCCGCTGCCGATTGTTTTCCCTATGGTAACTGAGGAAGCGCTTGCGCTTGCAATTCCCAGTACAGCAAAAATAACAAACACCATATTCGCGATGCTGTTAGCGGCAATGACTGTCGCGTCAATATGCCCCAGTATTGAAAGCTGTGCAGCCTGTGCCACGCCCCATAAGCCGCCGCTTATTACCAGAGGAACGGAAACCCTGAAAAAGTCTTTCAGAAATGTCATATCAAATGAAAGTAAATGACTGACTTTCATCTTGAGTTTTTTATCTACACAAAGAATATATGCAATGATGATTACAAGCTCAATTGTACGGCTTACGAGTGTTGCTATTCCTGCTCCGACTATGCCCAGTTCAGGCGCTCCGAAATTTCCGTATATGAAACAGTAATTTAATATTGAATTTATTATTATGGTACTTACGGACATGAGTGTCCCGATAAAAGCTGTTTCAACGCTCTGCAGGCAGTGCACAAGAGTGTTTGAGATTGAAAAAAGAATAAATGTCCAGCACATGAGTCTGAGGTATGTGATGCCTTCAGCTATTACTGCTTTATCATCTGTAAAAAGTCTTAGGGCATATGAAGGCATGGTTACGGTTGTTATGAAAAACAGGAATCCGGCCACAAGCGCAAAGGTCAGTCCTACTGAAGCGATCCTGCGTATGGGGTCTACTTCTCCCTTGCCCCAATACTGTGCTCCGAGCACAGCAACACCCATACCGATTCCAGCTACAAGCTGCTGAAGCATAAACTGAATCTGGTTGACTATAGTAGCTCCGGCAAGGGAGAGTTCCGAATATGCCCCGAGCATGATGTTGTCCACCAGGTTTACTGTCAGGCCGGCCAGGTACTGAAGGCCTATTACGATCAATAAAGGGAAAAATGTTTTATAGAAGTTTTTATCGCGGGTAATTATCTGTTCCAAGGGTAATGTCTCCTGTGTGAGCATAACAAAATTATATCAGGTAAGAATTTTAAAGTATCCATGTGCTGGTGGTTTGCTGTCAAACAGATTTTGCGCGGGTTTTAAATTGATATTAATTTATATGCATGGTACGTGTCGTTGATCCGCTTTATGGAATTAGATCGTGAAGACACACCTGAATGAAAGGTCTTGTTTTTGTTGTGATTGAGCTTTTTTATATCCTGTTTTCAAAAAAACAAGATTTTACAAATAGAGTATAAATTAGCTTGCATCTTAATTAATCCGGGTTTCATTATGAATAATAGGAGTGAAAATCATCAGGATAATTGCTATGGGACAGGATTTAAATAAAATAAGCAGGGTTTATAATAGTCTGTCAAATGAATATACTGAAGCCTCTTCCGGTGAACACGAAAAGAAACCGAAAGACAGGGAAATTCTGGATCGGTTCTCACGTGAGGTTGGCAGCGCAAAACCGGTATGGGATTTCGGCTGCGGCTCCGGGCATACTGCGGCGTACGTAAAGAATCTTGGAGTTGAAATATCCGGACTTGATCTGTCTGAATTGATTATTGAACAGGCTAAAATAAAATATCCATATTTACACTTTCAGCAGGGAAATATTCTTGAGCTTGAATTTGATAATAATTCGATTGCTGCGGTATTATCATTCTATGCTATTGTTCATTTTACTGAAGATCAGGTTGCTGAAGCTTTTCGTGAGATTTACCGTGTTATAAAACCTGGCGGCCTTTTCCTTTTCACTTATCATATTGGCGGAGAAACTATACATCTGGATGAATTTCTTGGTAAGAATATCAATATTGACTTTATGTTTTTCCGCAATGAATTTATTACTCTCTGTCTGAAAAAGTGCGGTTTTGGTAGTATTGATCTGATCGAGAGAGAGCCGTATCCTGATATTGAATATCAGAGCAGAAGAGCTTATGTATTTGCAAAAAAGCCGGCTGATTGATTCAATACATACTTGTATCACGACTTTGATTGAAAGCACTGACTGTTAAATTTGAATATATATGGAAATAAATGAAAATGGATTATTCCGGAAAGAAAAAAAAGAAATATATAAAAGTAAGCAAAACAAAGAGAGAAACATTTTCCAAAACAGTATGGAAACCGGGTACAATGCTGTATCCTGTTCCTGCTGTACTTGTAACATCGAAATCCAAAGATGCAATTAATGTTATTACTGTTTCGTGGGCGGGAACAGTATGCACCAATCCTCCGATGCTGTCCATATCATTACGGCCTGAACGCTATTCCTATGAGCTTATTAAAAAGTCAGGGGAATTTATTGTCAACCTTCCGGGTGAGAACCTGGCAACTGCAGTTGATTTTTGCGGTGTAAAATCAGGGCGTGATCTGAATAAATTCGAAAGCTGCGGCCTTCATACTCAGCAGGCTTCAGTTGTAAAAGCGCCGCTTATTCAGGAGTGTCCGGTTGGAATTGAAGTCCGTGTTGATTCGATCAAGGAGCTCGGCAGTCATCATATGTTTATTGGAGAGGTGGTTGCTGTCAATGTCGAGACAAGCCTGATAGACAAGAGCGACAGGCTGCGTCTTGATAAGGCAAAATTATTATGCTACAATCACGGACATTACTGTTCTGTTTCGGAATCTCTTGGTAAATTCGGTTTTTCCGTTCAAAAAAAAAGAATACGCAGGAATAGCGGCATCAAATCATTTTAGCGATGATGCTAATATAAAAGCCAGTCAAATTAAGCATTTTAATTTTATTCCGCACTATAGGTAATACTGAAGTTTTTATTTTTTCACTGCTGTCACTAGCTTTATTAATGCAAAAGTAAAAACTTTAGTTAGAACTCTATGCTCCTGACCTTGAAGGATTCACCCCTCAGGTTCATTTTTAAAATGGATGAGTTTTTTATCAGGATCTATAGCCTGGATACTGGTTATTATTTTTCCAGATGTATACAGGTTTGTCCATCGGGCAGCATATCTTTTATCATTCAAAAGATTCAAATTCATCAATCAATTCAAATGCAAAACGTTATACGCATAGATAATAAGACCTGATTTTTCAGGATAAAGATGCCGCAGCATTTACAGGCTCAGCTATTGAAGCGGATTTTATTGGTCCGTTATTTTTACTCTCCTGTGTGTTTTTTCTTGAACGGTCTTTATAGACTGTTCTGATAACAGGCGGCTGACGCATTATAACACCGTTTATTTTAAAACGTAAATTTTCTACGATTGCTGTTGATTGAACTATAAAATCCATAATCC
Source organism: Spirochaetota bacterium (assembly GCA_016932015.1). GTDB lineage: Bacteria > Spirochaetota > UBA4802 > UBA4802 > JAFGDQ01 > JAFGDQ01. Next base: position 3,252 of record JAFGDQ010000055.1, on the reverse strand, counting down.
TGTCTTTTATTGAAACCGGCCCGAAAGTTTGATTGAATAAGTCTATAATCATATGGCCTTTCTCAGCTGCTTCTTTATTCGGAGAATATTTTATCATTGTTTTAAGCGCAGGCCGGAATTTCATTGCACTTTTTTTCATTGCTTCAAGGCGAAGTTTCATATACAAATCAGGTTTTGCCCCGGACTGTTTTAAATATGCATTCTTTTCCGGATTCCAGACGAGTTTCTTTTTTTCTCTTTTTGCCATTGCTTTTTTAGCAGATAGATAACCTTTTACCGCGGTATGCGCCATATTCATAATAGAAGGACCATGTGTTTCATATTTCCTGCTGAATGCGTTTCGCAGATAATCGGATGATTCAGGTAAAGTGAAATTCGGATGATTAAACCAGATTGTATCCTGCCCGTGACGGCGCTGCCATGGAAAGTCGCGCATAAGCTTTCCTTTTTCATCATATTCTTTATATATGCGGGTTCCGGGATTTAAACCAAGCTGCATAAACTGAAGAAGGTCCGATTCCATGCTGATTGCCCAGTCAATTTCCTCATGAATATTTTCTTTATCATGATGCTCGAGGAAAAGTATAAGAGATGCAAGCACTGTGATGCCGTTATCCTGCAGTTTTTTGATCAGAGCATGGAGATCGATTCCTTTGGTTTTTTCAAAAAGATCGGCTTTGGATTCAACTCCGATCCATAATAAATTAATTCCCATTCTGACAAGAAAATCAACACCCATTTTAGTTACAGCTTCAGCAGAGGAAAATGCGCTGAATGTGTATGCCTTATTCTTTTTCTCCATTTCCGCAAGCAGCTGTCTTGCTCTTGTATCGCTTTTACAGAAATTTTCATCCATAAGAGCGAAATCAGTTACACCTAGCTCCTCTTCATCTTTTATGCAGGCATCGTAAATATCTTTGCCTGTATCAAGAAACGCTATATATTTTCTGTCGAACTTGTGAGAAGTAGAACAGAAACTGCATGAGTTCTGGCAGCCGACGCCTGATAAAATAGTACCTGCTTTTTCCATTAAAGGAGCACCATATACAAACGATCTGACGCTTGTCCTGACAGCAGGATGAATGATAGGCCTGTTTGTATCCTCCCCGAAATAATTTCTGAGCCAGGATACGCCTTCACCATGGCAGATCTCATCGCAATCCACCATATTTTGTAAATCAGGGATGGCAGTTCCGTGGCCTCCGAGAATGATCTTAATATCAGGCGCATGCCTGCGTATATAAGATGCCATTCGATGAGCTTTCAGAACATTGGGGACTATAAATGAAATCCCTATGTGAGTGTACTGCCCCTTATCCACTTCATTCGTAAAATTTTTCCATGAAGGAAAATCCAGCACAGTTGATTGAGTTTGTATGTTTTCCGCCAATAAGTATAGTCCGAAGCTTAAATTATTGGATCTCGGGGAATGAATGCCCTGTTCGCGTGTTACCTGATTATACAGAAGCTCCATGGAACATAATGCTTCACCGTATTCATCTGTTACACCATAAGGTTTAAAAACCCCGGTTAATAATAATTTATTCATATAATTCTCCTGAATTTATTTTATAAGTCTTTTACTGACATGCTTTTAGGAGAACTTACTTTAATAGAATTAAAGAATTAAATAGCGGATTTCCCGATTCCATTTTCCGGCCAATACAGGTGCAATTTCAATAGAATTCAATTGCACGTCTGTATATAAGAAAAGTGGATACAGAGAAAAGAAGTACAATTTATTGGACTGCAGATTTATCTGGATAGAATTTTCCCAGGATTAATACGCCATCCGTCATTTATATTATGACTTACATAAAATGGCGCAAGCGCTCCAAATTGCTTAATAATATATTTTTGACTTTACATATTATCAGACAGTTTATTGGCCCATTTGGTTGCAAAAAAATATGTTGTCAAGATAAATATGAATGAGAATTGAACTTATTCATATTTTATCAGGATACGATGTAGCAGACTGTTCGCAAAGACGCGGGAGAAAATCGGATGCGGGTAATTATACTGAATAATGGCCATTCATGAATGGCCATTAAGTGAATTGTCCCTTCATTTAATTTTTTTTGGTATAATTCCCCGCGGCTTGCCGCGTAAAGGGTATTTTGTTTTTGATACCCTGCTGTTGCGGCGGGGTTGTTCATTTGCTTAATAAATAAAATAAATAATTTAAATTAATAATATGTGTTTGCTTTTTCTGGGATATAATGCGAGATTTCCCGCATAAGATAATAAAATACTTTTTCATTGAAAATGGTCGTTACCCGGGAAATTTTTTTCATTTAAACTTAATTGGATTCTTTTTAAATAGTTATTTTTAATAAAAACTCTCCTTGATTATACTTTTAAATCAATGAACAAGCCTTACTAAATTATTATCCTATAAAAAGTTATGGAATGTTTGCTCAAAATTGGATTATTACTTTTTAACGCATATTTTCTGGTGAATGTGTCTGTTAAGTTTACTCAGGATATAATCCGGTTTTACTCCGAATGCTAAAGGGTTTGATTATTATCTTCTGAAAACATCGGTAAGCAAAGATTATATACTTCAAATAAATTAAAGGAGATTATCATGAATATTTATGCAGGAAACTTGTCAGATCAGGTCACAGAAGAGGATCTTCAGAGCGCTTTTGAAAGCTATGGAAATGTAAATTCTGTTAATCTGATTAAAGACCGTTTTAGTGGAGAGTCAAGGGGATTCGGATTTATTGAAATGCCGGTTAAAGAGGAAGGAATAGCAGCTATTAAAGGACTGGACGGATCTGATATGAAAGGCAAAAATATCAGGGTAAATGAAGCCTTGCCAAAGGATAACAAAAAAGGAAAATATGGCAGCAATTCAGGAAGACGCAGCGGAGGCGGCGGCAGAGGCGGCGACAGAGGCCATGGGAAACGCTGGTAATCCGGAATTTTTCGGAGAAATCCCGGAAAAATTTGCAGTTAAATATAAGGGGATTGCTGTAGCAGTATCCCCTTTATTTATTTTTTTTGTAAAATTTTTCCGCTAAGGAAAATCCTTTTCAGTTGAATTTTTTGAATATTCTCAACAGCTAAATTTGACTCGCAGTCACACCTAAACTAATATTTGCCATATGGCGCAGATGCTTAGGAATTAATGTCTTTATTAAGTCATTGAAATAAAATATTGATAGCGTAGAATTTAGGAGACCTGAATTAGAAAGAAAGCTCTTTTTACGATAATAGAATAAAAAGAGCTTAGAAATGAAATTT